>NZ_JBAOJI010000001.1:0-602924 GCF_037080055.1 Halovenus anhuiensis
TGTTCGCCTATTAAAGGAGGTCGTGAGCTGGGTTTAGACCGTCGTGAGACAGGTCGGCTGCTATCTATTGGGGGTGTCATGGTGTCTGACGGGAACGACCGTATAGTACGAGAGGAACTACGGTTGGTGGCCACTGGTCTATCAGTTGTTCGAGAGAGCATTGCTGAGAAGCTACGCCACACGGGGTAAGAGCTGAACGCATCTAAGCTCGAAACCCACCTGGAAAAGAGACACCGCTGAAACCACTCGTCTAAGACGAGATCGATAGACTTGGGATGTACGCGTCGAGGCAACGAGACGTTCAGTCCACGAGTACTAATCGGTTGAAGCCACCATTCATACTACACTGGATACACGGGCCCATGAAGCGGGTCCAGGCGTTAACTGGATTGCACATACACACGATCGTCACAACATCGGCCACCGATACTGGTATCCCACTGCTCTGCAGTGTGGACGCGGTTCGATTCCGCGGATCGGCGTTAAGGCGGCCATAGCGGCGGGGTTTACACCCGTACCCATCCCGAACACGGAAGTTAAGCCCGCCAGCGTTCCGGTGAGTACTGGAGTACGAGAGTCTCTGGGAAACTCGGTTCGCCGCCTCCCATTCATACTTCGGGTCCTCCATTTGGACCCACCTCATCACCCCTCGATCAGTGACGACGCTGGTCGGGGGGTTTTTTGCATGTGACTCGATCGAGGAGAGGGCCAGCACAGATTTTCCTGTGCTGTCTGCTCGGGGCATCGGATAACTCAATAAAACCCCAAAGTGAGAGCCGTGAGACCCATCTGAACACAGCATGCGGTACCTCGAGGTCTCGTGAGAAGTTGGATTCGACGGAACACGCGTTTGCGGGGTCTTCGATCAACCGGAGTTGCTCCTGTTGACACCACTCGAGTTCCGTGCTGACGGCACTGTCGTTCTCACGGTTGTCGGGCCGGCGGAGATGGTCCAGGCCGCAGTGGACTCGGTTCCGGACATGATGGCTGTCGAAGTGCTTTCAGTGAGTAAATTACTCGCTGGCTGCCTCGACTCACGGCTCGAACTTACGCCGCGGCAACTCGAGGCCGCCGACGAAGCCGTCGAGTGTGGCTACTATCACGAACCACAGAATGCGACGCTGGAAGAGGTCGCCAGCAGACTCGGCTGTTCGACCGGGACGGCAGGCGAACTCCTTCGTCGTGCCGAGCGAACGGCTATGACTCACTTCGTCACCAGCAACGCCGACTAACGCGGTGGCGGCCCATCGCGGAGCTGGTTTCCGGAATCACAGTTCGGACACGAACGTGATTGTGCTGCATGATACCGACCACAGCTCCGACACTGGACGCTGTGGTCGCGATCTGTCTCACAGGAGTCATCCCGGCGTGAACTCTCGGTTCTGCCCTCGCTGGCTGGGCGGCCAAACAGGAGAGTGACGATTCCCATAGCAACTGGATAATGGGGTCGAGAACCCCTCGCTGTCTCTCCGCAGATCTGCGGTGTGTTTATCTGTGGCTGTTCGCACCAGAGATCACACCGGTTATCTTCCTCCGGCGGTTTGATCAGATGTGACCGATTGGCCGCCGCTCGATCCGGCTGATGTGACTGCCGTTGCCGACCGACGTGACGAACTGGTGTCCGCAGTGCGAGATCACGCCGGTCAGATCGCCTACCAACTCGCCCGGTTGGAGGGTGGCGATTACGGCCAGGCCACCATCGAGACCGACCGCGGCGAGTGGACCGTCAAATACGAGGCCGGGGACCTCTCCTATCTCCGATTCGACCCCGAGCGTGGCGACGAGGTGTACGTCGTTTCGACGAAACAGCCGCCAGAACCGGGGCCGCTTGCCGACGCACTCACCGACTACAGCGCGTTCGTCGCCGGTTTCAACAACTACGTCGCCTCGCTCGACGGTATCCTCGACGATGTCTCGACTGACTTTCCAGCCGTCGCGTCGACAGACGGTGCCGTTGCAGAGCGCGACCGCGTGCTGGACCGGGTCCACGATGTCTGTGATCGCATCGCTCGTGAACTCCAGCGTTACGAGGGTGGCGACTACGGGACGTTCACGACACGGGTTGCCGGCACGCGCTGGGAACTCAACTGGGACCGCGACGGCGTCTCGTATCTCCGCGTCGGCGGGGAAGGCGGCATCTATCTCCTCTCACAGTACCAGCCGCCATCTGCCGACGATATTCGGGAGTGTGCACCGCAGTTTCCCGAGTTTGTCCGTGCGTACAACGAGAATGTCTCCGACCTGGAGGCAGACCTCGAAACCATTCAGCTGTAGCTGAATCGCTCGGATGGGTATTCTCACTCTTGTGTCGTTGTGTAGACCTTGCTGGGTCCATTCCCGGAACTTTCGATCAGGTTGTACTGTTCGAGCTTTCGCAGATATTTGCGGACGGTCCGTTTTGTTTTCGGCTCATCGACTCGTTGCTTGTACGCCGCAGTGATCTCTTTCGGCATGAGTTCGCCGCTCTCTCGCAACACGTCGTAGACTGCAAGCTGGTCGGGCGTCAACCGGTCGAGACTCTTCTGTCGCAGTTCGGCGCGTGCTGCGGGAATCGCGTCGTCGATGTCGGTTTCGTTGATCTGCCCTCGCCCGGCCTGTTCTGCATGCCGAGCAGCCGACCGGAGCATACTGATCGCGTCACGAGCGTTCCCGCGGGCTGCCTCGGCCAGTCGGTCGAGTTGCCCGTCGGTGATCGAGCCGTCGGTTAGCCCCCAGTGCGCGCGATCGGCGAGGATCGACACGAGTTCGTCGTGCGTATATCGGTCGAACTCGATCGTATCGCTACTCCGAAGCCGGGACTGCAATCGTTCGTCCAGTGGTGAGAACAGGTCGCGCTCGTGGTTAGTCACGAGAATCATCGTCACGTACGGAATGCCGTACAGGCGACGGAGCAGATCTGGATCGTCGATCTGGTCGGCCTCGTCGAGGACGATCAGAAACGGTTTGTCGATCTCGGCGAGGCGTTCGAGCAGTTCGTCATGTGGCGTCGACCGATGGATGTCGTACGTGTTGCCCAGTGTTTCCAGTAGCTTGTAGAGAATGCGGAAATCGTTGGGATGGAGCCAGCAATCGACGTGGGCCGTATGCACGTCGAGCACCTGCTCTTGGAGGCGGTCAAGTGTTGCCCGGGCGATGCAGGTCTTGCCAGCGCCGGATGGCCCAGTCAGCAACGCGTGCTGTGGCCGGTCGCCCTCGACGACGGGCTCCAGGGCCGTCGCCAACTGGGACATCTCCTCGTGTCGGTGGACGATCTCCCGCGGGAGATGATCGTCCTGAAGGACCCGAGCGTCCTGGATCATACCAGTGCCATCAGCGGCCAGTCAGATAAACGGAAGGGTCAGCCTTCCGGGTTTCCGGGTAGCATCTTTCCGGCTTCTAAATCTATCAAATTGTCTCGGAACACGACGGTACCATCTGTTCTTACCGAATAGTCCGATTTCTTCCCTTATTCGGAAACCCGGAAGGTCGTCGGTTTCGCATTTTACCATCGGCAGTCAATTAACGCAGAAGGTGACAGACAAGTGAAAACTGCTGCGCTCGATATCGAAACGACTGGAACCGCCCCTGCCGACCAGATTACGGTCATCGGCGTCGACATCCCGATGGGTTCGCGACTGTTTCTCAATACAGGCGGCCGCGAGTACGCGGAAGCAACGAGCCAATCATTGGCTTCTGAATTCGAGAGTGTCGTAACTGTGACGGCGTGTGACTCGGAGCACTCGTTGCTGACTGCATTCCACGAGTTTGCTATCCGACGGTTTGGCCGCGCAGGACAGGACGACACTGACGAGTTCAAATTCGCTGCCTACAACGGCGAGACGTGGAATGGAGGATTCGATTTGCCCTTCATCCGGACGCGCTGTCGGGAACATGACGTCGGGTGGCCGCTGCAGGGCCCGTACATCGATGTGATGACCGTAGTCGGGGATAATTTCAATGTCTCCGAGAAAAGCTTGGAGACGACCTACGGCGAACTCGTCGGTGAGGGACTCAACGAGCGCGATCCGTTCGCAGACAGCGGTGCGGCCGTCCAGAGTTGGAGTGATGGCGATTTTGAATCGTTGCTGCAGCACAATCTCGTAGATATTCGACGAACGCGTCGACTTGTGGCCGTCGCCGAACGGTACTGTTCCAGTTCGCACTTTTCGATGCGGTCGCTCGATCCGATTGATCCGTAACAGATCTTCTCAGGCCACTCGCAAACTGAGAGAATCGGCGTGCTGAATACAGCCATCTTTTTCATCGTCGGGTGTCCTCGCTCACTCCGTTCGCGCGGATACTCGATACACCGCAAATCACTCAATGCGCGTGCGTAGTGAGTGGTGATTTCATGAGAATCAGTTTGTAATAGAGGGGTTGGACAGAGGTGAGGTATATAGAATTCGCTCGGAACCTCCCGTAGTGCGTATGGGTTACTTGGGCTGTGATGAGTTGCCTTCTTGCGTGTCGTCATCAGTAGATGACCACCCACACCGCTGGCATTCGTCGCTTCCCTGACCGAGGGATTCGTCGCAATTCGGACATCGTTCTGATTTCACGTCCTCGAGAGAGTCTGACTCAATCCAACGCTGCCGACGTCGTCGTTCGCGCTTGACTAGACCACCGACTGTCAGTGCAACTGCGAGACTCCACCCGACAGCCGAAAAAAACGTCCCCAAAATATTGGATTCAACGTTAGCTCTATACTGTGCTGTTAGCTCGTAACACTCTGATTCGTACTGGATCTCGTTTGTGGTCTCGGTATCTCTTTGAAGTTCGAACTCGTCGGGGTGTTTGCGCGTCATGTACTCATCATCTGCTCGGGATGCTTGGAGTGCTGAGCGGAACACGTCCTGTGCTTCTGGAGATAGCTCGCCAAATTCGGTTCCCGAGTTTACCGTCTGGTCGTCCATCCCGCCGTCCGTCCCACGTTCCATACATTGATCAACAGTATACTCGATTGTATCGCCGTACGAGTCTATTGCTCCAGCACCAAGTAGAGTCATCAGCGCAATAGCGACACCCAAAAGAATGTACAGTTGATGGACAGAGAGCGCCCCCTTGGACGTTAAATAGATCGCGACAGCCCCACCAACAAGAAAGAGTGGAATAGCGATTATCAATAGGAGGCTAAATGGCAGCAACAGGAGCATACGAGGGACGTGTTCCGATTTTGGAATAAGTCTTGTGTTGATCTACCACGCACCCTTGACCCGTAATGACTGCTCAGCACCCTTCCTTAGTCAAGCGGCAACGGGTGCTGGACACGCGCCCTGTATTCACACGGTCGTTGGAACTCATCACTGATGGAACGGTTCAACAGATTCCAGATTCCCATACCCGGAAACCCGGAAGCGCCTCCCGCTTACTTAATCCCTCATCGGCACACGCTCTATCCATGAGAGAACAGAACCAACGGTCGGCATCGGGTAGCTCGACCTATTTGCCAGCCCTCGACCCGGGCATCACACTGCTTGAGCATTCGAGTGCTACCGATACTGTCATCCACGCGCTTGCTGTCGATCATCTCCTCCTTTCCGGGGGTGACGCCGTCTGGATTGATCCCGGAACACACGCGCAGACTGCCCCACTCACAGAGGTTGCACCCTCGAACCGGATTCTCGATCGGATTCGGGTGGCACGTGGATTTACCCCGTTCCAGCATCTGGACCTCCTCAGATCGCTTCCGGATTTGTGTTCTGACGACACCAGCCTCGTCGTCGTCCCAGAAATCGACCGCTACTATCGCGACGAGAGCCTCTTTGCCGACGAGGGCAAAGAGATGCTCCTCTCGGGGATTGCATCGCTTGCGACCATCGCCAGGGAGAGCGATGTGCCGGTACTGCTCACCCAGACCGCTGAAGATACGTTCAGCGACCCAATCAGAACGGCTGCTGATCAGCACCTCGTGTGTGAGCAGACGCCGTTCGGTCCGCGATTTCAGACGCCGAACGACGAAACGCTCGTCTACCCTGGCGAGGGTGGTCGGTGGGTCCAGACCACGCTGTCCTTCTGGGCAGACATTCTCGCGGCTCGCGAGCCACTCTACGACCAGCCACTGGAAGATCCCACCGGAACCCGGGAGGTGAGTAGCTGTGGGGCGAACTAATCCGACGTATCGCGACCGACTCGAAGCTTTGGAGACCGAGTTTTCCGCATACCGGCGGGCATTACGCGCGAGCGAGCAGGAGCACTTCGACCGACTCTTCGAGCACGGTCGGACGTACGCCCACGCCGCTGGCTATCTCAACCACCCAGACCCGGAGATCCCGTATCTATTCTCGGTGTTGCTCGCCCAAGAACGCCGGATTGCAGAACTTTCCAACCAAGTAGAGATACTACAGGAGGCGAATTCTCGTGCCGTTCAAGATTGATTACACCGACGACGGCGTCGTCGAGTGGCAGGCATCTTCAGCGGGTACCCGGAGACAGACGACGACGTATACACCGACAATCTACGCGGCTGCGGAGACGGAGCGTCATTTGGATGCCCTTACCGAGAAGCTCACTTTCCGGAGTGATGTCGAAACAGTCGCTCGTGAACGCTGGCGGCCAGCATTCCGCCGCGATCCGGAAACAGTTCTCCGGATCGATGTGTCGTCGATCAATCGAGTCCAGCCACTCGCCGGATGGATTCGTCGACAAGATCGTCCCGGAACGTACCGCCTGTTCAACGTCGATTTCTCCCGGGAATTTCGCTACTGTCTCGAACAGGAGTGTGATCCGTCCCCAGAGCGAGATCTCCGAACGCTCGAACTCGGCTACCCACAGCCGGGAGAGCCCGACGCTCCAGTGGCACATCTCCAGATCGGTGATACTGCATACGAAACGATGCCGTCTGAGATCATCACGATGCTTCGCGACCGACTCGAAGTAGCTGATCCTGATGTGCTTGTCCTGTCGACAGGCGCACTCGTGCCGGCGCTATTTGAGACTGCGGAGCAGTTCGAGTTGTCTTTTCAGTTGGGGCGGCGGCCGGGATACGAGCAGTTAGCAAGCCAGTCGACCTACGAGAGCTACGGGCAAGTCGGCCACTCACCAGCCCGATACAATGTGCCGGGTCGGGTAATTATCGACCAGTCGAACACGTTCTTTTACGATGAGACCAATTTAGACGGCTGTCTCGATCTCGTCGAGCGCTCGCGCAAGCCACTGCAGGAACTCTCGTGGGCGTCGATTGGGAATGTTTTGACGGCAATCCAAATTCGCGAAGCACTCTCTCGAAACGTGCTGGTCCCGTGGAAGAGCTGGCGACACGAACTCCCCAAGCGAATGCGACAACTGCACGACGCGGACCGCGGCGGATTCACCTTCTCGCCAGCGGTTGGCGTCCACAGACACGTCCACGAGCTTGATTTCTCGTCGCTGTATCCGAATATCATCTGTACGCGAAACATTAGCCCCGAGACGATCCGCTGTGACTGCCACGACCGCGCAGACGTGCCGGGCCTTGGATACAGTATTTGCGACGAACCTGGCTATCTTCCGGATGTCCTCCAGCCAATCATCGATGACCGCGACGCGCTGAAAAACGAGATTGCTGAGACCGACGATTCAGACGATCTGGCGGTGCTGCAAGGTCAGTCAGATGCGCTGAAGTGGATTCTCGTCTCCTGTTTCGGCTATCAGGGGTTCTCGAACGCGAAGTTCGGCCGGATCGAGTGTCACGAGGCGATCAACACATACGCTCGCGAAATCCTCTTGGACGCAAAAACACACCTCGAAGAGGCTGGCTGGCGAGTGGTTCACGGTATCGTCGACAGTCTGTGGGTCACGCCGCGTGAGGATACCCAGCAACGACCGCTGACGGAAGTCGCAGCAGCGGTCACAGAACACACGGAGATTCGGTTGGAGTACGAAGGTGAATACGAGTGGATCGCGTTCGTCCCGCGTCGCAACAGTGACGCCGGGGCACTCACGAAGTACTTCGGTAAACGGACCGATGGCGAGTACAAGTATCGCGGCATCGAGTGCCGCCAACGGAGCACGCCGACGTTCGTCGCAGACTGTCAGCGAGCGCTGATCGATGTCTTCGACGAGACAGGCGATCCGGAGGCAGTCTGTGCCGAGTTATCGACGTGGATCGGTCGCCTCGAAGCCGGGACTGTCGATCCAGCAGCGCTCGAAATCACGAATCGGGCCTCGAAACAGGTAGCAGAATACACGCAGTCGACGCAGACGACCGCAGCGCTGCAACGGCACACCGATCGTGGACGGGAATCATTTGCTGGGAGAGATATCTCCTACGTCGTCGTCGACGACTCGAAAACTGGTCGGGAGCGCGTGCGACTTCCCTCCGAAGACTGTTCGCCGCACGATGAAGAGTTTTACCGGAATCAGTTAATCAACGCCGCTGAGAGTGTCCTGTCGCCGATTGGCTGGCGGGCTGCGGACATCGAACCGGTGCTCGCTGGCCAGGCCGATCCGTCACTTGAGCACTTCGGAGCAGACTGATCAGTGGAGCGAACGACTGGGGCCTTGGAACTCTATTGCCTGACCGGGACAGGATACTACGACCACTTTTTGCTTACTCGTATTTGTCAGAGACACCGTCCGAAGCAGAGCGGCTCGATATCGTACGAAGATGCCGGTGTTTACCCTCCGTCACTGCGGTTCAGGATGATACAGCCCAGTTCCTCAAGCTGCGAGATTGCATCATCGAGGTCATCTTCTTTTACGAACACGTGGTCGGTCGAGTACGAGGAGATGACGAACACCGAGACATCCGCGTTCGCGAGTTCTGTGGCAACTCTCGCGAGAAATCCAACGAGTTCGAACGGAAGGTCCATCTCGAACGTCAGGCGTTTCCAGCCGGATTCAACCTCGTCGGCATCTATCTTCCCAGCCTCACCCGCTTCGACGACCACCGTCGTCTCGGTGTCGTCCTGGACGGTTGCAAATGCAGTCGGATGGCTGTAATCGGTCCGGCAGACTGCATACGTGTCGTTTGATATCCGAACTGCACCATCTTGGAGAAATTGGGTCGGATCCATAGGGGGACTAACTGGATAGTGGGCAAAAAGAGTGTGTCGCCCGCTGGAACTCATCACTGATGGTGAATTCACAGCGTGACACTCACTGCAAATAGCTCGCGGCTTCGCCGCTCGCAAAACCGGGATACTCCCTGTGTCCGTATCTTGCATGCTCCGGCAGGGATTTGAACCAGATGGCAAACGCTCGCTACACTCGCGTTTGCGTGATTCAAATCCCTGTCGTGCGCTTCCTTTTTCACTCGCTCTGGTCGTTCAAAAGAGTGCTCCGGCAGGGATTTGAACCCTGGTCATTGACGTGAGAGGTCACGCCCCTTCGCACGAACGTGAGCCACTCATGTCTCATTTTGCTCTACAAATTTCGGGGATTTAGACTATGTCAAGCGAAGATTGCGGCCAATTCCTAATACAAACCCGGTGAATTGCCATTCAGACAATACCGGTACGAACGAACAGGTGGGTGCTCCTCGATATCTTACGAACGCCCAGCGGAAAGTGTGATCCTGTTAGTATTTATAACCGTCTGAATCTCGTAGAAGACTCCCAGCAGTAGGTATATCGCGAACGCATCGGTGAACACGCTCAAGACCGGTGCGTCTCGTCGGTGAGCATCTCCTCTAAGTCGTGGGCGAACCGCAGTATCCCGCCGACGAACAACAGCGTGGCAGCGCCGACTATGACGACCTCGTCGATGCGCGAGCTTGGCAGACTATTTATTGTGTGCTCGGCCGACTCGAGGCCGACGACTGGCTCTGCTGCGAGGGCAAGACGTGGTACCTGGACATCAAAGCCGAGATGCTCGGCGACGTGAACGACCGCAACGGGACGGGCCGGGGGATGTCCTTTGTCACCGAGGATATACTTGGAGAGTGACCGATCTGGAGGTGTCATGGTGATTGAAACGGGGGGCCGGGTTTTTGGGAACACCCCCCTATGATATCACCATGGCCGATTAGATTGGGGGTTAACCGGCAAAATATGTTATCCCTATATTGGTAATAATAGTACTGATTTGTGACAATAAAATCCAAAAAGCCTCCGGGCCGTCTTACCTAACGTCTCTCGTCGAGGAGGGGTTTGCGATGGATCGCTCCGACGCCGATCTCGAAGTAGTTTAGAGTGGATTAGGTCGTATCCTGCCCCATTCAAGCTGAAATTATAATAATAAGTCCGCCCAATCCACTGAGATACGGACCTATCCCGGGATTTGCCAAATTCTCCCCCTGATCTGGATTACCAAACTCCTCTTCCGGATTTTGAATATGGAACATGGCGACAGCGACGACGGTGAGCCCAGCCACGATATATGAGAAAGATCGGAATCGTGGCCGTGTCGAGAGGATGCGTCTTTCGGAGAATGCGAGCCATCGATGAGAAGCAACATCTCTTCAGCGTCGTGTTTCTCGCGGAGTTCGGCGAGAAACTGCTGTGCAAGAACGCTGTTTGTAGTCGTCTCAAGCTGTTTATGCAGCAATTCGTTCGTTTCTGGATCGACCGCGTTCACAAGAGCAGCGCTCTTGTGCAGCCCATCAGAAATCTCCGATTTCTGAGGACGGCGTACAGCCAGTATTGTTCATCGTTGAGTCGAATCACGGTTTCGTCAACCGCAACACGATTCGGATTTTGTTCATCTGTGGGCTGTAAATTAGGATCGAGAACACCCTCCAGTTCGACGAGGACCTGCGAAACGACCAACTCACGGAGTAACACTCGCGTCGGGCGCGACAGCCCCGTCGCCGGCGACGATTCGAGGGGTGTCGTCGTCGGCCGATTTCGTCGAGCCGTCTCGGTATCGATACCGTCGAGCTGACGGCTTACTGCGTTCGAGCGAGGGCTCGATGCCGAAACCGTTTCACCTGGACCCATAGATATATACTCCTCGGTGGGGATAGCGACAGTATATGAGTGAAGAGACCAAATCACGTAAATCCGATAGCGCGGGGCTCGAGAACATCCGCAAGGCGTCGGACGCGGTCGAGAAGTCCACGGCGGGAATCGCCATCGAGAAGACGGTCGAGCGCTGGCGGACGCTCGGCGCTATCCTCGTGCTGGCGGTTACCAGCGTCTTGCTGTACCAGATAGACGGCTACTTGTCGATGGATACGCAGATGTTCGGCGGGATCACGCTCGCACTCTTTGGCTACTTCCTCGTGACGCTGCGGACAGACATCCGGATGGAGTAACGCCGTCGAACGACGGCAGGTATTTTCCGTCCGCTACTGAAAGACACCTCCATGAACGCCGAGGCGGTCGAACCGTGATCGACTGGACGCTGGACGGGTTCCTCCCGACCCGGCGACAGCCGGCACCAAGAGTTGACACCGCGGACGACCGGGACGTGCTGCTCGCCCGCGCCGGGGCGGCGGCGATCGACCTGTTCGTCTGTTACATCCTTCTCGAGTTCCCGCTGATCTACGCCGCGAGCGTGGTCTTCGGTGAGTCCTACGAAGCGCTTGGGGGGTACGTCGTCTTCCTCTCGCTGGTCGCGCTCTTGCCGCTCTACGTCACCTACTCGTTCGTCTGTGAGTGGCGTTACGGGCGGACGCCGGGAAAAGTCAATCGCGGCCTGCTGGTCGTCATGACGGACGGCCGCGAGTGTACGCTCCGGGCCAGCGCCGTCCGGAACCTCTGTCGGTACGTCGATCTGCTCGGCGTCCCGCCGCTGGTCCTCGGGCTCGTCGTCGCGTTCGTGACCGACGGTCGACGCGTCGGCGACTACGCCGCCGGCACGATCGTCGTTCGCTCGACGGCACCGGCGGTTTCCGAGACGGCAGTCACTGCCGACGCAGAGACGAACGCGGCCGCTCGAGCGAGCGGCGACGAAAAGAACTGACCGGAATCAGGCGATGCGCACGCCGGAATCGTTGTCGTACAGTTGGATGTAGTCGTCCTCGAAGACGAGACCGTACTCCCCACCGTTGCCGTCGAAGTCGGGATCGGTGACGACGACGATCTCGCCGAACTCGGTGTCGAAGAAGCTATGCGTCGCGTCGCCCAGCGGCTCGTCCAACAGGTGCGTCGCCGGAATGCCGTCCTTGGGGTCGTCGCTGACCCGGATGTACTGCGGTCGGAGGCCGACGCGGACGTCCTCACCGGACCAACCCTCGAGGCCGTCGCGGGCGAGGTGGTACTCGTAGCCGCCGACGTCGAGTTCGGCAGTGCCGTTGACCGCGCCGACTTTGCCCTCGAAGAACTGCGTCGACGGCTGGCCGATGAACTGGCTGACGAACTGCGAGTCCGGCTCGTCATAGACTTCCTTCGGCGGGGCAACCTGCGCCAGTTCACCGTCGTTGATCACGGCGACGCGGTCGGACATGGTCATCGCCTCCTCCTGGTCGTGAGTCACGTACAGCGTCGGACAGCCGATCTCGTCGGTCACCTTTTCGATGACCGGGCGCAGTTCGGCCTTGAGCTTGGCGTCTAGGTCCGACATCGGCTCGTCGAACAGGAAGATTTCGGGGTCCCGAACGAGCGACCGGCCGAGCGCGACGCGCTGTTGCTGGCCGCCCGAGAGGTCCGCGGGCATCTTCTCGAGTTGGTCGGTTATCTGGAGCAGTTCGGCGGCCTCCTGAACGCGGGCCATCCGTTCCTTTCGGGAGAATCCGGAGATCTTGAGCCCGTAGGCCATGTTTTCCTTGACGCTCATGTGGGGGTAGAGCGCGATGTCTTGGAAGAGCAACGCGACGTTGCGTTCCTGGACCGGCTTCTGGGTCACGTCGCGGTCGCCGAACTTGATCGTCCCGCTGGTGGGCTTGTTCAGCCCCGCAACGCAGCGAAGCGTCGTGGTCTTGCCACAGCCCGAGGGACCGACCAGAGTCACGAACTCGCCGTCTTTGATCGTGAGGTCTATCCCGTCGACGGCAACGATTTTGTTGTTCGCTTCCTCGTACACTTTCGTCAGGTTCTGGATCTCGATATCTGGCATATGTTGGTATGTCTCGCGGTGTTAGTTGTAAAGATGGTACACTCTTAGAGGGCTCTGACCTGGAATCCCTTCAGCAGGTAGCTCTGCATGAAGTAGGCGAACAGCAGCGGCGGCAACGTCATGGCCAGCGAAATCGCCATCAGATAGGCGTCCGGCAGGAACTGCGCCTGTCCCATCGCCCGGAGAATCCCGGGCGCGAACGTCGTGGTCTCGGTCTGGGGCAGGAGGATCTGCGCGAACGTGAAGTCGTTCCAGGCGAGCGCGAAGGCGAACAGCGCCGCGGCGATGATCGCCGGCCGACACTGGGGGACGACGACATCGCGGAAGCCCCGCCACCGTGACGCGCCGTCGACCCACGCCGCCTCCTCGTGGGCCTCGGGGATCGTCATGATGTACTTCCACATCAGCCAGACCGCGAAGGGCATCGAGATCGCCGACAGGGCGATGATGAGCCCGAACCGGGTCCCGAGCAGACCGATGCTCCGCCAGATCTGATAGAGCGGGATCCCAATGACGATCGGGCTGAAGAGGTAGCCGATCAGGAGGATTCGCGCGAAGTTCTCCTTCTGAGGGAAATCCAGCCGCGCGAGGCCGTAGCCGGCGATCAGCGAGACAAGAACGACCGTGACGATGGTTCCGATAGCCACCACGACCGTGTTGAACATGTAGGTGTACATTTCCGGTTGAAGTAGGACGTCGAAATTGTCCAACGTGAAGATGTCTGGCGTGGGGAAGACGGTGACTGTATTCTCGACCGTCTCGTATTTTGTGAAGGCCAACTGGGTCATCCAGTAGATCGGCCAGGCACCGACGAGGATGATGATCGCGGTGCTGACGATTTTCAGTGCTTCGGTGATGCGCGTCTCGCCGTCGTATGAGAGGCCGAAAATGCCTCCCGGTGGTTCGTTTTGACTCATGTTGTCGTCTCCACCTCCTCGCTGGGATTGACAATTTTGAAGTAGATGATCGCCGATACTAGTAGGAACAGGAACATGACCACGGAGATCGCGTTGGCGAGCCCGTAGGCCTGGTCCGTGTAGACGGTCTTGTAGGCCAGCACAGGCAGCGTCGTCGTGGCGTCACCGGGGCCGCCCTGGGTGAGCTGCCAGATGATGTCGAACTTGTTGAACATGAAGACCGAACGGAGCAAGACGACGACCGCCACGATCCCCTTGAGACGCGGCAGCGTGATGTCGCGGAACATCTGCCATCGGTTCGCACCACAGACCTTCGCCGCCTCGTAGAACCGATCGGGAATCGCGCGCAACTGCGCGAGCGTGAAGATGGTGATGAAGACGGCGAACTTCCAGGTCCCGATGAGGATGAGCAGCCGCATCGCCCAGTCACGCGAGCCCAGCGGGGCCGTCTGGCTGCCCCAGAGGCCGAGCCAGTCGGCGCCGATCATCTGGAAGACGCCACCAGACGGGTCAAACACCCGCATCGCCACCAGCGAGACGATGATCGTCGGGATCAGGTAGGCGGTAAACACCACTGCGGTGAGCAGTTTCTGCCCGCGTGTAATGCGGTTGAGTACGAGCGCCATCCAGAGCCCGACGCCGAGTTGGAGGACGGTACTGCCGACCATGTAGACGACCCCCCGCCACAGCGAGCCCCAGAACGTGGAGATGTTCAGGACCTCTCGGTAGTTCGCGAGGCCAATCCACTGCCACTCCGGATTGAGCGTGTGGATCTCGTGTAACGATGCCCAGAACGCGAACGCGATTGGAAGCACCGCAATAAGCAAGTACAGGACGACGACTGGGAGTACGGTCCCGACTCCCGCGATCGTCTCCCGCTTTACCGGCAGGTCGTCCCACGGAATGTACGCCCTGCCAGACCGTATCGATTCTCCGGTTTCACTGGCCATAGTTAGGTTTCCTCTGTTGGCATAGTTTTGATTTCATGATTGATCGCAAACGACTCGCTCCGGAATTCACACGGCCGAAGGAGGGTCGGCCGTCCGGGATGGATTATCCGAACGATTCCTGCGCCTCTGCAAACGCCTCTTCGAGTTGCTCGAGGCCCCAGTCGTAGGTCTCCTGCACGGTCATCGTGTCGGTGACCACTCGGTTGATCATCTCGCCGTAGAACCACTGTCGCAGCATGTATAGCGCCTCCGGCGAGGAGGTATCGGCCGCGTCGACGCTGCCGTAGTGGTTGCCATAGATCTCGTCCTGCACGTACTGGAGTTTCTCGAGCAGGTGCGGATGAGCCTCGAAGATGCCCTGGTTCTGGAACGCGTCCGACTCGAGTACGCCGGAGTAGCTCGGGAGGAACCGACCGGGGTCCGCCTCGTAGAAACTCGCGGTCCGTTCAATGCTGTCCGCGTAGAGCCACTCGAACCACTCCTTGGCGTCGCCCGGCCGCCCGGAGGTTGCGAAGATGTGGTGGCCGTCGGGAGTCGGCGAGGACAGCCAGTTCTCGCTCGGGTCGACGCCGTCCAGCATCGGGTACGCGATGATTTCGGTGTTCTCGGCGACCGAACGCAGCGCGTCGCTGTCATTTGCCTCGGCGGTCTGTGCGGTGACGCCGACCGGCCAGGCATTGAGGTGGTAACACTGGCCGTATCCCCCTTGTACCCAACTACTGAGCGAGCTGGCCCAGCCGATGCTGGTCGGATCCGGCGAGTACTGCGAGAGTTCGTTCGCGTACTCCAGTACCTCGGTCACCGTATCCTCGGGCCACCAGATCTCGAGTTCATCCTGCGCGTCCGGGTCCTTCCAACGGAGGCCGATACCGGAGACGCCCGCGCTCGCGAGCATGACCTGCATTTCGTCCTGACTCTTGCCGGTCGGTGCCCCGGCCAGCCCGTATCCGCGCATATCCTCCCACGGGCCGCCAGCATTGTCGATCGCCTTGGCGTTCTCGAGGACATCGCTGAATGTCTCCGGCACCTCCAGTCCGAGGTCCTCGTAGACATCGGCCCGGTACTGGAAGTTCGAGATGTACACGCCGTGTGGGACCTGATAGATCTCATCTCCTTCCCCAAGGAACGCCCCCCCGGTGTTCAGTTCCCCGTTTACTTCCTCGGCCGACGAGACGACGTCGTTGACGGTCTCGAGCTGGCCTGTCGACCATATCTCGGCCACCTGGTCGAACGTGGAGGTGTTGGCCTCCGGCGGATCACCCGCCTGAATCAGCTGCGCGAGCCGCGACTCCTGACTCCCCGACATCCCCGCCTCCTCGACGGATATGGCGATGTCGGTCTCGTCTTCGAACTGGGGCTCGAGGTCCTCCCAGAGCCCTTGCCACGAGTCGTTGTAATAGTCCGTGATGAATTGGACGTCTCCGTCATCGCCACCGCTACCGAGACAACCGGCCATTGCCCCAGCAATTCCTGCCCCTGCCCCCGCAAGCACGCGTCGCCTGTTAATGGAATCCCGTGTCATTGGTTTACAATCACTCTTGTCCACTGCCAACATGCTACCACTATCATATAAATGTTCATGTTATTTCACCAGTTTACGCCGGATATTCACCAGAAGTAATTCCATTACCCGTCCTACTAGCGGATAGTTATAAATAAAATTACAGAAGCGAGATGCGAACGCGGACAGGTCTCACGGGGGACGACCGGCGTTCAGGGAGAGCGTCCCGGATCCACACGGTCACTGCGGGCCGACGGTTTCGGAAACCCAGCCGGTTGCTCCGTCGGGCTTCGGGCCGTCCTTCTCGGGGATCTGGAGGTCTCCGTTCCCGTCGCGGGCCCGGACGATCACCTCGTGGCGCCCGCCGGCTCCGTACTCGTGTCGCCACTGTCGCCAGACGTCGTCGCCGGGCAGGGGCTCGGAGAGTTCGGCCTCGGTCCATGTGTCGCCGCCGTCGGTCGACACCTCGACGGCCTCGATCCCCCTGGTGCCGGCGTAGGCGTGCCCGGCGACCTCGTACCGGCCGCTTCCCAGATAGTTGGTCTGCCAGAGCTTGGCGACCGTCTCGACCGGCCCGGTGCCGTGCCAGCCGCGGTGTTCCCAGTAACCTATCGTGTCCTCGTCCCGGACCTCGATCTCCGTCAACCACTTCACGTTGATCTCGCCCCAGTGGCCCGGCACGAGCGCGCGCAACGGCGCGCCGTGTGCCCGGGGGAGCGGCCGGCCGTTCATCCGGTAGGCCAACAGCCCCGGCCGCAGCGCGTCGATCGGAAACTCGTTGTAATAGCCGTCGGCGCCGTGCAGGATCACCCGATCGCCCGACGGCTCCGCCGCCTCGAGCAGGGCGGCGACGGGAACGCCGCTCCAGAGGGCGGTGTCCATCTGGCGGCCGTTGAGTCGGTCGCCGACACACCGCAGCGTGACAAACCGGTCTTCCAGCTCCATCGCCTCGAGGTCTGCGAAGTCGTACTCTCGCTCCTCGGCGACCGCTCCCGTGATCGAGAGCGACCACGCCGCGCGGTCGACGTCGGGATCGACGTTTCTGATGTCGACTTGATAGAAGTCCGTGCTAACGAGCGGTTCGAGGCCGTCGACCGCGAACGACTGCTCTTTCGCGCGCGTCAGTGACTCCCGGACCGCGGGCCGGGCGTCCTCGGGTATCTCGAACGGTGAGGGGAACGATTCTTCACCGGTTCCGTGGAGCAAAACGGCGAGCGCGCTCACGCCGATCGCCGCCCCGATCGAGCCGAGGACGCGTCGTCGCGCGAGCGAGCCGAGAGGACGGTCCGTACCGGCGGCGAGGGCGGCCGCCGCGGCGGTTACGAGCAGGACGATCCCCACTCCGGCTGCGGCACCGAGCGCCGACGGCCAGGACCGCGTCAGTCCGAACGCGAGCGCCGACGGCAGCGCCTGCCCGAGGAGAACGCCGATGACGGTCCTGCCGCGCCCGCGGTCTAGCGCGCCGAGGTCCGGACCATTCCCCAGCAGAACAGCCACGCCTGGCAGGGCGACCAGCCCGAAGGTTACACATGCCACCCCGATAGCCGTCAGAAACGCCAGTTGATGGCCGAGGGTCCCGAGTTGGGTGATCGCGAAAGCGATGAGTGCGTCGGGACTGAGCGCGAGGACGAGTCGATCGAACGTCGTCACGACGAACGCCGGCCGTCGACCGACAGCTAGGTACGACCCCGCGACGGCGGCCAGTCCCGCAGCGAGCGTCACCGCGACCGCCGGCAGCCACGGCCGCACCCGGACGCGCGCTCCCTGTATGCGTGAACCCACCATGATACTATGTAGCAATAGACTTGGCCGAACATGAAAGCTTCGCGCACGCGGGTAGAGGGTGAATTAGGGCCCGGGTTCGACCACCTGGCGGCCTCAGTCGGCTTCCACGCCCGCCCGCGAGACCTCGGGGTTGCGCAGCAGCGGCAGCGAGACGATCGTCAGGCAACTGAAAACGAGCGCCGCACAGAGGACGTAGGTCAACTGATAGCCAAACCAGAGATCCACCGCGGGGATGGCGACGAGCGGGCCGAGACTGAGTCCGATATCGCCCATCACCTGATAGACGCCGCCCATCCGCCCGAGTTCGTCGCCGGGCGTGAGATCGCCCATGATCGCGAGCAGCACGGGCGCGGCCGATCCCATCCCCGCACCGACGAGGACGATCGCCCCGAGCAGCGCCTCGATGGTGGGCACGTAGGCGATCACCAGAAAGCCCGCGCCCATCGCGAGAAAGGCCGGCACCGTCAGTAGCGTCCGATCGCTGACCATGTCCGAGACCCAACCGGTCACAATCGTCATCGACCCCGAGGTGATAACGCCCAGTCCCATCACGATCCCGCTGATACCGGCCGCGCCCAGCGCCGACAGCTCGAAGCCGTAGTCGCTGGCGTAGCGGGCCAGCGTCGAGAGGATGATCCCGCCCCAGAGAAAGCGGACGGCGAAGTTGCCGTAGCCGATCAGGACGACGGTCGGATTGGCCGCGAGCAAGGCGGGAACTTCCCGGAGCTTGACGGCTCGCCCCTCGCCCGCGCCGCCGTGGACATCGGGCAGAACGAGCGTCGCGACGATGCCGGCGACCAGCGCGAGGACGCCCGCCACGAGAAAGGCGGTCTGCATGCTGGCCAGATCGGTCAGGACGCCGCCGAGGACGAGTCCGGTCGGGAAGCCGAGCGACTGCCCGCCGCGCATGTAGCCGACCCAGCGGCCGCGGTTGTTCGCCGTCGTGACGTAGGTGATCGTCGCGAACGCGCCGATGAAGACGAAGGCGCTGCCGACCCCCCAGAACAGTCGAGCCAGCACGAAGACCAGCCCCGGCAGCGACACGTCTCCCAGCAGCGGCACCGTTCCGAGGTGAGTCGGCGGCGTGTAGAGGCCGACGATGTAACCGAACGGCGCGAGCGCCTGTGTGAACAGGCCGAGTATCATCGGCGTCCGTGCGCCGTACTGGTCGATAATCGTCCCGGCCGGCGTGTTCATAAACAGCCGCCCGATCCGGTTCGCCGAGAGGATCACGCTCAGCATGACCGCCGAGATGACGAGTTTCTCGTCAAGCAACGGCAGTGTCGGAAACGCGACGCCGGTCGCGACGCCGCCGAAGAAGACCCCCGCGATGACCGCGAGCGCGATGGTCCGGATCTTCCCCGTCGAGTAGCTGGTTTCTTCAGACATGCTGGCAGTAGTCGACGACTCCAACCTCCGTGTGTAAGTTGTTCACGATTCGAGCCCGCGTTCGTCGGTGATCTCAGCTCCCTCCGCGGGTGTGATAGCGGCGACGACGGTCTCCCCGCGGCGTTCGTCGGTGACGCCGAAGATCGCGGCCTCGTGGATCTCGGGGTTGTCGTAGTACCTCTTCATCACTTGCGGCCCCTGAATGAGGATCTCGCCTTCCTCGCCGGGGCCGACTTCGTTGCCGTCCCAGTCGACGATCTTCGATCTCGTGTGACCGACCGGCTGGCCGACGCTGCCGGGCCGATTACCCAGCGACGACCACCTGATCGTATGGGGTGGCCCCGTCGTCTCGGTCAGGCCGTAGCCCTCCGAGAGGGGGAACGTCAAAGGCTTCCTCGAACCCCTCCTGTATCGGTTGCGGGAGCTTGTCCCCGCCCGGCCCGGCCCAGCGTCGACAGATCGTATTCGTCTGGGTCGTGGGCCTACCGATTTGCTGAAAGATCGACATTGAGTTGGCTACGAATCGCAAGACCACAGTAGAATTTGATGCTCCGGCAGGGATTTGAACCAGATGGCAAACGCTCGCTACACTCGCGTTTGCGTGATTTAAATCTCTGTCGTGCGCTTCCTTTTTCACTCGCTCTGGTCGTTCAAAAGAATGCTCCGGCAGGGATTCGAACCCTGGTCATTGCCGTGAGAGGGCAATATGATTGGCCGGACTACACCACCGGAGCGCGACATCCTCATGTACTGGGAGTATCGTTTTAACCATTGCGTTTTCCCCCGATTGTCCGCCGGTGTTGTCAGGAAACAGCGGCTACCGGTTCTCGTCCTCGAACGGCGATCCGGCGGCTTCGGGCTCTTCGCCAGCGAGGCTGATGATGTTCTCTCGGCCCACCCGCAGTTTGCTGATCTCGCCTTCGTCTTCCATATCCGAGAGCAGCATACTCACCTTCGATTTCGACCACTCAGTCTCTTCGACGATAGTCACCTGTCGCATTCGGCCGCCGTTGTCTTCGAGGAGTTTCAGCACCCGGTCCTCGTCGGACAGCAACTGCTCGGTTTCGAGGGCACCACCGGTCTCGGCCTGTTCGTCAACCTGTGGAGAGGGCTCGGCTGACCCACTGCTTGCGTCCTGATCAGTCCGGGCCATCGTATACCAGATGGCAGACCCACCAACTCCGAGCAACACTAGAAGTCCGAGCATGAGCGGAACCATCATTCCCGAGCCACCGCCTCCAATCTCGGGATCCTCACTGCCCGTGTCGGTCCCATCGTCCGACCCTGTTCCGTTGGTGGGATCTGTCGGTGTCACGTCTGGCGGAGAGAGCCGAACGTCGATTTCCCCCGGACTGAACTCGCGGTAGCCGTTCCACTCGACCCATTCACCGGGGTCGGATTCGTCGCCGAGATCGACTTCATCGGGACTCGGAGACACGCTATCGAAGGAGACGTTCTCCCCGCGTTCGATCCGTAGTCGCTGGTCTTCGAGAATGACGAAACCGCCGTCGAAGACATCAGAAACGATGACCTGTTCGCCGTTTTGTTGGGCGAAGCCGACCCACCGGAAGGACATCTCGACGATCCCATCACGGCTGATCTCGCTGTAGCGGGCCTCCCGCTGGAAATCCGTCGCGTTCATCTCACGATCCGTGACCTCAGTCCCGTCTTGGGTGAGTCGGTCGGCGCGCTGTTGGAAGTTGCTGAACGTCTCGGTTTCTTCGGTGTTGAACCGCTCGGCGTACTGTCTGAAATCCTCTATCTCCTGTTCGTCAGTGATCCGCTGGCGATACTCGACCGTCCACCGCGCATCGCCGTTTTCCAAGACAGTGATCCGGAACTGTGTCTCGTTGGCCTGCTCGATCTGTGCCAGTTCGAGCGGCTGTTGCGTGGATTGCTGGTCGGACGGGAGCCCCGACTGCGTCGGCGAGTCGAGCACTGCGATACCCACCCCTCCCAGCAACGCGATGGCAACGGCGATGCCGACGAGTACCCGACGATGCATCTATTGTAGAACACCAGTAGGCAGGGTAAAAACACTACGCCTGACAACGCTATTTATATATCTACTTTCAGGAACAGTCAGGGCAACTACCGGCAAGGACTTCGATCGGGTGTGGCGGAAGGTCGCCCGGTCGATCGAATGGATCGGTCACTGTCCGGCGGTCACCGAGTTGACTCCGGCAGGAGGCACCCGGGGTGACGAGTAATTCCCCCGAACTCTGTTCGATCTGTTCGTCGAGAATATCGGCAATCGACTGGCTCATCGAGTAGTGTTCGGCTTCGTATCCGAAACTGCCGGCCATGCCACAGCAGCCAGAATCGAGCGCGTCGACCGCATAGCCGGCCCGTCGAAGAACGTTCACCGCGTGGTGGTCGCGGTTGCTCGCCTTCTGGTGACAGTGACCGTGATAGACCACGTCTGTCGAGGCTGGCTCGAAATCGACTCGCTCGTCGATACCAAAGCGATCCAGATACTCACAGAATCCATACGTGTTCGCTGCGACCCGTTCGACATCGTCGCCTGCCAGGAGATCGAGATAGTCGGACTGTAGCATCACCGCATCGGACGGTTCCGGGACGACAATATCCCACCCGGTCGCGGCTTTCGGGGCCAGCGTCTCGACGTTGGCTGTGGCGCGCTCGCGTGCGGTATCGAGAAACCCCTTCGAGTGGGCCGCGCGACCGCTGGCTGTGACCCCCTCGGCGACGCGAACGTGTACTCCGGCAGATTCGAGTAACTGCACCGCTGCTTTCCCGACCTCGGGGTGGCTGTAGTTCGTGTACGTATCGGGAAAGAGCAACACCTTTTGGGTTCCTTCGTCGCGTCCGATCTGTGGTTCGCGGTCGTCTGCCCAGTCGACCAGTGTCTCCCGGCAGAACGACGGCAGTTCACGCTCTCGGGCGATACCGAACAGTTTCTCGGTGACGAGTCCGCTGCCGGGGACCCGTTGCAGCAGCGAAGGCAGCGGTGCGAGTGTGCTTCCGATGGCGCTGATCCGGTCGACGTTCGCGAACAGTCGGTCGCGGAGATTCGCGCCGGACTCCTCGTGTTGTTGGTGCTGGAGTTCGGCTTTGAGTTTGGCCATGTCGACCTCGCTCGGGCAGTTCCGCGCACAGCCCTTGCAGCCGATACAGAGATCCATCACCTCGGTCATGAACTCCTCGTCAGTCTCCTCGATAGAGAGGTCGCCGCTGATCGCCTGTCGGAGTGCGTTCGCCCGGCCGCGGGTACTCGTCGACTCTTCCTCACTCGCGCGGTAGGTCGGACACATCACGCCACCTGTCGTCTCCTGCGGACCGCGACAACCACCGCAGCCGTGGCAGAGTTCGACCATCCCTTGCACCCCGTTGTCGTTGTCCCAGTTCATCGTCGGCTCGAAGCTGATCTCGGCCTCGTACTCCGGAGAAAAACGGAGATTCTCGGTCATCGAGACGGCGACAGCCCGTCCGGGCGTATCTTCGGGCAGCGATTCGTCGGCCCCGTAGCCACAGACCTGTCCGGGGTTGAGGATCCAGTCCGGATCGAAGGCCGTCTTCAGTTCGCGGAACAGTTTCCAGACCTCTTCTCCGTAGAGTTTTCGATTGAATCTGGTCCGCGCGCGGCCGTCGCCGTGTTCGCCGGAGACGCTGCCCCCGTACTCGACTGCCAGGTCGGTCACGTCCTCCGAGATACCCGTCATCTGCTCGATTCCGGACTCCGATTTCATATCGATCAGCGGCCGGACGTGCAGACAGCCCGGTCCGGCGTGGCCGTAGAAACTCGCGAACGTGCCGTGGTCGTCCAGCACCTCCCGAAAGTCCGCCACGAACTCCGGCAACGTCTCGGGCGGGACGGCAACGTCTTCGATGAAACTGGCGTGTTTGGTGTCGCTGGTTCGTGAGAGCAATATCGGGAGGCCGCTCTTGCGAAGTTTCCAGAAGCGCGCCCGCTCGGCCTCTTCGTAGGCTTCGCTCGCGGACGTGGCGAGGACTGGCGGCTGTTCTTCTCTCGACCCATCGCGCATCCGATCCGCGAGCAGATCCTCGACCTTCTCTCGGCCCTCTTCGGTCGAGTCGGCGTAAAACTCGACCAGCAGGACCGCTTCGGTCCCTTCGGGAACCATCTCGTCGACGAGCGCGCCGAACTCCTCGGTCTCGCGGGCCAGATCGAGCAGTACGTCGTCCAACACTTCGACCGCGGCGGGGTCGTGTTCGACGATGGGTGCAACGTCTGCCATCGCGTCGGCGACGGTGTCGTATCGCAGCAGCGCCATGGCTTTCTCCGCCGGAATCGGTTCCAGCGAGACTGTCGCCTCCGTGACGATTGCGAGCGTCCCTTCGCTGCCGGCGAGCAGGCGAGCCAGATTGACCGATCCGTCTTCGGCCTCCGAGAGCAACCTGTCGAGATTGTATCCCGAGACGTTTCGCTTGAGTTCCGGATAGCGTTGCTCGATCAGTTCGCGCTCGTCGAGCAGCGAGCAGACCGAACTGTAGATCCGTCGTTCTGCCTCGGAGATGTCCAATTCGCCCGCAGCACCCGCTTCGAGGTCCTCCGTCGAGACGGTCCCGAACTCCGTGACGGTGCCATCAGCGAGGACGACCTCACACTCTTCGATGTAGGCGTCGGTCTTGCCGTACTGCAGCGAGTGCGACCCGGTCGAATTGTTTCCGATTGCACCCCCGAGTGCGCTCTTGTCACCCCACGCCGGATCCGGCGCGAATTTCAGCCCTTCAGGTTCGAGCGCGGCGTCGAGATCACCGAGCAAGACGCCCGGTTGTGCGCGTACCCGTCGGGCCTCGGTGTCGATTGCCCGAACCTCGTTCATCTGCTGTGTGAAATCGAGGACGACGGCCTCGTTGACGGACTGACCGGCGAGACTCGTTCCGCCGCCCCGCGGCAGTACCCCCATCTCACGCGCGTGACAGTACTCGACGACCGCTTTCACGTCCGCCGTCGAAGTCGGATAGACGACGCCGATGGGTGTCACCTCGTAGGCGCTCGCATCCGTCGCGTACAGCTGTCGGGACAGATCGTCGAACCGAACGCTGCCGTCGATCTGTTCGTCTAGTTCTGCGGCCGGTGCCGGCCGTTCGGTCTCACCGCCGGTGTAATCGTATTCGGCCCGTTCGTCCTTGTCGGGGCCCGCACCCGTTGCTGGATTCCCCGCTGTCGATTCACTCCCCGGAATCCGGCGCGAGTCGTCCCGACGTGCCATGGCTCCCGATATGTTCGGCGACGGATTAAAACACCGGCTTTCCCGATCTGTCCGGGCCGCCTCGAACCCAACGCTGTTAGGATCCTCGGTGTCGACGCAGCCCAACCACGTTAGGTGTATGATCGAATACACACCGGTGCATCCATATTCGTATGCAACAACAAGCCGATCTGGCTGCGACTGCGAACGACGTCAGCGAGTCGATGACAGAAGTGAGCGAACTCATGGCCGACCTCTCTGCATCGATCGAACAGGCCGCCGACGGCTTCACCGCCTTCTCAGAGACGATGGAACAGGCCGCGGACACCTTTAGCGACCGGCCGGAATCGACACGTGAGCCAACTGCCACGAGAAGCCAATCCCGCGGTTTCACGCCCGCCGACGACTAACAGTTAGGGGGCGAGTCGGTTCTTCCGGTTTTTCATGTTCTCCTCGTAGTACCCGAAAGTGATCGGGCACCACTCGGCGGCGAGATCCAGCACTTGCTCGGTCATCTCTCGAATCTCCCATTGAGCGTCCGCTGCTGCCCGCATATCGGCCACGTGCATCAACATTCGAGCGTTCATCGACATCACCATATTGACCTTCGTCCCGATGGGGAGCACGTACCGTGCATCTTCGGGCGGGAGTCCGAGATCGAGCAGTTCCTGATAGGACTCGAAGGCGGTCTCTATCGTGTCCCGGAATAGCTCTTCGCGCTCGGCGGCCGTCTCTTCGTCCACGTCGGCCGTCTTCTGATTCCGGCCGACCCAGTCGGGGTCCTCCACAGACGGCGGGACGACGACCATCTCGCCCTCTCGCACGTCGGCGGGGTCGACTTCGTCGAAGGAGACGTACCGCATCGACTGGATGTCGAAGGAGACGTGGCGGTGACGCGTGATCTGTGCCATGCAGGATCGGCTGATTCCCTTCACAGCAACGGTTGCGTGGGGGTGTTCAAGCGGGCCGAAGTGGCCGTGTTCGAGCAGGTGATGGATGAGCGTCTCCTGACGGTCTTCTAAGGAGTCGCCTTCGATGTCGGCCATCACGTCCTCGAAGGCAGTCTCGCCGACGAACTCCTCCATGTAGTCGTTGCGGGCCGCCTGACAGATCAGTCGCTCCGGATCCTCGGTCGCTTCGAGCAGTTCGACTTCCATACACAGTCGGCCGAACCGAACGAGTATAATGTTTCTCTCTCCGCGTGAAGAGCCGGGAAAAATCAGGTCGTCGCGATCAGGCCGTCTGCAGCGCAGCGAGTTCGTCAGCCAGTGCGTCGATCAGTGCCTCGCGGGCAGCGTCGCGCTCGCCGGAGAGGAACTCGATGCGGCCGTCGCGTGCACCGCGCACGTCCACTGCCGCCCCGGGTGCCTCGTCGCCCGCGCGCTCGGCCACTGCGCGCACGTCGACGCCCGTCTGCGAGCGAATGTACGCCTCGTCAGTGCCGACACCGATCAGTGCGCCCGCTTCGTCGCGGTGGCGACGGAACAGTTCGTCCAGAAGGAGCGGTTCTGGCGGGAACTCGTACTGGTGGGTGTACGACTCCGTATCGAGGACGAGGATCGTCTCGTCGTCGACGGTTCGCTCCTCCAGATTGGCTTCGGCCGTCTCGATTTCTGTCTCGATGCGCTCGCGGAACTGCTCGCTGATGTGTTCGGCGAGGCCGACCGGATCCTCCGCCTCGTCGGCGAACAAAAGGTCTGAGATCAGTTCGCGCTTGTCCTCGTAGGACTGGTAGAACGCCTCCAGTGCGACTGCCTCCCGAAGTTTCCGGGTGTCGTCGGCGTCGTAGCCCGTCTCGGCAGCCAGTGCCGTGTACTGGTCGGGCGTGTCCTCCCAGAAACTCACCGCGGGCAGGTGACCCAACTCCTCGCGCACGTCGGGGTTGACGTGTGCGCCGACGGTCGCGCCCAGCACCGTCGCGCTGGTCTCGTAGTCGCCTTCGAGTGTCGGGCTGACGAGAATGTCGACAGCCTCGGCGACGCCCTCCTCGATGGTTCGCTCGTCGACGACGACCCGGCGGGCGTCGTAGGTGTCGAGCAGATCGAAGCCGTCGATGGACTCGGCGGAACCGCCTGCCCCGACGAAGACAAAGAGCGGCAGCGTCTCGCCGTGCCGGTCGCGATTCTGGAGCATCGTCGTGATGTCCTTGGTCGCGTCGTTCATGTCGTAGACCGACCCCTCCAGCGGCCGACGGTCGAAGTAGTGATACTCCGCCTCGCCGGCGCCGTGCTCGTCGCGGATCAGCGGCAGCGTCGCCCGCTCGATGGCGGAACTGGCCGCGTAGCCGTCGGCGTTACCGGCGTGTCGGACGACGATCGGTCGCCCCTCGATGATGGCGCGTCGGATCGCGGTCGCGGCGTCGCGAATCGGCTCTGCAACTGCCTCGACGGCGGGGTCTTCGGTCAGCGCCTCGAACTCGGCGGGGCGAGCGCGCTGGACGACCGCTTCTTCCATCCGCTCGGTGACTGCGTCGCGCTCGTCGTCGGTGAGGATGACCAGCGCTTCGGTCTCGACCTGCAGGTCGCCGCGTCGGCGCTCGACTTCGCCCTCGATGCGGACGATGTCGCCTTCGTCGACTTCGGGGTAGGCCCGGACGCCGGCTTCCTCGAAGGCCGCACACTCGACGGTGCCCGTCTCGTCGCGAAGCTCGAAGACTGTCGGACCGCTCGTCTGGCGCGCGGTCTCGATTTCGCCTTCGAGTCGGACGCGATTGCCGACCAGATCGTCGAGCTGGTCGACCGTCGCCTGCTCGAACTCTGGTGCCGAATCTTCGGTCTCTTCGGTCTCTGGTTCGGACTCGTCGACCGATTCCTCGGCTTCAGTGGACTCATCGGTCTCTTCCGGTTCGGCTTCTTCTGTCGTCGATTCGACCGGCTCGGGTTCGCCGATGTCTTCGGTCTCCTCGGCTTGCTCCTCCGCTTCGTCTTCTTCTTCGTCGAGTAGTTCCTGTTCGGCGTCCGGGTCGTCGATGAGTGCGCCCCGGAACCGGGATTTCTCCTGGCGGATCGACCAACCGAGGTCGACGTTGCCGTTGTCTCGAACGTTCTGTACCTGGACGAAAATCGTCTCGCCCGGCTCGAGGTCCATGCTGTCGAGTCGCTGGTCGAGTTCGCTCTTGTGCAAGAGGCCGGTGACGCTGTCACCGATGTCGACGAAGATACCGAACTCGGCGTAACCGTCGACCGTCCCACGGTAGTACCGATTCGGCGTCAGTTCGTCCGGCTGTGTTCCTCGGAACTCGAAGACCACATCCTCTTCGTGAAGCTCACAGACTCGTCCATCGACAGATGAACCGCAGATGATACACGATCCCATTGCCGTTAGCAACGGCATCCGGCCTAAAACTGTTGTCGGATTGGCTCTGTCAATACCGACGGCGAAACTCGGTCTCTTTCCGACGTAGGTATCGATCTGTCCGGTACCGACCCGCAGTGTGCTCAGAAATCGACGCTGAATTCGTATGCGTCGGCGCTGGCGGCGAACTGTCCGAGCAGTTCGGCGGTCGCATCGAGATCGTCGAGATCCAGCGTCTCCGCGGGCGTGTGCATGTACCGGTTCGGGATCCCGACGTTCAGCGAGGGTGTGCCGCCGCGGGCTGTATAGAAGGCGTCGGCGTCGGTTCCGGTTCGGCTTCCGGTCGCTTCGAGTTGGATATCGATCCCTTCGGTCTCGGCCACGTCTCTGACGGCGTCGACGACATTCGGATGATTCGCGCTCCCGCGTGCGACCGAGGGACCGCCGCCGAGTTCGACGCCGCTTGACTCTTTGCCCGGCGTCCCCGGATCGTCGGTCGCGTGGGTCACATCGGTTGCGATTACGGCGTCCGGATCGAGATCGAAGCCGACCATCTGCGCACCGCGCAGACCGAGTTCCTCCTGGACGGTGCTCACGGCGTAGACGGTCGCCGCGGGATCTGCTTCGGCGGCCCGGCGAAAGCCCTCCGCGGCGGCCCAGATCCCGACGCGGTTGTCTAGTCCGCGGGCGGCGATCCGGTCGTTTTCCAGTTCGGAGACGGTCTGCTCGAAGGTGATCGGGTCGCCGCGTTCGACGAGATTTTCGGCCGCGTCGCCGTCTTCGGCCCCGATATCGACGTGCTGTTCGCTGATCTCTGCTGTCTCGTCACCGTCCCGATCACGGAGATGGATCGCGGTCTGACCAATCACGCCAGAGACGGTCCCGTCGTCTGTGTGGATCTGGACGTGCTGGCCTCGTGAGACGGTCTTGTCAGAGCCGCCAATGGGCGTCATCTGGATGTAGCCGCTGTCGGTGATATCGCGGATCATGAATCCGATTTCGTCGCCGTGGCCGGCCAGCGCAACGGCTGGTTCGTCGCCTTCCAGGACCGCAACCGCGTTACCATAGTCGTCGGTCCGTACCTCGTCGGCGTACTCGCTCACGTAGTCGATCCAGACCTGCTGGGTCGCTGACTCGAACCCCGAGGGACTAGCTGTTTCGAGGAGTGCGTCGAGAAACTCTCGGTGTGCTGGCTCCATACGGTCACTTGTCGGCCCCGTTTCCTAAACGATTGCTGAAGTCACAACGGGTAAATGTGAGGTGGGCGAAAGAAACAATATGGTTGACATCACACTCGTCGAACTCCACGTCGAAGACGGATCGTTCTCTACGACGCTCCCATTCAGTGGTATCAGTAGCGCAGCGGACGACGAGGACACACAGCGAGACGACGAACAGGAAGCGGCGGCTGAGGACGACGAGGGGGGATCCGGAAAGGGGCTGGCGTTACTCGGTGTGCTCGTGTTGCTCGTCATTGGCACCGCTGTGGTGAAATATCTCACTGGAGAGGACGAACAGCCCGAGGTGGCGGTCGAAACCGACGAGGAATCGCCCACTATCACGGCTGAATAGCATAAAGGCCTATATTCCTCACTCCGTTCGTCACGGGTATGAGCATCTATCGCAGTGTCCGGGCCGTCACCGGTGCGTCTGGTGATGGACCGGTCGACTGGGCGGCCGTGACAGACGCCGCTCGCGCCTCGACAGACCCGGGGGATCTGGAGATGAGCGACGCCGAGCGACAGGGCTACGCCGACGACGTGGCCGACGCGCGTGACCGCGTCCGCGAAGTCACGGCTCTCGAATTCGACCTGCCCGAGCGGGTCGAAGTGATGAACCGCCACCACTGGCTCGACGCCAACGTCGGCACCTTCGAGCGTGTGATGGACCCAATCGAACAGCAGGCCGAAGTCATGCCGGGCTTCGCCCGTGTCATCAATACGGGTTCGATGGCGTTTGCACTCTCCTTTCTCTCGAATCACGTCCTCGGACAGTACGATCCTCTCTTGCTCGCCGACGGCGAGGCCCACGCACTGTATTTCGTCCGCCCGAACATCCAGCGAGTCGCCGACATGCTCGATGCGGAGTACGACCGCTTCCGTCGCTGGATCGCCTTCCACGAAGTGACCCACGCCGCCGAGTTCGGGGCCGCGCCGTGGCTCCCCGAACACCTCGAATCGACGATGATGGAAGCCGTCGAGAACCTCACCTCCGGTTCGATCGACCGCGAGAACCTCGGGGAACTCGACACGACGATGACCGCCGTCGAGGGCTACGCGGAACTCATCATGGACGAGGCCTTCGACGACGAGTACGAGGATCTGCGCCGAAAACTCGACCAGCGCAGACAGGGTCGAAGTCCCGTCGAACAGTTGATCCGGAGACTGCTCGGGCTGAGTGTCAAACGACGCCAGTACGAACGCGGCAAGAAGTTCTTCGACGACGTGGTGCAGGCCAGCGACATCGAAACCGCGGGTCGGGTCTGGGAATCACCCGAAATGCTTCCGACCGATGCGGAGTTCGACGACCCGCAGGCGTGGCTCGCCCGGATCGAGTGAGTCAGTCGCTCAGCGTACAGGCGCCGGCGTATTCGCCCTCCGTGACGGAAGTGATCTGTGGCTTGTCGCTACAGACCGGACACTCGGGGTTAGGCGCAATCGGGACGAAATCGAAGGTCATGCCGCCGGCATCATACGCTAGCAGCCGTCCTTCCAGCGTCTCACCTTCGTCGAGAATGACTTTGATGACTTCTGTCGCCTGAATCGCGCCGATCGTGCCCGGAAGAACGCCGAGGACGCCCGCCTCCGCGCAGTTGGGGATCGTTCCTTCCGGCGGCGCTTCGGGAAACAGACACCGATAGCAGGGGCCGCCGGTCAGCGTCGTCGCCTGGCCCTCGAACTTGTAGACTGCGCCGTGACTGAGCGGTTTGTCGGCGAGCATGCAGGCGTCATTGAGCAAGAACCGAGTCGGGAAATTGTCTGAGGCGTCGACGACCACATCGTAGCCCTCGATCAGCGACTCGACGTTCTCCTGTGTGACTCGTGTCTCGTACGTATCCACCTCGATATCGGGATTGAGCGTATGGATGAACTCCTCGGCACTGTCGACTTTCGGCCGGTCCACGTCGTCGTTGCCGTGGATGACCTGCCGCTGGAGGTTGCTCAGTTCGACCACGTCGTCGTCGGCGATACCGAGGTGGCCGACGCCGGCAGCAGCGAGATACTGCAACACCGGCGCGCCCAGTCCGCCCGCGCCGACGACCAGCACCGAACTGTCCAAAAGCGCCGCCTGTCCCTCCGGCCCGACATCGTCCATGATGATATGCCGGGAGTAGCGGTCGAGTTGCTCCGCGTTCAGATCCAGTCCCATACTCGTGATACGAATTGGGTAGGTAAAAAGCGGCCGGGACCCTCCCAGCGGCCGACAGTGCTGTCGCTCCAGAACAGCGACGGCGAGAGAAACCGCGAATCTGGCCTACTCGTACAGCCAGGTTTCGTCGACTTTCTCCCAGCCGACGAGTTCCTCTTCGTCGAAGAAGAGGTCGATTTCGCGTTCGTTCGAGCCGGGGTCTTCGTGGTCCGAGGCGTGGATCACGTTCCGGCCGAGGTCGAGTCCGAGGTCGCCGCGGATCGAACCGGGCGGGGACTCGGCAGGGTCGGTTTCGCCGACCATGCTCCGGACCTGTCGCGTCGCGTCCTGTCCTTCCCAGACCATCGCCATCACCGGATCAGAGGTGATGAACCCGACGAGGTCGTCGAAGAAGGGTTTGTCTTCGTGTTCGCCGTAGTGGTCTTCTGCGAGGTCCTGATCGATCTGCATGAACTTCGCGCCGACGAGTTTCAGTCCGCGCTGCTCGAACCGCGAGATGATCTCGCCGATGAGTCCGCGCTGGACACCGTCGGGCTTGACCATCACGAAGGTTCGTTCGGCCTCGCTCATGCTTCAGCTTCCTCCTCCGCTTCCTCGTCGGAGTCGGCGTCAGCGTCAGCATCCTCGTCAGCGTCGGATTCGGCCTCGTCGGCCTCCTCTTCTGCCTCGGATTCTGCTTCCGCTTCCTCGGCCGCTTCGTCTTCCTCGGCTTCCGCTTCGTCGGCTTCTGCTTCAGCCTCGGATTCGGCTTCTTCTTCGAGTTCAGCCTCTTCTTCTTCGTAGCCGATCCATTCGAGATCCCGGGACTCGCGGCCCATCATGTAGTTTTTCTGGGCTTTGGAGTCTTTGAACCAGAGGATGGTGCCGTCTTTCTTGACGAACATCTTCCCGGTTCCGGGTTCGATGTCATCGCCGGTGTAGTCACAGGTTCGTTGCTGGACCATTATTGGCCTCCAATCTGGTCGGCTTCGCGGGCTGTTTCGCGCAACTGGAGCACGTCGCCCTCTCGGACGGGACCGAGCACGTTGCGGGTGATGATTCGACCCTTGTTCGAGCCCTCGCCGATGCGGCACTTGACCTGCATGGCCTCGCCGTGCATCCCGGTCCGGCCCACGAGCTCGATCACTTCTGCCGACGTCGATCCGCCGCTGTCTTCAGATTCCTCTGCGCTCATATCCGGTCACCTCAGCGGAGTTCCTCGACTTTGTCGACGATGTCCTCGACGTCTGCGGAGGCATCGCCTGCGTCGGTGATGGCCGCGGCGGCGCTGCCGACTTCGAGGCCGGCGGCGCGTCCGAGATCGTCCTGTGCACCGATGAAGACGTAGGGCACGTCTTTCTCGTCGGCGATCTCCGGGAGATGCATAACGATCTCCTCGGGCTGAACGTCCTCAGCGATGTAGATGAGCTCGGCGTTGCCGCGCTCGACGGTTTTGGTCGTCTCGTTTGTACCTTTCTTTACCGTTCCTGTATCCCGTGCTACCTCGAGGGCTTCGAGCGCGTCGTCCTCGAGATCCGCAGGGACGTCAAAGTCAGCATATACTGGCATGATTTGTTCACCTCCCGTGCGTGGGCTCACACTTCCCCGCTCCTGTGGGTTCGACCCACGTTCCGCCGCCGTGGCGGCAAGTCCTATTCGAGCTGGAAGCGTCATCAACCCCGCACAGGCTGTACACACAACTGGCCCAGCATGCCTAAAAGCGCTTTCGATGGGACATTCGCATGCGAGGGTGGCCCACGACCGGGAGAGTCACTGTCCAGCGCTCACGAGTGGTCCTCCCCCGAGCTACCCTAACAAAAAGGAAAGCAGTCCCAGCCCAACCGCCACGAGGAGTGTTTTACCGAGTGTGATGTCGTGAACTTCGGACAGCCCAATCGCCTGTACGACCCCGATCCAGAGGGTCCTGATGAATCCGACAACTAACAGGATGCCTGTCCGTTGATTGGCGGTCTGCTGGATAAACTCGAATGCGGCGTTCGGATCAGAAGGGACCTGTCCGATCACACCGACGAAACCGGCCAGAACGAGGGGCGTCATAACGATACTGACCAGACTTGCCTCGCCGACGACCGCGAGCGTGGCCTCGAAGCCACGCTCCGCGCCTGCGAACCACATGAACGCGTGAAATATCGCGCCGACCAGCACCCAACCGAGAAAGACCGAGCCGAATAAAACGAGAAACATCCCGTTGAGTTCCGACGCGACTACCTCCCGTTCGGCAGCAGAGAGGTCGATCTGTGCGAAGACGCGCGTGACGAACCACCACACCAATACGGTCGTGAGTACGGCTTCGAGCGTGACGATTCCGGCGGCAATCCTGAGAGAAGGCCGCTGCTCTCGACGAAAATACCCGTAGGGGTCGACGATGGGTGTCCGCGGGGACATATTGACAACCGATTTCACCACTAAATAAAAAAGTGTTGGTTTACTTACTGTGTGGCTAGACTGGATACAAAACAGGCGAACCTTCGCCGTCTGACCCAGTGCTGCTAACTACGGACACCTCTCGCCGAGGACACACGGCGTTCGGCCCCGCTGCTCACGGCTTCGCCGTTCGCTGTCTCGAGGACTCGCTACGCTCGTCCTCGCGCCTTGCCCACGTTTAAGTGATCGGTCGCCGTAGGTAATCGACATGAGCGACGACGAACGCGACGACGACGCTGGGGCGCCGACGGGTATCGTGCTGGATTTTCTCCCGCACGGCCGGACCGAGGACGATCGCCCGCAATACGAGAAAGAGCCGCTGGCGTACGTGCTCGATTCCGAGGAGTTCGAGCTCTACGAACTCATCGCCGAAAGCGACGCGAACGTCACCATCGGTGATCGGATCGATCCGGCGACCGCAGACTTCGTGACCCGGTACAGCGCCATCGAGTACGAGGACCTTCCGGGGGGAGCCCAATCGGAACTCGAATACGTCATCGAAGATCTCGTCGAAGAACAGGAGCAGCGATTCGTCGACTTCTACAACGACGCCCAGCCGATTACCCTGCGATTGCACCAACTCAACCTCCTGCCGGGGATCGGCAAGAAACTCCGTAACAACATCCTCGACGAGCGCAAACGCAAGCCCTTCGAGAGCTTCGAGGAACTCGAAGAACGCATCGGTGGTCTCCACGACCCCGAACAGGTACTGGTCGACCGCATCATGGAGGAACTGCGGGAAGACGACCTGAAATACCGGATCTTCGCCCGCCGCGAGGAGCAGTGATGACCGGCCAGTTTCGCGATCCGGACGCCCTTCGAGCGCGTGCTGGCGTCGCTGGCGATCCCAACCGTGACCAGCACTTCCTGGTCGACGACCGCGTACTCGATCGACTCCCCGAGTACGCCACAGAGGCAGAGATGGATACCAGTCACGTCCTCGAAATCGGCGGTGGGACGGGCGCGCTGACCGACCGCCTGCTCGCCGTCGCCGATCACGTGACCGTCGTCGAGCGCGACCAGAAGCTTGCAGAGTTTCTCAACTCCGAGTTCGCCGAGGCCCGTGAAGATGGCCAACTGACCGTGATCGAGGGCGACGCACTGGAGGTGGATCTGCCTGACTTCTCGGCATCGGTGTCGAATCTCCCCTACGGTATTTCCAGCGAAATCGTCTTCCGACTCCTTCCTGTGGACAAGCCGATGGTACTCACCTTCCAGGCGGAGTTCGCCGAGCGGATGGCTGCCGACCCGGGGACCGACGAGTACGGCCGGCTGTCCGTGACTGCCGGCCACTACGCAGATGTCGAAGTTGTCGAACACATCCCGCCAGAGGCGTTCGACCCACAGCCCGCAGTCGACAGTGCTGTCGTCAGGACGACCCCCCGCGAACCGGAGTACGACGTGCCCGACGACGAATTCTTCATGCGCTTTCTCCGCGCCGTGTTCACCCAGCGTCGGAAGACGATGCGCAACGCCGTCCGCAACACGGTCCACATTTCCGGGCTGAACGACGGCGACGCCGTCGTCGACGCGGCCGAGGAGGAACTGATGAGCCGTCGTGCGGGTAACGTCACCCCTGCAGAGTTCGCACAACTGGCGACGCTGGCGTGGGAGGTTGGCGTCCCCGGCGAACCCGACGCATGACTGACGACGACTCTCCTGACATCCCGCAACTTGCCGAGCAGCGCGACATCGAGACAGTGTATCAGCCTGCGGAGGACTCGAAACTCCTCGCCGATGCCGTCGTCGAGGCGGTCGATCCGGACCAGCGAGCGCTCGATGTCGGCACTGGCTCGGGCTACATCGCCACGCGCCTGCGCAACGAAGCAGATGCCGATGCGGTCGGTGTCGATCTCAATCCCGAGGCCTGCGAACAGGCTTTCGAGGCGGACGTTCCGGTCGTTCGCGGCAATATGTTCTCCCCGTTTTGCGACGACGCCTTCGATGTCGTCGTCTGCAACCCGCCGTATCTCCCGACCCCGCCCGAACAGGAGTGGGACGACTGGATGGAGCGAGCGCTGTCAGGCGGCGAAGACGGCCGAGCGATGGTCAATCCGTTCCTCGACGGCGTCGGCCGCGTGCTCGCCGAGGGTGGAGCGGCCTACCTGCTCATCTCGACGCTGACGGGTCCCGAAGAAGTTCGCGCGTACGGTCGCGAGCGCGGACTGGATAGCGAAATCGTCTCTGAGGAATCACATCCCTTCGAGAAGCTACTCGTCGTGCGGTTTGTCCGGGACTGATCGCGGTCAGATTTCTACTGGATGGCTCTGCCACCCTTGGACCGCTCGTTATGCTGAGATTACTATTGAGCATATCCAAAGAGAAAATATTAAAGCCCGTCATGACCTACTCAGATTCAATGACAGAGATTGTTGCGACGACACCGGGGTTGTATCCGCTGCCCGACTGGGCGAAGGAACAACTCAAAAACCAGAAGGGCAACCAGAAGGCTGACCTGATTAGCGGCGACGAGAGTGAGGAAATCGAGCAATCCTACGAGGACGTTCGGACCGAGTTCATCGACGCCCAGCAGGCGGCGAGTCTGGATCGGATCGTCGAGGGACAGGGCCGCTGGGACGATATGCTCGCTCACCCGCTCGCGGTCAACGACGCCGTCGACACCCAGGGTATCGTCCGGTACTACGATAACAACAACTTCTACCGCGATCCAGTCGTCACTGGTGATCTGGAGGCGACCGGCGACGTGGCCAACGAACTCGAAGCGGCCGCCGAGCAGGTCGAGGAGGGGCTTCAGGCCGTTCTCCCCGGCCCGTACTCGCTCGCGGATCTCGCGACGGACGAACACTACGGCGACGATGCCGCCTTCCAGGCCGCCATCGCCGACTTTCTCGCAGACGAGGCCGATCTGCTGCCCGATGTCGAGACGCTCTTTTTGCTCGAACCGTCACTGGTCGAGAACGCGCCCGGTGAGGGTGCAGACGAACGCGCCAGCGATGCTATCGATACAGTTGCAGCAGCGACCGACGCTGAGGTCGTCGTTCACCCGTACTGGGGCGCGCTGGAGGAGAAAGTCTACGCACACGTGATGGACGCCGATATCGACGCGCTCGGCTTCGATCTGATCTCCGACCACGAGCAGAACGTCTACAACGCTCAGGAGTACGGCACCCCTGACGACGTGGCGCTGGGTATCGTCGACGGCCAGAACACGCTGGTCGAAGAGCCAGAAACCATCGAGGAGCGCATCGAGTGGTTCACCGACCAGACTCAGCAGAACGACTACGAGCGAATCTACGCGACGACCAACACAGAGACGTTCTACCTGCCGGTCAACCGCTTCGAGGAGAAACTGGAGGCGCTTGGCGCACTCAACAAGACAGAGGTGAAAGCATGACACGAGAGCAATTCCGACCAGAAGATCACGAAAACGATCACTTCCTGCTGACGACCGTCGTCGGTTCGTACCCCAAGCCGCGCTGGCTTCACCGCGCACGCGACCTCGTCGACGACGAGGACCACGAGTTCGACGAAGAGGACTTCGAGGAAGCGAAAGACGACGCGTCCCGGCTGATCACCAACGAACACGAGCGCTGTGGGCTGGATGTCGTCGTCGACGGCGAGATGCGGCGCAACGAGATGGTCGAGTACTTCGCCCACCGCATCGATGGCTACGAGTTCAACGGACCGGTCAAGGTCTGGGGGCACAACTACTTCGACAAACCGAGCGTCGTCGAAGAGGTCGAGTACGACGAGGAGTGGCTCATCAGCGAATACGAGTTCACCTCGGACGTTGCCGATACGCCCGTCAAAGTTCCGATCACCGGGCCGTACACCCTCGCCAAATGGTCCTTCGACGAGGTCTACGAAGACACCGAAGAACTCGCCCTGGAACTGGCTGATCTGGTCAACGAGGAGATCGAGGGTCTCGTCGAAGCTGGCGCGCGGTACATCCAGATCGACGAGCCAGCACTCGCGACGACGCCGGACGACCACGCTATCGTCGGCAAGTGTCTCGAACGCATCGTCGACAACATCCCAGAGGACGTTCGCGTCGGCCTCCACGTCTGTTACGGCGACTACTCACGCATCTACCCCGAGATGCTCGACTACCCGGTCGATGAGTACGACCTCGAACTCTGCAACGGCGACTACGACCAACTCGACGTGTTCAAGGAAGACGAATTCACGAAGGATCTCGCCCTCGGCGTGGTCGACGTGCACGTCCGCGAACCCGAGTCGGTGGAGGAAATCAAGGAGAACATCAAGAAAGGGCTGGAGATCGTCCCACCTGAACGGCTGACGATCAGCCCCGACTGCGGGCTGAAACTCCTCCCCCGTGACGTGGCCTACGGCAAGATGGAGAATATGGTGCAGGCCGCCCGCGAAGTCGAGGCGGAACTCGACGCCGGCGAAATCGATATCGAAGCACCATCGATTTCGGCCGACGACTGAGCAAGCATACGGCGAGTGCTGCGCGAACGGCGACGCCGTGAGCAGTGAGGGCGAGGTGTTTCTTCCCCAAGTTTTCACGAGGAGAGGTAACCGAGCAACGCGAGGCTACCCGAAGAAGTAAAAAGTGGTTGTGGAGCACCAACGCTCTCCGCGGACGACTGAGCTGCGTTTTTTCCTTATCCGATATTCGCTTTATCGAACCGCCAGATGCCGATCAGCAGCGGCACCACCAGCCACGCGACCAGTAGCGCGAGTCCCATCTCACCCTGGACGTACCACGACATCGTCGAGGGATCGAGGGTGTTGGCCGTCAGGAAATCCTCAGGGAAGGCCAGCATCGTCGAGGAGAGATAGGACTGAGTCGGGCTGATAACCATCGTCATGAACGTGATTGGGTCGTCTCCGACGCCCAGACCGAGGAGTTCGTTGAGAACATACCGCAGGAGGCCTGTAATCGACAGATCGCCGAAGACGACCAGCAGGTTCGTCACGAAGTAGAAGCCGAGCGCACCGCCCATTGCACGCGATCGCGAGGCAGTCGACGCCGAGATGGCGATTGCGACGGCGACGTAGGCCAGCGCGTACAGCGTCGTGAGCGCTGCGACGGCGAGGAAAGTCCCGATCATAAGATCGGAAAACCAGACTAGCGACAGGATCGCCGAGACGACGAAGGCAAACAACAGCGACGCTGTGACAATCGCCGTCCGGGAGAGGAACTTCCCAAGGACGAGTTCACGCCTGTTGATCGGCGTCGACAGTAGGAACTTGATGCTCCCCGACTCGCGTTCGCCAGCGATAGAGAGATACGCCGCAACTAGTGCGATCGCCGGGATGAACATCGCGCCGACGAAGACGAGATTCCAGAGCGCGAGGGTCACATCTGCGAATCCCTCCATCCCGCCGAACGTGTGGATCTGGTAGAAGAACAGCGCCGTAATGAGTGTGAATAGTAAGCCGACGAACCAGACGATCTTTGTCCGGCGCACGTCGAGAATATCCTTCCGCATCACACCGATGGCGCTCATTGTACCACCTCCGTCTTCGCGGCGGTTTCAGCTGTCTCTTCTCCTCCGGGAGCCTCGGCTTCTCCGTTTCCGGTGTAGGTGTTGAATAGCTGTTCGAGCGAGGTGTCCTCGGAGATGATGTCCCGGACAACTGTTCGCTCGTCGAGCGCATTCACGACGCGAATCTTCGCCGCCGGCCCCGCGAGCGACGCCTCGACGACGCCGTCCTCGATAGTCACACTCTCGACGCCGTCCAGCCGTGTGAGGGCGTCAGCGCCCGGCGTGTCGGCGACTTCGACGGCAATCGACGCTCCAAGATCGAGGTCGCCGCGGAGTTCGTCGAGTGTGCCCTCGGCGACGAGTTCGCCCTCGTTCATGATCCCGACGCGGTCACAGACTGCTTCGACCTCGCCGAGGATGTGACTCGAAAAGAACACCGTCCGGCCCTGCTCGGCTTCTTCGCGGATGATATCGCGCATCTCCTGCATCCCAGTCGGGTCAAGGCCGGATGACGGTTCGTCCAGTACGAGCAGGTCGGGGTCGCCGATCAGTGCCATCCCGAAGGCCAGCCGTTGCTGCATCCCTTTCGAGTAGCCTTCGACCGGGCGCTCGCCGTCTTCTCCGGAGAGTCCGACCTGTTCGAGTGTGGCATCGATATCGCCATCGACGCCCTTTGTCTTCGCAATCCAACTGAGATGTTCCCGGCCCGTGAGTCGGTCGTACAGTTCGGCACCCTCTGGCAGGATCCCAATTCGTTTCCGGATCTGTTTCGCCTCGGTCGTCGGATCGTGTCCAAGGACGCTCGCAGATCCCGAACTGGGTCGAATCAAATCCAGTAGCATGTTGATTGTCGTCGACTTGCCCGCGCCGTTCGGGCCAAGAAAGCCGTATATCTCGCCTTCCTCGATAGCGAGATCCAGCCCGTCGACGGCGGTCAACTCGCCGAATGTCTTCGTCAGGTCGTTCGTTTCGATGACGCTCATGTTTCCCCATTCAACAGACCTGTAAAAAGACCCCACAGAGAGGTTTCTCGCCGGGAAACGCAGTTTCTCGCTCAGTCGAGCGTCCGCAAGCGGACCCGTGATGTTTTAATCGGAGACGCACACAGAGGTTGGTATGACAGGAATCGTCGGCGAGTTCTTCGATCTGAAAGCCGACACGGACGCGGATATTCTGGCGATGCAGGTCGGGGACTTCTACGAGTTCTTCGACGACGACGCCGAACTCGTCGCCGAGGAACTCGATCTGAAAGTCTCCCAGAAATCTTCCCACGGCTCTTCGTATCCGATGGCCGGCGTGCCAGTCGCCGATCTGACGCCGTATCTCACTGCCCTCGTCGAACGCGGCTACCGGGTCGCCGTTGCTGACCAACAGGAGACTGGCGACGGTCACGCCCGCGAGATCACACGCGTCGTCACGCCCGGAACGCTGCTCGAACGGACCGACGCGGACGCGCAGTATCTCGCCGCGGTCGTCGCCAGTGACGACGGCTACGGACTCGCCTTCGCAGACGTGACAACCGGTCGGTTTCACGTCTCAGCAGTCGAGGGCTCCGACGCAGCGGATCAACTTCTCGCCGAACTCTACCGATTCAGCCCCGTCGAGATTCTGCCGGGACCGGATCTGCGAACTGGCGAGGCGTTGCTCGACCGACTCAGAGCACGGACTGATGCCACCTTTACGCTCCACAGCGCGGAAGCGTTCGCGCCCGGCCGCGCCCGCCACCGCCTGCGCGAGCAGTTCGGCGAGGAGACCATCGACAGCGTCGGCATCGACGCGGACGCGTCGGTGCAGGCTGCCGGTGGGATTCTCTCCTACGTCGAGGAAACCGGCGTCGGCGTCCTGAGTTCGATGACCCGTCTCCAGACTCACGGCTCGGGCGACCAGGTTTCTCTCGACGGGACGACCCAGCGCAACCTCGAACTGACCGAGACGATGCAGGGTGATCAGTCGGGCAGTCTGCTCGATACAATCGATCACACTGCGACCAGCGCCGGTCGACGACTGCTCGCCGAGTGGCTCCAGCGCCCCCGTCAGTCAATCGAGGAACTACAACGACGCCAATCGGCGGTGCAGGCGCTGGCCAAATCAGCCATTGAACGCGAGCGGATCCAGGACTTGCTTTCCGGCGGTGCTGACCTCGAACGTCTGGCCTCGCGGGCGGCCTCTGGGAGTGCTGACGCCCGGGATATTCGCGCCGGTGTCGAGACACTCGCGCTGCTCCCGGAACTGCTCGATCTGGTCGAGGCCAGCGAGACCCTCGCCGAGTCGGCGCTACCCGACGTACTCGCCCGAGTCGACCACGATCGAGCGGCCTCGCTCCGGGCGGAACTCGACGCCGCGCTGGTCGAGGAACCACCCGGGACGGTCACCGAAGGGGGAATCATCGCGAAGGGCTACGACGACGAACTCGACGAGATCATCGAGGATCACGAGGAAGCACTGCGATGGATCGAGACACTGGACGAACGCGAGAAGCGCAAGCACGGTATTACACATCTTACCGTCGACCGCAACAAAACCGACGGCTACTACATCCAGGTCGGCAACAGCGAGACCGACGAGGTCCCCGACGAGTACGAGCGGATCAAGTCGCTGAAAAACTCAGAGCGGTACACGATTCCGGAACTCGACGAGCGCGAGCGTGAGATTCTGCGCCTCGAAGAGTCCCGTCACGACCTCGAACGGGAACTGTTCGAGGAAATCCGTGAGACTGTCGCTGCCCACGCCGAACTGCTGCAGTCTGTTGGCCGGGTCCTCGCCGAGACTGACGTGCTCGCGAGTCTCGCTACCCACGCCGTCCGCAACGACTGGACGCGACCGACGCTGCGGGAGGACGGCCGCCTCGACATCGACGCGGGCCGGCACCCGGTCGTCGAGCAGACCACCGAGTTCGTCCCGAACGACCTCGCGCTCGGCGACGACCGCCAATTTTTGATCGTCACGGGACCGAACATGAGCGGGAAATCGACGTACATGCGTCAGGCCGCGCTGATCACGCTACTCGCGCAGATCGGGAGTTTCGTCCCGGCACGCTCGGCCGACATCGGGGTCGTCGACGGAATCTACACCCGCGTCGGCGCGCTGGACGAACTCGCGCAGGGCCGGTCGACGTTCATGGTCGAGATGCAGGAACTCTCGAATATCCTCCACTCGGCGACGGAGGATTCGCTGGTCATCCTCGACGAAGTCGGCCGCGGGACGGCGACCTACGACGGCATCTCGATTGCATGGGCGGCGACGGAGTATCTGCACAACACCGTCCGCGCGAAGACGCTCTTTGCGACGCACTACCACGAACTTACCTCGCTGGGCGACCATCTCGACCGTGTCGCAAACGTTCACGTCGCAGTCAACGAAGACGACGGTGACGTGACGTTCTTGCGGACGATCAGAGACGGCCCCACCGACCGCAGTTATGGGATTCACGTTGCAGACCTGGCGGGTGTTCCGGGGCCGGTCGTCGAGCGCTCGCGGGAAGTGCTGGACCGACTCCGCGATGAGAAAGCAATCGAGGCCCGCGGCAGCGGTGGCGGTGAACCGGTCCAGGCCGTCTTCGATCTCGGTAGCGGGGAGTTCACGGGTCCAGATTCCGCGGGCGGTGCAGTCGAGCAGCAGAGTGCCAGTCCAACCGCGTCGGCAGACGGTGCCGGTGGTCCGACGCTCTCCGATGAGCAGCAGGAAGTCCTCGATGCCGTCGCCGGTCTCGATGTCAACGAGACGCCGCCGGTCGAACTGCTCGCGAAAGTCCAGCAGTGGCAGGAGCGACTGAGCGACGACGATTGATCCCCGATGACCGACGAACAGCCCACAGACTGGTTCGGCGTGATCAGTCAGATTATCGATCTGTGGCTCGCCCTGCAGCTGACTGTCGGTGTCGGATTGGCCGTCGGAGTCGGGGTCGTGGTCGACTCGCTCGGAATCCTGAGCATCTCCCTGCTTGCCGTCGTGCCGTTTGTACTCGCGCTCGGTCTCGTCGCGGCGGACCGAGTACCCGACACGCGTCCCCTCTGGGCCGTCGGATTCGCTGTCTTGGGTGCTGGGATTGGACTCTCCTACCTGAGTAGCTTCCTCGAAATCTCGACTCCGGAGCACGTGCGATACCTAATCGCAGTCGCGCTGGTCGTCGGTATCTACGGCGTCCACCGGACGCTACGATACATCGTACATTCGACGACGCCGCAGTGACCCGGTTCAATTCTTCGTCGTCGGTCTGGAGAGAGTTTCGACACCCCCGAAGACGAATTTCGCACCGCCCTCGCGGCCCTCCTCGACCGAGACGGACCAACCGTGTGCGGTCGCAATCGACTCGACAATATCCAGCCCGAAACCGGTGTTCCCGTCGCTGTCTGTGTAGCCGTGCTCGAAGACAGCATCGCGGTTCTCCGCTGGGATCCCCGGGCCGTTATCTTCGACGAACATGCCATCGTCGAAACCCACCCAGACCGTAACATCTTCGCCGCCGTGCTCGATGGCGTCCTGACGAGTGTGCGAGTCAGGGTTCGTGGAACCGTGTTCCACGGCGTTCCGGAACAGATTCTCGAACAACCGCTGTAGACGCTCGGGGTCGGCGTCGATACCCTCACCGTTCGTTTCGATCACGAGTTCGGCTGCTGTCGTCTCTGTCGTCTCCCATGCCTTCTCGACGAGTTCGTCGACGACGATTTCCTCGCGGTTCATGACGCGAGTTCCTTCACGGCTGAGTTCAAGGACATCGGTGATGATGCGATCCATTCGTTCGAGCGAGTTCCGTGCGGTGTCGAGTCGCTCCACGTCGCCCGTTTCTGCGGCCAGTTCGACGTTGCCGGTCGCGACCGACAGCGGGTTGCGCAGATCGTGCGAGATAGTGCTGGCGATCTGTTCGAGTTGCTGTTCGTACTGCTTTCTGTCCGTGATCTCTCGGAAGACGAGTGCCTCTGCTCGCTGTCCGCTCCCGACATCGAGGGCCGAGGACTCGACGCTGTAGATGTGCTCTTCTTGCCCAGGTCTGACAGTAATCTCCGAACGTAAGGCTCGGTCGGTGCTGTCCTGCTCTGGTTCAGCCTGCTGGTACAGTTCGGGACACTGCTCGCTGAGTGGGTCTCCAATCGTGAGGGGGCTGAAAACATCGTCTGCCGCCAGATTATAATCGATCAACTCTTGATGACCGCCTACCACGAGAATCGGATCACTGATCTGCTCGACGACCGACGATCGGGCGACCGGTTCGGCAACGAACAGCTGATTTTGGAACATCGCGACGCCGATAGAGATCGAAAGCACGCCAGCACCCGCCGGGGCATAGGGCAGCATTGGATACGGGAACAGATCGAGGATCTGTCCGGTGGTGAGGGCTACTGGCACGGTCACAGCACCGAGCAAGAGTCCTGCCTGTGCGCGGGTCGCGCGCCGCGACCGGATGAAGAGATTTCCGATGAGTCCCAATCCGCTCAGAGTCAGCAGCGTCGATACGGCGAAAATCGGCAACGAAAGCGGCCCGAACGTGACATCAGCGTGTGTGATTGGTTCGCTGATGTACTCGATGTTCCGTGCAGTCAGACCGGTCCACGGGTTCGTTGTCGGAGCGAGCACGAACACCGCTCCGAGGAGACCAATTGCCACCCGAACCGGTGTCGTCAACAAGTCGTCGCGTCCGGTGTAGTACAGGGCGAACACGAAGAACAACAGCCCCGAGACTGCGGAGGTAATCCCTCGAACGGTGAGTGCAAACGCGAGCGGACCGATAGAATTCACGAGTACTGACGCACCGGCCGCAAGCATCCAGACCGCGTTGACCGTCAAAACCCAGATGAATACTGTCGCCGGAGGGCCGCGACCGACCCGCCGAACCCACAGCGCGACGCCGGCTGTCAGCCCGGCCAATACCAGAAACCCTCCTGCCACCACTGCCCCTAACATGTTTTCTTGGCCCTCTCTACACCCGATCACTTAAAATCGATGTGGGTCCGAGAATCAGAAATAAAAACTATCTGTATCTGCTGGCCGCTGTAGGTGCGGAAATCACAGGTATCAGTCTGCAGCCTGCGTCTCCGTCGCGAGTCGCTGGATCGCATCTGTAAGTACCTCGACACCGATCGAAATCGAATCCTCGTCGACGTCGAACGTCGATGTGTGGTGGCCGCCGGGATGGTCGGTCCCGATCCCGACGAAGCCAGCAACGCCACCGTGATCCTGAACCCGCTGCATCAGATAAGTCGCGTCTTCGCTGCCGCCCAGGTCGTCGCGTCGGACGATCGAACGGACGCCTGCAGTGCGCTCGGCCGCCTGTGCAACCTGTTCGACGGCGGCCTCGTCGCTTCTCGCGCTTGGGGCCTCGCCGCCGCCCGTGATCGACACCTCACACTCGTGCATCTCGGCCGCCGACTCGATGACGTTGATCGCCTTCTCGTGGGTGTACTCCATCAGTTCGGTCGTCTCGCCGCGGACTTCGCCCTCGATGAACGCCGCTTCGGGAATGATATTCGAGGCCGTTCCGCCGCCGACCTTGCCGGCGTTGACTCGGGTCGCGCCGTCGTTGTGGCGGGGAATCGCGTAGAGATTCTGGACGGCTGTCGCCATCGCCTGCACCGCGTTGCGGCCCTGTTCGGGGTGGCCACCCGCGTGGCCGGGTTCGCCGGTAAACTCCGCGTCGAAGTGCGAAACCGCCAGAAATCCGTCGACACCGGCGACGATCTCGCCCGTGGGATGATCGAGGCCGAGATGGATCGCGAGAAACGCGTCGAGATCGTCGAGATGGCCCCCTTCAGCGACAGCCTTCCCGCCGCCGACAATCTCCTCGGCTGGCTGGAAGAAGACCTTGAGCGTCCCCTGGAAATCGCTGTCAGCGATCGCCTGAATAACTCCTAACCCAATTGCTGTGTGACCGTCGTGCCCGCAGGCGTGCATGTGGTCGTCGTGTGTCGAGCGAAAGCCCTCGCTTGCGGGGTGGTGATCGCTGGCTGAGCTTTCCTCCTGAGGGAGGCCGTCGATATCGACCCGGAGGCCGATAGTCGGTCCGTCGCCGCGGTTCAGGACGGCCATCGCGCCGGTGTGTCCGCCGCGGAGTTGATCGAGAACCTCCTCGTCGACATCGTATTCGTGGGCCTGCTCGAACCAGGTGTCGAGTTCGGCGTCGTCGGGAACGCCGAGGCGCTGGTCGGAGTCGAGCATCTCCCGGCCGATCAGAATCTCGTCGACCGGGAGGTCTCGCAGTTCCTCGACGATGCGTGCAGTCGTGTAAAATTCCCGCCAGGCGGGTTCCGGTCGGCGGTGAAGATCCCTGCGCAGCGACACCAGCCAGTCACGGTGCTGTTCGATTGCCATACCGGTGCGACGGGAGGAGCGGGCTTAAAATCGATGGCGAGTGCTCGGGCAAATTGCAGAGAATGCCCTGCTTTCAGCGCCGGGAGAATATCAATCGCCGGTCTGGTTGTACTGCTCGATGTCCGCCGTGATGTAGATGCGGTCAGGGTACTCCTGTTCGGCAACTGTCCGGGCGAACTCGTTGTGGTCGATGATCTCGATGTTTCTGGTGTAGACGGTGTACTCCCAGTTCTCGAATGCGTCGTCGGCTGAAAGGTCCTTGTACTGCGGGACGGCGTGTCTGGTCGGGGGTTTCGGGTGTGGGCCTTTGAGTTCGACGCCCTTGCGCTCGGCCCGTTCTTTGATGTCGGTGACGATGGAATCGAGCAGTTCACCGTCGCCGCTCTGGAGCGTGAGCCGAGTCACGAATGGCATAGCAGAAGGGAACACCTCGGGTGACAAAACCGGTTCGGTTCGAGCGTCCAGTGGGAGTTGCTCGCAAACGCTCTGTGTGGCACTCCGATATTCACTTAACGGGGGCCCGAGTAGTACCCGGTAATGATAGAGGCCACGAGCGCGGGAGCCATCCTCTTTCGCGATACGCGTGGCCGCCGGGAGTACCTCCTGCTTAAGAGCCGACCTGGCGATTGGGAATTCCCCAAAGGCGGCGTCGAGGGCGACGAGGAACTCCAGCAAACCGCGATCCGCGAAGTGAAAGAGGAGGCCGGAATCAGTAATTTCCGGCTCATCGATGGCTTCCGCCGAGACTACGATTACGTGTTCGAGGCAGGCGGTAACACGATTCACAAGACCGTCCACCTGTTCATCGCACACTCAGAAGAGGCATCGGCAGAACTCTCCCAGGAACACCGCGACCACCAGTGGCGCGATTACGACCAGGCGATCAATACGATCACACAGGACGGGCCCCGTGAGATCCTCGAAGACGCCCACGAATTCATCGACGAGGAGTACTACGGCGACGAGGAGTAACCCCGAGTTACCCCGACCACGCCTCGCCGCTTGCCAGATCGATTTCGCTGTCCGTCTTCGACGACGGACAGATATCGGCGAGTCGGCAGTCTGCGCAGTCCGGATTCCGGGCCGTACAGGTCTCCCGCCCGTGACTGATGAACAGGTGCGTGAGCCCTTGCCACTCCGAATCGGGAGCCAGTTCCATCAGTTCTTCTTCGATTGCTTCCGGTCGCTGCTGTTCGGTGATCCCCAGTCGGCGGGTGAGACGCTGGACGTGCGTGTCGACGACGACGCCTTCGACGATGTCGTGGCCGTGCTGGAGCACGACGTTTGCGGTCTTGCGACCGACACCTGGTAAATCGGTCAACGCCGACATCGTGTCCGGGACTTCGCCGTCGTGCTCGTCGATAATTTTCCGGCAGGCGGTGCGGATGTACTCGGCCTTGTTATTGTAATAGGTGACCGAGTTCAGATCCTCGGCGAGTTCTTCCTGATCGACCGCGGCGTAGTCGGCGGCCCCGTCGTACTTCTCGAAGAGGTCTGCGGTGACTTTGTTGACTCGTTCGTCGGTACACTGCGCGGAGAGAACGACTGCGATGAGTAGTTCGAGTCGGTTCGAGAATCGGAGTGAGATTGTCGTGTCGGGGTACTCCTCGTGGAGGCGTTCGAGTACCTCCGCGAGTTGCTCTTCACGGCTATCCAGTGCAGTTCCCATGACTGGCGTTGGGGCCAGCAGCGATATCAGCCCACCGACTCGCGGCTCACTCTGCCCCGAAGGGGTCGCGGAACCACTCCTCGACGAGTTCGACCATGATCGACGCGAAGATGTTCTCACTCGTCCAGAAGGCGATTTCTGCTTCGTCGGCAGCAGCGGAGTAGGTACTCAAAAGCAGTGTGTCGTCGTCGACCATCAACATCTGTGCGATGTCGATGTCCGTCTCTCGGTCTTCAGGAACCCCGTAAGTAAGAATTGGACTGGATTCGGGTATTTCCGCAAGAACGTCGTCCTGCAAACTCGCGATGACGACCGGGATGCCGTCTTCGGCGGTCGCTTCGAGCGCCGCGTGTACGTCGCCGTCGAGATACGTGGGCTCGTCTGTCGCATACAGGACCCGCTCGTTGGCCCCCTCGATCAGTTCGGCCGCCCGGGATCTGATCGCGTCCGATCCGTGTAACAGCCAGATAGACTCGCTTCGCTCGTCCTGCTCGTGGCTATCCTGCACCGCATCGAGATAATCGAACGTCTCCGCGCCGGTCTCGGCCAACTGATCGAGCAGCAGCCGGCGAGCCTGTTCCAGCGGCACCGGTCGGTAGACGGTCGGTGTCGACTGCTGAGTCTCGATTAGCCCGCGCTCTTCGAGTCCCTCTGCGGCCCCGTACACCTGCGAACGGGGCACGTCCGCGACGTTGCTGATTTCGCTTGCGGCACCCTGCCCGAGTTTCTGCAGAGCCAAAAAGACCCGCGCCTCGTAGGTCGTCAGTCCAAGTCGTTTCAGTCCCTCGATTGCGTGTTCGTCGTTCATAACTTTCCAGATTGTGTCTCAGTCGCTCACCGGCGCGTGGTCGCTTCTCTTCGATTTCGTCAATGTACCTACCGCCATACTAACAAGCTATTGCTCCCCCAAGATAAAAAAGCCGGTATCCCAGCTCGGTTTCCGGCTCGGAAATCGTGGACAAACACTTTTTGAGGGGTACACCCAACTTGTATGCACAATGATTCCAGCAGTCGTACTCCAGTCGTTTGGGGCTGCGAGCCTGATCGCGGTGATCCTGTTTCTGCTCGCGGTCGCGACGGCTTACAACAGCGTCGTCATCGTTCGCGCGTACGAGAAACGTGCATACACCCGGTTCGGTAAATACCAGGGGCTGCTCGAACCGGGGCTGAATCTCGTCCTCCCGTTCGTGACGAAGACCTACCGCTTCGACATGCGAACGATGACGCTGGACGTGCCGCGGCAGGAAGCGATCACCCGGGACAACTCACCGGTGACCGCCGACGCCGTCGTCTATATCAAAGTGATGGACGCCGAGAAGGCGTTCCTCGAAGTCGACGACTACAAGAAGGCTGTCTCGAATCTTGCCCAGACCACCCTGCGCGCCGTGCTGGGTGACATGGAACTGGACGATACGCTGAACAAACGCCAGGAGATCAACGCGAAAATCCGGACGGAACTGGACGAACCGACCGACGAGTGGGGGATCCGCGTCGAGAGTGTCGAGGTCCGTGAGGTCAACCCATCGAAGGATGTCCAGCAGGCCATGGAGAAGCAGACCTCCGCGGAGCGTCGCCGCCGTGCGATGATCCTCGAAGCACAGGGAGAACGCCGCAGCGCAATCGAGGAGGCACAGGGTGACAAGCAGTCGAACATCATCCGCGCCCAGGGTGAGAAACAGAGTCAGATCCTCGAAGCACAGGGTGACGCGATTTCGACCGTGCTGCGAGCGAAATCCGCCGAGTCGATGGGCGAACGGGCGGTCATCGAACGCGGCATGGAAACGCTCGAAGAGATCGGCAAAGGCGAATCGACGAAGTTCGTGCTGCCGCAGGAACTCACCTCGCTGGTCGGCCGGTACGGCAAACATCTCCAGGGCAGTGACGCCAAGGAGAACGGTCACGTCCTCGAGGGAATGGAGTTCGACGAGGAAACCCGCGAGATGCTCGGACTGGACGACATCGAGGAGATCATCGACGAGTTCAGCGACGAGGAAGAAGTCGTCGACATCGAGCAGATGGAAGAGGAAGCCCAGGCGGTCAAGCAGGGCGAGAGCAAAGCCGACATCAAAGACCCCGACGAGATTATCGAGGGCGGGCCCGACGATATCGATATCGACGCCGACGGGGCCGACGGAACGACCGGTAACTGAGCGGTCGCCCGATTACTGGCACGCGGTAGCGAAGCCGTTTTATCCTTGCCTGACGTTTCACTGAACAATGGGAGAGGACCCGGAAGTCGACCAGTCGAAACGGGCGACGCTTCGTCGATTCGCTGCGCTCGGTGCGGCGAGTCCGCTGGTCGGCATCGCCTCCGCGAGAGAGAGCGACAGCGACCGCCCGGAAGCGCTGCTCGGCTACCTCTCCGCGACTCCCGGGGCTCATTTCTCGAAGATTCGCGACGACCTCCAGCTCGGGACGGGCGAGACACAGCACCACCTCGACGAACTGGAATCAGCAGGCGCCATCGAGAGTCGCAAGGACGGCGACTACCGTCGATACTTCCCGGCCGATCAGTTCAGTGAGTTCGAGCAGGTCGCGCTGGGACAGCTACGACGCGAGACTCTACGTGGGGTCATCATCGCGTTGCTCGAAGCGCCAGAAGCGACGACCGGCGCGATTGCTGATCGAGTGGGTGTGTCCCGACCGACAGTGAGCAACTGCGCGAAAACGCTCGAATCCGCTGGCCTGCTCTCCCGGGCGGACGGCTACTCGCTCGTGGATCCAGAGACTGTCTTGTTGTTGCTGGTTCGATACGCCGACTCCTTCGGCGAGGAGGCTGCGGCCTTCGCCGAACAGGCACCCTCGCTCGTCGAGTACACCGGCGAGTGATCACCCGCCGTCTCAGGCCGTGACCATCCATGTCGTGCTGGAGGAATAGCCCCACTTTTCGACGCTGATATCGAACTCGCCGCGCTGGATTGCAGTCATATTCGTGCCGACTTCCTTGGGAGACATATCGAGTTCGTCGGCGATGAGCCGTGATTTGAAATACGTCTGCTCGTCGACTTCGTCGCGGAGGAATTCGAGAATCCGGTATTGCTTGTCGGAGAGCTTCGCAAGTTCGGTCGAGGGGTCCGCTGTGGTACTCATATCTCCCGATACGACTGGTGCGCATATAGCCCGTTTGGTACAATCGATTAACGCCGCGCTGTCTTGCGATTAGTTCGCGTTCACTCCGACTACGAAGCGGTGGGTCCCTCGCTGTGGTACGGCTCCCTAACGGAGCGGATGCCGAAACCAGTCTTGCCGTAATTGCAAAGATCCTCTGCGATGCTGAGACTCTGCGCAGCAACGGCCGTTCGTGGTTGTCACTCCGGGTGAGTCTCTGCACAAAAGCAGTCACAGCAGTTCTTCTCAGGGGCTGTCCTCGATGGCCTCGGCGACGGCGAAGTTCGACTTGACTTCGGTCACTTCGATCTTGACGCGGTCGCCGACATCAGTCTCCGGGACGATGATGACGTACCCGCGTTCGACGCGTGCGATGCCGTCGCCCTGCTTGCCGATATCCTCGATTTCGACGTATCGCATCTCGCCTGGTTCGACCGGCGGTTGGGGCTCGTCAGGTGCGGGCTCCGTGCGCTCGTCCTGCTGATCGTCTTCTTCTTCGGGCGAGATGAGCGCCACGCGGTAGGTTTCGCCCGGTTCGACGGAACCGGTTTCGACCTCACGACGCGGCACCTCGACGACGTGTGTTCCCTCCTGCTCCGAGACATCAGCACTGAACAGACAGAGTAACTTATTCGAGATTTCCAAGGGTAGTAGACCTCCGTATCCGTCCAACGGGTCCCCTATTCAAAGTATTTATCGACTGTATCGCACGTCATATATTGGACCCATCGGGTCGTTTCGCTCCCTCGGAGTCGTGGACGACCACGCCGTCAACGTCCGTGGGTTCGTAGTTATCGCGGACGCCGATGGCTTCCTCGAGTTCCCGGATCGCTCGCTCTTTCAGCGTGGCGGCCAGTGTTTCGGCGTCTTCGCGGGAGATGTCTCGACCCAGTCCCTCACACTCGTGGGCACGGACCATCCCTTCCTCGTCGACCGCCTCTCCCATCGGTTGGCTGGTGCCACCCAACCCGACGCTGAAGGGATAGGTCTGACAGAGCAACGGCCGGTCGCCGTAGATTGTACAGGCCCCATCGCCGTCTCCGCCGTCGTCGTAGAACGTACAGTCGCCGCAGGAATCGGTCTGCAGCGCCCACTCGAAGGTTTCTCCCGTCGGCCCGTCTTCGCCCTCGGTCAGCCCGTAGGGCATCGGTCTCGCAACGTCGCGCCAGTCGTACTCCTCACTCTCCTGAATCGATCGAATCTCTTCGGGAAAAACCGTCGCCGTGTGAGATTCGGTGGTTCCGTCCTCGTCTTCGGCCGCCTTGCAACAGCCCCCGCATCGAGTGCACTCGAAGCCGATGGATTCGATGGCATCCGCGAGATTCGAGACCGATAGCTCGCGTGCGCGTTCGAGTTCGACTTCGAGTGAGTCCATACCATCCAGTACGGACTGAGCGCAAAAAACGCTCGGATCGGACAATCAGGCGGGTCGGGCGTGGTGGCCGTCGAACGTGATTTTGGATTCGACAGCCAGTTTCTCCACGTGTGCGAGTACGGTCGCCCGGGCCAGATCGTAGACGGCCGAGATGTCCTTGTCGTATGCGGCTTCGACGATATCGTCGAGATGCTGGTTACCGTCGCGGATCGCTGCCTCGACAGCGCGTTCGCGGTCGAGGCGGTGAGCGATCAGTCGCTCGCAGGTCTCCCGCGGGGTCTCGATGACGGGGCCGTGGCCGGGATACAGGTGTTGGGGATTCATCGCGTGCACGCGCCTGAGTGAACTGACATAGGCGCGCATGTCGCCTTTGGGCGCGCCGACGACGACGCTGCCTTCGGCGACGGCCAGATCACCGGTTACGATCCCGTCCGCGAGGACGAACGACGTGTGTTCGGGGGCGTGGCCTGGCGTGTCGACGACGGACACACCATCGCCCGCCGGCAGTGAGGCCCCCGGTGTGAACGTTCGATCCGGCGCGATGCCGGTCGCGGACTCGAACTCGTCGGTCCGGCCGTATCTGGCCCACACTGTGAGATCGAACTCTCTCGCGTACTCCGCGACCGCACCGACGTGATCCGGGTGGTGATGCGTGACGGCGACGTGATCGACGCCGTCGGCGATGGCGGAATCGAGATCGTCGCTCCGGGCGGCGGGATCGACGACGATCCCGTCGAACACGTAGGCGTTGGTCGCACCGGTCGGTGCGCGTGTCTGAACGGACAGTGAAAATCGTTCGACCATCTGTGTGGGCAATCGCGGGCCAGCGGCGTATTCGTTTGGGTCCGGCGTCGTCGCGGGAACTTCTAGCTCCGATCAGTCAGCGAATAGACCTGCTTGCGGGCGTCCTGCACGCTGTACCGGGACTCGACGAGTTCGGCGTCTTCGAGTCGATTCAGCGCGTAGCGGACGGTGCGATCTGGGAGCAGCGACTCCTCGGCGAGTTGCCCCTGCGAGAGGGGGCCGTCGGTTTCGAGAATCTTCGCGACAAGTTTCGCGCTCGGCGGGAGTTCGCGCAGGCGGTCGCGGTACTCCTGTTTTGAAAGAGTCTGTCGTGGTTTGCCCGGATCTTCGACAATCGTGCTCATATCTACGATACATTCGATCACACTTGTAAACGTTGGCTATATTCACATCAAACGAATAGGGTGTGTTTAATCGATCCCGTATTTCCTTATACAAAGCTGCATTATATCTTGGATCGGCCACGAATTGTAATTTTGAGCCTGCTCGTGGCGCATTCCAGAACTAGTGACAGGTCAAATATACAACTCTGGCGATGGTGACAGGTGACTGTATCGGCTGGGAGTTTCGCCGCGTTCGCCAGCATCTCGTGGGTGGTTCAGTCCTGTCGTGTCGTTGCCAGCGGTGGGATGGACCGTCTACATTTCAGTATCATTTTAATGCTCGGGCAGCGAAGGCCAGATAGCGTGAAAGGACAGGAGTGGTATCAGGCCGACGATGTCGCCCAAGAGTACGACGAAAAGCGGTTCTCGAAGGGTGGGCGACTCATCGACCGACGAGAGAAACAAGCAGTACTGAACGCCATCGGGCCAGTCGAAGACAAACAAATTCTCGAAATCGCCTGCGGGACCGGGCGATTCACGTCGATGCTCGCAGAGCGAGGTGCGGAGATCATCGGGCTGGATATCTCGGGGCCGATGCTCCAGCAGGGCCGCCAGCGCGCCCAGTCTGCGGGCGTCGCGGACCACCTCGAATACATGCGCGGTGACGCGGGTCGGCTACCCTTCCCCGACGACCACTTCGATGTGGTGTTCGCGATGCGGTTTTTCCACCTCGCAGATACACCCGAGGAGTTCTTACAGGAGATGTGTCGGGTCTCGAACGATCAGATCTTCTTCGATACGTTCAACCGGTACTCGACGCGGTCGCTGTACAACTGGGCGTTACCGATGGGCTCGCGGCTGTATTCGAGCAGAGAGGTCCACTCACTTCTGGATACGGCCGATCTGAAACTCGTTTCGGCCGAACACGACTGGATTTTCCCCTACGGCCTCTATCGCGAGATTCCAAACCGCATCGCATCCGGACTTCGATGGATCGACGGCGGGATCAGCCGACTACCCCTCGGCGGCCGACTTGCTTCCGTGTCCTACTGGAACGCTCGGCTGTAGTTGCCGACGCTGATATTCTTGGCCCGTCCGTCCCAATCGGCAATATTTGTTAGTACGTTTGTTCTGTCTTTCCAGCAACGAGGATCTATCACGAAAATTGGTGAGCAACTGTGGTTGCAGGCGAGAATAAATTCCCCGTATATGACGTTTTCGACGTGATTAATTGCCAGTCTACGGGATTGCAGAAGGCTTTTGCACAGGCCCTTTGTACCCTGAGCTAGCATGCCCGACGACCTGAACTGGGCCATCGGCGGTGAAGCCGGCGATGGTATCGACTCAACAGGGAAAATATTCGCACAGGCGCTCTCACGGGCGGGCAGACACGTCTTCACCTCGAAAGACTTCGCGTCGCGGATCCGCGGTGGATACACGGCGTATAAGGTGCGGACCTCTGTCGACCGCGTCGAGAGTGTCGTCGATCGACTGGATATCCTGATCGCGCTGACGGAACGGACGATCGACGAGAACATGGACGAACTTCACGAGGGGAGTGTCATCATCTACGATGGCGAGCGGACTTCGATGCAAGACGTCGAGATTCCGGAGGGGATGGTCGGACTCGACGTGCCACTGAAGGGTCTCGCTGAAGAGGCCGGTGGTGGCATCATGGCCAACATCGTCGCGCTTGGTGCGGCCTGTGAGGTCACGAACTTCCCCATCGAGAACCTCGACGCCTCACTCGAAAAACGGTTCTCCGACAAGGGGACGGCAATCGTCGAGAACAACAAGGAATCCGCGCGGCTCGGCCAGGAGTACGTTCAGGAGAACTACGATCACGAGTTCGACTACGACCTCGAAACGACGGACAGCGATTACGTCCTCCTGAACGGCGACGAAGCGATTGGGATGGGGGCCATCGCGGCTGGCTGTAAGTTCTACTCCGGCTATCCGATCACGCCGGCGACGGACGTGATGGAGTATCTGACCGGCCGAATCGACAAGTTCGGTGGAAAAGTCGTCCAGGCCGAGGACGAACTTTCAGCGATCAACATGGCACTCGGCGCGGCACGTGCCGGCGCGCGAGCGATGACGGCCACCTCCGGTCCCGGTATCGATCTGATGACCGAAACCTTCGGACTGGTCGCGACCAGCGAGACGCCGCTTGTTATCTGTGACGTAATGCGTTCCGGTCCCTCGACCGGGATGCCGACCAAACAGGAACAGGGCGACCTGAACATGGTTCTGTACGGCGGCCACGGCGAGATTCCGCGCTTCGTCGTCGCTCCGACGAATATCTCGGAGTGTTTCTGGAAAACCGTCGAAGCGTTCAACCTCGCCGAAAAGTACCAGACGCCGGTGTTCCTCGTCGCAGACCTCTCGCTTGCGGTCACCGAACAGACCTTCTCGCCGGATACCTTCGACATGGACGAAGTCGAAATCGACCGCGGGAAAATCGTCGACGAGGAGGATATCGACGCCTGGCAGGACGAACAGGGTCGCTTCCAGCCGCACTTCCCGGCCGCAGACGGGATCAGCCCGCGGACGTTCCCCGGCACTGACGAGGGTGCCCACATGACGACCGGGCTGGAACACGACGCGCTGGGTCGGCGAACCGAGGACACCGACGTTCGCATCGAGCAGGTCGACAAACGCGAACAGAAGGTCCAGACCGCCCGCGAACAAGAGGACTGGGAGCCACGCGAATTCGGCGACTCCGACGCGGATACGCTCGTGCTCTCGTGGGGGTCCAACGAGGGACCGATGCGAGAAGCGCTCGAATTCCTCGAAGAAGACGGTGTCGACGTTCGATTCCTCTCGGTTCCGTATCTGTTCCCGCGGCCGGACCTCACCGAGGAAGTCGAAAACGCAGAGACGACAATTGTCGTCGAGTGTAACGCGACGGGACAGTTCGCGGACGTCGTCGAACACGACGTGCTCGAACGCGTCGAACGGATCAACAAGTACAACGGCGTCCGCTTCAAGGCGGACGAACTCGCAGAGGAGATCAAGGCTGCCGTCGGCCCACAGGCGGAGGTGGAACAATGAGCTCTGACGTTCGATTCGTGGACTTCAAGTCGGACAAACAGCCGACGTGGTGCCCGGGGTGCGGTGACTTCGGCACCATGAACGGCATGATGAAAGCACTGGCCGAGACGGGCAACAGCCCCGACGACACCTTCGTCGTCGCCGGAATTGGGTGCTCGGGGAAGATCGGCACCTACATGCACAGCTACGCGCTGCACGGCGTGCACGGTCGTGCGCTGCCGGTCGGGATTGGCGTCAAAATGGCCAATCCAGAACTCGAAGTGATGGTCGCCGGCGGTGACGGTGACGGCTATTCGATCGGTGCCGGTCACTTCGTCCACGCAGTCCGGCGCAATGTGGACATGACATACGTGGTGATGGACAACCGCATCTACGGCCTGACCAAAGGCCAGGCCTCGCCGACCTCGCGCGAGGACTTCGAGACATCCACGTCACCGGACGGTACCAACATGCCGCCGGTGAATCCGCTGGCGCTGGCGTTCGCTTCGGGCGCAACCTTTATCGCTCAGTCGTTCAGTTCGGACTCCAAGCGTCACGCCGAAATCGTCCAGAAAGCCGTCGAACACGACGGCTTCGGCTACGTGAACGTCTACTCGCCGTGTGTCACGTTCAACGACGTGGATACGTACGATTACTTCCGCGACTCGCTCGTGGATCTGAAAGAAGACGACCACGACCCGACCGACCGCGAAGACGCCAAAGAGGTCATCCTCAGCGGCGAGAAGGAGTACCAAGGCGTCATCTACCAGAACGAAAACAGCGTGCCGTTCGAGGAGCAGGAAGGCATCGAGGCACCGATGAACACCGTGCCCGACGGCGCGCCAGAGGGCGCGATGGATCTCGTTCGCGAGTTCTACTGAACACTCCTACTTTCGGTTTTTTTGCAGTCCGAGTCGCCGTCAGCGATTCTCACCGACCAGTCGCGTCGCCGTCGCTTTCCACGTGAGAACGACCTCTCGGCCCTCCGTCAGTTCGAGTTTGGTCGCGCTGCTGTCGGTCACGAGCGCGCGGAACGCTGCGCCACCGGCGGTGACCTCGACTGTCAGCACGGTTTCGCCGCGGTCGATGTCCGTGATCGATCCGTCGAGGCGATTCCGGGCGCTCGTCGAATCGGGTTCGGGGTCGCTGCCGGGGTCGAGTAGCGTGATCGCATCGGCGCCGATCCGGGCCTGAACCTTGTCGCCGACGGCTACCCCGTCGTGCAGACCGCGGACGTGTCCCACGGACGTATTCACTTCGGCAAGTTCCCCAGCGACCGCCGTGACTGTCCCTCGCAACACCGTTTCCGGGACCTGGGCCGTGGCGGTGAGGGCGGCCTGCAATCGCTCGTAGCGGGCCAACAGGTCCTCGGCGTTGTCGGTCAACTGACTGCCGCCGCCGCCGCTGCCGCCTCGTCGGCGTTCGACCAGTTCTCCGAAGGCATCTTCGAGCGTTTCGATCCGTGAGAGATCCCGTGGTCGCGACCGTCCGAGATTCGACGATGCTCGTGCGACGGAGCCTGTTCGGTCGATTTCCCGGAGCAGCGCGCGATCGCGGCAGTCGAACTCGACGCCGTTGCTGACCAGCGCGGCCGCGCCCTGTCCGTCCGTCTGGGAGTTTGATCTGGTATCTGTCATATGTCAATTAGTACACCAATTCACCGTCGATAAACTTCCGAGCGCGTTCGTCGTGTGGATCGGAGAAGACCCGGTCTGTCGGCCCGACCTCGATGAGTTCGCCGCCGAGCATGACAGCGACGCGGTCGGCGACCCGCTCGGCCTGATTCATATCGTGGGTCGCAATCGCTACGCCTCGGCCCTCTGAGCGGACGGTCGCCATCGCGTCTTCCAGCACGGCCGTATTTCGGGGATCGAGATCAGAGGTCGGCTCGTCGAGCAACAGAAAGTCAGGATCGTAGGCGAGTGCGCGGGCGAACGCGACTCGCTGTGCCTCCCCGCCGGAAAGTGAGTTGGCCTGCTGGCTCTGCGATTCGTTCAGTCCGACGGTATCGAGCGCGTCGGCGACGGCGAAATCGGTCTCCGCAGTGCCGAATCGAGCGAGAAACTCCCGGAGGCGCTCGCGCCAGCCCCGGCGGATGTGGAGGCCGTACTCGACGTTTCGCCGGACAGTAGCATCGAAGAGATTTGGCTCCTGAAAGACCATCCCGATTCGTCGTCGCGCTGCGAGCCGCTCTTCGCCCGATAGCTCCCAGACATCGTCTTCGTCGATGGCGACAGTCCCCGAATCAGGGCTGTGAAATAACGAAAGCAGCCGCAATAGCGTCGTCTTCCCGGTTCCGGATGGGCCGATGATCGCGACGATTTCGCCCTGTTCGACGGAGAGTGTCACCTCTTCGAGTACGTCGGTGCCGTCGAAACCGTGACTGACCTCTCGAAGCCCGAGTCCATCTGCCGAGCGTTGCTGCCGGTCCTCGACTGCCGTGAGACTCACGCTCGGCCACCCCCGAACCGCAACACGAGTCCGTTGATGAGCAAGACGAGCACGAGCAAAATCGCGCCGAGAACGAGCGCCGTGTCGAACTGTCCCTGCCGGGCTTCGAGTTGGATCGCCGTCGTAAGTGTTCGCGTGACCGAGGTGCCGTCGGCTCTGGCGATGTTGCCGCCGACGATCAGGACGGAGCCGACTTCGCTGATCGCCCGCCCGAGGCCGGCGAGTACGCCCGTCACGATTCCATACCGGGCCTCTTTGATCGTCACTAGCGCTACGTCCAGACGGGTCCCGCCTGATGCGTAGGCGGCGTCGCGGACTCCTTGTTCGACGCTGGTCACGGCGGCCAGGCTCACGCCGGTGATCACCGGTGTCGCCAGCACGAACTGAGAGAGAATCATCGCTTCAGTCGTGAAGATAAGCTCGAAGGCTCCGAGCGGACCCTGATTCGAGACGGCAAAGAGGACGACGAGACCGACCACGACGCTGGGAAAGCCCATTCCGGTGTTGATGACGGCGACGACGACGCCCTTCCCGGGGAAGTCGGCGAAACCGACGACCATCGCGATGGGCAGGCTGACGAGCGTGCTGATGAGGACCGCGGTGAGGCTGACGTACAGCGAGACGACGATGATGCTTCGGACGTAGTTGCGCTCGAACGGAAAGTTCAGGAGTCCGCTCGACCCGGCTTCAAACAGGTGAGCGCCACTCTCGAACAGCAACGTCCCGCAATCGATCATACTGAGCCACAGCGTCGTGATGCTCATAATGGTTAATTACCTGCTGACCATCCCTCGGGGACGTACTGCTGGAAATCGGGATCTTCGGAGAGCGCTCTGGGGAAAAACAGCTGATTCCCCTCGACGGTGTACTCTTCGACGATTTTCTGCCCCTGCGGCGAGGTGAGAAACCCGATATAGGCCATCGCCAGGTCGTAGTTCACGTTGCCGTGAACGGCTGGATTGACCGCTATCACGCCGTAGGGATTGGCGAGCAGTTCCGGCCCGCCCTCGATCGGACCTTGGACGTGAATCCCCAGATCGATCTCTGACTGCTGGGAGATGAACGTCCCCCGGTCGGAGAGCGTGTACGCCTCGCTGAGAGTGGCCTGATTCAGCGCCTCCCCCATCCCACTGCCGGTCTCGCGGTACCACTCGCCACCCGGTTCGAGTCCCGCCTCCTCCCAGATGAGCAGTTCTTTGGTGTGCGTGCCGGAATTGTCACCTCGGGAAACGAACGTCGATTCCGAACTGGCGATGGTCTGGAAGGCATCTGTTACGTTTTCCATGCCATCGATGCCGGCCGGATCGGACTCCGGACCGACGACGACGAAGTCATTGAACATCAGATCCCGTCGGTTCACACCGTACCCTTCCCGGAGGAACTCGTCTTCGAGCGAGCGAGCGTGAACCATGACGACATCCGAGTCTCCGTTGCGCGCTGTCTCCAGTGCTGCGCCGGTCCCCTGAGCGACGGCGTCGACTTCTGCACCGAATTCGTCAGTAAAAGCCGAGTTCACCTCGTCGAGTAGCCCCGTATCGTACGTGCTCGTCGTCGTCGTGAGTGTGAGCGTCTCTCCCGTCACCGCCGCCTCCCCGTTGGAGTCGTCGCCTGTGCAGCCAGCCAGTGTCGCTGCCGCCCCCCCGGCGACCAATCCGAGGAACGTCCGCCGTTGTACCATTATTGATACAACGGTCGCAGCGGACTCACTTCAGTATTTTCCCCGCAGAGAGAACGTGGCAGTCGGTTGTCTATTCGGCCAATATTCTTACCGAGCGGGCATCTACGTGAGGGCGATGGCCTCGGAGGGCGACCAGCCGGCAGAGAACCGCGACCGCGTCGAGACCGGGCAGTTCGTCCGGTCACTGTTTGCTGGTCTCGCCACTCCGGATCAGCGGCTCATCCGCCACGCCGGATACATTCTGTGTCAGACCGCCCACTCGAACAGCCAACTTCGACCGGCGATCATCAACGGACTCGCCCAGTGGGCCGTTAGGCAAGACCACCACGAAGCAGTGCTCCGAACGCTGGCGACGATCCAGAACCGCTACGACGCGACGGTGAAAAAAGCCCTTCTCAACGCAACAGACCGCCGGCAGGCCGGCCTGCTGTACAACCGACTGACGACGATCCGTCCGTGGGAAGTGACCTTCGAAACCGACGAATCCGGTGAGGGTGAGACGCTGGTCGATGTCGGTGGCTCGGGGATGATCCGGGTCCCACGGGAATTTCTCGATCAGGTCACCGACGCCGAAGTCGAGTCGGAAAGCAGTACGAAACCCCAGAACAAACACCTCCAGACGAGCAGCCCCGACCAGAAACGCAACTGGACACACTGGTCACGGCGGAAACAACTGGAAGAGATGCCCCACGGCGAGGAGTTCGCCACCGTCGAGACACAGAGCAAGTTCGACGAGTTCGAGTTTCTCGGCCCAGAGAACGAAACACGATACAGTCACTCTGTGCGCACGCGTACGCTTGAGGGGAGCCAGGAAGATGTCGCAATCGTCCGCCTGTACCGCAGTCAGGAGGACGGCGGATTCGAGCGCGCGTTAGGCGAACAGATCGACGAGTGGTCGACAACCGACACGCCAGGTGTAGTGGGTATCGCCGACTGGGGCGATTCGCCCCGGCCGTGGGCTGTCACCGAATTCACCGAACAGACGCTCTGGGAACGAGGGAAACTGACTCCCGAAGAGGCGTTGCGGACCGCACGTGATCTCACCGCCTCGCTCGCACAGCTTCACCAGCGCGACCGGATTCACGGCGGCATCGATCCCCACTGTATCCGCTTCACTCCAGCTATCTTCGGCGACCGACCACAGCCGATGATCGACAACGTCGGGCTGATTCCGGTCTACCGGCAGTTCGACAACCCCGCATCCTACACCGACCCGCGCTACGCCGCCCCCGAGTACTTCACCGAAGACCACGGCAACATCAGCCACGCCACAGACATCTACCAGCTCGGGATGACGCTGTACAGTGCCTTTACCGGCGACCCACCGTACGAGGGAGATCTTGCGGATATTCGTCGACAGGTGCTCAGTGATCGACCGCTCGGACTCAGCCCCGACAACCCCGACCTTCCCGGCGGTATCGGTGAAATCCTCGCCAAAGCGACTGCTCGCGAAAAGATGGCTCGGTACGAAACGGCGACGCAGTTTCACAGCGCTGTCCGTAACGCCTGTGATCTGTTACTGGAGTAAGAACCAGACGGACCCGGAGAGGTCCGTCGAATCACATATTGGTTCAGTTGAAGAGAGTGTTCGGCAGGACTGGCTGCCGAACACTGCGTCGCGACCGACGGGGGGTGAAGGTGGATGACTGGTCAGGCAGTCCACGGATTGACAGGTGTCACGTTATTTTTGGTACGATACTCGTCTGTCCAACGATTACCATCTTTTCTTCCCTTCTGCAATCTTCCTTCGCGATTTAGTTTTTTATACTCAACTATTTATGTGTTTTGTTGAACGAATATCCTATTCACTGGAGTATTTTAGGAAATTTAAGGAAGGATATTCTGTCACGAGGACGGACAGAACTGCTCTATGCAGCGTGAATAGGTGGGTTCTGGTTGCCCGCGACGTGAACGACTGTTCATTCGTGCGGAAATTGTCGCCGTGACGTACGTTTATTGCACACCGGCTCGAAGTGCCGGTATGGACGTACGAGAAGCCCGTTCGAAGGATCGACCAGCCATCAGGGATGTCGCCCGGCGATCACTTCAGACATCGTATTCGCTGACGCCATCGGCGATCAACGGCGCGGTCGAGGAGTGGTACGACGAGAATCGACTGAAAGACATGCTGTCAGACGAGGATAAACTGCTGTTCGTCGCGGACGCAGACGGGCAGGTAGTCGCCTTTACCGAGAGCCACCGGACCGATGACAACACCGCGGAGTTGCTCTGGTTGCACGTCGACCCGGATTACCGGGGAGAGCGCTACGGCGAACGATTGTACGAGCAGACTCGGGATCATCTGGCCGAGATGGGTGTAACGAGTATTCAGGCGCGCGTGCTCGCTGACAACGCCGGCGGAAACACCTTCTATCAGGACAAGGGCCTGTCGAAGGTCGGCGAGGAAGAGGTCGACATCGACGGGACGACCTACGTCGAGAACGTCTACGCCGAGGTCGGCCAAGAAGGGATCGAGCCGCTGAGTCTGGCCAAAGAGACGGTCTACATCGACCACGACAACACCGAACAAGGTTCGATTGCGCCGTTCCGGGTCATCTACACGGAGGAAGACGGCAAAGAGATCTACGGCTACTGGTGTACGAAGTGTGAGAGCCTCGCAAACGCGATGGATGCGATGGGCCGAATCCAGTGCGATAACTGCGGTAACGCCCGCAAGCCAACTCGGTGGGATTCCGCCTATCTGTAGGATCGAAGCGCTCAATTGTCCATACTCCTAAGCCGCCGACAGCATGAGATCAACTCCCGACCGTCGGCGGTTCCTGCAGATTAGCGCCGGTGGGGCAGTCGCTGCCCTCGCTGGTTGTTCCGATCTTTTCGGCGGTAGCATCAACTTCGACGACGAGGTGCCCGAAGAAGTGGCCGACCACCTCAGCAACGCCAACAACGTCGACGGCTCGATCACCGATTTGACCGGCGAAGACTCGGTGACAATCGATGTCGGGCCCGGCGGCGACCTTGCATACGACCCTGCGCTCGCCAGTATCGATGCGGGAACGAGCGTCACATGGGACTGGAAGACCACCGGCCACACCGTCACGAGTGATTCGACGCCCGGTGACACGGAGTTCGACGCGGATCGTAACGAACACACCGAGACCTTCGAGGAGTCTGGAAACGTCCTGTATTTTTGTGGCCCCCATCAAGGCCAGGGCCATCTCGGCGCGCTAATCGTTGAGTGAGAACGAGATACTTCTTCTCCCAATGAACTATCGTCTGAATCGATAAATGTATGTCGACACCTAACCCGTGATATCGGGGGAGATAGGGGCTGTCGTGTGAACGATAACCGAAGCATTAAATCCTATGTGGTCGCTACGCCAGCCTGAAGCAAATGTCCCGAATAGATCGTGACCGACGAAAGTTCTTGGCGGCGGGCAGTACAGCGGCGGCGATATCCCTCGCTGGCTGCAGTAGTGTGGTGCTTAACAGACTCGGTGGTGATGGAGACGGCGGCGAAGATGAAGAAAACGGTGGCGACGGTGGTGGCGGTGGCGGCGGTTCCGAGCGTGGGGAGAACGTCCCCGAAGCGGTTCACACGTTCCTGACGGACAACAGCGCGAATCTCTACGAAGGCGAGGCGTCCGACCAGACTGGTTCCGACGAAGTGACTATCGCAGTCGGTGGCGGTGAAGGACTCGCTTTCGACCATCCCGCGGTCCTCGTCGACTCAGGGACGACGATCACGTGGGAATGGACTGGTGAAGGTGGTGGACACAACGTTGTCTCCGCGGACAACAGTGCGACGGAGTTCAACAGCGGCAGTGCACAGAACGGGGCCGATATCACGTTCTCCCAGACGTTCGAGAGTAGCGGCAATCAGCTGTACTATTGCAGTCCGCACCAGGCTGTTGGAATGTACGGTGCAGTGATCGTCGAATGACGACTCTGCGAACGACAACGTACGACAACTACGGCACAAACAATGAGTACTGAAGAACCAAACGACACAGAAGACGGGAAACACCCCTACGAGACGGAAAACTCGTTCCATCCGATGGGCGAGCAGTGGGAAGATCAGATGCGCGAGGAACTCGAGGATACCGATTACGACGCAGACCTCGGGATGGAGATGGCGCGCGACGCCCAGCGTCTCGTTGCGGGCGAACTAACCGAAGAAGAGTTCTACGCCGAGTATCACGATGACGTCAAAGAGGAGTTCGAGACCGACGAGCGACCGATCTTCGACGACCTCGACGGGGTCGACCTCGACGAGTTCGAGGACGAATCCCTGCTCGAATCGCTCGCGGATGTCGATCTGAGCGCGGACGACGTCTCGCGGCGAGACATGATGAACAAGATGGGCGCAGCAGGGCTGTTCCTCGGTTACAGTGCCTTCGCGACCTACGACGACGGACAAGACGAGGAGGTGCCACAACTCGTCGACGGCGTCCGTCCCGCAGACAAAGACGAGCGCGAACACCGCTGGGGGATGACGATCGACCTCGAACGGTGTGATGGTTGTCTGGCCTGTGTGGCCGGTTGTATCAACGAAAACGGGACCTCGACCGGTGCGAACTGGATGTACGTCTTCACCTACGAAGACGAACACTCCGAGTCCGAGAACCCCAACCAACTGGTCCGTCCGTGCCAGCACTGCTCGAATGCACCGTGTGCGAAGGTCTGTCCGGTCCGCGCGCGACACACGCGCTCGAAAGACGGCCTCGTGCTCACGAACTACGAGGTCTGTATCGGCTGCCGATACTGTCAGGTCGCCTGTCCGTACGGTGTCAACTACTTCCAGTGGGGCGACCCCGACGTCGAGATGGACCAGCTGAACCACGTCGACATGACGCCGGACGAAGTCCGGGATCTCGACCCCGGCGAAGGGAACTCCTACGGTGGCGCAACCTACGCCGAAGAAGGCTCCGAGCGCCTGAACGCGCTGCAGGATGCCAACGACCACGTCTACGACGCCCGTGGTTGGTGGGTCGACAGTCGCCCGCCGATCGGAACGATGGGCAAGTGTACGATGTGCCCGTCCCGACAGGACAACACGACCAGCGATACGGCCGAAAGCGAGAAGGGTTCGGTCGCCTGTCAGGACGCCTGTGACGCACAGGGGATGAGCGCGATTCACTTCGGCGACTTCGACGCAGAGGTCGGCGACGATTACGACCGCGCCGTTCGCTACCTCGAAGAGCGACAGACCAAAGCCGACACCGAAGACCGCACCAGCAAGTTCGACGCCAACGTCTTCTTCTCGGCCGACGCCGAGGCAGACAGCGAGACGGAGAAAGCAGCCAGCGCGCCGGACCTCAGCAGTGTCAGCCCGGGGTACTACTCCCTGCATCTCGTCCAGCGCGACGGCGCTGGCTCCGAGTGGGGCGTCTACGATACTGCAGAAGTGTTGGTCGCTGGCTCGCAGATGAGCGAGAGCAGCGACTTCACGGGATCCTCGATTGGCTCGTTCGGAAGCGTGCCATCCTCCGAACTGCAGGTGCTCAACACCGAAGGCGAGGAGATCCCTGCTTCGCTGGTCTACAGCGGCGAACTCGGTGACGGCGAGACGCTGGATGTGACGGCCTCGCTGCAGTTGGGTGGGACGGAACTCACCAGCCAGCAGGTCACCATTCAGGAGGCCGGTACGAGTACCGACCTCACCTTCACCGTTCCGGCCTCGGCGGTGCCGAACACCGAGGGCGCGAACCTGCTGTATCTGGTCGTCGAAGCCAACGGCGAGTCCGGTGCGGCCGCCCAGGAGGCGGTCTACGTCACAAGCGGCGAGCCCAACGTCGAGACGCCTGGCGCGCCGTACGATTCGGTCGTCGGACAGGACGGTGAACTCCTGGACGTACCGGCCATCGCCTACCAGAGCGAGCCGCCGGGCATCGAGGCGGAGATTTCCTACCCGTCCTCGGAGCCAGCGACGAAACAGGTCGGACTCGTCCTGTACGACGGCGATACGGAGACTGTCGTCGCCCAGACGACCTTCGAGTTCAAACAGCCGTACACCTCGAACACGGCCTGGGACTCAGGGCTGTCGACGTTCAAACTACTCGAAGACCTCGGCACGTCCCCGAACATCACCTACATCGGCAACGAGCCGGGTCCGAAAGCCGAACAGGTCAATGCTGAGGACATGCCCGTCACGTACGCGAGCCTCGACAGCAGTGTCGACTGGGATGTCAACGTTATCGACAAACGGCTCGAACGGCTCAAGTACGGTGCAAGCCCTCCCTCCGAGAAGAAGATCGAACAAGGTGGAGGTCACTAATTTATGGCAACGAGAGAACCACAACCCGACGACATCATTCAGCCCATCCTGAACACCTCGAAGTGGTGGTTTGCCGGGTTCGGCGCCGCCTCGCTGATGATCATCCTCTGGCTGACCGCCTGGGGCTGGCAGCTCCAGAACGGCCTCATCGTCACCGGCCTCGGTGACTGGGGGAGCGGTGGCGGTGTGACCTGGGGACTGTACATTGGGGCGTTCATCTGGTGGGTCGGTATCGCACACGGTGGGATTATCCTCTCGGCAGCCGTCCGGCTGTTCGGGATGAAAAAGTACCAGCCAGTGGCCCGCGTCGCGGAGCTACTGACGCTGACCGCGCTGAGTATGGCGGGGCTGTACATCGTCATGCACACCGGTCGACCTGACCGGATGGTCGTCAGCGTGATACAGGCCTACCCGTGGACGGTAACCTCGTCACCGCTGGTGTGGGACCTGACCGTCATTACGCTTTATTTCGTCCTGACGGCGACGTACATCGGATTGACGCTCCGATACGACATCGTCCGACTCCGACACAAACTGCCCGATTACCTCGGGCCGGTCTACTCCGCGCTCACCATCGGCTACACGAAAAAAGAAGACGAGATCATCGAGCGGATGGTCTGGTGGCTCGCGCTGGGGATCATCATCCTCGCGCCGCTGCTGCTCCACGGTGGTGTGATTCCGTGGCTGTTCGCGCTGCTGCCGTCGATGCCGAAGTGGCAGGGTGCGATCCAGGGACCACAGTTCCTCTCGATTGCACTCACCTCCGCGCTGGGCGGTGTGATCATCATCTCCCACGGTCTTCGCTGGGCCTACGACTGGGATCACATCCTCACTGACGAGGTATTCAAGGGACTAACGAAGTGGCTGGGCCTCTTTAGCCTGCTGTACATCTGGCTGCAGCTCCAGCAGCTGATCAACGGGCTGTACGCCGCGCCGCTTGACCTGCGCAAGGTGACGTGGGCGACGGTCACTCAGCCGATCTACGTGGACATGGTGATTCTCATGACCATCGTCCTCGGGTATATTTTCGCCTCGTCGCTCAGTGACCGGGTCTTCTCGAAACGACGGTCGGTCATCGTCTCCTTCATGGCGCTGTACGCGACCCTCTCCGAGAAAATCCTGTTCGTCTTCGAGGGCCTGGAGTACCCGACGTTTAGCCTCTACCACGCTGTGCCGGGTCACTACACGCCGAGCATCGTTGAACTGGCTTCGCTGGGCGGAACGGTCGCCCTGTGTACGCTCCTGTTCATGATTATCCTGAAGCTGTTCCCGGTCGTCGAACTCCACGCGGTGGAGGATCACGACGACCACGACGGTGATCACGAAGGAGTTCCGACCGGCGGCGAAGATGAGGAGGTGTCAGCATGACTTGGGATGTTCTCAACCCCGGAATCTGGGTCATCTTCGGTGTGATCGGACTGCCAGTGTACACGCTGTTCCTGGGATGGTTCCTCGGGAAACCGCGTGAGTACAGCACGACTGTGCTGGGCTTATCACTGTTCGCGAGCCTCGTCCTCTCGCTATGGGGCGGGCTCTACGCCGTCACGATGGTCATCCGGTTCATCTTCTTCGGCGGCTAGTCCGCAACTGATCCTTTCGTCTCGATTTTTGTCTGCGCACGTCTCAACTCGTAGTCACGACCACGTCCCGAACCCGAAAGGGACACACCATTGCGGTCCCTAGGGAGGTGTATGACCAGTGAAGAAGAGCTCATGGATCGACTGAGTGAGATCGAGGAGCCACTGATCGGCGATGACATCGTCTCCTCGGATCTCGTCAACAGCGTCCAGATCGACGGCGAGACGGCACACATCTCGCTGGCGTTCAACTCTCCGTTTGCACCCACGGAGATGGATCTCGGCCAGGAGATCCGCGAGGTGATCCGCGAGGCGGGCTACGAACCCCAGTTACACGCCGATGTGGATCATATCGATGCCTTCGACGACGAAGTCTTCCCCAACATCCGCAACGTAATCGCCGTCGCCTCAGGCAAAGGCGGCGTCGGGAAGACGACCGTCGCGGCGAATCTCGCGGCCGGACTGGACAAACTCGGCGGTCGCGTGGGCTTGCTCGATGCCGACATCCACGGGCCGAACGTCCCGCGGATCCTCCCGGTCGACGAGGACCCCGGTGTCACGCCCGAAGAAGAACGAATGGTTCCGGCCGTCTCTGACGGTGTGAAGGTTATCAGCATGGATTTCATGACCAAAAATCAGGACGACCCGACCATCATGCGTGGGCCAATGGTCAACAACGTGATGACTCACTTCCTCGAAAACGTGGAGTGGGGGACGCTCGATTACCTGGTCGTCGACCTGCCGCCGGGGACCGGTGACGCGTCGCTAGATCTGCTCCAGACGCTGCCGGTTACGGGCGCGGCAATCGTCACGACACCCCAGCAGATGGCCGTCGACGACGCCCGGAAGGGGCTGCGGCTGTTCGAGAAACACGACACGCCCGTACTGGGTATCATCGAGAACATGAGCGCGTTCCAGTGTGGCAACTGCGGCGACACGCACGATCCGTTCGGCTCTGGTGGTGCGGAGACAATTGCCGAGGACTACGGCGTTCGCAACCTCGGGTCGCTCCCGATTCACGAGGACTTCGGCGCCGACGGAACGACCGATCCGGTCGTCAAAAACGAATCCAGCCCGGTCCACGACTCGGCCGTCGAACTGATCGAATCGATGGCTGACCGAATCGGCGAGGTCAACCGCCGGAAAGTCGCGGGCAAACTCGAAACAGTCGAGGGTGGCTCCGCGTTCGGCGACCAGCCCTCCGGGACAGCGACGCTTGGCTCCAAGGGCGGCGGTCCCGGGCTCTAGTCGTCAGCCGGCTGCTTTTTGCTATCCGACTCGTCAGTGGCTCCGGAGCGGCTGGTGAACGTCGCGAGCGGCGATTTGTGCTCGTCGGCCAGTTCCTCGACTGCCTCCCGTGAGTAGATGATCAACCCCGTGAGTCCGAGGTGTGCGAGCAGGTCGACGTAGGCGGCGATGAACACACCGATGAAGGCGTCGAACAGGCCGAGTGCCTGCCGCGTCAGCAGCGCGAGCAGCAGATACGACAGGAAGATGAGCGCGCCGAGATTGCGGAGCTTGACAAAGAGTAGCCGTCGGTTCCCGGAGACCGACCGGGCTGCCCGGGTGAGCGGGCCAAAGAAGGCCCACACCACGACAGCCAGACTCGCGAGCACGGTGAGACTGCCGAGGGAATCGAACGGTGCCGGTGCCAACTGGACGACGACTGTCCCGTAGACGAACCCGAGCGTGGCGACGGCAGGAATCAGCCGGTACCGGAGGCTCGCCCCGGCGACTAACCCGACGTAGCTCATCAAAAACGTGTAGGTCACCGTGTAGAGGCCGAACCGACTCAGATAGACCGGCTCGCCGTCCGGTGTCGAGATGACAAGTACATCCAGGGCCATCAGCCCATAGCCGACCGTCAGCAGTCCGAGCGAGAGTGCAATCGCAGCGACGTGCTGGCGTGACCTGTTGTTGTATTTCCGAACCGATAACGCTGCGACGACCGTTGCCACGAGCGCAATCGCTGTCGCGATCGCGTAGAGTGTCTGTTCCTGGACTACCATTGTGTTTCCCCAACCCACGAGTGACGGTACCGCACCGCCACCGCTGTGTACATGACACTGTCACCTCCGATACCTTAAATATCAGTGTGAATGCGCTGGCACGTCCCCGACGGGACGGTTTCAGTAGCTTTTACGCACCCCGGGCCAAACGTCGAGGTATGACAGACGACGAATACCGAACTGAGCAAGATAGTCTCGGCGAGATGCAGGTGCCGGCAGATGCGTACTGGGGCGCACAGACCCAGCGAGCAATCGAGAACTTCCCAATCTCGAACAGCACGTTCGGGCGACGCTTCGTCCGCGCGCTGGGTATCGTCAAGAAGGGTGCCGCCCAGGCAAACCGGGATCTGGACCTCCTCGAAGAGGACAAAGCCGACTGTATCATCGATGCCGCCGACGAGGTCATCGCGGGCGAACACGACGACCAGTTCCCCGTCGACATCTTCCAGACTGGCTCGGGCACATCCTCGAACATGAACGCCAACGAGGTCATCTCGAACCGCGCGACCGAACTGTACGGCGGTGAGATCGGAACGCGAGAGATCCACCCGAACGACCACGTCAACTACGGCCAGTCCTCCAACGACGTGATCCCGACGGCGATGCACGTTGCCTCCCTGGAGGCAGTCGAGCGAGACCTGCTCCCCGCGCTGGCCGCGCTGCGTGACGAACTCGAAGCCAAAGAGAAAGAGTTCGACGACGTGGTCAAGACGGGTCGCACCCACCTGCAGGACGCCACACCCGTCACGCTCGGTCAGGAGTTCGGCGGCTACCGCACGCAGGTCGAGAAAGGGATCGAGCGCGTGCGTAACACGCGCGAGCACCTCTCGGAACTGGCTCTCGGTGGAACCGCGACCGGGACGGGACTGAACACCCATCCCGAGTTCCCCGAACTCGCCGCGGAGTACATCTCCGAGGAGACGGACATCGACTTCCGCGAGGCCGACAACCACTTCGAGGCACAGGCCGCCCACGACGCGATGAGCGAGGCCCACGGTGCCCTGCGAACCATCGCAGGCAGTCTGAACAAGATCGCAAATGACCTGCGCCTGCTGGCCTCGGGGCCGCGAAACGGTCTCGGCGAGATCGAACAGCCGGAAAACCAGCCCGGATCGTCGATCATGCCAGGCAAGATCAACCCGGTCGTTGCCGAATCCATCAATCAGGTCCACAAGCAGGTCGTCGGCAACGACGCCGCCGTCTCCGCGGGCGCCGCGGAGGGGCAGATCGATCTGAACCTCTACAAGCCGGTGCTCGCACACAACTTCCTCGAATCGGCCAACATCCTCGCAAACAGCAGCGAGGTCTTCGCCGAGAAGTTCGTCCGGAAACTCGAAGCCAACGAGCAGCACTGTGCTGACCGCGTCGAGCAGAGCATGGCGCTGGCGACGGCACTGAACCCAGCAATCGGCTACGACAAGGCCAGCGAAGTTGCCAAGGCCGCACTCAAGGAGGGGAAATCCGTCCGTGAGGTCGCCATCGAGAAAGGCTATCTGAGCGAGGAGGAAGCCGACGAAGTGCTCGACCCCGCGAAGATGACCGAGCGAGTCATCCTCGGCGACGACTGAATCTCAACGGTTCGTTTATTTATTTCGCGGTCCAGTACACTCGTAATGAGCAACGGACGAGCACTGTTTGTCGTTGCAGCCATTCTGGCAACCTTCGGCGTACTGGCCGTCACTGGCGGGCCAGCGCTCGATCCGGGGGAGGCTCCCGAGACCGGACTCGAAAGCGTCGATGACCCCGAATCGTCGGTCGGTGAGGAATCAACGAACGAAGATTCTTCGGGGAACTCGACCGACGAGGGGGAGTCCGGAGACTCCACTCGGCCGGCACTCGTAAGTGAGTGTGCCGCGACCCCGCCGGCAGACTACGCCGACCCGGCGGGCAATAGCTCCGAGACTGTTGGCTGGGTCGAGGGCTACTGGTACAACGAACAACTGGATATCGACGCCGCGGGCGGACTCAACGAGACCGAAATCGAGATGGTGAGCGCCCGGGCCGCCGCCCGGTTTGAGGCGATTCGCTGTCTCACGGCCGACGAGGGCGTCCCGCCGGTCGAGATTCAGACTCGCGAGCAGTTTCGGGAGAACCAGTCCGGCCTGTTCGACCTCTCTCAGCAGCAGCGGCTGGCGGACAACGCCGAACTCGCGATCCGACTGATGTCGGAAACGGAAACCGATAGCACCGAACAGCGCGAGCAGAACCGGGGTGCGGCCGTTGCGGGCACGTACAATTATCTCACCGATCAGATCGTCATCGTCTCCGAGGATGCGGAGAATCTGACGATCGACGAGGCGGTGCTGGCCCACGAACTCGGCCACGCGATTCAGGACCAACAGTTCGATCTCGCCCAGTACGAACGCGATACGGTCGACCGCGACAAGGCGATTCTCGGACTCATCGAGGGCGATGTCCACTACGTCGAACAGCAGTATCGAAAGGCTTGTGCGGACGGTGGCTGGGAACACGGCTGTCTGAGCTATCGCGACGGTAGCGAAGGCGGCGATAGCTCCCCGCCAGAGCCCGCGAACTGGGGCCTGCTCTTCCAGACGTTGCAACCGTACAACGACGGACCGGCGTTCGTCGAGTCCCTCTACGAGAACGGCGACGGCTGGGATGCGGTCAACGACGCGTACGACGACCCGCCGACCAGCGCGCTGGAAGTCATCCGACCCGAACGGTACCCCGAGTTCGAGCCCACCGAATTTACCGTCCCCGACCGGAGTTCGGCAGATTGGGACCGATACAACGGCTCGTTCGGACCGGGGTACGAACAGGTCGGCGTCGCAGGTATCTCCGCGATGTTCATCGCTCCGACCTTCGAAGCTGGCACGGAGGGCATATACAGCCAATTCGAGTTACTGGCGGGCGGTGATCTCCGAACCTACCGGTACCTCCAGCCCGAAACCGAGGGCTGGCGCGGCGACCGCCTGTACACCTATCAGGGACCGAACAACGACACTGGTGCTGTCTGGACGACGACCTGGGAGAGCGCCGAAAGCGCCGAGCCGTTCGTCGAGAGCTACAAGGAACTGATCGACATCCGCGGCGGCGAGGAAGTCGGCAACAACACCTACGAGTTCGATGGCGACTCGGGATACGAGATGGCACTGACCATCAGAACGAACGGCTCGCGTGTGACGGTGGTCACGGCACCGACCGTTGACCAACTGAAAGAAATCCACTCGCCCGAGGACGCGGGCCAGCAGTCGGCGTCCTGACGCTCACTCCGAAACGAGTAGTCGTTGCTCGATATACTCGTTCAATTCTGCCCTGACGGCATCGTGAACGGTTCCATCTCCGGTCGTGATCCGTCTGTTTCTGGTTCCGTGGATGATCGACATGAGAAAGGACGCTGTCTGGTCGGGGTCGACCTCCCGGAAGAGCCCTTCTTCGATTCCGTTCTCGATCACGTCGGCGAACTGCTCGCTGAAAAAGCGGTCGGTCCGGGTGAACTGCTCGCGGTAGGCGTCGTCGTGGGCCGCCTGTGCGCGAAGTTCCGTCATCGCCTGTGCGAACTCCGTCCACTCCGAATCCGGAGTGGTCGGAATCGCGTGGTTCAGTAGCTCTTCGAGTCGCTCGTGGGGATCGTCCGTCTCGTCGCTGGGGACACTCTCCTCGAAGCGCTCCAGCAAAAACGCCAGCAAGCCGACGAGCAGGTCGTCCTTGCCGTCGTAATGCTGGTAGATGAGCGATTTGCTCTTCGGGAACTTCTCGTCGATTCGGTCGATGGTCAGTCCCGAATAGCCGTGCTCACGGAGCGCATCGTACGTCGCCTGCATGATCTCCGTCCGCGTGTTCTCCGGTGCCGACTGAAACGGATCAGGCGTCCCCATGATGAATGAATATTCATTCACAAGGTATATGCGTTTTCACTCCCTCAGATTATTCGTGTACTGGTTTGCCGCGCAGTGGAATCTATTGAGTTCCCTCCTGCCCTCTTTGCCGGCCTGCCCGCCTACCGTGAGCCGTTCTGCCGTCCGTGGGGTGATCGCGTAATGTTCAAAGGACCCGACGATCTGGACCTCACGAGCGGTGACATCGGGATGCCGCTGTTTTGGCTCTCGCTGCCCATCGTGATCACGAACCTGCTTCAGACCGCCTACAACCTCGTGGACACGTTCTGGCTGGGGCAGTATTCGACGACGGCGCTGGCGGCGATTTCTTTCGGCTTTCCGCTGGTCTTTCTGTTGATCTCGCTCGGTCTCGGTCTCTCCGTGGCGGGATCGGTGCTGGTAGCCCAGAACACGGGCGCTGGCGACGACCGCCAGGCGGAGTACGCTGCCTCCCAGACAGTCATGTTTTCGTTCGTGTTGGCGGCGGTTCTCGGAGTAATTGGTTACTTCATCGTCGAACCACTCCTGCGATTTTTCGGTGCTGAACCCGCGACCGTGGTGGCCGCGACCGAGTATCTACAGGTCATCTCACTGGGCCTCCCGCTGATGTTCGGCTTTTTCGTCTTCATCTCGCTCATGCGGGGCTACGGTGACACGGTCACGCCGATGGTCGTCATGTTCGGTTCGGTTGTGCTCAACATCGCGCTGGATCCGTTTCTCATCTTCGGGTGGACGCTCCTCCCGAACGCGCCGCTGATCGGCACCGTCACGTTCCCGGAACTGGGGATTCAGGGAGCGGCCTACGCGACGGTGTTCTCCCGCGGTGTGGCGATGGTCGCTGGGCTGGCGATCATGTTCGCCGGTCACCGGGGTGTCAAGATCCGCCTCGCCGACATGCGGCCGGATCTCGCGTATTTCCGGAAGATCCTGCGAATCGGCGTCCCGGCCTCTATCGAGGGAACCGGGCGGGCGATTTCGGTCAACGCCCTGCTGCTGGTCGTCGGTGGTTTCTCGACGGCCGTCGTCGCCGGTTACGGTATCGGGATCCGGATCTTCTCGGTCATCTTCCTGCCCGCGATTGCGGTCTCGCAGGGTGTCGAGACGATGGTCGGCCAAAACGTGGGTGCCGGCAGCGTCGACCGGGCCAGCACCGCGACCCAGTTCGCCGCCAAGTGGATGTTCGTCATACTCGGGGGGCTGGGCGTCCTGATCTTCCTCTTTCCACGGCCCATCGCTGCCGTATTCACGAACGATCCGGCCGTCGTCGATATCGCTGCCGACTTCCTCCGGTACGTTGCGCTCACCTTCGGCTTCATCGGCGTGATGCGCGCGTACACCGGTGCGTTCCGGGGATCCGGCCACACGCTCATGGCCGCAGTCGTCGCCGTTTCCTTCCTCGGATTCATCCGCCTGCCGGTCGCCGCGGTCCTCGCCCACGGCTTCGGGCCCTACACCCTGACGGTCGCCGGGCGGAGTCTCACCGTTCCCGAACTTGTTACGGCCATCGGGCCGACCGGAATCTGGTGGGGATTCATCGTCTCCAACATCGCTGGCGCGGTCATCGCCTACGCGTGGTTCAGACGGGGGACGTGGAAGACGGGCGACGTTCGCGGCGCACCCGGCGGCGGTCCACCGAGCGGGTCGGAGGCCTCTTCGGAGGCGTCGATCGACGATTGAGAGATACGCTTTTGATCCGGGCCCGTCACCCTCCGGTATGAGTACGTTTCGCCGGGTTTCCGACGCTAACAGGCGCCGGTACGACGAGATTCTGCGGTACGCCTTCGCCCCGCAGGATGGGCCACTCGCTGACGATGAAGCGGAGATCGAGCAGTGGCCGCCCGACCTGTTCGACCCCCGCGGGCTGTACGAGGAGGGGCGACTCCGGAGCACCTGCAAACTCTACGACCTCGACGCGAGACTCGGCGACGGCTACGAACAGATTGGCGGCCTCGGCGCGGTGGCGACACCACCGGAAGACAGGCGGCAGGGATACGTCCGCGAACTCTGCCGGCACGCACTCGACGCCTTCGAGGATCGCGGCGCTCGTCTCGTCGCGCTGTGGCCCTTCGAGACGGCCTTCTACGCGGATTTCGGCTGGGCCACGGCAAACTACCAAGCCCGCTACGAGTGTCCGCCTGCGGCGCTGCCGAGCCACGACAGCGAGGGTCACATGCGCTCGCTCGGAACTGACGACTGGGAACTGCTCCATGACGCAGAGCACGCCCACGGCGAGGACCGAAACCTCTCACTGCGACGCTCGCCGGCGTGGTGGCGTGAGCGTACGCTCACAGACTGGGCTACCGACACGCAGCCGTACATCTACGGCTACGAACGTGACGGCGAGGTCTGTGCCTATCTGACATACACCGTCGCTGACGACGAGGAGGAGACGCTCACCGTCGAGACGATGGCTTACGCCGACGAGGAAGCGTACCGGGCGATACTCTCTTTTCTCGGAACACACGGCGCGCAGGTCGAACGAATTAGCTTCACCCGGCCCGCCGAGTCGAATCTGCTCGACCGGGTCGCCGAACCCGAGCGCGTCGAATACACGGTCGATCCCGGACCGATGGTTCGACTCCCGTCCGTGTTCGCACTCGATGGACTCTCGTGGCCGGACACTGGGCTGGACTGTTCGTTCGAGATTACCGATCCGCTCACCGAGGAGTCGACTGTCGCTCGAATCGAGACCAGCGAAGATGGGCTGTGCGTCCGAGAGACTGGCGACACGCCCGCTGTCACGACCGATGTCGGTACACTCTCACAGCTCGTCGTCGGCACGCACAGCGTCGAGCGACTCCAGAAACTGGGTGAGCTGACCGTCCGAGACGAATCGATCCTCGAACCGCTATCGGCCACGTTCGAGCCACAGCAGGTGTATCTGGGCGAGTTCTTCTGAGCTCAGAACAGTGCTTCGCTCTCCGCAAGCACTCGCGCGGGACCACCGACCTCCCAGACCCGCGTCTCGACGCCGCAGTCGGCGATTGCAGACTCGACTTCCTCGACGTACTCCGCGGTCGTATTGACGTAGACGCTCGCGCCGGTGTCGACGGAGAAGTAGACCGGAACGTCTTCTTCGCGGAGTTCGCGGACGGTATTGAAAATCTCGATGGTCCGGGGCTGCCAGTAGACCCAGCCCGCGGGACCGGTCATCGTGGTCGCGGCAAGCGAGAGGGAATCCTGTTCGGCGAGGTCGAACACTCGCTCGAAGGAGGGCTCTCGAAGCGCATCTCGCATCGTCTGGATCTGCTCGTGGATGTGGGCCATCCGGGACTGGAACATGTGACTCTCTGCGGCTTCCTCGTGGGCCGCTTCGGTCTCCTTGTAGGAGGGGACCATCCCGGCGACGATGCGGAGGTCAGACTCGAAGTCGTCGGATACGTCGATCCGTTCGGACCGACAGTCGTCGTCGTTCATGCCGGCGTACAGATGTGAGAACGCACCGGTAACAGCGCGGGCGGCCGAGGCCGACCCCCGGCGTGCGACCGTGGAAATTTCCGGTCGCGTCATCTCCAGTCCGGCAGCCTCGACCAGTGCCGTCGCCGCCGCGGCGAATCCGGAGGCGGAGGAGCCGAAGCCGATGTTCGTCTGGAAGGAGTTCTCCGAAACGAACCGAACACGGTGGTCGATCTCTGCGAGGTCGCGGACGTGATCGACAACCGACTCGATCCGCTCGGCCCCGCGGCCCTCGACGGATTCGCCGTCGATCTCGAACTGATCCTCGGCGAGGTCGGGATCGAACTCGACGGTGGTTTTCGTGTGACTCGGTGCGGTACAGACGCTTATCGAATCGTGATACGGCAGGCGCAGTTGTTCGTCGTGCATGCCGTGGTACTTGACCAGCCCCTGAATCGGGTGAGCCTTCGCTGTCGCTTTCATACCATGGGAGAGCGAGCGGGGGAACTTGGCAGTTTTGAACCGACGTGAACGGGTACGATCACACCCACTCTGTCCGAATCTCCTCGGCAGTCCGGAACGCGAGTGCGTAGATCGTCTCGGTCGGATTGTACCCCGCTGAGGTGACGAACTGGCTCCCGTCGACGACGAAGAGATTCTCGACGTCGTGGGTCCGGCCGAAGCTGTCGACGACCGACGACGCTGGATCGCGCCCCATCCGACAGGTTCCCATCAGGTGTGAACTCCCGCGGTGGTGAGCGCCCGTTCCAGCACTCCAGACCTCGGTCGCGCCCGCGGCCTCGAAGATTTCCTTGCAACGCTCGACGACGTACTCCTGTGCGCGGAAGTCCTGCGGGTGATTCTCGTAGGTGATCTCGACGCCGGGAATCCCCCACTCGTCGGTGTTGTTCGGATCGGGCTGGACGCGGTTGCGCTCTCGGGGCACGTCCTCCACTGGCGCCCACACCCAGACGATGTTCTCGAAGTCGCTCATTTCGTCGAGGAAGCCCTCTCCCCAGGTCGGCGTGCCCGGTGGCGTCTTGCCGCCGGCGTACAGTTGCTTCCAGTTCCCGCCGTACAGCATCGGCGCGTTGACCGATGCGAGTTGGAGATTACTGCCAGTGATGAAATCGACATCCTCGTCGATGCGGTCCGGGAGGATGAAATCGTCGACGGCTTTGTTGCTCCAGGTGCCACGGTTCTGTTTGGTTGGCTCCTCGAATTTTGCGAAGATCTGGGTGTAGTCCATGTGGAACATGAGGTTCCGGCCAACCTGCCCGCTGCTGTTTGCGAGGCCATCGGGATGGTGCTCGGAAGCGGAGTTCAACAGTAATCGGGGCGTCTCGATGGAATTGCCCGAGACAACCACTGCATCGGCTGTCACCTCCTTTTCTGTCCCATCGCTTTTGTCGACGTACCGGACGCCAGTCACACTCCCGTCACCGTCGACGAGGACCTTCTTCGCGAGGCATTCGTCACGAATCTCGAAGTTACCAGAGTTCCGGGCCTCTGGAATCATCGCCACCAGTGAGTTCGATTTAGCGCCTTTGGCTTGCTCGTAACAGCCGTAGAAACAGCAGTGCCCGCAGTACGTACACGCCGGGCGGTCGTCGTAGGATTCGGTGAGGACAGCCTGCGGCGAACTGAACGGTCGTAATCCAAGCTCCTCGGCACCCTGGCTGAACAACTCACCGCTTCGGGTCTCCGGGACCGGGTCCATCGGGTACGACCACGAATCGGGATGAGTCGGCTGCCCGCCGTCCGGCCCACTGATACCGATTTCTGTCTCGGCTCGCTCGTAGTACGGCCTGAGATCCTCGTAGTCGATCGGCCAGTCCGCGACGTTTGCGCCCTCGAGATCACCGAACTCCGAGCGCATGTTGAAATGCTTCGGCAACAGTCGCCACATGACGCCGCAGTAATGAACGCTCGATCCGCCGACGCATCGTCCGTAGAGGTTGAATTTCCCCTCCGTCGCCTCCTCGGAGGACTGGTCGTACTGCCTGTAACTTTCCGGCGTGTCGTGGACTGTGTTGCTCAGTCGAGCGTCGATGACGTTTCTCAGTTCGTCCTGATCGTGCACGCCCGGCATCGGCCCCGCTTCGATTCCGACGACCGAGAGGTCGTTCGTCGCCAGTTCTCGGGCCACGACGCCGCCGGCCGCCCCGAGGCCGACGATGACGACATCGGCATCAGGCATCGCTTTCACCCCCAAACTCGCCGTAGAGATCGGATGGTCGTGTCTTCTCGGCCTCGTGCTCTTCGAGTGACTTCCAGGGCGGCTTCAGTTCGTCTGGCCGGTAGCCCTCGACGAACGGGCCGACGTAACCGGCCTGCTTCCAGCCCGCTAGATCGACGTTACCGCCGTATTTCGGCTGTGAGTAGTATCCTTCAACGGCGTGGTCACGAAGCACCGTCACGAACGCCTCGGCCGGGACGGTCATCGTGACAGCGCTAGCTGTCGGGACATCCTCCCATTCGGGGGCCGACCGGTCGAGGATGCTCCCGATGAGTTCGTCGAGTTGTTCGTCGTCGAGTTCTCTGACGGGCGATTCGAACATCGACTGTGCTGTCTCGTCGAGTTTCGCCAGCCCGGATTCGTATGCGTCCTGAAACCGGCGGTCATCGTGGGCAGTTTCGTAGAACGGCTCCCGCGTGAGCGCGCGGTCGATGTACCGGACCACGCCGATTTCGCTTGCTGCGGGACGATCCTCACCGGGCGGTAACAACCGGTCGACAACGCTCGTCACCGTCGCTGCCTGTTGGTCGTCGAAAAACGTGTATTCGGGGCCGTCGGAGTCGTCTGAATCTTCCGGTGGTGTGTCTGTTGTCGATTCCTCATCCTGCTCGGCTGGCTCCTCCCCACCCTGACATCCCGCGACTGCTGCGACGCCTCCCGCGCCTGCCAACCGAACGAACGTCCGTCGGTCGAGGTGCATGTGTTCAGTCATGGTTCCGAATCGGTCGTTGTGTGCGCGCTGGTGGGACCCCGACTCACCGGTCCCACTGCAACGACAGCGGAGGCATCCCCGTTCTGTTGCCGACAACGTACCCCGCTGTTAACGACCCTCTCCACCCCGGTATCTGCCCCCACCGTGACAATTAGTCACAGTGGGCGCTCCAACGTCCAATTATTCCCGTGATATTGCGGGGTTTTCAAGTAAGGCAACGACTCTGGCGGCGAAAGCGGAACTACTGACGACAGCAAGTCGGCCCGCTCCACACAAAAGGCGAGAACTCGTCGTTTCGGTTAGCCGCCGATCATCCGCGCGGCGACTTCGGCGTACTCGATGACGACGCCGAAGGCGGGGATTAGCAGAATCGTGCCCAGCGCGGCCAGCGCAATCGCAGCGTACAGTCCAGTCGGGTACTCCGCGAGTTCGAGATCACCGTTCGGATCTTCGACCCACAGCGCCCGGACGATCCGGGTGTAGTAGAACAGCGAGACGACGCTGTTGATGACCAGCGCGGCCCCGAGCAGTTCCTGCCCGCCGGTGACCGTCGCGAAGAGGAGATAGAACTTCGAGAAGAAGCCGCCACCGATCGGCAGCCCTGCAAGCGAGAACAGGAAGACAGTCATCGCTGCCGAGGCGAAGGGTGCCTGCGTCCCCAGCCCGTGGTAATCCTCGATTGTTCGGCCGATATCCCAGTACTCCGCCAGCGCGATGAAGAGGAAGGCACCGGTGTTCATGAACCCGTAGACGAACAGGTGAGCCATTCCTGCGCCGAGAATCGATATTTCGCCCTCGACGGTTCCCGTGAAGGACGCCAGCGCGATCAGGATGTACCCTGCATGGGCGACCGAGGAGTAGGCGAGAATCCGCTTGACGTTGTCCTGACGAAGCGCCGTGAAGTTGGCGATGGTCATCGTCACGATGGAGATGATCAGGAAAGCGTCGACCCAGTCGAAGATGCCGGTCGCCGCTCCGAACACGTCGACGAACACCCGGAAGCCCAGCACGAAGCCGGCGGCCTTCGAGGCCGAGGAGATAAACGCCGAGATGGGTGCCGGCGCGCCCTCGTAGGCGTCGGGTGCCCAGAAGTGGAACGGGACGGCGGCAATCTTGAAGGCGATTCCGCCGAGGACCATCAGCATTCCGAGGCCGAGCAGGCTGGCGTAGTCAGTCCCGGAAATCGCCGCCGCGACCGCATCGAACTGCAGCGAGCCGGTCGCCACGTAGACCAGCGAGATACCATATGCGAAGATTGCCGAAGACAGCGCGCCGATCAGGAAGTACTTCAGTCCACCTTCGACACTGCCCTCGTTGGACTTGAGCGAGGCGACCAGCGCGTAAGAGGGCAGACTGACGAGTTCGATGGCGATAAACGCGGTCACGAAGGAGTTCGCGACGGTCACCATCACCATCCCCGTCGAAGCCAGTAGCACCAGCGAGTAGTACTCCGCTTGATACGGATGGTCGCGGAGGTACTCGTGGCTCGCGAGGGTGATCAGGACGACGACGCTCGTGATGATCACCGTGAAGAACAGTGACATCCCGTCGACGACGAGGGTGGCGTTGAACAGTTCGATGGCACCCTCGGTCGGCCCTTGTGAACCTGCGGGCTGGCCGGTACCGGCGAGCAGATACCACAGCGTGAAGCCGAGCGCGACCAGTCCGCCCGTGACCGAGATGCCGCTCAACAGCGTCCCATCCGACTCGTCTGGGTCGATCATATCCGCCAGCAGCAGGACGAAGGCGGTTCCGAGCAATGCGAGTGCCGGCGCAATCGCGGTCCAGTCCGGAAGCGTCGTGACTTCGCTCATCAGATCTCACCTCCCGAGAACAGCGCAGGCAGATCAGGGACGATTGCGTTGAGTTCCAGCACCGGCCCGACGGCGTCCTGGATCGCCTCGTAGATGAGGTCGGGCTGGATGCCCAGCAGGATGATCAGTCCGAGCAACACGGCAAGCGGTGCCACGTCGTGTACCGGTGCCGGCTCGACATCGTAGTCGGTTTCGAGCTCGAAGGAACCGAAGATTGCTCGCTGCATCGCCCAGAGCAGATAGCCCGCGACGATGACGATGCCGAACATCGCAACCGCAGTGAACAGCGGCGCACCAGAGACCACAGTCGAGTCGAACGCGCCGATGAAGATCAAGACCTCGGCGACGAAGCCGCTCATCAGCGGCAGCCCCATGTAGGCGAACGAACCGGCGACGAAGATCCACGCCGTGATCGGCATCCGATCCGCGAGGCCGGCCATATCGCCGACCATCCGGGTGTGCGTCGCGTTGTAGAGCACACCGACGGACATGAACAGCAGTCCCGAGATGAGGCCGTGACTGACCATCTGGAAGGTTGCGCCGCTCATGCCGTGCGGCGTGAACGCGACCAGCCCGACGATGACGTAGCCCATCGACGAGATGGACGAATAGGCGACAATCCGCTTCAGATCACGCTGGGCCAGCGCGAGCATCGCGCCGTAGATGACGCTGATCACCCCGACGGCGGCGATGATCTCTGCGGCCGGCGAACTCGTCGCGATATCGGAGAGCATCGTGAAGTTGAACCGGAACAGCGCGTAGGTTCCCATTTTCAGCAGCACCCCGGCCAGGATAACCGACACCGGCGACGGGGCCTGCACGTGTGCGTCCGGCAGCCAGGTGTGGAAGGGGACGATTGGGACCTTCACCGCGAAGCCGAGGAACAGCAGCAGGAACGCGACTGCGCGCAGGTCGGCACCTCCGAGGCCGAAGACTGTCTGGCTCAGTTCGCCCGCCTGCAACGCCTGCGCAATCGCGGGCAGGCTGAGTTGGGTCAGCGAGTCGCCGAGTCCGAGCACGAGCATGAACAGACCGACGAACATCACCAGCGAGCCGAGATTCGTGTACAGGAGGAACTTCGCCCCGGCGTACTTCCGTCGCGGACCGCCCCAGACGGCGATCAGGAAGTACATCGGGATGAGCACGGCCTCCCAGAAGATGAACCAGAGGAAGAAATCCAGCGATGTGAACACGCCCAGCAGCGCCGTCTCGATGAGCAACATCAGCCCGTAGAACTGCGATTGGCGCTCGTCGATTGGCGTCCACGAGGAGACGATGGCGAGCGTCGTCAACACGGTCACGAGAATGACCAGCGGGAAACTCAGCCCGTCGACGCCGACGTGGTACTGCAGCGAGTACTGCCCGAGTTGGAACCAGTCGATCTGTGTCTGGAAGGCCACATCGCTGCCGGCCAGCAGAGCGTTGCCCGCGGCGTCGAACTGCGTCCACATGTACAGCGTGATCCCGAGCGGGACGAGGCTGAGCCACGCCGCGAGTTTCGGCGCGGTGTCGTCGGAAGCGAGGAAGACCCACAGCGCACTGACGAACGTCGCCGCGAGCAGGAGTTCGATCAACATCTAGATCCACCCCCCGCTGATCGCGAAGACGGCAATCAGTAGTAGCAGTCCGAGCACCAGCAACGCCGCGTACGTCGTCGCAACACCGGTCTGGATCTGTCGGAACCGACCGCCGGCGAACAGACTGACGCCGCCGGAGCCGTCGACGAGACCGTCGATGAGCCCCTGATCGAACTTGTTCGCGAGCGCTGCGACCGGGAGTGTGAACCCGCGTGCCAACCAGACCTGATACTCGTCTTGATAGTAGTTGTTCATAAGTACCGTCCGAATGCCGCCGAGTTTCGTCATGTGTGCGTCGGGGTCTGCGCCGCCGTAGAGTCGCCACGCGGCGACGGCCGGAACGACCGCGAGGACGAGCGCCAGCACGCCGCCGACCAGCGCCAGTGTGCCCTCACCGAGACCGGCGTAGCCGGTCGAGTAGCCCGCGCCGAAGTCGTGCGTCAGCACGTGGTGGTAGTGTTCGGCGGTGAGCGCCGACTCGGTGAACTCCTCGCCCATCGCCGCGCCGTTGAGCCACTGTTCGAGGAAGAGCGCTTCCTTGGGGAGGACGCTCTTGAGCACACCCATGTTGAGCACGCCCGCGACGACCGAGAGCACGCCCAGCACGACCAGCGGCACCTTCATACTCCAGGTGACCGGGTCGGGGCTCTCGGCGGTGTCCGTCCGCGGATCTCCGTGGAAGGTCAGGAAGACCATCCGGAAGGTGTAGAACGCCGTCAGCACGACGGCAGCCAGCCCGAAGGCGTAGGCGACAAAGAGTACCGGCGACCCGCCACCCAGCGCGTGGACCAGCGTCTCGAACAGGACTTCGTCTTTCGACCAGAAGCCTGCAAATGGAAAGATGCCAGCTAGGGCGAGCGAGCCAGCGAGGAAGGTCAGATAGGTGGTTCGCATCTCGTCTTTCAGCCCACCCATCTCCCACATGTTCTCCTCGTGGTGCATGGCGATGATGATCGCACCGGCCCCGAGGAAGAGCAGCGCTTTGAAGATGGCGTGAGTGGTCAGGTGGAAGACTGCGGCGATGTAGCCGCCGCCGCCCAGCGCGAGCATCATGTAGCCGTACTGCGAGATGGTCGAGTACGCGAGCACCTGCTTGAGCTCCTGTTTGACCAGCGCCATCGTCGCGGCGAAGAAGGCGGTAAAGCCACCGATCAGCGCGATGATGGAGAGCGCGGTCGGCGAGAGCGCGTAGAAGCCGTACATCCGCGCGATCAGGTAGACACCGGCCGCGACCATCGTCGCCGCGTGGATCAGCGCCGAAACCGGGGTGGGACCCTCCATCGCGTCGGGCAGCCAGGTGTGCAGCGGGAACTGCGCGGACTTGCCGATTGCCCCGCCCAGCACGAGCAACCCGATGACGGTGATCCACGCCCGTTCGCCGAATCCAAGGTAGGTGGTCATTTCGCCAGTCTCGCCGTGTTCGAGTGCTTCGGTCGCGATTTCGACGAAGGAGGACTCGACGCCCGGAGCGAAGGACGCGAACTGCGCAGTCCCGAAGGTTCCGAGCACGGCGACGACGCCGATCAGGAAGAAGTAATCCCCGAACCGAGTCACGAGGAAGGCCTTCTTCGCGGCGCTCGCGGGGCCGGGTTCGCGGTACCAGAAGCCGATCAGCAGGTACGAACACAGCCCGACGAGCTCGAAGAAGACGAATGACATCAGCAGGTTGTCGCTGATGACGAACGCCATCATCGAGAAGGTAAACAGCGAGAGTGCGGCGTAGTACCGCGGCAGATCGATCTCGCCCTCGGCGTTCATGTAGCCCAGTGAGAAGAGGTGGACGAGAAGTGAGATCAGCCCGACGATGGTGAGCATCAGCGCCGAGAGCGGATCGATAAGGATACCGAAGGTGAGCGTCACGCCTTCGCCGGAGACGCCCGCGACGAGGGTGTGAAGCGTCTCGTGACGCGGGCCCGCGCCGGTCGCAATCTGGACGACCGTCGCGATGGCGACGAGTAGTCCGACGCCCGTCGAAACGATGCCGAGAAATGCGCCTTTCAGCGGGAGATACCGGCCGAAGGCGACGATCAGCAGGAAGGTGACCAGCGGGAACAGTGCGGTCACTTCCGCGCCGCCGATTCCGGGCACGACGGGTATCGAGACAGTACTCAGTGCCGTGGGAGTGTGTATGCCGAGCATCTTACCACCTCATCGTAACAGCGTCTGTGACGTCGATACTGTCGAGATTGCGGTTCAGCGCGAGGATGATCCCGATCCCGACGGCGACCTCTGCGGCCGCCAGTGCGATCAGGAAGAGGACGAACGTCTGACCGGTGATGTTTCCGTAGACGAGTGCAAAGGCGACGAGATTGATGTTCGCAGCGTTGATCATCAACTCGATAGACATCAAGAAGATGAGTGCGTTCCGGCGGACGAGGACGCCAAAGAGGCCGATCGAGAAGACGGCCGCAGAGAGCAGGAGATACCAACCTGGTTCGACGGCCATCTATTGGTCACCTCCGTCGTCGCGTTTGGCGAGCATCAACGCGCCGTCGAGTGCGGCATCGAGCAGGACCGCGATGAGAACGAGCGCGACGAGGAAATCCTCCGTTTCGAGTTCGGCCAGTTCGGGCGCGCCGATGAAGGAGTAGCCCATGTCCTCGACGATACTCAATCCGCCCCCATCGAAGCCGACGACCTCGACCCCAGAGAAATCGGTCGTGAGGACGAACGTGGCGATCGCGACGAACAGTCCCAGCGGGATGAGACCGAGCAGTAGCCGCCGGTCGATCTCGATCAGTCGCGGTCGCGTGGTCATGCGCCCACCTCCCTGCCGTCGGTATCGTCCTGTTCACGTGTGAGCATCACGGCGAAGGTAAGCAAGACGAGGACCCCCCCGATGTAGACGAGCACCTGGATCACAGCCAGGAACTCGGCGCTGAGCATCACGTAGTGGATTGCCACGCTCGATAGTGCCAACCCGAGTAACAGCGCCGCGTGCCACACGTCGCGGACGAGAACGACACCCAGACTGCTCGCCAGTGTCACGACAGCGAACAGCCCGAATGCGAGTTGCTCCAGTACCATTACGTAGAAAGTCCACACGGCGTGCTTTTGAAAATTCCCCTTTTGTTTTCCGGACAGCCGACAGGAAGGCCGATTCACGGCTGAATTCTACACATTTGATTGTGATCCTCCGACCGCTGTCGCTGGCCCTAACCGTGAGTGCTTTGCTGGTGGGCGCGTACTGTCAGGTATGCACGACTTTCTGGTGGTCGGTGCCGGCCCCGCTGGGTCGCGCTTTGCCCGCCGCGCGGCCGAACGGGGCCACGACGTGGTCGCCTTCGAGCAGGGCGAAGTCGGCAAACCACTGGCCTGCTCGGGTCACGTGAGCACGGATATCTGGTCGTTCGTCCCCGACGACGCGAAATCTCGGCTCAAACAGAACGAGATCCGTGGTGCGCGGTTTCACACTGGCGGTCCCGAAAGCGACGCCCACCGCTTCTACAAGCAGGAACAGATCTCGAACGTCATCGACCGCGTCGAACTCGACCGCACACTCGCCGACGCCGCGCGCGATACGGGCGCGGACGTTCGCGAACAGCACACCGTCGTCGAGCTTGAGGAGCGACGGGACTGGGTTGAGGTGCGCGTGCGCGGTCCCGACGGGGTCGAGACTCACCGCGGCCGGATGGTCGTCGGCTGTGATGGGCCACAGTCTCGTGTTAGAAATTCGGTCGGTCTCCCAGACCCCGAGGAGTTGCTTCACGGCGTGCTCGGCTTCACCGACGAACCGGACCACGAGGAGTTCGTTGACGTTCACCTCACTATCCCGCGGTTTTTCGCCTGGCGGATCCCCCGCGGCGACGCCGGTGTCGAGTACGGATTAGCGACGCCACCGAGCGACGACGTCTCCGCTCAGTTCGAGGAGTTCGTCTCGGGCTACGGCGTCGAAACAAATCGCCGCTGTTCGGGGCTCATCCCCATCGGGCCGCCGGAGCAGACCCAGACTGGCCGGGTCTTCCTGCTCGGTGACGCCGCGGGCCAGAACAAACCGTTCACAGGCGGCGGCATCCTCTACGGCATGACTGCCGCCGACATCGCCGCAGATGTTGTCGATCCAGCCGATCCGACGACGCTCGAAACCTACGAACAGGCCTGGCGCGACGAACTCGAATCTGACATCGCGCTGGGTCAACTCGTCCGGGCGGGTTACTCACTGCCCGAGCAGGTCCAAGAGGTCGGGATGAAGCTGTTCGAGGGCGAAATTGGCGTCCACATGGACCGGCCGAGCACGCTCTTCTCGCGGGAGCAACTGCGGGCGATGCTCTCGCGGTAGAAAACCGCCGCTGTTCTAGTCCTGATCGAACGGATTCCGAGCGGCACCAACAACGTCGACGGCCGCTCTGTTGGGTGCAACGTCGTGCACGCGGACGATATCGGCACCCCGCTCGGCCGCCAGCGCCGTCGCCGCGACGGTCGGATCGGACCGTTCGCCAGCATTGCGGTCGACCAACTCGAACATCGACTTGTGTGAGTGGCCAACCAGAATTGGACAGCCCAACCCCCGAAACTCGCCGATCCGGCCGAGCAACTCGAAACTCTCCGCCGAACTCTTGCCGAAGCCCAGTCCTGGGTCGATGATGATCTGCGAGCGATCCAGCCCCGCCTTCTCGGCGAGCAGAATCCGTTCGGTCAGCGAGTCGATCACGTCCTCGACGACATCGTCGTAGTGGATGTCTGAATCCGGGTCGACCGGAGCGTTGATCGAGTGCATCACGACGACCGGTACGTCGTAATCGGCGGCGACGAGTCGCATCTCCGGATCTTCGAGACCCGACACGTCGTTGAGGATGTCAGCACCTGCGTCCAGCGCCGCCCGCGCCACTTCGGCCTTCCGGGTGTCGACTGAGACCAGCGCGTCGAGGTCGTTGATCCGCTCGACGACTGGTAGCACGCGGGCCTTCTCCTCCTCGACGGGGACGGGGTCCGCGCCGGGGCGGGTCGACTCTCCGCCTACGTCGATGATATCCGCGCCGGCCTCGATCATCTCCTCAGCGCGCTCGACGGCGTCCGATTGTGCCTCGTACTCGCCGCCGTCGTGGAAGCTATCCGGCGTGACGTTGAGAATGCCCATCACGGCGGTGCCATCCTCCCACGGATAGCCTCGGTGGTCAGGGTCGGTGCCGATGTCGAGGGTTTCGCGGAGTTCGTCGGCGAAGGGCGCGAGGCCGTAGGGCTGGCCATCGAGTTTCTCCGCGAGTCGTCGAAACTGCGCCATCGTTCCCATCATCACGACGCCGAGATTCTCCCGGTCCTGATCGTTGAGCCCGGAGACCGCACACTCGCCGCCCAGTGAGAGCAGTTCCTCTTTGAGATACTGCGCCTGTCGCGGCTGAACACGGGTCTTGAGGATCCGGTGGACGGCCTTGCCGCGCATCCGCCACTGGCCGGCGTCGGTGACGTGGGCGTCCCGCAGCGTCTCTTTGGCTTCCGGGATCGAATCGATACGCTTCGGAATCTTCGCCCGCGCCCAGCGCGTACGTGCCTCCGCGACGGTATAGAGCGACCCTGTGACCAGCACGCAGTCGTCGTTGCCCGCCTCGGCGAGTACGTCCTTGACTGCACCGGCAACGTCCGCACGCGAATCGACTGCTGCATCTGTCTCCTCCTCGAAAACGTGGGCCAACACGTCGGCGTCCTCTGCCCGGTCGAGATTCGGTCGACAGGCAGTCACCGTGTCGGGATCGAAGGCCTGGGCGATCCCGCGGTGATCTTTGTCGGCCATCACGCCGACGACGAGATGCAGATTCTCGAACTCGAACTCAGAGAGCGTCTCGGCGACGCACTCACAGCCGTTGGGATTGTGCGCGCCGTCGAGGACGACCAGTGGGTCCTCGTCCATGATCTCGAAGCGACCGGGCCAGTGGGCGTTTCTGAGTCCCCGTGCGAGGATTTGCTCGTTCAGCCCCGACTGCTCGCCCGCCAGTTCCGCAGGCGGATCGATGTCGCCGACGGCATCGAGTTCGACGATCTGTCTGGCGAGTGTCGCCGCCACACCTGCATTGCTCGCCTGGTGACGGCCCAGCAGCGGGAGTTTCGTTTCGACTCCCCACTGCTCGCTGTCGACTGTGACTGCACCTTCCAGTCCCTCGCGACCGTCGTAGGTGGCGGTCACGTCGACTTCGTCGCCCTCGCTGCCGACGACGACCGTCTCGCCGACGACTCCCTGAATCGCATCGAGTGCATCGCCGGATGCGCCCGTGACGAGCGGTCCGTTGTCGGGTGCGACGCCGGCGAGATCGCGGGCGATCGTCTCGACGTCTTCGCCCAGAATCTCGGTGTGTTCGAGCGTGACCGACGTGATTGCGCTCGTGACCGGATCGACGACACTGGTCGCGTCGTGGGTGCCGCCGATACCGACTTCGAGAATCGCGATATCCACGTCCTGACGGCCAAACTCCCAGAGGGCAAGCGCCGTGATCGTCTCGAAAAAGGTCGGCGCGTCGCCCGCGGCCGCACGGTCGGTGACGTGTTCACCGATCTCCTCGGCGAATTCGACCAGCGACTGTTCGGCGAGTTTGCGGCCGTTGATCCGGACGCGTTCGCGAATATCGTCGAGATGGGGAGAGGTGTAGAGTCCAACGTCCAGTCCAGCAGAGCGAAGAACCGACTCGACCATACGCGCGGTCGAGCCCTTGCCGTTGCTGCCCGCAATCTGCACGCACGGCACCCCTTCGTGGGGGTCTCCGAGCGCGTCGAGTAGCTCCCGGGTCGCGTCTGTCCCCGGCCGGGAGCCGAATCGGCGTAGATCCAGCAGGTAATTCGCCGCCTGATGAAACCTCATGCCTGATCTGATCGGTGCTGTGCTCTTGGAACTGACGGTTTCAGAGGGTCCGCTCGTCGACGGCTGGATCGATCCCTGCCGCCGCCAGGTCCTCGCGGATCCGCTCGCGTAGCGGGTCGGGAACCGTCTCTCTCCCAACTGGCACGGCCGTCTCACCGGCGTCCTCGGGCGGGACCTTCCAGTACAGCGTACACTCACTCGGCGCGTAGTACTCGATACTGTACCGATCTGTCGCGCCGCTGTAATGGACTCGTGCTGCTGAGCCGTCGACACGCCACCCCTCCTGATCGGCGAGTCCGTCCAGTGGATCTGTCTCCTCTGTCACTGATCCATCACCGTCGGAGTCCGGTGTCGGAACGCCCGGCGACCCCGCGTTTGCTGACTCGTCCCCGTCGTCGGTCATACGCTCCGTTGGGCCGCCCCGATGCTACCGGTTACGGTTCTTTGCCGGAGATGAGGGATCTTTCACACTGTCAGCCAGTACTGCTGACCAGACGAGCGAGCCGATTCCGAGCAGTGCCACGAACATCACTCCCAGCCGAATCAGCTGGCCTTGGAAGACGAATGCCCTCTCTGGGAACAAGAAGGACAAAAAGAGATATCCAACGGCCGAGACGCTGACAAGCAACGAGAGGACGCTGATCCAGAATCGCACCACGGCCTTCATATCCCACGCTCTTCCGTCGCGAAATATCCCTTTTTTGGTAGCGAAACCCCTCCTCTCCAAGTTATGGCTCGCGCAGTTTACCACGTCTCGATACAGCCGTCCCGGATGTCCTCGGCACAACCCTCACAGTCAGGGTGGCCGTCCTCGAAACAGGCCGGCCGTGCCTCCTCGTCGAGTTCGACGGCGCGTTTCTCGGCGTGGCGGCGACAGACGATTCGAACTTTACCGTCCTCGGTCGGCAGATCCGCCCGCGCCGCAATCCGTGCCTCGCTGAACGCCCGCCGCGCCTGTTCGTACTGGCGGCCGGCGTCCTGCAGTTTGTCCTTGAGAAACCGCGAGACACGATCCGAATCGGTCATACCATTCTTTGGGTCGGCCAGTTGAAATATCTGTGCCAGTCGGGTTAAGACTCCCCGGCCGCTACCGCCGGTATGCAACGTCCCGGCCACGTCGGTGCCGCACTGCTGGGCTATCTTCCACTCGGTGCCAGTCTGCACTACGCCGAGGAAGTGAGGTTGGCTCTGCTCGGACTCCTCCTCGCCGTGGCCGTCGCTTCGCTGCCGGATTCCGATCAAGGGCTGCCGATCCAGCACCGCGGGCCGACACACACCGTCTGGTTCGTGGCAGCCTGTACCGTCATCGCGGGTTGTACAGGCTGGCTGTTCGGAACGCCGGCAGTCGGTCTCGTGGTCGGGAACGCAACTGGCCTGTCGCTTGCCTCCCACCTCGTCGCCGATAGCATCACCCCGATGGGGATCCGTCCGTATCTCCCACTCTCCGCCCGTGAACACTGCTTCGATCTCGTCTACGCCGCAAACGCAAAAGCGAACTACGTCATCTTCGGTGTCGGCGTCGCCGCCACGGTGGTCGTCCACGTCCCGCTGCTGGTCTAAGCCGAGACTCACTCGCTCTCAATCAGCATCTCGAATTTTTCCGCGTCGATGTTCCGCCCAGAGATGGGGAAAACGACGGTGCTGTCTCGAATCCGGTCCGCGGATTGCTCTATCGCCGCGAGACTCGCCGCGCAGGCACCTTCCATGACGATTCGCTCGGATTCGTACAGCTCTCGGACGCCGCGTTTGATCGCCTCGTCGCTGACTAACTGGAATTCGTCGAGGTGATCTCGAAGAACCTCGGTCGTCAGCGCGAAAGGGACGCGTGTCGCGATTCCTTCTGCGAACGTCTCCATCCGGTCGTGCGGGTCGAGTGTTCCCTCGGAGTAGGCACGGTACATTGCGGGCGCATCCTCGGACTGAGCGCCGATCACGGTGGCGTCGGTCAGTTCGCCGACGGTGAGCGAGTAGCCCGCCGCCGACGATCCGCCGCCAATCGGACAGAACAGGTAGTCGATCTCGGGCAGATCCTCGACGACCTCGATTCCCGCGGTGCCAACACCCGCGATTAGATCTGCCTCGTTCGCCGAGTGGACGTATCGATACCCCTCTGAAGCAGCGAGTTCTTCAGCGTGCTCGCGCGCGTCGTCGAACGCGTCGCCGTGGAACCGAACGGTCGCGCCGTAGCGCTCCATTGCGGTCACTTTGGAGGGGTTCGCATCTTCGGGGACGACAATCGTGACTGGAATGTCGAAGGTTCGGCCAGCGAAGGCGACAGACTGGCCGTGGTTCCCGGTGCTCGCGGCGATCAATCCGCGGTCGCGGAATTCGTCACCGAGTCGCGCGCCGAGTGTGACGCCGCCGCGGACTTTGAACGCGCCCGTCGGAAGGGTGTCCTCCCGTTTCAGGTAGATATCGGCGTCGAACCGCGCGGAGAGCGCTTCGCTTCTGACCAGTGGCGTCCGTGGAAGGTGCCGGCTCACGATCTGTCGTGCAGCATATACGTCGGCCGTCGTCGGCGGTGTGCGGTCGTGATACGGGAACACTGTCGTCTCGTCCGGTGAATCGACCGGCTCGTACTCGCCGCTCATACCGTCAGTTCACGGCTGGCGGTTACTAAGAGGTACGGATGCGCCCCTGCCAGCACGGACAGTTCACTTTCACTCCGGTCACCTAACCTTTTATGTAATGGGGGGCCAAGCGACGTATGTCTCCCATTGAAAACAACGCGGAGACAGTGAACGCACATGACTGAGAGCGATTTGCAGACCCACGCGACAGAGATACACGAACAGTTTTCAGACCAGCTCGACGTTTCGGTCGACGAGGTTCAGGAGCGACTCGAAACGCTGGTCAACGAGTACAAAGTGCCCACCAGCGAGGCCCGCCGTAGCGTCGTCAACACCTATCTCGACGAGGCCGGGATGGAGCGAGACGACCTCGGCGGTGGCGGTGGCAGCGGTAACGACCGTGTCGAGGTCGCAGATATCGACAGTCCCGAAGAGTGGATCGATCTGACCGCGAAGGTCGTCGAACTCTGGGAGCCCAACAGCGACGCCGTCGCGCAGGTCGGCCTGCTCGGCGACGAAACCGGGACTGTGAAGTTCACCAAGTGGTCGAAATCCGATCTGCCCTCCCTCGACGAGGGTGAGGTCTACGACCTCCGCAACGTCGTCACCGACGAGTACCAGGGCCGGTTTTCGGTCAAACTCAACCGGACGACGACCATCGAACAACTGGACGAGGAACTGGAGGTTGGCGAAGACGCCGTCGAAATCGAGGGTGCACTCGTCGATATTCAGGCCGACTCCGGACTGATCAAACGCTGTCCCGAGGAGGACTGTACCCGTGTCCTCCAGAACGGTCGGTGTTCGGAACACGGTGAAGTCGAAGGCGAGTTCGACCTGCGGATCAAGGCCGTCATCGACGACGGGACGGATGTCCACGAGGTCATCTTCGACCGTGAACTGACTGAAGATCTCACGGGAATCTCACTCGACGAGGCCCAGGAGATGGCGATGGACGCCCTCGACACCTCCGTGGTGGCCGACGAGATGCACGAGAAAATCCTCGGTCGGTACTACCGGATCACCGGACCGACCTACGGCCGGTACGTGCTGGCCGACGAGGTCACGCGTGCACAGGGGGAAGTGGATCCAGATGCCGTGCTGATCAAAGCGAGGTCGATCTAAATGTCGAGTGTGCCAACCCGCGAAGTCGCACGCCGCGTCTTCGCACGCGAGTTCAACGATGCAACGTACACGTTCAAAGAGAGCGACGACGACCGCGCGCCGGTGTACGCGCTGTTGCCGACCGGCCAGCGAGCAAATCGGATCTTCATCGTCGGCACGCTCACCGAGACACAGGATGTCGGCGAAGACTCGGAGTACTGGCAGGGCCGAATCGTCGGCCCGAACGGCGGGACCTTCTTCACCTACGCCGGCCAGTACCAGCCAGATGCCGCCTCGATGCTCCGGGAACTCGAACCGCCGGCGTACGTTGCCGTCGTCGGCAAACCCCGGACCTACGAGACCGACGAAGGCGACGTGAACGTTTCCGTCCGACCCGAGTCGATCACGGAAGTCGACGAAGCGACCCGTGACCGCTGGGTGATCGAGACCGCCGAGCGAACCATCGACCGCATCCAGCACTATCAGGATGCCGAGGCCGACGAGTACGTCGAGATGGCCAGAGAGGAGTACGACTTGCCTGTCGATAACTACAAACAGGCCGCGATCGAGGCCCTGGAGAGTCTCGAAAGCGAACAGTCCGAAGCGACCGCAGACTGACCACACTGCCGAGCCCGATCGTCGTATCGGCTCGCGTGTGAGTTCCTAACACATACGTTCAGTAACATTTGTCTGACAAACGATTAAATACGAAGAGCATAGATTTTGTAGCTAGCTATGGGCAACAAGAACAAGACGATCTCCTTCCGCGTCAGTCAGGAGAAATTCGAGACCCTGCGCGGTATCGCGGAGGAGCGTGATATCTCGCTGTCTGCCGTCTTCCGGGACTACGTGGACTTGCTCGTTGCCCACGACGGCCAAGTCGAGGTCGTTCCCGAACACGAGATCAACGAGTCGACCGCCGAGAGTTCGACGGCGGAGAGTTTCCCGCCGAAAGTCGAAGTGCCGAAAAGCTTCGTTCGCGAGCACGAACGGCTGGAACTGGAGGCCGAACACCTCCGCGAGCAACTCGAAGAACACAAACGCTACGTGACGAAACTCCGCCAGGAACTCGACGAGTACGATCAGGAGGATATCGTCCACCTCGACGAACTCGACGGCGAGGGCGAAGAGGAAGAATCACCCTACCGGATCGGGAGCGACTTCGACGACTCACAGTTCTAACGGCTCTTTTCGATGGTCTCTCAGGCCGAGATCGACCGCCTCAGACGCGAAGCCGATACGATCATGACTCGTATCCACCGCGTCGAACAGGCGATCGAAGACGCTCGGAACGAGGCTGGCGATCACTGGGAAGAAGGGCTGACGCTGGATCTCGACGCGCCGGACGGAGAGACCATTTCTGTCGACATCGACATCGACGAGGACGCGGCGACCAACGCACAGCAGCGCTACGAGCGAGCGAAAGAACTGGAATCTGAACTCGATCGGAAGGAGAGCGTCGTCGGCGAACTGGCAGTCCTGCCGAGCGATCCACTCGCGTATCTCGTCTGCTACCATCTCGATACCGTCGAGGGAAACTATCCGCGTTCGATCTCGGGTCACCTCGACGCCCGCCACGAGCGGATCGACGACCTCTGTCAGGAACTCGAATCGGCCGGTGTCCTCGAACGGGTCGAGTCGGGGACGGTCAAACAGCGCAACGTCAAAGCCAAGATGGCCGACGAAGTCCGCCAACACCACACCTACTACCGCCTGTCTCGTGAGGGTGACCATCTCTTGCGGTTTCTCGCTACCGACGAGGGGAAAGCGAACGTCCTCAGACATCTCCCGGACGGCAAACGTATCGTCGAGCGGTTGGCCCGGGGCGGTCCCGACTATCCTCGGATGACTGCTGAGGAACTGGAGCTAGCATTCGAGCACGTCCGGCACTGTTACCGGGCGCTCCGGCGGGTCGGTCTCGTGACCGTCTACGAGGGAAGTACGATCAAGGCCAGCGAGCGAAAACTGAAACCGAAATCCGAGACCCATCGCAAACACACCTACTACATTGCTACCGATACCGCCGAGCAACTGCTCAGATCGGAGTGAATCGAGTTCGTTCCGGTCGTACCAACCTAGCTATGGCTAAAAATCGACCCAAGATAGCTAGACATGTCCCTCAGTTACAGAAACTTTCATACATTACACTGCCATGCGGTTACGTATGGATCCAGGGACCGTTTCTCGACGGCAGACACTCCGTGTGGCGGGTGTGGGTGCAGTCGCCGCGCTTGCGGGCTGTTCCGGGGGAGACGACGATGGTACCGACAATGGGGAGGAGAACGGAACGACGACCAGTCAGGGGAGCGCCGACGCCTTTACGATCGGTGTCTTGCAGGATATCACCGGCGCGAACGGCCCGGAGTTTGCACACCAGGGGCTGGCTGGCCTGTTGAGTGGCTTCGCCTACAAGAACAACCGCGATAGTCCCCTCCAGTTGGAGGACGACCCCGGTAGCCGAATCAACTGGTCAGAGAACGGCTACGGAACCGACCCGGCCGTCGTGATGGAGGAGTTGAACGGCGAGGTGCTTCGGTATACCGTCGACGATATCGAGGGGGCCGGCAGCGTCGAAATCGAGTTTCTGATCCGGGATACGGCCAGCGACGCCGAGACAGCCGCAAGCGTCGCGACCGAACTGATCGATCAGTGTGACCTCCTCTACGGGACGAGTAGCTCCGACGGAATCGTGCGGGTCAACAATCTCATTCTCAGCCAGACCGATATCCCGATGTTCGTCGGGCAGGGCTCGACCAGCCAGGTCACCGCCGATAGCGCACAGTGTCGCGACCAGTTGTTCCGGACGACGGAAAACACGGCGATGGTCTCTCGTGCAGGCGCGCTGAATCTCGTCGAAGACCCCGACATCTCGAAAGTCGCATTGCTTGGAGTCGACAGCAGTTTCGGGCGGGACGTCATCAGCAATTACCGACAGATCTTCGAAAACGAGGGCAGTACCGAATATATCGAACGGTTCGAGCCAGTCGGCCTCGTGACTGAGGGATGGCAGGAGATTCTCCAGGGGCTGCTCGGACCCGAGGGGAGCCACACCGATACCGACGCAGTCGTCATCGGGGCGACTGGACAGACGGCGACATTTTATGCTGAGGCATTCCTGGAGGGGGGATACGAACAGACGACGTTCAGTCAGGCACCGTCACGACTGACCTTCCGGGAGGTCGGTGAAAGCGCGCTCGATGCGGTCGAGGCCCAGACGGGAAGCCGAGAAATCTCGAAGTTCGTCGTCGATAATCTGCTCCCATTCGGCCCGATCGCCTGCCGGTACTTCTGGAACCAGTACGACAACGAGGTCAACGACTGGTTGACCGAGAACCACAGAGCGGCCTACGGCGTCGTTCCAGACATGTTCACTGGCTCGGCCTTTGCAACCGCCTCGGCAATCGTCCAGGCGTTCGAGGCGGCCGGGACGGCCGACAGTTCCGCGATACTCGACGAGGTTCCCGGCATGGCCGTCCGGGACACGCCCAAAGGCGAGGAAGAGTACGTCTTTCAGGAGTACAACAATCAGGCCCGCTCGCCCGTGACAATCGCAGAGTACACGCCACGGTCGGAGGCGAAGTGGTCGGCAGCACTCCAGCCGAGTGAGCCGATCAATCGGATCGATAAGGGGCTGACGACGATTCCGGAAGACGATCCGCGGATGACCTGTGACCTCTCCTGAAACGCGGGCTGGCCGCGCATAGAAAGCGCTTTCACCGCCGTGGGGCAATCACTCCACAATGAGTCTGGCCGATTCCGATCACGAACTCGTCGTCGACCATCTCGGTCGTGAGCCGACACCGGCGGAGGCGGCACTGTTCGAGAACCTCTGGAGCGAACACTGCGCCTATCGCTCCTCGCGACCGCTGCTTGGCGCGTTCGACTCCGAGGCCGAACAGGTCGTCGTCGGTCCCGGCGACGACGCCGCTGTCGTCTCACTTCCAGTCGGGGAGGACGGCTCCGAGGCCTACATCACGATGGGTATCGAGAGTCACAACCACCCCTCTTACGTCGATCCGTTCGACGGCGCAGCGACCGGCGTCGGCGGCATCGTTCGGGACACTCTCTCGATGGGTGCCTATCCCATCGCACTCGCGGACTCGCTGTACTTCGGCGACTTCGACCGCGAACACTCCCGCTATCTCTTCGAGGGTGTCGTCGAGGGAATCAGCCACTACGGCAACTGTATCGGCGTCCCCACAGTAACGGGAAGCGTCGCCTTCCACGACGATTACGAGGGCAATCCGCTCGTCAACGTCGCCTGTATCGGCCTGATCGACGACCCGGACCGACTGGTCACCGCCGTGGCACAAGAGCCCGGTAACAAACTCGTCCTCGTCGGCAACGGAACCGGCCGCGACGGACTCGGTGGCGCGTCTTTCGCCAGCGAAGATCTCTCGGAAGACGCCGAGACGGAGGACCGACCTGCGGTGCAGGTCGGTGACCCCTACACCGAGAAACTGCTGATCGAGGCCAGCGAGCAGTTGGTCGACGAGAATCTGATCGAGTCCGCACGGGACCTCGGCGCAGCGGGACTCGGCGGGGCATCCAGCGAGATGGTCGCCAAGGGCGGCCTCGGTGCCGATATTGAACTCGAAGCCGTCCACCAGCGCGAGCCGAATATGAGCGCGCTGGAAATCCTGCTCTCCGAGTCACAGGAGCGGATGTGTTACGAGGTCAAGCCCGAGAACGTCGACGAGGTGAAGGCCATCGCCGAGCGCTACGATCTCGGTGCCTCCGTCATCGGTGACGTGACCGACGGCAACTACCGTTGTTCCTTCGAAGGCGAGACGGTCGTGGACGTGGACGCACACTTCCTCGGCGAAGGCGCGCCGATGAACGATCTGCCGACCGAACCACAACCTGGCGTCGAGCGCGACCTGCCCGACGTGGACCTGGAGACGGCGCTCGAATCCGTGCTGTCCAGTCCGAACACCGCCTCGAAACGCTGGGTCTACCGCCAGTACGACCACGAAGTGCAGGTCCGCACGTCTGTCCGGCCGGGCGACGACGCTGCCGTCCTCTCCGTCCGCGAGGCCGATGTGGGACTGGCATTCAGTTCCGGGGCCGACCCGAACTGGACCGACGCCGCGCCCTACGACGGCGCGCGGGCAGTCGCACTGGAGAACGCGACGAACCTCGCGGCCAAAGGTGCGCTCCCGCACGCTGCCGTGGACTGTCTCAACGGCGGCAACCCCGAGAAACCCGACGTGTATGGCGGCTTCTCGGATATCGTCGACGGGCTTTCAGACATGTGCAGCAATCTCGGTATTCCGGTCGTCGGCGGGAACGTCTCGCTGTACAACGACTCGCCGACCGGACCGATCCCACCGACGCCGACACTGGCCGTCGTGGGCACGAAAGAGAGCTACGACGCCCCGCCGCTGTCGCTGTCGGGCGAAGGGACGGTTCTCGTCGTCGGCGACCGGACGCTCGCGGGCGACCGTGATGGAAAGCTCGGTGGCTCGGAGTACCTCGCGCAGTTCGGCGGGAGCGACGAGTTCCCGGCCGTGCCCGACGATCCCAGCGACTTCGTCGAGACGGCCGCTGCGGTCGCGGATCGTGAGAGTACGCTCGCAAACCACGACGTGAGCCACGGCGGCCTCGCGGTGACGCTCGCCGAGATGGTCACAGAGGAGGCGGGCGCCTCGGTCACCATCGACGGCTCACTTCCAGCGCTGTTCGACGAACAGCCTGGCCGGATCGTCCTCGAAACGACCGCGCCCGAGGAAGTTCGCGCAGCCTTCGACGGAATCGCGCCGGTCGTCGAACTCGGGACCGCCGACGAGTCTGGGAGCCTCTCGCTTTCGCTCGACGGCGAATCGGTCGCCCTCGACGTAGAGACGATTCGAGAGTACCGAAACGTCATCGAAGACACGCTGGAGTAATTCCGTTCACTGCCCGGTTGAATTTACTCAGGACCCGGCTGTGACCCGCGGATTTATATATACTGGCGGGAACATCCCGAGCATGGAGATACCGGATCGGATCACACAGGCCGCCGAGGGGGAGACGATCCAGTCAGCGGTAAGTCTGGGCGACGAGGACGTTATCTGTTTCACCCCGACGCGGACGCTTCTGTACCGCGGTGAGGGGCTGTTGAGCGACGAGTCCGTCGAGAGCTACGGTCACGACATCGAGCGGTTGAACGTCTCGGAAGGCCGGCGGAAGACGACCTTCGCACTCGAATACGTCGACAGCGTCGAGAAATTCAAGGTGACGAGCAGTCGGACCGACCAGGTCCTCTCGCGACTGCTCGCCGGAGTGCTCGGGACAGCCGGCGTGCTCGGCGATGAAGAGTCGGTCGCCGGTGTCTTTCTGTTCAGCGAACTCACGCTCATCGTGACGGATTCGCGGCTGGTCAAACACGTCGGCGCGTACGTCTGGGACCCGGATTTCGAGGAGTACGCCTTCGAGGACGTGACGGGACTTGACTTCGAGGAAGGAAGCGTCGCCACGCAAATTGTCATCTCTGTCAGCGGTCGACCGGAGCGGATCAAAGCACCCAGCGACGACGCCCGCCGACTCCGGCAGACGCTGACGAACGCACTCTTTGCGTACTACGACGTCGACTCGCTGGACGCGTTGAACGAGAAAATCGGCCACAAGCCCGAACCGGACTCCGAGCCGACAGGGACCGAAGGGCTTGGACTCGACGAGAACATCTCACCGCTGGTCGGCGATACCAGCGAGGAGTCGGCCGACTCGGAGACGACAGCAGCGTCCCCGTCTACAGAGTCGGAGACGACCAGCCAGGAGAGCGACAGCCCGACCGTCGCGGGCGACGGCCCGGCGGTCGTTACCGAAGAGTCGACCGACACGGCCGTTCCTGAGGAGAGCACCGCCTCCTCGGGGCCCGGTGATGCCACCGACGCGCCGGCGCAGCACTCGGGCACTGCCGAAGAACTCGACGAACTACGCGAACAGGTCGCGGCGCTCACCGAGGCCGTTGAAGCCCAGCAGGAACAACTCGCCGAACAGAGCGATGAACTCCAGACCCAGCGCGAGACCATCCAGCAGTTGATCGAAGAACTCCGTCGCCAGACCTAAACTACTCCCGCCCGGTGACTTTTCTGATACACGAGGAGCCGAAGGGGCCGTGTTCGCCGGCCTGAAACTGGATGAAATAGCCCGTCGAGATGTCTGAGCCACAGCGCTTGCAGGTAAACTCCCCTTCTCGTTCGATCACGTCGGCCTCGAAACTGAGGAAGGATCCGGAATTGGTGTGGATGACGCCGTCCTCTCGGTCGATGATCCCGCGCATCTCCGCGGTATCGAGGATCTCTCTGGTGACCGCGGGGTCGGTCGTCACCGTTTCGATGCGGTCGATGGCATCAGAGAGGTCTAGCTGTTGGTCTTCGCAGTGAGCCAGTAGTTCGACCCCGAGCTCGATTCGGTCGCGGACGGGATCGGTCGGTGGATCACTCGTCACAACTTGGGTGTTGGACGCCGACCACAAAGCGTTTGATGCCGTAGGACGGCATTCCTGGTAATGGGCGTCGCGACCAGACGACAACTGCTCGGGCTGGCCGGCCTGGTGAGCGTTGCCGGCCTCGCGGCGGTGGTGTTCTCCCCCGGCGCAGTGCTGGGCGGCCTCGAAGAACTCGCTGCTCGACCGCTCATCTTCGGTGTCGCACTGGGCGCACTCTATCTCGTCCGTCCGTTTCTGCTGTGGCCCGTCACCTCCGTTGCGGTGCTGTTGGGCTATCTCTACGGCCCCGCCGCCGGATTCGGCCTCGCAATCGCCGGCGCGGCACTGACGGCACTGCCGCCGTATCTGATCGGCCGGTACGCCAACGACGATATCGGACTCTTTGGCTACGTCAGCGACACTGCCGAACAGTTCTTCTCGGCGACCGGTGACGTGCGCGGCGTCGTTGCGGCCCGATTCTCGCCGGTCCCCGGCGATCCAATCTCCTACGCCGCGGGGCTGTCCGGGCTTTCAGCCGGCCCGTTCCTGCTGGGGACGATGATCGGAGAGGTTCCATGGGCTTTCGTCGCGGTCTTTGCCGGGGCATCGATGCGCACGCTCGACCTCTCCTCCTTTTCGATCCAGCCAGAACTGGTCGTCGCGCTCGCTGGCCTCGCCGTGTTATTGCTCGCCGGACCGGCATACCGCCGAGTGCAGTCCGGTAGCTCGCCGGAGAGTCAGTAAAACGTATCAGAACAGTCGTAGACGACGCCGTGTTGCGGACAGACGTACTTGCAGTGACGGCGGTACATCGGCTGTTCGCACTGCGGGCACGGTCGGCCGCCGTCCTCACTCATTGTTGGCTCCGTAGTGTCTGCAGACGGAACGCTCCGCTGTCAGTTCAGCACTCGGACCAGCCGCAGGACTCGCAGGTCTTGCAGCCTTCCGAGTAGTACAGCGAGAGCGCGCCACACTCGGGGCACTCGGGGCTCTCGCCGGCGTCGATGATCGATTGCTGGTCGGTCTTTGCTCCCGCGTCAGCGTTTGCACCGGCTGAGACCGCACCGCCACCGTCAGTTTCCGGTTCGGTCTCGACGCGTCCTGCCTCCGCACTCTCAGCGTCTGCCTCCCCGGCAGTCTCTTCGAGGGTCTGCTGCTGCGGGTACGCTCGCTCGACATCGCCGTCGAGATAGCGACGCATTGCCGTCCCGATGGCGTCGGGAATCGACTGGATCTGTTCGCCCTTGTCCCAGGCGACTTTCGGCGAGCGAATACCCTGCAGTTCGTCGGCGATTTCGTTCGGATCGACGCCCGAACGCAGCGCTGTCGAAATCGTCTTCGCGAGTGCTTCGGTGAAGGAGGCGGTGAAGCCACCGGAGTTGCCGATGTTGGCGAACAACTCGAACGGTCGGTCCTCCTTCGGGTCTTCGTTGATGTTGACGTAGAGTTTGCCGTAGCCCGTGTCGATACGCTGAGTGATGCCGTGGAGCACGTCCGGTCGGCTCTGCTTCTGGGCGAACGGCTGTTCGTTGTCCGCGCTCGCGAGCAGTTCCTCGACCTGCTCGTCGAGAGCTGCCTGCACGTCTTCGTGGTCGAGGAAGCCTTCGATACCGCCGAAGACCTCTTCGATCTGCTCGATGAGTTCGCTCTCGTCCATGTCGGCGAACTCGGTGTTCTGCGCGCGCGTCGTGAGCACCTGCTTGCTACGAGTGCCGTCTCGGTAGTAGGTGACGCCCTTGCCGCCGTGGTCGTAGATGTACTCGAAGACCTCCTTGGCGTCTTCGAGTGAGGAGTCGTTCGGCGCGTTGACCGTCTTCGAGATGGCGGAGTCGACGCCCTGCTGGCAGGCAGTCTGGACGCCGGCGTGTTCTTTGGCGGAAAGCGCGCCCGTCGTGACGAATAGTTCGCCGATGGCGTCTGGCACTGTCGTCAGGCCGTCGACGCCGTCGAACTCGTTGTTGGCCATCTGCTCTTGGGCCTCCTCCTTGACAGCCTCGACGTCGATGTCGTTGTCCTCCAGCGTGCGGAGGAAGTAGTCGTCGAACTCGACGAGCATCTCGTCGCCCTGCACGTCGTCGGAGACGTTCTTGTAGTAGGCGACGTTGTAGATGGGCTCACAGCCGCCGGTAGTGTTGCCGACCATCGAGGTCGTTCCCGTCGGTGCGATGGTCGTCGTGTTGTGGTTGCGCATCGGGAAGCCGTCTTCCCAGTCGTCGGCGTCGAGTCCCGTGTGGTGCTCAAACCACTCGGCGTACTCGGTCGGGTTGGCGTACTTGGATTTGTCCCACTCGCCGAAGGAGCCACGCTCTTTGGCGAGTTCGTGACTCGCCTGTTTGGACTCGTGGTTGATGTGGGTCATCAGCTGCTTGGCGGTTTCGTTGGCCTCGTCGCTGCCGTACTCCATACCGAGCTGGACGTACAGCTGAGCCAGGCCCATGATTCCCAGACCGATCTTGCGCATCTCGCGAACCGTCTCCTCGATCTCGTCGACCGGGAAGTCCGACATCGTAACGACGTTTTCGAGGAAGCGCGTGCCGAGTTCAATCCGGTCGTCGAAGGACTTCCAGTCGATGGCTTCTTCGAGGAAGGCGTCTAGTGCCTCCTCTTGGGTGTCGTACTCGTCGGCGTGACGCTCGCTCCAGACGCGCCAGTCAGGCGCGTTCTTCGCAGCCAGCGTCGAGAGGTTGATGTGGCCGAGGTTGCAGGCCTCGTACTCTTCGAGGGGCTGCTCGCCACACGGATTCGTCGCCAGAATCTCGTGGTCTGGGTGTTCCTCCACGTCGAAGGAGTGTTTCTTGTTGACGCGTTCGAGATAGATGACGCCCGGTTCGCCGTTCTCGTGGGCGCCCTGGACGATGTCGTCCCAGATCTCACGAGCGGGAACGGAGAGCACTTCGCCAGCCTCGACGTGTTCGCCGAGCCCGAACATGTCGTACAGTTCCTTTGTCTCCTCGGTGGCGATGTGGGGTTTCTCGGTACGCGGGTTGGTGAAGGTGAACTCCTCGTCGTTTTTCACCGCGTCCATGAAGTCGTCCGTGATACCGACGGAAATGTTGAAATTCGAGAGGTGCCCTTCCACGGCGTTGCGGAGGTGCTCGGGGACTCGACCCTCGTCGTCGATCAGTTCGCGGGCCTCTTCCAGCGCATCCGCGAAGGAGTTGTGCGTGAAGTCGTCGGGGTCGTTGAGTCGGAGCGTGTTCGCAAGAGAGACGTCCTTGTTCTTGGCGTGGATGAACTGGATCGCGTCGGGGTGTGAGACGCGCATGACACCCATCTGCGCGCCGCGCCGGGCTCCACCCTGTGCGATGGTCTCGCACATCTGATCGTACGTGCGCATGAACGTGATCGGTCCGGAGGCGATGCCGCCAGTCGAGCCGACGGGGTCGCCGTACGGTCGAAGCTTCCAGAAAGCGTATCCCATGCCGCCACCGCTCTGGAAGACCTGTGCGGCCTCCTTGGCCGTCTGGTGAATGTCGTCGATGTCGTCGCCTGGCGAATCGACGAAACAGGCTGATAGCTGCTGGAGTTCGTCGCCGGCGTTCATCAGCGTCGGCGAGTTCGGCATGAAGCCGAGTCGTTCCATCTGCTCCTGAAACTCTGCTGCGGTCTCCTCGACGTGGTCGCGTACTTCGTCGGGGAGTTCCGGAACGATGGTCTCGTAGGCGAACTTATTGACGTTGTACTCGTTCAGGACCGTCTCGACGTCGTCGTCGGCAGTCGTTCCCTTTCCGAAGACTTCCTCGGCCAGTTCGTCCCGCCGCGGATGGTCCGGTTTGAGCTGGTCGGGTGTGACGGTAATCTCCACGTCCTGATTGTCGGCTTCGTAGACGGCCTCGGCCAGCGCGATGTTTTCCGCGACGCGCTCGAAGAGATCCTCCTGCTGTTCGGCGACCTCTCCTTCGGCGTCTTTCTTGAGGTATCGTGCCGGCAGGATGTTGTGATATGCATTCGCCGTCAGCCGCTCTTCGAGGGTGTCTCCCTCGGTTCGTTTGATCGGAAGTGTGAGTTCGTCAGCCGCGAGCTCCTTACTCATTGGCTCCCACCTCGTACCCCTGTTTTTCGTCCGGTACTCCGCCGTGATTGTGCTCCCATTACTATCATTTGTGACAGAGGTTTCATTGGGTTGGACCCAAATATAGGTTTTGTATCCGGGTTCTTTTACGTTCGATTACGTGTCACATCTCGGGTATATCGGTATCGTAGCCACTAACCAGTCGTCGCTTCCTGTTTGAACGGATGCGGTGTAGACTCTTAAGGATGACCGAACCGGAGTGAAAGTGAAACTACGGATAACTATGTCGTAGACTGCGGGGGGAGCCAGAGGTGAAACGGTGGGGGGTTTCACGTGGAGATTGATGGCTATCCGACAGTGAGAATCTCGTAGTCTTCCGCCGCGAGTTGTGCAATCGCGGGCGCGTGTTCGTCGGCGTCGCTCAACAGGTCGACGCCGGAGTTCTTGCAGGCGTCGGCCACGTCGAAGGCATTCGCGCAGTAACCACAGGCGCCGGCGAGCAGACCGCGCTCCTCGATTTTCTGCCAATCGTGGCTGTACGGACGGTCGGGCTGGTCCGCAAATTCCGCGGGCCATTTCGTCGCCTCGCCGTCCAGAAAGAGTTCAACCTCGTATCCTGACTCGGCGAGTTCGAGAGCGTAATTGAACCCGTTGCCAGCAACGGGCGTATCCGACGGCCCTGCGTTCAAAAGCACGGCGTACTTCTGTGAGTGCCGGTCATCTGTCGTCGATTGTGCCTCCGAGTCCGTGCCGAACACCGAACCGAGCAAACTCATACAGGAATCTGCGCGCGACGCGCTGATAATAGCCCCTCGGCTGTGCAGGTACGTCACATCTTCACGGTGCGTTCATATCGGCCGTCGCTTCAGCCGTCTGTGAACTCTCGGTAGGCATCGAGATACTGCTCGATCACCGTGTCGTGGTCGTATCGTTCCCACTCGGCATTTTGCGTCTGGTCCTCGAACTCGCCAGCGTCGACGATTGCGTTTGCGAGTTCCTGCGGGTCGGTGACCCGATAGCTTCGCTCGTAGTTTTCGATCAGTTCGTGCGCGCTGGACTGGGCCTGATACTCGACGATACCGACACAGCCACAGGCCAGCGCCCAGAGCAGTTCCGTGGCGAACTCCTCGCGGTAGGCCGTCTGGACGAAGGCGTGCGCGCCGCGATACAACTCCAGCCGCCGGTCGCGGTCACAGGCTCCGACGAAGGTCACTCGGTCGTCGATCCGCAGATCCGCCGCGTCCTGTTCGTAGGCTTCGCGTTCCGGACCGTCGCCGACAATTGTCGCCGACCAGTCACGCTCGCGCAGTTCCGCGAGGCCCAGAAAGAGACTCTCGATGTTGGCGCTGCCGTCGAGCGGATGGGCGTAGACGATATCGACGTCTTCAGCCGGGTCGACGGAGTCGATCCGGTCGAAGTCGATGCTCTCGGGGACGACCAGTGTCTGGTCTTCAGTCGCGCCGAACTCACGAACACGAGTCCGGACCAGCCGAGAAGGTGTAACGATCCGTGTCGGTTTGGTCGCCGCCCACCCGGTGCGGCGCGTCTGCGGCAGTCGCTGGTCACCGTACCACTCGACGAACAGCGGCGCACGCGCCAGTCGGCTCCCGGTCTTCGCCGCGAGCACCTGTTCGCCGGGGATCGGGCGGGCGTGGACAACGTCGGGGTTGTACGCCGCCAGCAGTGCCGGGAGTCGCGTACAAAACGACGAGAGCGCAGTCCCGAGCGTGACACCTCGGTACCTGACGCCGTCGACCGTCCGCTCGTCGTCGTAGCTGTCCCACCACTGACTGCAGAAAATCGTCACGTCGTGGCCGCGGTCGGCGAGTAACCGCGCAATCCGCTCGAAGCGGCGTGCGCCGGCACTGTCGACCTGCCGAGTCGTCTCCATCGCCACGAACGCGACACGCATACAGAGTGGCGAGGGTGCCGGCGGACAAAAATCCCTCCCATCCCTGCCGGGATCTCCGGAGGTCAGTCCGCCGCTGGCGCCGGGGCGTTCTGCTCGCTCGTCACGGTCAGTTCCAGTCCGCCCTGCAGATCGATCTCCAGATCGGAGATTGCGAGGCTGTACTCACTGGTGTGTGCGCCAGACTGGCTGAGCCGGATCGATTCTTCGAGCAGGCCCGCCTCGGTGAGCTGGTCGACCTTCCGGTAGGCCGTCGAGGAGGAGAGGTCACAAGCGTCACAGAGTTCGGTCGCCGCTAGCGCTTCATTACTCGTGGCTTCGAGAATCGCTCGGCAGTCGGCGTCTTCGAGTGCGCCCATCAATGTCGTGATCTCCGTCTCGTCCTCGATTGTTTGCTCTGTACGCTGAGGGGACCGTCCGAACGTCTGACCTTGCCGTGAACTCATTGTACCTTCTACTACTGGCTCTTTTCACCCCAAGATACACCACGGATATCTGGGCAGGTTTATAAACACCTTCAATATAGTGGTGCCGCGCTATCCTACGGTCACGACCTGACAGTCGAGTCGGCTCCGCAGGAACGATTCGATGTCGGGGTTGTCGGTGAGCCGTCGAATCATCTGTCGCCAGCGGCCGACCTGCTTCTTTCCGATGACGACGACATCCGCCTCCTCGGCGGCGATTTCTTCGAGAATAGATTGCTCGACGAGCAGCCCCTTCCGGACGGAGTACCGGACGTTCGGGACCGTGCCGAACTCCTCTTCGACGGCGGATTTGAGCTGACTTCTCGTCACCTGTTTTCCGTTCTGGTAGAGGTTGATGTGGAGTATCGTCACCGAAGCGTCCGCCTCTTCGGAGGCGATTTTGATCGCCTCCTCGAGCGTTGCCCGCGAGTGATCACTCAACGGATATCTGACTGGGACGACGACCTGCGTCATTCACTCCCGGTTTCGAGCGGGGGCCACCTGAGCGTGTCGACTTCCAGCCCAGGCCTCCGAAGAGGAGTAGCGTCTTTGTGTCTCGGCCGTAACGTTGCGGTATGGACCGCATCACCGGCCCCGAAAAGAGGACGCTGTTCGTCGACCGGACCACAGGCAAACGTGGACAGAAAGGCCCCTTCTTCGTCGTCTACGCCGATAGTGACGCACAGACGCGCTGGGGATTCTTCTGTGGCAACTGCGAAACTGCCGACAGCGCTGTCGACTCGATGGGTCGCATCCAGTGCAACGTCTGTAGCAACCGGACGAAAGCCGAGGAGTGGGACGCTGCTCACGAGTAACTTGTAAGCTATCCGGACAGTAGATACGTTTATGATGTTTGGGGTGGTATGTCATACCGAATGAGTGCTGTGAGCACGTCACTACAGAAGGAGGCCGAATCGATCTTCACTGATCTGGGCTACGAAGTCACGCCAGAGGGGGCTGAGATCCAGGCACAACGGAAATGGCGGGTCGTGCAGGTCACACCGATGGACGAACCGTCGGAGCCGCCGCGTTCGGGCAACTTGCGGTGTTTCGTCACGCACGCGGAATCAGTCTCGACTCTCGAAGAAAAACTCGAACGTGCCGATCCGGAGTACGAGTGGGCGATCATCGGCGTCGAAGACGACGGCTACGAAGTCAGTCGCCGCCCGTCCTGATCATATCGTTTATTCGCTCGCGCGGCCAAGCCGCAGCCGATGGCAGGGACCGTCGTACTGACGATTGGGGCCGGCGTTCTGTTCGGCCTCGCGCTGGCCGCCCCACCGGGGCCGATGAACGCGATTATTGCCGAAGAGAGCGTCCGCCGCGGCTGGTCTGCCGGCTTCCGGGCCGGCCTCGGGGCGATGGTCGCCGACTTCATCTTCTTTCTGCTCGCCGTCGCGGGACTGGTGACGATCATCGAGGCTGCCCCGCGGGTCCGAGCCGGAATGATCGCCGTTGGCGGCGTTCTCATGCTCTATTTCGGCTACGGCGCACTCGAGAGCATCGACGAGACGCTTACGGGTGAAGACGAATCTGGAGAGAACAGAGGGTTTCTCAAGGCCTTCGTCCTCGCAATCACGAATCCCTACCAGATTCTGTTCTGGCTCACTGTCGGGGTTGGATTGCTCTCGCCGGGGACACTCGACGTGCTCAGCGTTCTCCCGGCGGTCGGGGAGTCGCTGGCTGGACTCGTCGTCGTCGAGACTGGCAGTCCGTTGCTGGTCGGCGGGCTGTTCGGGGGCATCGTCGTCTGGATTGTCGGTTTTCCGGCCGCCCTGGTCGGCGGGCGCAACCGGGTCGACAGACTCGCGCCTATCGTCGCGGGCGTGAGCGGACTCGTTCTCCTCGGCGCAGGACTGCTGTTTCTGATCGACGGCCTCTCGACGCTTGTCTAGTCAGGCGTCGGGGTCGATGCCAGCAATCTCGTCTTCGAGCCACTCCTTGAACCACCGGACGCGCTTGAGTCGGCGGTGTGCGATGTCCGTCGCCGTCTGGCTTCGGACTCGCTTCTGGGCCTCCTCGCCGCGTTCGAGCACCCGGCCAACCATCTCTGAGCTATCCATGTGCGTCCGGGATTCGTAGCCCATCCGCAACAGCATGAGCGCGGCCCCGTTGGCCCCGACTTTGTCGAGGATGTCCGCTTCGATCAGACAGCGCGTCTCCAGCGGCAGGTCGTCGATATCACCCTGGTAGGAGTGGTCTTCGATGGCCGAGCAGACCTGGTCGATGAACGAGGCCGGGTAGTCGGTCTGAATCTCCAGATACTCCCGGGCGATGCGCGCCCCTTCCTCGGCGTGGATATCCTGATCCACCTCCAGTTTGGCGATGTCGTGAAACAGCGCCGCGACACGGGTTATGTCGGTGTTCGCGCCCTCTTCTCGTGCAATGTCCACAGCGAGTTCGACCACGTTCCGGATGTGATTGAACCGGTACTCCGCGGAGTGCCACGGATACCAGCGCATTCGCCCACCTTCGTCTTCTGACTGCACGCTCGCGGCCAGATAATCGTGGACGAACTGTTCCATTTCCGCAAATTCCGCATCCGAAACGGGTGACTCGCGAATCTCAACACCCACAGCACCACCTCCCCAATCCGAAACGTACGTTGTTCATCTTATCTTATATATGGTGAGATTAGCTCTTTAGCGTTACGACACCCGATTCGGCCCGATTTCCGGGGCCACGGCGAATCTGAAACCGGCCTCATCTGGTGTGTTCACCGCTGGCATCCCTGTTCTGACCTATGGTAACGAGTGACTATCCCGGAGATACTGTCGGAGTAAGGCAATTATAAGATTCGCGAGTAATGCCAGAAACCGCCGGCTCAGAATTCGATTGCGAAGTGGTTCGCGACGGATCGCTCGGGCATCTCACAGTCGAACCGTTCGCCGAGCAGTCCGGCCGCGAACTCCTCGACCATCCCGTTTGCATCCGCACCCGGAATCGTTCGGAACGCGGCTTCGATGTCGAACTCCTGATCGGCAACGGCCGTTCGGATCTCGGAGGGAGTCGGATCGGACACCCCCTCGGCCAGCGCGGAAACTGCGAGCGCGAACTCGATGCCAGCAGTGAGATATTCGATGGCTCGCTGTTCTGGGTCGTCGACCGACGGAACCGTCGAGAGATACTGCACAGCGTCGGTCTCGTCGATATCTGTCGTCTCGGCCACCCACGACTGAATCTCGTCGGTGGGGGTTTCCTCGTCGAACTGTTCGCGGGCCTGCTCGAACAGATCCGCTTCGACCTCCGCGACCCGATGAAAGACATCGCCGACGACGACTGCATCGGCACCAGCGTCGAGGACGCGCTCGGCGTCGGCCCTGTTGTCGAGGCCGCCGCCGTACCAGATCTGTGACCACGAGACGCCATCGTCGATGGCGTCGAGGATCTCGACGGCCTCGTCTCCCCCGAAGGTTCCCGAGTATTCGAGATAGATGATCTCGCTGTCGAGGTGATGTTGGGCGGCCAGCGCGCGCTCTTTTGCCTCCTGTGGCGTGAGCAGATCCTCTTCGGTGACGTTGGCTTCGCGAGCGGCGGCGCTGTCGGTGTTCATGATGATGTAGGCCTCGAAGACGGCCCGGTTCATCATCATTCCCGCGATGAAATCAGACGCGCGCTCGCCGAACAGGCCATCGAGCGGGAGGCCGATCTTCCGTTCGATCATCTCGGGGCCGAGATCTTCACGCACGTAATTGATCCCCTTGCCGAGCGTTCCGACGAGCGATTCGCTGTCGCCGTTGAGGACTTCGGGCACGGCCAGAAAGTCCGCGTGGTCACGGGTCTTCTCGGTGACGTGGGTCGCCTCGCTGGGCTCGTGGAAGGCGGTCACGCCGCTGTCGGTGAGTAACTCGAAGGTCCGCTCGGTGTTCTCGTCGGTCACGTCCTGTGAACCGCCCACCGAGACGGCGCTCGTATGCGAGAGATAACTCGGGAACAAAAGCGGCAGTTGCTTTTCGCCCTCCGGATCGACTTTCGTGATGTGGGTCCACTCGGAGGGGACCGGGTTCGTTTCCAGGCCCAGCAGCGTCCGGCCGGCAATCGAGACCACCGACGCTGCCGACTCGAACCGTTTCGCGAACTGTGTCAACGACATCTCTTGGTTCACACGTCCGCGCTGGTCGGTAAAAGCGTGTCCACTCGTCGCGAGTTACGCGTCCGGCAGCGTCCGCGGCAGGATACCGGGATCGCCGTCACGGTGGATGTACTCCGTAGCGATGCCGGTCAGCGTCGAGTCCACGGCTGTCGCCTCGACGCGAGCGCGGTCGAGATACCGCTCGCTGATCTCGATGACCGACGCCTTCGCCTGCGGACCAGAGTCGGCGAGCAGGTACTCCGCGGTGACGGGAGTCAACTGCCCCTCCGCCAGATCGACCTCGTAATCGTCGAGGTCGTCGAGCCAGATCTGTGCGCCGATAATCGCCAGCACGATCGATCGCTTGAACGCCGGTTCGATCTCGAACCCGGCCGCCTTGTACATCTCGACCATCCCGTCGTAGATCACACCGACACGGTCGTACTGGGTTTTCAGATAAGGGAGTTCGAGTTCCTCCGCGCTGAACATCGACGGCTCTTCCTCGAAGGTCCCGTACTTGTACCGTTGGCGGATCGCTTCCCGAGCCTCGTCGTCCCCGTCTCTGGCCTGCTGCATCAGCGCCCGGAACTGTTCGTCTTCGTCCTGATGGGCTTCGGAAATGTCGACGGCCCACTCGTAGATCTCCCGGAGTTCGTCGGGATACCGCTCGAACTGCTCGTCGACGCGATCCTGCAGCACCGACTGCGCAATCTCGGCGATCTGCGCTCGATCCGCCTCGTCGGTCGGGAAATCGACCTCGAAGTCCTCGTATTCGTCGTCGTTCAGCGCATCGCGCATGTCCCCGTCGATCAGCGCTTCGACAGCCAGCCGAGTCACGGCTTCTACCTCCTGATGGGAAGCGTCGTCGAGTCGCCGGTAGAGATAGCCGAGGGTCAGTTTCGCCGGCAAGACGAGTTTCGTGTCGTACCCGAAAGCGACAAACTCGTGGCCGAACTCCTCGGCGACGGCCTCCTCGACAGCGCCGAAGGCGTCGTCGATCATCTCCTCGACTGCGGCGTCGACTCGTCGCTTCAGTCCGAGACTCCCGGCGTCGAACACGCCCGTATCGGCGTAGTAGCCGAAGACGGCACGGACGGCTGTCGGCATTGCATCCACGGCGGCGACTCGGCCGGCCCCTCGCCTGAGCATGGTTGTCTCTCCTGTCTACCGTGTCTCCCCTTCATCCTGTCGGTCCGGCCCCCCGATAGCGCTGCGATTCCCGGAATCCGACCAGACACCCGGGCCAGGTTCCTAGATGGAGATATTGGGGTTTTTTATGAAATAGGGTACAAGACGCTCTGTAATGACAACGGATACCCGCGATATCGTCGTCGTCGGTGGCGGCACGGCTGGCTGTTTCGCCGCCGCGACGGCCGCACAGGACGGCCTCGACGTCGCCCTCCTCGAACGAAAAAGCGAGGCGGACGCCGGCCACATCGCCTGTGGTGACGCCATCAAGGGCAAGAGTACGTTCCCGGATGTGATCGATCTCGACTACCTCCGCGACGAGTCGTTCACCAACGAGAACATCCAGCGTGCTCACTTCATCAACCCGAAAGGCCCGAACTACGACATTCCGTTCGAGGGCGAGTCCGGTGCTGTCGTCGACCGCAAACGGTACGGCGAAGTCCTGGTCGAAGAGGCTGACCGGGCTGGTGTCGACATCCAATTCAACACCGTTGTTCAGGATGTCGTCCAGAACGGTCGGGTAACCGGTGTGACGGCGATTCGGGAGGGCGATCCGGTGGAGTACGAAGCAGATGTCGTCATCGACGCTGCCGGCGCACTCTCGCTTTTGCAGGACAAGGTCGATTTCGAGGGGACGAACTACGACACGAACGTCGATTACTCGCAGTTCTGTTCGGCCTACCGGGAGGTCATCGAAACCGACCAGCCGGTCGACTACGACGACGCTATCGTCTTCAAACCGACCGAAGAACTCGGCTATCTCTGGTATTTCCCGCGAACCGATCGGGAAATCAACGCGGGCCTTGGCTTTCAGATGGACCAGCCCCCAATGCCGCTGGTGGACGTCCTCAAGAATGATCTGGAGAACCAGCCGGAGTTCAGAAACGCCGAGGTCAAAGACAAACTCGGCGCGGCCCTGCCCACTCGCCGGCCGTACGACTCCGCAGTCGCGCCCGGATTCATGTCCGTCGGCGACGCCGCTGCCCACGTCAACCCGACGACCGGTGGCGGGATTCCCGGGGCCGCGAAGGCAGGTCACTGGGCGGCCGAAATTGCCGGCGAGGCCATCGCCGATGGCGATCTGAGCGAGTCGGCGCTGTGGGAGTACAACCAGCGCGTCCAGACCGACTTCGGCAAGCGATTCGCCGCGATGGACCTGTACAACATCTTCGGGACCGCTCACGAGGTCGACGAATTGACCGACGTGGTGACCGCACTGCCCGGCGAGATGCTGATCGATCTGATGGGCAAAAAAGGCGAGACGACGCTCGGACTCGTCGACAAACTCAAAACCGGACTCGTGACCGCTATCGAGACCCGCGGCCACTGGAAAGTCCTCTACGAAGGGTATCAGGTGAGCAACCTCGCCTCGGAACTCAAGGGAATCTACGACGAATACCCCGGAACGCCCTCGGAGTTCGAGGCCTGGCAGGCCAAACGTGACGAACTGATGGACGAGGTTTACGAAATTACCGGCGCGGAGCCGAAATACTGAGTCGTGTCTCTGCTCTGACTCCAGATAGCTATTTCTTCAGTCGAGGTACCAGTATCGTATGCCAAACTCGCAGCCCGATTCGTCGGTTTCAGACTCGCTGGGCGGATCGAGGTGGGAGATGTTACTCGGCGTTGCTTACGTCGTCGCTGGCGTTGCACTGTTTGCCGGTCTCCTGACGGATTCGTTCGGTCTCTCTGCCGCTGTTCTCGGGAGTCTCTTGCTGTTGATCGTCCTCTCGCTGGGCACGATTATCCGCCGTGAAGGACTCATCACCCCGGAAAACAAAGTCATCGGGGGTTGCGTTCTCGCGGCGATGGGGTTGCTGTTCGGATGCTCGCAGTATACTGAGTTCTCTCGGGAACTGATCTTCGGTGTCGTCTTTCTCGTCGGCGTGATCGTTCCGCACCTGCTGGTGCAGTATCTCGGCTACGGGGGCGACTGAGTGTCAACGGACCGGGAGAGATCTCGGGTTTCCAAACGCCTATTCCGCTGACGCCCCCACCACTGAATATGAGCGTACCAACAGTCTCAGGCATGCCGATGCTCGGTCTCGGAACGTGGCAGAACGACGATCACGACGCGTGTGCAAACAGCGTCGAGACGGCTCTCAATATGGGCTATCGACACATCGACACTGCACAGGCCTACCATAACGAAGACGCCGTCGGTGAGGGTATCGCGGCGGCGGACGTGGACCGCGACGATATTTTCCTCGCGACCAAGATCTGGATCAGCAACCTCTCCCGAGAGGACGTACTCGAAACGGCTCAGAACAGTCTCGACCGACTCGGAACGGACTACCTCGATCTGTTGTACATCCACTGGCCGGCCCGAGAGTACGAACCTGAGGAGACGCTCGCGGCGTTCGACCAACTGTACGACGAGGGCAAAATCGAGCGGGTCGGCGTCTCGAATTTCGAGCCTGAACACATCGACGAGGCCCAGGAGACTCTCGACGCGCCGGTCTTCGCGAACCAGGTCGAGATCCACCCGTTCCTCCAGCAGGAGGAACTGCGCTCGTACGCCGACGAGAACGACGTCGAACTGGTCGCGTACTCGCCGCTCGCCCGGACGGAGATTTTCTCGGATCCGACGCTGGGAGCGATTGCCGACGACCACGGCGTGAGCGAGGCACAGGTCGCGCTCGCGTGGCTGCGCGAACACGACATCACGGCGATTCCGAAAGCAACCGGCGAAGAACACATCCAGGATAACTGGGAGAGTCGGGCGCTCGAACTCACGGCGGAGGAGATCGAACGGATCGACGGAATCGACCGACGGGAGCGACAGGTCTACCCCGATTTCGCACCGTCGTCGTGGTAAGCTACCCGAGTACGAAAACATATACCGGGGGCAATCAAACGGTGGGATATGGCAGCCGGGAATCGCGGTATCGCCGACGCGATCAAATACGATCTGACGCTTATGCACGAGACGTGGATGGAGCTTTTCTATCCGCGTCAGCGAAACGCCGAGAATACCGTTCTCGGGAAGTACGAGCCCGAAACGACTGGAAAACGGTTGCTCTATCAGCTCGTCTCGGTGCTGGGTCTGTTGATCGTCGCCGTCTCGTATCCACTTCTGTTGACCGGATATTTCGTGCGGTTTCAGGCGCGGAAGCTGAACGTCACTGCGGCGCGACTCGGTCTGTTCGGCGTCATTCTGGTGTTTGTTGCACTCTGGGGAGGACTCGTCGCGCTGATCTGGTTCGGCTTCCAGAGCACCTTCAGCACCGTCGAGATTATCGCTATCGGTGCCGCCGGTGCCGTCGCAGTCGTCTCTTCGGCGCTTTCGTACGGCTTCTGGAAACTGGGCGGTCGCGGGACGACGATTCTGCTGGCATATCCCTTTGCGATGACTGCGCTGTTCCTGCCGCCGGTCGTCGCCGCACTCTTTCACCCAGTCCTCGAAGACGTGATCATCGCGCGAAGTGACGAACTCGCCCAGGACCTCTTTCAGGCCAGCCCGATGTTCGTCCAGGAGCAACTCGGACAGATCGACCGCCAGGAGGCCCACCACGTCATCATCTGGTTCGTCTTCTCGTTCCCAATCGGCTGGATTCTGGGCCTGCTGGTCTCGCTTGCGGATCTGATCCGCCCAAAGAACGGGTAAGGTTCGCATCCGAAACGGGCCGTCCAGGAGCGTAGTTGTTGGGTCACATTCATCACGGTCCGTCCAAATGTAGACAGTATGTCCGGAGCGATTCAGGTTCTCCACGTCGACGACGATCCGAACCTTGCGGACCTGGCGGCGACTGTTCTCGAACAGGAGGCCGAGGAACTGTCCGTCGAGACAGCCCTTCACCCGGACGAGGGGTTCGAGCGGCTGAAATCCAACGGGTTCGACTGTATTATCTCAGACTACGAGATGCCCGACCAGAACGGCATCGAGTTTCTCGAAACTGTCCGCGAGGAATATCCTGATCTGCCGTTTATTCTGTTTACCGGTAAGGGGAGCGAAGAGGTCGCCAGCGATGCAATCTCCGCCGGAGTCACGGATTATCTGCAGAAAGAGTCGGGAACCGACCAGTACGCTGTCCTCGCGAATCGCATTCAAAACGTCGTTGACGCCTACCAATCCGAGCGGAAACTCGAAGAGCGAACCCGCCGGCTGGAGACGCTCATCAGCAATCTTCCGGGCATCGTCTACCGGAGCGAAAACGAACCCGAATGGCCGATGGAGACTGTCGAAGGCGAGGTGACAGAACTTACCGGATACTCGGCCGACGAACTCAAATCCGGCGACGTGATCTGGGGTGAGGATATCCTCCATCCAGAAGAGCGCGACCGGATATGGGACGCCGTTCAACGGGGACTGGCCGAGGATGGGACCTTCGAGGTCACCTATCGGATTATCGCCTGCGATGGAACAGTCAAGTGGATGTGGGAGCGGGGCCGGGGTGTCTACGAGGAAAATGGAGAGCTAGAGGCGCTGGAGGGCTTTATCACTGACATCACGGACAAAAAGGAGTGGGCCGAGCGGCTTGACGCCTACATCGATAACAACTCGGACATTCTCGGTGTGGTGAACGAGAGCGGCGTTTTCGAGGATCTCTCCCCGTCGGCCGAGGACGTGCTGGGGTACGAACCCGCCGAACTCGAAGGGAGTCCAGTGTTCGAGTACATCCATCCCGACGACCGCGAGCGAATCGGCTCCGAGTTCGCCGACCTCGTCGAGAGCGGCGAGACCAAACGCGTCGAGTATCGGTTCAAACAGTCTGACGGTTCGTGGGCGTGGTTAGAATCGGTCGCGAGTGATCGCACCGAATCGCCGCTGTCGGGCTACGTCATCACCACGCGAGAGATCACTGACCGGAAGCGGCGCGAACAGGAGTTAGTCGCCCAAAACGAGAAACTCGACGCTTTCACGAGTTTCGTCTCTCACGACCTCCGCAACGCACTCAACGTAGCGACGCTGCGGCTGGATCTGGCCGAACGAGAACACGAGAGCGACCACCTGACGGCGATCGAACAGACGCTCGACCGGATGGAACAACTCATCGAAGACCTGCTGATTCTCGCTCAGCGCGGTGAGACGGGCGGCCAGACGGATCGTGTGCGACTCGAACGGATCGCGCGGGGAGCGTGGGCGAATCTGGATGCCCCCGACGCCGAACTGGACATCGACGTGTCGGGATCGATCCAGGGAGACGAGAGCCGTCTCACCAGTCTGGTCGAGAACCTCTTCCACAACGCAATCGAGCACACTGACGGGGCTGTCACCGTTACCCTCGACCGGCTCGACGCCGGAGAGGGGTTTTATGTGGCTGACGATGGCCCGGGACTCTCGAAAGAGGCACAGAACCGCCTATTCGAGACTGGCTACTCCACCAAAGACGACGGAACAGGTCTTGGCTTAGCTATCGTCGAACAAGTCGCCATCGACCACGGATGGGATGTTACCGTTACCGAAAGCACCGACGGCGGGGCCAGATTCGAGGTGACCGGTGTCGAGTTTTTCGACTAAAGGCAGCGTACAGTTGGTAGCCTGCTGGTGGTTTCACCATCCGTAACTACCCCTTCTCCTTTATTTATATTCGGTCCCAAGGCGGCGGTAATGAGAGCCTCGCTTCCACAGGATCGGGGTATCTCGCCCGTCATCGGGGCGATCCTGATGCTCGCGATCACCGTAGCCCTCGCGATGTTCGCGGCCAGTTTCTTCCTCGGCCTCACCGACGAGACCGATCCACAGCCAAATGTTGTTCTGTCGGATGCGGACGCAGACGACACGACCCACCGGCTGATCCACGACGGTGGTGAGACGCTCGATGGCGACCGGCTCGAACTACAGGGAGCGCTCAATCCCGACGCCGCAGCAGGTAAACGGCTCGAAGACGGCGATGAGATCGAGTTCTATCCGATCTCCGAAGAGATAACCGTCGTTTGGCACGGCGACAACGACGAATCGTACCAGTTGACGACGCTGACAGTCGAGCAGGCACTCCCCGAACCGGACGAGGGCTGTGAGTGGGTCGAAGACCAGACTAACGGTGGCACTGATCCCATCACAATCGACGACAAAGTCGTGAACTGTGACGTACAGACGGCTGACCAGATCAAAGTCCGCAACGACGGGATCGTTATCGGTGAGACGCTGAGTGACAACAAGGACCTCGATATCGACGCCGGCGAGGTCTACGGCGACGCCACAATCGAGACAGTGATCGACGTTCAGGACGGCCGGATCAGAGGTGACACGACATCAGAGACGGCGAACGTGAAACTGTCGAACACTGTCGTCGAGGGCACGGTCTCGTCCGACAAAGGAACCGAGGTGCTCGATGGCTCGACTGTCGAGGACTCGGTGACGGCCGGTGGAACGATCGACGTGCAAGACGGTGAGATCGGTGGCGCGGCAACGTCGGAGGATGAAGACGTGAAACTCACCAACGCAGTCGTCGAGGAAGAGATTGCGGCCGGGAAGGTCATCGACGTCCAGGACAGTCGGATCGGCGGGCCAGCAACGTCGGAGACGAAGAGTGTGACGTTCACTAACGCGGTGGCCGAGGGCGGCGTCACGGCCGAGACAGTGGTCGACCTGCAGGACAGTCAGATCGGCGGGCCAGCCACCTCGAAGACAGAGAACGTGAAGCTCTCGAACACCACCGCCGGGGGCGGCGTTACCGCCGAAAAAACCGCCGACGTGCTCGACGGCACGACTGTCGATGGCTCAGTAACGGCCAAGAAAGGCGCGACAGTCGACGATGGTACCGTCACTGGCGACGTAGAGAGTACCGGGGAAGGCACGGATATTCTCTCCGGAAGCGTCGTCGAGGGGTCGGTGACTGCCAACAAAATCGTCGAAGTCGACGGGTCGACTATCGAGGGCCACGTCTACGCGGAGCCGAGTGATTTCAAATGTACTGACTCGACGATCAACGGCGAAGATTGTGGCTCCTACGATCCAAAGGATCCCGACGACTGGTGACCGTATCGGACTAACCGCTTTCTGAAGGCTTTTTATTTCCAGAGCCTACTGTCTGGTATGGAACTCAATCTTCCCGTCTCGGTCGGCGTCGTACTTGCAATTATCGCGGCCGGAACCGCCGGGCTGATCTTCTCGCCGATTCCGATGACGGCGAGCACGACACTCATGATGGTCACACCGTCGATGCTCGTCTTCGCCGCAATCGTCTTCGTCATCGGCGTCAAGCACGGCGAGTATCGCGCAGGCGCTGTGTAAGCTCCGAGACGCTGAGTGCATCCTCTCCGGTCGACTCCTCACTGACGATCAGCTCTCCGTCTGCCCGCTCTCCACTGGACTGACGCAGTTCCAGCGTCGCCTCGGCGGCGAGCGTTCCGAGAACCGGCACAACTGCACCAGCCTCGGTAACTGGGGCATTGAGTACCACTCTACTCTCGTCATCGAGATCGAACTCCTCGACGAGATCTGTTGCCACCGACAGCAGGTCGTCGTGGCTGATCTCTGTCCCGTCTTCGACAACCGCCGGATCTTCTGGCGCGACTCGCTCCGGTGGCTCGATGGGATTTTCGCTCCACATCTCCTGCTCGAAGTGGACCACGTCGGCCTCCTCAGGCGGGCCGCCGTAGGCGATCTGTGTACACTGTGGGGTGAGTTCGTACCGCTCGGTCCAGCCGGCAGGGAGGACGAGCGCGCGGGATTCGACTGGCTCAGTTGGTTCAAACTCGACGGTTGCGCCGACGAGCGTCGCGCCGACGATGGCCAGCAGTGGGTCGGCCGCATCGACGCGGCGGTCGGTCTCGGCGGAGTCGGCGTCTTTCGGCCCGGTGACGACGGTCACTGATGCGCCGGGATGGACGCCGTAGTGGCCGAGCAGATTTCCGGACTTCCAGACGTTCGGCACAAAATCGTCGTAGGTGTACGGGGCAGTTCGGGCGGGCGTCTCGATCACGGTGCCCGAGGCGTCACGGCAGGCGGCGACGAGGTCTTTCAGCGTTTCCATTAGAAGGAGTTACGGAGCCGATCAAAAAAGCCCTGCTCTACCTCGATGTTTTCGCCGCCAGCCTCGGCAAACGCTTCCAGCGCTTCACGCTGCTCCTCGTTGAGCGAGTCAGGCGTGACGACCTGCACCTGCACGTAAAGATCGCCCTGTCCCCGGCGCTGCGGCCGTGGCATCCCCTTTCCTCCCAGTCGGAAGGTCTCGCCGCTCTGTGTTCCCTCCGGAACGTCGAACTCCACCACTCCGTCGAACGTTTCGAGTTCGACCGTATCACCGAAGACGGCCTGCGGGAATGAAATCGCCTTCCGGGTCTGGAGATCCGAGCCCTCGCGCTCGAACTCCGGGTGGTCTTCGATCTTGATTTCGACCAGCAGATCACCGTTGCGCGCACCGCCTTCGCCCGGTGCGCCCTCGCCGCGCATCCGCAGCGTCATCCCGTCCTGAATGCCGGCTGGGATCTCGACGCTGAGTGTCGCTTCGTTCCGGACGACCCCGTCGCCGCGACAGGTCGAACACCGCTCTTCGTAGATGGTTCCCTCGCCCTCGCAGCGCCGGCAGGTCGTCCGCTGTTGCATCCGGCCGAAGGCCGTCTCCTGCACGCGGGTCTGCTCACCACGGCCGTTACACTCTGGGCAGGTCCGAGAGTCGGTTCCCGGCGGGTGGCCGCGGCCGTTACACTCGTCGCAGGATTCCGGTCGGGTGACCGTCAGTTCTTTTTCGGTGCCGTGATAGGCAGTCTCCAGATCGATCGTCAACTTCGTCTTGAGATCCTTGCCGCGGCGTGAGCCCCCACCTCCGGAGCCACCGCCGAAGAACTGATCGAAGATGTCCTGCATGTTGCCGAATCCACCGCCGCCAGCGCCGCCGAAGGGGTCGCCGCCGCGGCCGCCACGGGCGCCGCCACTGTCGGTCGCGCCGCGTTTGTCGGCTTCGACGAACTGCTCGTGGCCCATCTGGTCGTACATCCGTCGCTGCTCGTCGTCCGTCAGCACCTCCTTTGCCTTCTTGGCCTTCTTGAATTTCTCTTCGGCGTCCGGTTCGTCGCTCACGTCCGGATGATACTCCCGGACGGCCTCGCGGTACGCGCTTTCTATTTCCTCTTCGGATGCGTCCCGCGAAACGCCGAGTGTGTCGTAGAAATCCTCCGTCATCAGTTATCCGCGTCTATGACACTTGGCTACTAAAGATGACCGGGTTGGAGGCCAGTCGTCCCAGGCCAGTGACCACAATACTCTTGATTCGTACCATCTGTTCTGTTCGTATGTCTCGCCGTCGTGTGCTGGTCGGACTCGTCCTCGTCGCCCTGTGTCTCACCGGACTCTCCTACGTCGGCGCTGGACTCGTCGATCCACCGAGTGAATCGACCCCGACAGAATCATCACCGCCGGACAGCAAGTTGGTCGACCCGGCGGAGAACACCTCACAGCTCTGGCCGTACACGTCCAAGCGCCGCTCGACCGATGGCCGCACGCTGGCGATCAACGTCGTTCTCCACGGCGAACCGACCGAGGTTCGGGCAGCACTGACCGACCGGTCGGATCTCGGATTCGAGGAACTCCCGGAATCAGAGGCTGAAGCGGGTAACGAATCCTACGAACTCGAAATACAGGAGAGTGACCTCGACTGGAACGACGCGACCGGATCGACCCGGTACACCTACATTCGTGACGGGACCAGCGGCACGTGGCTCGACGAGAGCTACCAGCTTCACGAGGGTACCTATCTCGGCGAACGCCACCACATCCGGGCCTACGAGGATCCCGACGGCGAGTACACCGCGATCCAGATCCACCGGGAGTACTTCGATTTCTTCCAGTTGCGACACAACGTCGTCGACCTCGACGGCTCTTCGCGAATGCTCGAAGCGGAGTTCATCGACGAACCGTTCGTCGAGCAGGTGAGCCGCGATTACTACGACACCCGCGGGCGCTGGTTCGACGGCTGGGCCACCTCGATCCATCTCGAAACGCTACTCCCGCTCGGGTTGTTCGGTCTGCTCGGGGTGGGAAGCGTCGTCTCTTCTAGCACTCGTCGGGCGGTCCAGTCGCTGCTCGGGAACTTCCTCTCGTGGGCCCGGGAGAACTGGGCTGGCTTCGCACTCGCCGTCGGACTGGTCGGGATCGTTCTCGGGACGAGAGCGTTCGCGCTCGTCCTCGAAGGCGCGTTCACCGAAACATCACCGCAAGTATTCGCGGGCGTCGTCTACCCGATTCTGGCGTTCGGTCCACCCGCAGCGGTGCTCGCTTTCGCCGGACGCCTCGATCCGTTACCCGGCTTCGGATTCGCCGTCTTCGGGCTCATCGCGGCTTTTACGCTCGATACGATCTGGGTCGGCCTCGGCGTCATCCCAGTCCAAGTGTTCTTGCATCGCTTCGGGCTGGCACTCACGCTCGGCATCCTCGCGCTCGGTGTGGCCCGCGAGGTGAACGACGACCCCGAAGCCATCGATCAGGAGCGGGGGATTCTCATCGCCGCCGGCCTGCTCGCGTGGTTCGGCGGACTCGTCTTGCCGCTTCTCGGAATAGTCTAACTCTGGGTTAACCCGACGCTTTTTGTCGACTCCACGTGTCAGTCATACTCATGTCTGACTCACTGGAGGGAACAGACGAAATCGTCTACGAACCCAGCGATGACTTCGTCGAGCAGTCGAACGTCTCGCAGTTCATGGACGAGCACGGGATCGAAGATTTCGAGGAGTTACACCGCCGGTCCACGACTGACATCGAGGGAGTCGAAGCTTCGGGACTGGACTGGTTCTGGGATGAAATTGTCGACACGCTCGACCTCGAATTCGACGAACCGTACGAGACGGTCAGGGACGATACTGATGGTCCACAGTTCGCAGAGTGGTACGTCGGGGGGAAACTGAACATCGCGCACAACGTCGTAGACCGCCACGCCGACCCAGACTCCGAGACGCGCAACAAGGTCGCGACGATCTGGGAGGGTGAGGACGGCGAGATTCGCGAGGTCACATATCACGAACTCCACCGACAGGCCAATCAGGTCGCCAACACGCTCGAAGCGAAGGGAATCGGAACCGGCGACACCGTCGGGCTGTATATGCCGATGGTCCCGGAAGTCGTCTCGCTTTTGTACGGCTGTTTCAAAGTCGGCGCGATTGCGGTCCCGATCTTCTCCGGGTTCGGCGTCGACGCCACCGCAACCCGAATCGCCGACGCGGAGTGTTCGGTGCTGTTCACCGGCGATGGCTTCTATCGCCGCGGCGACGAGATCACGCTCAAATCACAGGCCGACGAGGCCATCGAGGAGGCAGGCCACGTCGAGGATGTAATCGTCTTCGACCGTCTCGGAGCCGAGATTCCGATGACCGACGGCCGTGACGAGTGGTGGGGTGACACGGTTGGGGAGGCCGACGACAGCTACGAGACGAAGTCACTCTCTTCGGATCAGGAGTCGATGCTGCTGTACTCCTCGGGGACGACCGGCAAACCGAAGGGCATCGTTCACACCCACGCCGGCGGCCTCGTCCAGCCAGCGAAGGAACTGTACTTTTCGTTCGATCACAAGCCCTCGGATCGGTTCTTCTGGGTGTCTGATATCGGCTGGATGATGGGGCCGTGGACGCTGATCGGCAACCACGTCTTCGGCGGGACCATCTTCATGTACGAGGGTGCGCCCGACTACCCGAATCCGGATCGGTACTGGGAGATGATCGACCGCCACAACATCAGCGCCTTCGGCGTCTCACCGACTGCGATTCGCGCGCTCCGAAAACACGGCGACGAGTGGCTGGACGGCCACGACCTCTCGACGCTCCGATTACTGGGCTCGACGGGTGAGCCGTGGGACCCCGAGTCCTGGCAGTGGTTTTACGAGCGGGTCGGCAACGGCGAGACGCCGATCATGAACATCTCCGGCGGGACCGAAATCTTCGGTTGCTTCCTCCAGCCCTTACCGACTCACTCGCTGAAACCCGGGACGCTCGGCGGCCCCGCACTGGGGATGGACGTGGATATCGTCGACGCGATCGGCGAGTCGATCGCCGACGATCACGAACAGGGCTATCTGGTCTGTCGCTCCTCCGCGCCGTCGATGACGAAATCGCTGTGGAGCGGCGACGAGCGATATCTGGAGGAGTACTGGAGCCGGTTCGATGACATGTGGGACCACGGCGACTGGGCCGAGAAAGACGAAGACGGCTTCTGGTTCTTGCAGGGCCGCTCGGACGACGTGCTCAACGTCGCCGGTCGGAAGGTCGGACCCGCCGAGGTCGAGGGCGCACTGATCGACCACGAGGCGGTCAACGCCGCCGCCGTGGTCGGTGCCGAAGACGAAACGACCGGAACGGCCGTCGTCGCCTACGTCATCCTCGAAGACGGCTACGAGGAGACCGACGACCTCCGGGCAGAACTGACCGCTCACGTCGGCGACGAACTGGGCAAGCCGTTCCGCCCGTCGGAGCTGTTTTTCGTCGATGAGTTCCCGAAGACACAGAGCGGCAAGATCGTTCGACGGCTCATTCAGGCCGTCCACGAAGACGAAGAACTCGGTGATCTGTCGAGCATCGAGAATCCGGACGCCCTAGACGAAATCGACGAGGCCCGGTGACGGACTGCGGCGACCTCAGAGGACCCGTTTTCCGAGTGCGCTGGCGGTGAGTTCGCAGGCCAGTTTTGCGGTCTGATTCGATTCGTCGAGAATCGGGTTCACTTCGACGAGTTCGAGCGAGCAGAGTTCCGTTTCAGAGGTGGCGATCATTTCCATCGCGGCGTGGGCTTCTCGGTAGGACGCACCGCCCCTGACTGGGGTTCCGACACCCGGGGCTTCGGCCGGGTCGAGGAGATCCAGATCGAGGCTGACCGCGAGTTGTTCGGTCGTCTGTGTGATCGCGTCGAGGGCTTCACGGATCACCGTCGAGATCCCCTGCTGGTCGATGTCGGTCATCGTATACGCGTGGATCGGGCTGGACCGAAGGCGCTCGCGTTCGCCTGAATCGACGCTCCGCAGACCGACAATCGCCACGTTCTCTGGCTCGATCATCGGTGCGTGTGCCCACTCCATCTCGCCGAAGATCCCGTCGCCGAGAATCGCCGCCAGCGGCATCCCGTGGACGTTTCCGCTGGGGGTCGTCGCCGGCGTGTTCAGGTCGGCGTGCGCATCCAGCCAGAGCAGTCCTGTGGGTCTGTCGGCGACCCCGTTGGCGGTGCCGATTCCGATCGAGTGATCACCGCCGAGAACCAGCGGCAACGCTCCCGAGTCGTGAATCGACCGAACACGCTCGGTGAGTTCCGTACAGACGGCACGAGTCGCGTCGAGATACTTCGCGTCTCCGGTGACCTTGGCGTCACGCTGGGACTGTTCTGGACGCGGAACGTCGATATCGCCGTCGTCAGTACAGGGGATTCCGAGATCGTCGAGTTGGTCGCCGAGTCCGCCGTACCGGATCGCAGACGGCCCCATATCGACTCCGCGGCGGTCCGCACCGAGATCCATCGGGACACCGATCAGTTCGACTGGTCGATTCATATCTTCTCGTGGTCGGTCGACCGATAAAAGGGCTGTCACAGTGTCGCGAAAAGATACCGAAATATCATTATTGTTACCGTCGGCTTTAAGACCGCAAGTGCCGAAAATCGGATTATGTCATCAATCGAACTGACACCGAGTCAGAAAACCATTCTTCAGGAGTTGATCAATCTCCACAAGGAGTCCGACAGTGCCGTCAAAGGAGAGGATATCGCCGAAGAAGTGAACCGGAATCCAGGGACGATCCGCAACCAGATGCAGAGTCTCAAGGCTCTGCAGTTGGTCGAGGGTGTACCCGGCCCCAAAGGTGGCTACAAGCCAACCGGGACGGCTTACGACGCGCTGCAGATTCAGGATATGGATCAGGCGGCCGATGTCCCGCTGTATCACAACGGCGAACTGATCGACGAGGCCAACGTCGAACAGATCGATCTCACCAGCGTCCACCACCCCGAGGAGTGTCGAGCGAAAATCAACATGCGTGGCTCGCTCTCCCGATTTACCGAAGGCGACAAGGTGACTGTCGGTCCGACTCCCCTCTCGAAACTACAGATCATCGGCACGCTCGAAGGCAAAGACGACACCGACAACGCACTCATCCTGACGATCGACGATATGCAGGCTCCGGTCGAGGAACCCAGCCACTGATTCGACTCATCTCTGTTCTGGTTCTCGCCGATTCCGTCGGCTTCTCCCGCCGCCCCGATTCTCTTTCAAGGAACCCCGGGATAGAACGGCGACGAATAGCACATGTGAACTCATACCAATGGAAGGTGAATTGCAAACCTTTGTATCGGCGGATTACTGACGGGAGGATATGACAGAGCAGGTCGTCGTTCTCGGCTCCGGGTACGCCGGCGCCGGAGCAATCCAGAGCCTCGAATCGTCGCTCTCGGGCGACGCAGAGATCACGTGGGTATCAGACGTCGACTATCACCTCATTCTCCACGAGACCCATCGTTGCATCAGCGACCCAAGCGTCCAGGAGAAAGTCGCGATTCCGATCGACGAGATCAAATCGCCGTCGACAGAGTTCATTCAGGCGACTGTCGAAGGCGTCGATACAGACGAACGGACTGTCGAACTCGACGACGAGGACACCCTCGATTACGATTATCTGGTGGTCGGACTGGGAACACGAACTGCATTCTTCGGCATCGACGGCCTCAAGGAACACGCTCACACGATGAAGAGTCTCGACGACGCGCTCGGTATCCACGACGATGTCGTCGAGGCGGCAGACGAAGCGACACAGACTGACCCCGCACAGATCGTCATCGGCGGCGCGGGACTGTCCGGTATCCAGACGGCCGGCGAAATCGCGCGACTACGGGACGAGCGTTCGGCCCCGCTCGACATCCATCTCGTCGAGGGACTCGACGAGATTTTCCCCGGGAACGACGACAGCATCCAGTCGGCGCTTCGCGACCTCCTCGAAGAACGCAACGTCAACATCCTCACCGGCGAGTTCATCGGCGAAGTCGACGAAGAAACCGTCTACATCGGCGAAGAGACCGAACTCGATTACGACGTGCTGATCTGGACTGGCGGTATCACCGGCCGCGAGGCGGTTCGAGATGCGAACATCGAGAAAGACGAGCGCAACTACCGACTCGAATCCGGCCAGAACTTCCAGACGACCAACGAGCGCGTGTTCGCCATCGGCGACGCTGCACTCATCGACCAGCCCGGCGACGACCCGGCACCGCCGACAGCACAGGCCGCCTGGCAGGCCGCGGAGGTCATCGGCGAGAATGTCGCTCGGGAGATGCGTGGGCAGCCACTCAAAGAGTGGAAATACAAGAACAAGGGAACAGTCGTCTCCGTCGGCGAGGATGCGGTCGCGCACGACGTCTTCATCGTGCCGTTCGTCGACACCTTCGGTGGCTTCCCGGCGCGCAACCTGAAGAAAGCGATTGCCGCGCGGTGGATCAAAGACATCACGGGCATCGGCCGGGCGAAAAACGCCTGGGCCGACATGTAACTCGAAGCCGATTTCTCACTCCAGTCCGAGTTTCGCGTGCCACTCGGAACTCGCTGACTCTGCGACCCGCTCGTCCATCTCGGCTAGGAGGCTAACCGCTTTGCTCGCCGTCTTGGCGGCCCGCTGTTCTCCCGTCACCTCGAATTCACCTGTTGTCCGGTCCGCATAGACCGTGCAGACAGCACCGCCGCGCAACCCGTAGATGTTTGCGAGCGTCAAAATCGCGCTCGCTTCCATCTCGAAGTTGAGCACGTTCGCCTGCTTGAGTTCCTCGATCATCGCTTCACTGTCTCGACTCCGGTAGCCACCGAAGCCTTCGCGGCTCTGCCCGGCGTAGAAACTGTCTGTGCTGGCAGTTAGACCGACGTGGTAGTCGTAGCCTAGTTCCTCCGCGGCGGCGGCCAGCGCAGCGACAACCGCGTGATCTGCGACTGCCGGGTAATTCCCGCGGATGTACTCGTCACTGGTCCCCTCCTGTCGCACCGCCCCGGAGGTGATGATCAAATCGCCAACGTCGGTCTCCGGCTGGATCGCGCCACAGGAACCGACCCGGATCATGGTGTCGACCCCGACGCGGGCGAGTTCCTCGACGGCGATTGCCGCGCCCGGCGAGCCGATTCCCGTCGAGGTGACCGAAATTGGCGTCTGCTCGTGCGTTCCGGTCGCGGTCCGGTACTCGCGGTGGTCGGCGACCACATCGGCGTCGTCCCAGCAGTCGGTGATCGTCTCGATCCGCTCGGGATCGCCTGGAAGTAACACGCTGTCGGCCACGTCCTCGCTGGTGACTTCGAGGTGGTATTGTTCGTCCTCGCGAGGGTCCTCCGCGCCGCTGTGGTCGGTCATCGCTGGCCCTCCGCGGCGGCATCGAGGTGGTCTTTCGTGATCGTCTCTGGCAGGAGTTCCCCGAGGCTGTACCGCTCGAAATCGTCAGGGGTCCCACAGAGTACTGGAAACACCTCGGAACAGAACTCCGCGAGGCTCTGGCGACACATCCCGCAGGGAGTCACGCCATCGTTGGCGGCCGAAGCTACGGCGAGGCGCTCGAACTCCTGGACGCCGTCACTGATTGCCTTCCCGAGCGCGACTTCCTCGGCGTGAAGGCTGTTCGAGTAGTTCGCGTTTTCGATGTTACATCCTGTATACACGGTCCCATCTGTGGCCTCTAGCGCTGCACCGACTGGATACTCCGAGTACGGTACGTACGCCTGCTCGAAGGCATCCCGTGCCGCTGCGAGTAACTCCGCCTCAGCGTCGCTCATATCAGTGCTGTCGGGCACTCGCCTCAAATAGCCACCGCCGCGATTTCAGCGGCGTATCCTCGGTCTAAGTTTCAGAAGAGCACGTACAACTGGAGATAGACCAGCACGCCCAGCACGAACGAGATTAGCCACAGGGCGGCGGCGATCCGGCCCGCTCGGGGGTGATTCGTGTTCGGCAGTTGGGAGACTGGGTGGGTGCTCGCGAGCAACAGCGCGTAGTAGACGAATGGGATACAGAGTATCGCGAGCAGGATATGAATCGCCAACATCGGGAGGTAGATGTACTGGTAGAGTAGATCAGGGCCGGGGTACGTCGTCGGTCCTTCCAGCGAGACACGATAGAGATAGAGGAGCAAAAACAGCGCGAACAGGCCAGTGCTTGCGAGCATCGCGGCCCGGTGTTGCCGGATCTCACCGCGGCGGATCGATACCACACCGTAGGAAATGGTCCCAATCGCCGCCAGACTCAGGACAGCGTTGATGTGTGGAATCGCACTCACTACTCCTTCAATCCGGGGGAGCAGTCCGTCAGGGACCGCCCCGCCAACTGCTGCAAAAACCAGAGCGAGCGAGACGGCCGTCAGAATCCCAGTCAATGCCGGGACGTGCTCGCGGGCCTGCGATTGCATACCTATTCGTTCGACCACGGACGCCTATACGTTGTGTTCTCTCGTGGGTGGCTGCGAAACCTCGGCGATCCGACTCAGCGTCCTCGCGTGTGACCGAGGATGTGCGCGACTGTCGGGAGGATCAACTCCTCGGTACCGAACGCAGCCGCCTGTTTGCTCCCCGGCAGACAGAAGATTGCTACGCCCTCTTTCGACCCAGCGAACGCACGCGAGAGCAACGCTCGGGGCCCGATGTCTTCGTAGGAAAGCGAGCGGAACAGTTCGCCAAACCCGGGAATCTCCTGATCGAACAGTGGCCGAACGGCCTCGACGGTTACGTCCTCCGGCGAGAGACCGGTGCCGCCGGTCAGAACGACGGCGTCCACGTCGTTGCGCTCGACGAGCGCTTCGACTGTCGCCGCGATGGCCTCTCGTTCGTCTCCGACTAGTTCCCGCACTGCGACCTCGTGGCCGTCGGCCTCGATCAACTTCTGAAGTTTGTCACCGCCGGGATCGTTCTCCAGGCTTCGGCTGGTGGAGACGGTTACGACTCCGAAGGAGACGGTATCGAGTTCGAGATGGCTGTGCTGGTGTCCCTCATCATCGTGGTCGTGACTGTGATCGTGGCTACTGTCGTCGTGGTCGTGACCGTGACTCTGGTCGTCGTGATTGCTCATCTTTCCGGGTAATTCGCCCGCCGGTTGTAAGAAGGTACTGTCAGTCGTCGGCCGGCGATTCGATCAGTTCGAGATACTCCTCGTTGGGCACCCACTCGCCGTCTTCGCGAACCATATACTCCCCGTAGTACGGCACCCGGTTTGCGACCGTCTCACGGAAGGTTTCGCGAATCTCGGCTTTCGACATCGCCCCCATCGGCCTGTGGTCGTCGTGGCGGTTCAGACAGCCTTTGAATTTGCCGTCGTGTGTGACGCGAACGCGGTGGCAGTTCGCACAGAATTCGGCGTTCTCGACGGGGTCGACGATTTCGACCATTCCTTCGCCGCCGGTTTCCGGTAACTCGTCCAGATCGGTCTCTTCGCTGTCCAGATCGATTCGGACCGGCTCTTCGTCGGTCGCCTCGCCTTCGGCGATGAAATAGCGGGCTCGGCCGTGCATCTCGCGGCGTTCGATGCGGTGGGCCTGGTCGGCAAGCCAGTCGTGGACGCGGTCGATATCGATTGCCCACTCGGGATGACCCGAGATTTCGGGCATGTACTCGATCAACTGTAGTCTCAGTCCGTCGTTTCGAGCGACGTGATTGACCATCTGCGGGACGTAGCCCGCCGTTGGCTCGAAGACGACCATGTTCAGTTTGACCGGTGCGAGTCCGGCATCGAGGGCGGCCTCGACGCCCTCGATGACGCGGTCGTAGGCGCCGCTTTTGGTTAACTCTGCGAAGTCGTCAGGGTCGAGTGCATCCTGTGAGACGTTGACGCGATCGAGTCCCGCTTCGACGAGATCGGGTGCTCGTCCCGGGAGGAAGGTGCCGTTGGTCGTCATCGAGACTTCCATCCCCTCGGGAGTCCGGCGGATAATCTCTTCGAGGTCGTCTCGAAGCATCGGCTCTCCGCCGGTGAACTTCACAGCGTCGACGCCGAATTCCGAGACAACGTCCAGAATACGGACCACCTCGTCGGTGGTCATCTCGTCGTCCTGGGGGTCCATCGGGCCGCGCGTGTCACCCAACCCCTCGTTGTGGCAGTACACGCAATCGAAGTTACACCGGTCGGTCAGTGAAATGCGGATCCCTGTCACATCCCGACCGAACTCATCTTCGAGGGGCATATCATAATGCAGAATCGCGGGGCATATAGATGTGTGGGGCGCTTGCACGGTCTCGGATAGATCGAAACGGCTCGCAGGCTTTTGCCCTCGCCCCCGGGGCCAGCCAAACCCACCGACTGGCAAATCTCCGGGTCGATGGCGTGGCCGACGTGTCCACACGGTTGTGATCCTCACTGTCGTCAGGTCTCTGTCCAGAGGCTTGGACACGGTTGCACCGAACAGTATCCCTAACAATCGGTCGGTCGCCCGAGAATTCCGTACTAGCAGACTAGCGAGTCCATCGATGTTACGACTGTATACAGCCCTCGCTAAGGTTCCAGCCAAGGAATACGAGTGGATTAAACTCTGATAATCACGGCCCAACAATTAATCCTGAAACCGTCATTGACGCTTCATGGAATCTCCGCTTCATTCGGCCAGGTCAATCATATACAACGGAACACTCAGGCGAAAACTCATTCTTGCATTTGCGAGTGTCGCTGTATTAGCCGCTCTCGTTGGGATCGTTGGGATGGTCGGCGTCTCGGAGACTGCGTCGACATCCGAGACGATTGCCAACGACGGAACAGAAACTGTCGATGGGGTGATGATGCTCAAATTAGAGTCACAACGAGAGCGGGCCGCGACGCTTTCGTATATCAGGAACGATACTGACACGCGCGACGAGTTCGATGGGGCCGCGGAGAAGTACAACCGCATCCACGAAGATCGGGTCCAGTCGACGGACCTGCTTTCCTCGGGTTCTGACTCGCTCGTAGCGGACGCGCGGGACTTACACGAACAGGCAATCAGCGAGGCGCGGGCCGCGATGGATGCCAAGGATCAGGGAGACACGGAGGCGATGCGGGAGCATCTCACAGCCTACCAGAACACTCTCAACGAACTCGGAGAAGTTCTCGGACAGTTGGAGAAGACCGCCAAGGGAGAACTCCAGAACGAGGTCGACTCGGCACAGCAGACCCAGCAGCGAAGCGGTATCTTGATTTTTCTACTCACGGGCGGGGCCTTCCTCGGCGCACTCGGCGTCGGTCGCCGAGTCGGTGGCGGCATCGCGGCCGAAGTGGGCCAGGTCAGGGACACGGCCGACCGGATCGCCGACGGCGAGTTCCACTTCGAGGTCCAGGAGAGCGAGCGCCGGGACGAAATCGGTGACCTCGTCGACTCGTTTGGTTCGATGACTGGATATTTGCAGACCGTCAGCGAGCAGGCGGAGGCCGTTTCGGACCAGCGGTTCGACGCTGCCGTGCTGGACGAGGAGGTGCCCGGACCGCTGGGTGAAGTCATGACTCAGATGGCCGCGGACATCGAGCGGGCCCAGCAGGAGACCCGAGAGGCGCGACGCAACGTCGAACAGTTGAACGAGACGCTCCGCGAGACGGCTGACGACTACAGCGACACGATGGCCCAGGCCGCGAACGGCGACTTCACTCAGCGGATGGATACCGATACCGGGAGCGAAGTCATGCGAGACATCGGCATCGCATTCAACGAGATGATGGACGAAGTCGAGCGGATGGTCGCGACTGTTCAGGAGTTCACCCGAGAAGTCGAGTCATCGGGCCAGCGGCTCTCCTCGGGTGCTGGAGAGATCAGGACCGCCAGCCGCGAGGTCAGCGAGTCAGTCCAGGATATCGCGACGAGCGCAGAGGGCCAGCACGATAATCTCGAACGCGTCAACGGCGAACTGCAGGGACTGTCCGGAAGTATCGAGGAAATCGCATCCTCGGCAAACGAGGTCGCCTCGACTACCGGAGCGGCGACCGAACGCGGCCAGTCGGGTCGCGAGGCGGCGAGCGAGGCCGTCGAGGAACTCGAAACGATTCAGGAGACTGCCGACCGAACGATCGAAGAAGTCGAAGGACTTGCAGCCGAAATCGAGGAGATCGGCGAGATCGTCGAATTCATCACTGACATCGCCGAGCAGACAAACATGCTTGCGCTGAACGCTTCGATCGAAGCCGCTCGTGCGGGCGAAGCCGGTGAAGGATTCGCTGTCGTCGCCGACGAGATCAAAGGGCTGGCGACTGAGGTCGGCAATGCGACTGACGATATCGAACAGCGGATTGAGGGCATCCAGCGTTCGACAGAACATACGACCGACGACATGCAGGATCTCGGCGAGCGCGTCAAGACAGGAACCGATACGATCGAGGCAGCACTCGGTGACCTCGACGAAATCGTCGACATGATCGAAGACGTCAACGCCGGGATCCAAGAGATCAGTAACGCTACCGACGACCAGGCGAGTTCGACGACGGAAGCCGTTGAACTCGTCGACGACGTGACGCAGTTGGCTCAGGAGACCAACGACGAGGCGAGTTCGGTCTCGGCAGCGACCGAACAGCAGACCGCTTCTGTCGAAAGTGTCACTGATCGAATCGACTCGCTCGCGACGAGTACGCAGGAACTCTCTGCGTATCTCGACAGGTACGATGTCAAACAGTCCGAGATCGATCTCGATACGATCTCGACCGAAAACCGCTCCGGAGCAGTTTCCGACGGTGGTCCCTCATCCCATGAGGACTGACCGCTCCGCTTAGAGGAAGTCGTCGACGCCGATCCCACCGCTCGAGTCGTCGTCTTCGTGCGCCTGTGCACCGTAGAAGAGCATCGGATTCCGCGTCTGGAGCCAGACCTCACCCTCGCCATTGAACCTCGTCACGAGTCCCTCACCGCCGAGTACCGTCGATTTCAGACTGCCGTCTTTCTCCCGGGAGAGATCCATCCCGGCGGTCCACGCGACAAGGTGGTCCTCGTCGACGACCAGCGAGTTCTCCGGCGTGACCTCGCGTTTGACCATCGACCCGAACGAAGAGAGAAAGGTCATTCCTCGGCCCGACAATCCGAGGACGGTAAGCTCACCCGAAGAGAAGAGATTCGAGCGGTTGTTCCACTCCGTCGAGCGCTCGACCAGCGGTTCCCACGCCAGCAGTGATCCCGACTGTACACGGAGTTCGTCCCGCTCGCCCATATCGAGCGCGACGATGTCACCGGGGTGTTCCGGGACGAGTGTCACTCGCTCGTCGTCGGCCTGTGCGTAATAGGTATTGTCGATCAGCGAACGCTCGTCGCTGACCATCCGCCCGACTGTGCCCGCGATTCCAGCGTCGCCGCCGATGTCGGACTCGTTGCCGATCCCACCGGTCCGATCCATCATGACGCCCGGCTTCGTTTCGATCTGTTCGCCGTCGGCGAGCGTGACCTCGACCATCGCGTAACTCGGGTCTTTGCGAATCTGATACTCCATACCTGCGAGAAATCCCGACTATTTAATAAATATTGATATTCTCTTTCGAGAGAAGTTCTCGCTATAGAATCAGTTTGTTCGACAACCCTGATCCTCGACATCAGTTAATTCACTAGTTATTTCAGAGAATTAATCTGGGTGAGTGAAGAACAACTGCATTGAACGGGTAACTCCTACGTGAGGATGTCGATGAGCACTGGTATGTTCCGATCACGCTGTGTCGTCGAAACGGGACCAGAACGATGAACGCCAACGACCGCGCGATTACGGGCTTTACGATGGCCGGTCACGCGATGGTCCACACCTACGAGCTTTCGGTCCCAATTCTGATGACCGTCTGGCTGGTGGAGTTTTCCGTCACGTCGGCGGCGCTCGGGACCGTCGTCGCCGTCGGCTACGGGCTGTTCGGCGTCGGAGCACTCCCCGGTGGACTCCTCGTCGACCGCTTTGGGTCGCGCCGGCTCATCGTCGCTTGTCTCCTCGGCATGGGATCGTCGTTTCTCGTCCTCAGTGTTGCTCCCGGCATCGCCGGCATTACGCTCGCCCTCGGGTTGTGGGGACTGTCGGCCAGCGTCTATCATCCCGCGGGACTCTCGCTGATCAGCAACGCTGTCGAACAGCGCGGCTCGGCGTTTGCCTACCACGGGATGGCCGGCAACGTCGGTATCGCTGGCGGCCCGTTTCTCACCGCCATTCTGCTGGTCGCCGTCGACTGGCGGACGGCAACGCTCATCCTGGCAGTCCCCGCCCTGTTGGCGGCCCTGGTCGGACTGACGGTCGAGTTCGACGAAACTGCGGCCATTGCGGCCGCCGACGGCGGCGATGCACCTTCCGCAGATATCGACTCCCCCCGGGAATTTCTCTCGGCTTCCCGCGGACTGTTTACCGCTGGCTTCGCGACGGTTTTCGTCCTCGTGTTGTTCAACGGGTTGTACTACCGCGGCATGGTCACCTTTCTTCCGGAGATGCTCGGTGACTTCCTCGACCCGCTCGTGACTCTCGCGCCGGAGGAGGGGCTCGGTCCGATTCCTGACGGTCGACTCGCCCGGGAATTCGATCTCGCGCAGTATCTCTACGCAGGTCTTCTGGCGGTCGGCATCGGCGGGCAGTACGTTGGCGGCCGATTGACCGACAGCGTCGCCGAAGAGCGCGGGCTGGCGATCATGCTCGCTTTGCTCGCGGTCATCGCACTGGGTTTCATCCCGGCTGCTGGAACGCTCTCGACGTTGTTGCTCGCGAGCGTCGCACTCGGATTCGTTCTGTTCGCGATTCAGCCGCTTAGTCAGGCGACAATTGCAAAATACTCTCCGCCGGAACACCGTGGACTCTCCTTCGGCTATACGTATCTGGCGATTTTCGGTATCGGCGCGCTCGGTGCCTCCATCGTCGGGGCCACGCTAACCTACGGCTCTCCGGCGGCGGTGTTCGTATTGCTGGCTGGCTTCGAGGTGCTCGCGCTCGGACTTGCGCTGTCGTTGATCGTCCGAGGCTAATGGAGCATTTTCTAACTCGCGACGGACGGCTTTCGAGACGACCCACAACTACCGCCGCCGTCGAACCCGTACATCTCCGAGATGGCTTGGGTCACTGCGGTTGTTTCGACGACCCATAGCAACGCTCCGAAGATCAACGCGCCTGCAAATCCACCGACTACCCCGCCGATGATTCAGTTCAGGGAGCCGCCAATCCCTCGGTCGGTGATCGCCTCTGTCTCTGATCTCATAACTGATCTGCGTACGCCAACTGCACGCAGAATGGCTGGGGAATAACAATTTTCGGTTGGGATACCCCGCTCATCTTGCAAGTTACGATAGACTGAAAGAAGTTGGATTCACGAGTTTCTCGGGCTGAGGAGAGGAAATCGAACGCAGTCAGCACGCGTTCGGCTCGCGGATAACTTCCCCGAGACGACACGGTCCGGCTCTCTCATTGGGTATCAATATCTATTGGCCCGTTGATCGATTAGAGGCCGACAGTAACAACGAATGTTCTCTCGAAACGCTACAGCGTTGTAGAGACCCCCCGCCGTATCTTATACAGTGCATCCATTCAGGACGTTCACACAGTTTTTCACTCTGGGTACCACTCCGGATTAACTGAGAGAAACTGTGGTTTGACATTCATCCAGAACGTACGGTTATTTGGGAGACAATTGCTAACTCTGCACAGAGCCAGATTGGCAAACCCCCCCGATTTGTCGATCTGCTCCCCAAGAGCGGCCCTGACCACCCTCTACTGTCTCCCCTCTCACCCCCTCGTTGCCGATTTTTCTCCACCTCTGCAGAACAGAAAGCCCATCTCTTGCAGGTCTTCCCTCCAAATTTCAGGTGTTAGGCCACTCAGTATAGCCAGCCGACTCAATTTCAACCAGCAATCGCTTGGACGGAAGACAGTAGTTCTCTGACCATCCAACTGATCCACTGGGACAAAGTATATGGCCACAACACCAGACATGTTACTATGGCACACAGTCCAGAAGAGTTAGAACAATTCATCTGTGAGAACTGTCAGGTAACCCACGCTGGAACACCAATCCACCATTCAGCTTCCGAACACACTTTCGAGCCACCCGAATCCTGCGGTGCCTGTGGCGAAACTGAGTTCGTACACATGCAAGAGTGGATACACCACCACGATTAGTAGAGTTCACCGCCGGTAAACGACCGACTGTGAGTGGCTGAGATCGGATTTGAACGAGATGAGACGCCGACGCTCGGGCATACGCCCCACCGCTCACGATGATGCGGTAGCTAACTCACCTCATACTGCGCCGAGTACGATCAGCGCCACCAGCCCTGCAACGATTGTCGCGAGAATGCTCTCGGTGTACCACGCGATTGCGGCCGCGACGAGTGCTGCCGGAATCCGCCCGTTACTGACCACTGTGATTGTCCCGTCCGGTGCCACCACGGCTGGGACGACCAGCGCCGACAGCACCGCAGCAGGAACCATCTCTAAGCCAGTTTCGACCCCATCTGGAACGTCACCGAATCGCTCGAATAGGAACAGAAACGATGCCCGCAGGGCGTAGGTTCCCAGGCCGGCGAAGAGCACTGCCAACCAGACGACAGCGTCAGGAGATGTCATTCACCCACCTCCCTCGGATCGACGCCGGTGGGTGTTTCATCGGTCTTCAGTGCCACCAGTGTCCCAGCGGCGACGCCCAACAGCGCGCCGATAAGCAATCCGAGATTGTAGGGTATCCCCACGCCAGCGGTCGCGACGCTCCCGCCGACGATGGCGGCTATCGCGTGCGCTCGCGTCCGAATCGCCGGCACAAGAAGCGCCAGGAAGGTGAGCGGAACCGCGAACCGAAGCGGCAGCCAGCCAGGCACGTTCGCACCTACCACGACACCGACGACCGTACAGATCTGCCAGACGACCCACAGCGGGGCGGCAGTGCCGAGATAGTACCACCGCTTGCGGGTCACTCCCTCCATTCCCTCGGCATACCGCGTTGCCGAGAGTGCAAAGGCTTGATCTGTCATGATGTACGCCATCAGCCCACGCCAGCGGCGCTCTTCCTGTGTGAAGTGTGGTGCCAGCGACGCCGAGTACATCACCAACCGCGAGTTGATGATCAGTGCCGTCCCGACTACGACCAGCAGTGTCGCGTCTTGGCCGAATAGCTCGATCATCGCGAGTTGTGAGGCACCAGCAAACACCACGACTGACAGCGCGACTGCTTGCAACAGCGACAGTCCCGCCCCGACGGCGGCCGCACCGGCGACCAGCCCAAACGGAATGATTCCGAGCATCACTGGCGATGTCGCTGTCACACCAGCGATGAAATCCTCACGACGACTCATTGCTGGCTCTTCGCGTTTGGTTGGGACACTCCTTGCGATTCGAGACCACCTTTTTCCCGCTCGGGTTTCCTCGGTCGCCTGCGGCGACCTGCGGGAACCACGTGGCGGCTGCGAGGCGGCTACGCCGCCTCGAACCGTGGCGGTGAAACCGCCACGCTCGCCACGTTATGCAGTTGCGGGCGTCGCCCGCAACTCACTCCCGGCAAAAACGTGGTCCTGTTGAGCGAAGCGAAACAGGGCTCGAAAGACGAGCATAGCGAGTCTTTCGGTGGTGAAAAAGGCTGCTCGGTCGCTTTCGAGGACTCACTCCGTTCGACCTCGCACCGCTCCCTCGCAGTGAACCGCGCTCGCTACGCTCGCGCGGATACCACTCCTCGACAGGTTACTGACCCCCTCTTTTCACCATACTATTTGTGCATGCGCTGCTCAACAATTCGCTAATGGACAGGGAAGAGATAGACGAATATGTCCAGCGGTGTCAGCAACTCATTGAATCTTCACCGCAAATGGATGAAGAAAACACGAAAGTAAAACTCGTCCAGCCGTTTCTCGAACTTCTTGGATGGGATCTCTACTCTACAGAAGTGGCTCTCGAATACACTATCCCAATGGCATCGGGTAGTACCCACGTCGATTACGCTCTCCTTGTCGGTGATTCTCCCGTGGTGTTCGTCGAGGCCAAACCTGTCCGATCGACGCTTACTGACAATGAGGTCCAGCAGTTGCGGAGTTACATGAGACAGGAACTCGACGTGGATTGGGGTATTCTGACCAATGGGAAGTCCTTCGAAGTCTTGACCAAGAACAACCACAGGAAAGACGGCGAGGAAGTGTCCGTCGTTCAGTTTGATCTCGACGATCTCGCTGAGAATCCAGACGTACTGGAACTGCTCACCAAGGAATCGATACGCAGTGGAAAATCGGACGAGGTAGCTGAACAAGTTGCAGAGACGAACCGGGCGATTCGGCACCTGCAAAATAACGAAGACAGCGTCACAGAATCTATCACTGAGGCTGTCGAGAGCGAAGTCGGCGAACTTACTGTGGATCTCGAAGAACAGTCTCGTGAGTTTGTCCAGAACCTCGTCTCCGTGCTTCAGGAACAGCGGCACTTTGTGAGTGAGGACTCTCTCAAAATCGAAGAAGAGTCTACAAGCCAAAAAACAAAGTCAGGCCCATCAATCGAAACTGGCGATCAAGTGGTTGAAAACAAACAAGGATACGTTATACGCTTCTCCGACGGTATGGTAATTCCCCGCGATAACACAGACATCCAGACGCGGCAAAAAGAGAACATGGGTGCGGCAGTTGACTACCTGATTGATGAGTATAATTTAATCAACGAAATCGAAATTCCGCACTCTCCGCCCCGCGCTCGAAAGAACTGTTCCATCAACAATGAACCGGTACACCCCACTGGCGAAGAAATGAGGCAGCCTTATGAACTGACGAACGGGCATTTCCTTCATACCTCGCTCAATACGCGGGGTAAGAAGACTCGTCTTCGTGACCTCGCTGAAAAAGTTGGACTGTCCGTAGAATTTCTGAGTGAGTGGAAGTCCAATTAAGAAGCCTTTGGGGCAAGAATGCAGTCTGGCCATATGGATTAGAGTTTGGGCGAATATCCGCCGAGCGCTACGCGAACGGCGAAGCCGTGAGCGAGAAGCGAGGCGGTTCGCTCGACGCGAACGGAGTGAGCGTCGAGGAAGTTTTTCCCCAAGTTTTTACGAGGAGTGGTTCCCGCAGCGAGCCGAAGGCTCGCGAGGAAACCCGACGACGTAAAAAGTGGTAGTGCGCGGGACCGGATTTGAACCGGCGGACCCCTACGGGACAGCGTCCTAAGCGCTGCACCTTTGGCCTGGCTCGGTTACCCGCGCGCATCCTTCCATTCTGACCCACCCCAAATGAACGTGTTGCTTGCGGGCAGCATTTATACCGACCCACAACCAATCCAACGCCGTGTACCGCGCCAGCGACGAACTCGACAACGCCGAATGGCTGGAGACGCTGGAAACGGCAGCCGACAGCCTCGATCTCGGCACCGACGCCCGCACACACGCCCGCGATGTCTTTCTCTCGACAGTCCCCGAATCCGAGCGCTCCAAACAGGCCCGCGTCGCCTCCTCGCTGTACGTCGGCGCGCTCATCGCTGGCGAGCAACGCTCCCAGACCGCCGTCGCGGACGCTGTCGGCGTCTCGCGACTTGCCGTACAGCAACACTGGAAAGATCAGTTAGAAGCGACCGGGTTGGAACCGCCGGAGTGGTAGCTACTCCAGATCCGCGCTCGCCCGCCCGTCCCGTTCGGGAGTGAGATTGCCGTGTTCGTCGATTTCGCCGTTGACGATTCGCGTCGAGGAGATGACCTCGCCGTCCTCGGCGTAGACGTGATCGACCACTTCGAGTTCGAGAAGGTCGTGGCCGCGTTCGCGACGAATCTCGTTTATGCGCTTGCCGCCGGTTTTCGTTTCCGGGGAGACGACGAGCACGTCGAACTGCGGTTCCGTCGCGATGCCGGTCGGTTCTGTCAGTTCTCGGACGGCGAACTCGCGGTCGTACTCATCGCTGAATTGCTGCAGTTCGGCTTCGAGATCACGTTTGCGGCGGTCGAAGGATCGAATCGGGCGGCCCTCGTGTCGGGTTCGCGGGGCGAGTTCGTCGCTGGTGAGTCCCACCGTCACCTCGCCTAACTCGAACGCACGGTGGAACAGCGCGCGGTGGCCGTCGTGTACCGGATCGAAGGTCCCACCAAGTGCGACAGTCATATCTTCTGGCACGGTAGCTCCACGTTTAGTGGCTTCGGATTCCGGTCCCCACCTGATCAGTCCTCACCGTCTTCGGTCCCGTCGCCTTCCTCGGTGACCGTGATCGTCACGGGTTCGTCGTCGGTGTCTTCGTCGCCGTCGAGATACTCGTCGAGATTGAACACGGCGTTCATGTACCCCTGCACGTCGTCGACGACGCCGCCGACGAGATCACTCGGCGGGATGGCGCTGTACTCGTATGGGTTGTTGCCTGCGCCGTCGCTCTCGCGTTTCGAGCGCTCGACAGTGTCGTCCTCGTTGAGCGCCGCGAGCGCCTCGCGGACCGTACTCGGGTACAGCCCGGTGCCATCGGCGATTTCGTCGCTCGTGCTGTTGGGATGCTGTCGGAGGTGGATATAGATGCGTGCGCGGGTTTCGGTCTCGAGAATCCAGGAGAGCAGATCCACGACACCCTCGTCGAATTGCTCGATAGCTCGGTCCGCTTCCGCCTCGAGTTTATCGCGCATATCGCTGGCGGCGTCACTTTCCTCGGCGCCCTCGACGCCACGGTCGTCGTCTGATGGATCGTCGGCAGACATGCCTCGTACCGGGAGGAAAGCGATTCCCTGATAAAAATCCTTGCCTCAATTTCGAGGGTAGATACCCTGTCTACTCAATCGAAGTCGGTCAGTGAGCGCTGTCCGGCCGCCGAATCCGGGCTGTCGTCGTCCGATTCGAACGCCGACAGTGAGGGCTGTTCGTCTGCACCGAACGAAAGCTTCGAGACGCGGACACCGACCTTCCGGATCCGCTCGTCAGCGAACTCCTCGAACAACTCCGCGGCGACCTCCCGGAGCAGGTCCCCGTCCGCAACCGGGCCCGGGAGCGAGCGCGCCCGCGTGTGCACCTCGAACGGCGGCATGACGGCCTTGATGCCGATGGTCTGATAGAGCACGCCCCGGCGGTCGGCCCGCTCGGCGACTGCCGTCGCCAACTGCTCGATGCGCTCGTACTGCTCGGCCTCGTCGTCGGTCGGTTCGTGAAACGCTGACTCCCGTGAGAAACTCTTCGGCCGGCCCTTGGGTTCGACCGCGCGTTCGTCCTCGCCGCGGGCGAACCGGTGGACTCGCCGGCCGCGCTCGCCGAACTCCGTTTCGAGCGTTCCGGGGTCGGCGTCGGCAAGATCACCCGCGGTTTCGATGCCGAGTTCGCGCATCCGTGAGGCCGTCACCGGCCCGACGCCGTGAACATCTTCGACCGGGAGATCGGCGAGAAACGAGCGGACATCGCCGGATTCGACAATTACCAGCCCATCAGGTTTGTCGTGATCGCTCGCGACTTTGGCGGCGCTCATCGTCGGCGCGATGCCGAGACTCGCCGTCACGCCGACTTCTGATTCGATCCGAGACTTCAGTTCGCGGCCGAACGTCTCGACGCTGTCCCAGTCGACGCGCTCGGTCAGATCCAGATAGGCTTCGTCGATGCTCACCTCTCGAACGGTGTCGGCTTCCTCGTGAATGATCGCTCGAACATCCTCCGCGACGGACTCGTAGAACTCCATGTCGACCGGGCGGTAAAAACCCGCTTCCTCGACGGAGCCGCCATTCTGGGCGGCATCGATCTTACGGGGGAGCAGTTCCAGCGCTTCGGAGATGGCCTGTGCGCTCTCGACGCCGAACTCGCGGGCTTCGTAGCTGGCGGTGGCGACTGCGCCGTTTGTCGTCCCGGGTTCGTAGCCCATGCCGACGACCAGCGGTTCACCGCGGAGTGCGGGCTCGCGCAGGCGCTCGCAAGAGGCGTAGAAACAGTCCATGTCGGCGTGGCAGACGATCTGTTCGGGGGCAGAAACGCCGGGCAGCCGACCCCGCTCCATAACGACCTATTTGACGCTACGGGGTTAAATTCCTGCGAAGACGAGAAATACCGTGACACTGCCGGCCGGTCAGTGCCACGGCCCGCTGTCTTGACTGCGGTGCCAATGGCCGTGCCGTTCGGCGGTCATTCCCGCCGGAAGCCCCACTCACCAGGGCTTCACTCGTATGTTAACGTCTGCCACACTTAAACCTTTTCACCGTCCCGATTCGAGTAGTAATCGGCATAAGGTGGCGCGAACACGGATGACACGTGATGAGTGGTCGTCGAGTACAGAAGCGGGCGTCCGTAAGCGTCTGGACACGCACGAAGAGCACGATTGCCGAATCCTGGTGGGAGCATGACGATTGAACAGAGCGATATCGCCTGTCCGGACTGTGGCACGAATCTGCAGGTCATCTACGTCACGGAACTCAAACAGTCGGTCTCCGGGTGGGCCTGTCCGAACTGTGGCTATATCGCCTCGAAGCGCGAGGGATTCGAAGACTCCGTCGAAGTCAGTGAAACGGAGTATCTCATGCGCGTCGAGAAGCCACTGAAAAGCAGCGATATCCGCGATTCGGCGACGACCATAGAAGACGAGTTCCGAGCGCGAGCCGGAGATATCGACGACGACGAACTCTGGCTGTTGATCGATCCCGAAACCGACGAGATTGTCGATGCAGTCGTCGGCGATGCGGTCTCGGATCGTGAATAGTTGGATTTTTTATAGACAGACGGCCCTACAACGCGTAGGTCCGTGCCACAGGATTACTACGAGCGCCTCGGAATCGACCGGGATGCCTCCGAATCAGAGATCAAAACGGCGTTCCGCCAGCGGATCAAGGAGACCCACCCGGATGTCAGCGACGACGAAGCGGCCTCGGATCGAACCAAACGGCTGATCGAGGCGAAAGACGTGCTCATCGACCCGACAGAGCGACAGCGGTACGATCGACTCGGCCACGAGGCCTACGTCAACGACCGCGATTCGTCGGGCGTCACGGAACAAACGGATTCGGAGGAACACGCTCAGGCGGGTACGGACAGCGGAGAGGACCGTCGCGACTCCGGACAACGAGGCAGTCCGAACGCGAGTGCTCGGACGGAATCGTCGACAGCGGGCGGCCAGCAGAGCGACCCCTGGAGTCAGACGGAGGGTAATCAGCAGTCCCGCAGTTCGGGCGGTCCAGACGAGCGATACTCCAGGCAGGCGGGGCAAGCGCGCGATCACGCGACGAACTGGTACGACTCGACGCGGCGTCAGCGGTCGACCCCTTCCGACGGGAGGTATCGGGCGTGGGACACCGACCAGTCCTACGCTGTCGGCGATTCGCCGGGCATGTTCTCGCCGCGGGAACTGCTCACCTCACAGCGAACGATTGTCCTTCTCGGCACGACGTTCGTCATCTATCCCGTGCTGTTGTTCGGCGCGCTCTTCCGACCGTTTCCGACTGCCGTCAACCTCACTGTCGCCATGTGTATTGTTCTCGTAATCGCGTTCATGCAGAGCGTTCCGCAGGTCGGTATCCTCGTCTTCGGCATCTGGACTGTCCTGCTCCCGATCATTCTGTTCGGGGTCGTCGGAGTGAGCGTCCTCAGCGTACAGGGTGTGCTCTCGCTCGCGGCCGTAACTTTCCCACTCGGACTCTCCGTGCTCACGTGGATCGCTATCGGCCCGATGAAGCGGTGAGCGGTTCAGACGAGTTCAGAAATATCTTCGTGTAATCGTTCGCGGAATCGGTGGCTTTCGGTGCTATCGAACTCGACGGAGAGCAACTGTGTTCCCTCACGTTCGACCGACTCCTCGAAGGCCCGGCAGAACGCCGCCCTGTCGGCCGGGCGCTCGAACGAAAAGTCGTAGAGGTCGCCAGTCGGTGAGAAATCGAGGCCGTGGGGCGTCTTGAACTGCTCGGTGAACGGTGGCTCGAACTCCTCGATGGGCAGTTTGTGAAAGATGCCGCCACCGTCATTGTCGATCAGGACGATTGTCGCGTCGACGTTACAGCGTTCGAGCGCGAGCAGGCCGTTCATGTCGTGATAGAAGGCCAGATCACCGAGGACGAGCACGAGTGGCTCCTCGGACGCGCTGCCGGCGCCCAGCCCCGACGAGACGATGCCGTCGATGCCGCTCACACCCCTGTTTCCGAGGACAGTGATCTCTCCCAACCGCGGTCGGCCGAATCGGTCCAGATCACGGACGGGCATGCTGTTCGAGACGAAGCAGGTCGACGGGTCCGGCAGACGTTCGGCGACTGCTTGCAGGACACTTCCCTCGAACCACGTCGACGCGGTGGCCTCTTCGACCCGTTCCCAGTACGCTGCCTCCGCGTCGACGAAGCGCTCGCGATACTCGCTGGCTCCCGGATCGGCGACTCGCTTCGCGAGCGCTTCGGCGACAGCCGTCGGATCCGCTTCGACGAGATCCGTCGCCGTGAACTCGGCTTCGCGAAACGCTCCGGCCGGATCGACGAGGATCTGCTCTCGCGCACTCGCTTCGAGGTACTTCCGCAGGGCCTTCGAGGTCGGTGAGGCACCGAACCGGATCACGACTTCGGGATCCGGCCAGTCGGCCCAGTCGAGATAGGAGTCGTAGCCACCACAGACCGTACTCTCCTCGACGTGTTCGCCAAATCGATGGCCAGAGAGTGGGTCTGCGAGCACCGGAAAGCCAGTCGCCGCCGCGAGCGCGGCCAGCGACTCTCGATCCGGTGTCGGCTGGTTGGCCGGGCCGCAGACGATCAGTCCGCGGTCGGCCCCCTCTATGTGATCCGCCAGTTGCGCCACCTCATCGGTTGGGAGTTCGAGACGACCACGACGCTGCTGGAGGAACGGCCCTTCCCGCCCGCCCTCACCCAGCGGTGCCGTCTCCTCGATATCCGCGGGCACGTCTCCCTCGACATTGATGGGTTCGAGCGGCTTTCTGAACGGGATGTTGAGGTGGACCGGTCCCGCTGGCGTCCCGGTCGCCTCACTCACGGCGCGGGCAGCCGTCACGCGCAGTGATCTGAGTTTACGATCCTCGGGTTCTGGTTCGGGCAGCGTCCGGTAGTACCGGACCGCATCACCGTACAGCTTCTCCTGATCGGTCGTCTGATTCGCACCGCTGTCTTTCAATTCCGGTGGTCGATCCGCGGTCAGTGCGATCAGCGGCACGCGGCTCTCGGAGGCCTCCATGATCGCGGGGTGGTAGTTCGCCGCTGCTGTCCCGGAGGTACAGATCAGTGCCGTCGGCTCAGCTGTCCGGCGGCTCCGGCCGAGCGCGAAGAAGGCACTCGACCGCTCGTCGAGATGGGAGTAGACCGTCAGTTTGTCGTGGCTGGCGGCGGCGACGGTCAGCGGCGTCGAGCGACTACCGGGAGAGACACAGACGGCGCTGACGCCCTGTTCTACCAGTTCGTCGATCAGAATCTCGGCCCACAGCGTGTTTCGGTTCGGCGCGGTCATACGAGTTCGTCGAGAATCGGCTGGTATTTGAGCTGTAATTCGTCGTACTCCTCGTCCGGATCGCTGTCGGCCACGATTCCGGCTCCGGCGAACAGCGTCGCCTGCCGATCTACTGCGACAGCCGAGCGGATCGCTACTGCGAACGTCCCGTTGCCCTCCCCGTCGAGCCAGCCGACCGGCGCGGCGTACCAGCCCCGGTCGAACACCTCCGTCTCGCGGATCGTCTCCAGCGCTCGCTCGGGCGGCAGCCCGCCCACTGCGGGCGTCGGGTGCAGCGCCTCGACCAGGTCGAGGACGTGATACTCCTCGTCGAGGTTGGCCCTGATGGGCGTCTGGAGGTGCTGGACGTTGGCGAGCTTCCGGATCTGCCGAGAGCCGGTCGTGATATCGCTCGTGAAGGGGGCCAGTTGCTCGTGAATCGTCTCGACGACGATGTCGTGTTCGTGAGTGTTCTTGTCGCTCTCTCGGAGCTGACCGGCGAGCCACTCGTCTTCCTCGGTCGTCTCGCCGCGGCCAATCGAGCCGGCAAGCGCCTCCGTTTCGATGGTCCGTCCGTCGACCGAGACGAGCCGTTCCGGTGTGGCGCCGAAGAAGGTGCCGCCAGTTGCGGGCTCGAACAGAAACTGGAAACAGTCAGGATAGGACTCCCCGAGCCGAACCAGCACGTCCGCCGGCGTGATCGGCTCGGATAGCGTTGCGGTCAACGCCTGTGCGAGGACGACTTTCCGGAGCTGTCCGTCCTCGATCCGGGCGGTCGCTTCCGCAATCTCCCGCTGCCAGTCGGCGCGTGGCGGCGCATAAGCCTTTTCGGTGATTCCCGGCGGCCCGGCCGACTCGACGGCAGGGAGGTCCCGCAGTCGGTCGCGCCACTCGCTGAGTCGGGCTTCCGCTCGCTGTCCAGCATCTGGACCCGTCGCCGCCGTCGTCAGCCAGGCCCCGGAGTCTGTCTCGGCGACCTGCACTGCCGGCAGGACAAATTGCGCGCCCGGATAGCCCGCCCACGGACCCTCCTCGCCAGGGTCGGTGTGCGTATCGGTGAAGGCAAATCCGCCGTACAGTCGCGGTCGAGCCGGAGCATTGGTCTCGACGGAGGCGTTCGACAGCAGTGCCGAGGCCTCCCGCTGGATGCTCCGGAACCGATCGGAGCCGTTGGCCGTGATCGTCGCAGCCGTTCCGCCAGCGACGATCCGCTCCGACCGATCAGTCCACACGAGCCGTGGACATTCAAGCGCCGCGAGGAGCGCTCGGGTGGGTGGAGCATCGACCTGACAACTCCGGGCCGCAACCGGTCGTCCCGTCTGCGCCGCGTGCTCGTCGCCCGTTGATTCCATCTTCTCAATGTAGGGACTCCGGGGGCTTGAGGCTGACTATCTCGCAAGTTTTCGTTCGATCCCGCCGGTCGACCCTGCCCGATCCGACTGAATCCACGACCAGATAACACTAAAAAATCTTTCGGCGAGGCGATGTGGATTTTGTGTAACGCGGAAGATTCCCCGTCAGGTTTAAATACACCTCAGTCGAAAGCCTCCACGTTGCGATGCCAAAGGTAGAGATCACTATCCCCGAACATCTCGAGATGCAGATCGCCCAGCTCGTCGAACAGGGCGAGTTTCTCAACCGCGAGGAGGCCATCGAGGATCTGTTGTCAACAGGACTCAAGGCGTACAAGACAAGCGGCCCAATCGACGACGAAGAAGAACCCGGCGGCGGCTACGAGGACGACGGGATGATGGGCCACGACGACGAATACGTCTTCTGATCCGCTCTCCGATGAACGGTCGCGAATCGGCCCCGAACTACACCCTTTTACCCTCGTCTGGCGGTCCGAGACAGCACCGCGTGTAGCAGGTGCCCGGTCTGGTCCTCCCGCTAGATACGAACTACCGCAGAACTGCGCGGTGACTGCTATCGTTTCAGTAGTCCCGTTTAACGGCTCCCAAACAAACTTATGAAGGCCTGGGTGTATGTATAGATATGCACAAAGACGAACTCCTCGAACTGCACGAACAGATGGTTCTTATCATGAAGTATTTCAAGGATCTCGAACACGTCGACGACAGTCTCTTCGAGGCCTACGACGAAATCGATGTGACACCCGACGACGTACACATGTCCAAAAGCGAGCACAAACACGCCGTGTTCGTCCTCGGTAACGCTCTCGCCAACGCGATGAGCGAAGACGAGTTCTCCGACGCTGGCCGTGTCGGCAAACGGATGAAAGAACTCGCCGAAGACGCCGAAAGCAAACTCTAACGAGGCCTGTCTCTGCCGCACCTTCTCCTTCTGGCGAAAATTCAGCCTTTGTCACCGCGCACCCGAACGCGACGTGCAGTTCGTCGTTACTCCCCTTCGAACTCTGGCGTCTGTTTGTTGACGAAGGCCTGCACGCCGGTCTCGAAGTCGTCGCTCTGGAAACAGGCGCGCAGTCCGTCTGTTTCGGCGTCGATCACTTCGTCGAACGTGCGGTTGCCGCCATGCTGGAGCAGGTCTTTGGAGTGTTTCAGCGCGACGGTCGGACCGGTTGTGACTGTCTCGATGATCTCTTGGCTCTGTTCGTCGAACTCGTCGGTCGGGAAGACACGACTGACCAGTCCGAGTTCTTCGGCGCGGTCAGCGTCGAGCAGTTCGCCGGTGTAGACCAGATCCATCGCCTTCTTCTGGCCGACCGCACGGGGAAGCAGGTAGGAGGTTCCGGAGTCGACCGAGAGGCCGATCCGTCGGAAGCCGAAACTCATCTCCGCGCGTTCGCTGGCGATGACGACATCACAGGCGAGCGCGAGTGTCGCGCCAGCGCCGAACGCCGACCCATCAAGTTTGGCGACCGTCGGGACCGAACACTCGTAGACGTGCTGGATGGAACGGTTGACCGGCAGTGCAGACTCTTCGATCAACTCCTCGATATCCTGGTCCGTCGAGAGGTTTTCGAGCATCGACTTGATGTCGCCGCCGGCACAGAAGTTCCCATCCGAACCCTGCAAGACGAGACACCGCGCGTCGCTCTCTTCGACCCGTTCGACCGCTTCGGTGATCTCCTTCGCCGTCTCGAGCGTCAGTGCGTTCCGTAGCTCCGGGTTCGTGATCGTGATCGTCGCCGTCTCTCCGTCGATTTCGAAGTCGATGTTCTCCATACCCCACACAGGGTAACGGATGACATAAACAGTACGATGATCGGTCTGTGAACGGCCCGCCGGGGCCGTCCTGAGCGGGTCGCCCGAGCGTTCAAATGGCTCAGTCACGTAACATTACATATGAGTGTCACTGGACTGTGTCAGATCTGTACCAGCGAAGAGGCCGAAGAGAGCTGTCGGCTCTGCGGGAAACTCGTCTGTGAACGCCACTACGAGGACTCACTCGAACAGTGCGTCGAATGTGCCGCCGACAGCGACGGAGAGCCGATCACCGACAGCGACGAGATGCCCGACGGGGTCGATACTTACCAGTTCTGACCGTCATACTGGTGGCTGTACATTCGTCAAGATATTCGATTCCACGTGGGGTCGAAATTCTTCAGTTTGTACAGCCACCAGTATCAGCGGTATCGGTTGAGGCCGTCCCGGAGCTGTTTCGCCGACTGTCCGGCGGCCGCGAAGTAGTCACTGCCACTGGCCCGGTCCTCGCCGGCGAAGATGATCCCGCGTGAGGAGTTGACGAGTCCGACACCGTCGGCGAGGCCGTGATCGACGGCGGCCTCTTTGTCGCCGCCCTGTGCACCGACGCCGGGGACGAGGAATGGGAGCTCTGGCACCTGTTCGCGGATCGTTTCGAGTTCTTCCGGCGCAGTCGCGCCGACGACCAGTCCGACATTGTCGTTCGTGTTCCACGCGTCCGCGAGCGTCGCGACGCGCTCGTAGACGGTCTCACCGGAGGTGAGTTCCAGGTCCTGCAGATCCGCGCCGCCGGCGTTCGAGGTCCGACAGAGCACGAAAATCCCCTTCTCGGTCCGGTCGAGAAACGGTTTGACGGCGTCGCCGCCGAGGTATGGGTTGATGGTGATGGCGTCCACCTCGTCGAGCACCGAGGCGTACTGCCGGGCCGTGTTGCCAATATCGCCTCGTTTGGCGTCGAGCAGGACCGGGACATCCTTGCCGTGGGCGTAGGCGATGGTCTCCCGCAGTGCGCGCCAGCCGTCGCTGTCCTCGTAGAATGCCGCGTTGGGCTTGTAACAGGCCGCGTACTCGTGGGTCGCGTCGATGATTCGGCGATTGAACGCCCACCGTGGGAGGTCAGCGTCGGTGACACTCTCCGGCAGTCGCTCGGGGTCGGGGTCGAGACCGACCGAGACGACACTGTCGATAGTCGAAATCCGCTCGCCTAGACGCTCGAAGAAGCTCATACTCCGGTAGCCGACCCCCGGCGGAATGAATGTTATTACTCCCGGCGGGCCGTCTCGCGCAGGAGATCCACAGCCCGTTTGACCTCCGCGCCGCTGGTCACCGTCACGACGGACGGATCCTCCGTCCGCAGATCTACCGCCGTCTCGGACGCGGGTGGTTCGGTCTCGAATTCGAGTTCGACGTACTCGGGGTACAACAGCACCGTCGCGAGGTCCGACCCGTCCACGGCGATCCGGTAGGCGACAGTTCCGCTGTCGGACGGCATCGCTTCCGAATCCGCATCGGTGACGGACACGCGTTCGAGGACGCCGGTTTCCAGCCCCGTTAGCTCCGAGGCGAGTAGCTGTGCGATCCGTTTGCCGTCGGTGATGGTGTTTTCGACCATGTTAGAGTTCGTTACGCGCTCGTTCGGTGAGTTCAGGCAGTTCGAGACCACGACGACGGCCGTAAAGGATGGCCGCAGCCTCGATGGTCACCGCGAGTTCTGACTGAAGTTTGTTTATCTCCGCGACAGCCGTTTGCTTTTCGATACCGCTGTCGACGACGGCTTCGAGAATCCGCTCGAAGGTGCTTCGCTGAGTGAGGATATCCTCTGTCGGCTCGAAATCGTCGGGGATGTCGACGGATGCAGGGTCGAATCCAACGATCACGTCGTCGTCGACCCGGTCGAGCAGTCCTTCGCCAGCGCCGACGGTGACGACGCGTTTGGCCTGATCCGGGGAGAACCAGTCCCGGTCCAGCGACAGCGCGACGACGAATTCGCTCTCTGTCATCCGTTCGACGCCGCGTTGTCGGAACGGAACGGCGACGGCTCGTCGGAGACTCATTGTCTCAACGACTGGTCCCCGCGCGCGTAAATCTATCGGGACTTCTCGGCGACTGGATCCGAGAGCTTCAAGTGTCGGCTCCGCCAGGATAGAACTATGACAGATCAGGGACGTTCTCTGCGGAAACGAACAGGTGGGCGACTCCGCCCGAAACGAGACCGGCGCAAACACGAACTCGGCAACCAGCCGACCGAGACGCAGGTCGGCGACCAGAAGCTCAAAATGGTCGATGCCCGCGGGACCCAGACGAAAGTCCGTGCCATCACGACCGACGCCGCGACGGTCGCGACCGACGACGGAACGGTCTCGGCTGAGATTCTCGACGTTGTTGAGAATCCGGCAGACCCGAACTACGCGCGACGAAACATCATCACCCGCGGCGCGGTCATCGAGACCAGCGAAGGTGAGGCCCGCGTGACCTCCCGACCCGGTCAGGACGGGCAGGTCAACGCAGTACTGCTCGACTAAGGACGCGGCGCTGATTTCTGCAGTGCGCTCTCGGCGATGTTGGTCCCATAGTCTGCGGTCCGGGACAGCGAATCGATAACCAGGCCGAGAATCTGGGCGACCTGTGGCTCGTACTCGTGGATCTCCTGATCGACCGTCCGGACCATCTCGTCGACAGTCTCGATGTGCCGGCGGGCCTCACTCGCGAGTTCGACCGCCTTCTCCGAGTCGTCGGCCAACAGTGCATCCATCGCCGTGTCCGGAACTGTCGCGGCTTCTTCGTGGAGATTTCGCAGCGGTTCGACCGCGGAGTCGGCAATCTCACCGAGTTCGAGGGCGAGTTCGGCGATTTTGGTCGCGTGATCTGCGATCCGCTCCAGTTGGCGGGCGCTGGACTGGTAATCAAAACAGGTCTCGCGGGCGAATCCGATCTCGTTCGCCGCCGTCGGATTGCGCAGGACCGTCCGGAACACCCGTGATACCATATACCAGAGTCGGTCGACATCGTCGTCGCGCTCCATCACGTCGTGAGCGAGTTGGTCGTCGTCCGTGATCAGCGCCTCGACGGCGTCTTCGAGCATCGTCAGTGAGACTAGGCGCATCCGCGTGACTGCGTTCTCGATGGAGAGTTCGGAGGAATCAAGCAGATCCTGCAGTACCATCTCGTCGGGCATCTCTTCGATCACTTCGAGTCCCACGAGTCCCTGCGTGGCGTCCCGAATCGTCCGACGCTGTTCGGCGGTCATTTGGTCGGTCTCCAGGCTGATCACGTCGAAGCCGCTGACGTACATCGTCATCACCGCACGGGTGAGTTCGTTCTCCTCGGTCAGATCGGTGATGTCGAGCGTACCCTTCGTGTGTTCTTGATCACTCTGTGGCGTCAACAACAACAGATCGTCTTCCGAGTGAAACTCGACGTTCGTCCCCGAACTCACGTCGTTTTCCGTCGCCCATTCCTTCGGTAACGAGACCGTATATGTCGACCCGCCGGTAACCTGTACTTTCCGCGTTTCCATATATAGACTTTGGGTCAGGAATATATGAACCCACGGTTCTCTATATATGTCGTTAGGAAGAAAATTCGTCAGGGTGCCAATTCCGTAGCGTCGGAAGCGACGAGAAAGTGAGAGCGTTAGTCCGCCGATGCCGGGGTTTCTGAGGCGTCGTCAGCGCTTGCGGCAATCTCGCCTTCGTTGGCCTCGACGGCCTCGACGAGCAGTTCTGCCACGTCGACGATTTCGATGTCGTCCTCGTAATCGCCGGTCTTGCGGCCGTCCTCGTACATCGTCATGCACATCGGACAGGCGACGACGAACTTCTCGACAGCGTCGCCGGCCTGGGTGTCTTCGAGCGCTTCACGGATGCGTTCCTCGCTCGGCTTCTCGTCCTGTTCGTTGTCGAGCCAGAGGCCACCGCCACCGCCACCGCAGCAGTACGAGTCGGCGCGGTTGCGCGGCATCTCGTGCAGTTCCGCGCCCGTCGCGCGGATGAGTTCACGCGGGGCTTCGTACTCGTCGTTGAATCGACCGAGGTGACACGGATCGTGGTAGGTGACCGTGTAATCGAGTTCGGTTCCGTCGAGGTCGAGCGTGCCGTCCTCGACGAGTTCCTCGACGGCCTGGGTCCAGTGGAGGACATCGATCTCCCCGTCGTCGTTCCACGCGTCCTCGTACTCGAAGGGCATCATCGGATCGTCGGCGAACTCCTCGAAGTCGACCTCGGGGTACTCGTTTTTGAAGGTGTTGTAGGAGTGTGGGTCCGTACAGATCAGCTTCTCAAAGTCACAATCCTCCCACGTCTCGACGTGGTGGCCGGCGAGTTCGATGAAGAGGAACTCCTCGCCAATCCGGCGGATATCGTTGCCGTCGTACTTCTCGTCGTCGAAGAGAATCCCGAAGCTCACGCCGCTCTCTTTGAGGAGTTTGGCAAGCGAGCGAGCGACCTTCTTGTTGCGCTCGTCGTAGCTCGGGAAGTCACCGACGTACCAGAGGTACTCGACTTCTTCCTCGCGTGCGTCCGTGATGTCGAAGTCGAGTTCGTCGGCCCAGTCGCCACGGTTGCGCTGGTTGTTGCCGAACGTGTTGCCGTTCTGCATCACGTCTTGGAACACGTCCTGGATGTTGGTGTCGACGTCGCCCTGATCGACGAGCTGTCGATTCATCTTCGTGAAGCTCTTGAGGTGTTCGATCTCGACCGGACAGGCGTCCATACAGGCCATACAGGCCATGCAGGACTCCATCGTTTCCGCGTTGATCACCGACTCGCCGCCGTCAGCGATGATGTCAACTTCCTCGCCGCCGTCGGCGAGATTCTCGCGGTATTCTTTCAGATCGAGAATGACGTTTTTCGGATCGAGCGGGCGTCCTGAACCGCCAGCAGGGCAGACCGAGGAACAGCGACCGCATTTCGTACAGGCGTCCTGATCGAGTCGGTCCTTCCAGGAGAAGTCGTCCATCGACTCGGCGTTCGTCGCATCGAGGTCAGACGGAATATTCGGGAGTCGCGTGCCGGCCTTTTCGTCGCGTGCGACGACGTTGGCAAAGGAGGAGAACATGTGCATTCCCTTGGCGTAGGGAACCCAGGCGATGAAAAACAGCGAGAGCAGCGCGTGGCTCCACCAGAGTCCCCAGTGGAGTTGCGCCGCGACGGCACTAGTGTTCGAGACGCCTGCGGCGCTGAGAAGCCCGTCGAAGCTGAGTGCGATAGCCCAGCCGACGAAGCTCACAATCTCGAAGGAGGGGTAACCGTTGACGAGAATGCGAATCCCTTCGAGCAGGAAGCCGCCGATGCCCAGCAAGAAGAGAATCCAGACGAACATGTGGTCTTCCAGCGAGCTATGTCGACTGAACAGTCGCTCGTTACGCACCCAGTAGCGGCGGTACATCGCCATCCCGATCCCGACGACGAACAGGAGGCCGAGTGCATCAACCGCGAACTGGTAGGAGACGTAGAAGGTCCCGTTCCAGAACGACGTTCCGAGCGCTTTCCTGAAGAAGTACAGATCCAGCGCGAGAATCGACGTTGCAATAAACAGTGTTAAGAAACCCCAGATGATGAACGAGTGCATTACACCCGCGTAGATGTCGCGGTTGAACTGTTTCTCGTTGGAGAATGCGATGCGTGCAGCCGATCCGATTCGTCCCGTGAGGTTGTCCAGACGCGTGAATTCGTCGTCTGGGCCGTCCGTATATCCCTGCAGTCGTCGGTAGAGGCCGAAGGCGAGGACCCCGACCGCGATTGCTGCCAGGAAATAAAAGAGGTACTTTTCAACCGCATAGCTGAGCGGTTCGTAAACCTCTCGCGTACGGCTTGCAGTTTCCAATGGCAATCTCATACCTTGTGGATTGTGTACGTGAATAAAAATCCTTCCGTTGTTACCCGGTCGACAGACCGCTCGAACGGGTCCGGGAAGCTTTTGACCGCCCGCGGCGGAGAGTTCACCGGTGGCGATGACGAGACGTTACCCCCGCTCAGCCCCTTGTGATGAGAACTTCCCCCGAGCCACCACTTAGAATGGTGCGTCCTGTGACTCTTCGGTAGTGATATCTTCGCCCTCGACTGGCCCGTCCCAGCCCGAGAGCCCGCAGCCGAGACTCTCGACAGTCCCGTCGAATCCCTCGAAAGAGGTGATCAGCCGTGCGGCCTTGACACTGGCCTGTCCGTGGGGACAGACCGTCACGACGTGGTCTGCATCACGGAGCGTTTCGACACGCTGGGGTAACTCAGCGAGCGGGATGTTCACGCTATCGGGGATTCGCAACCGCTCGAACTGGCGGGCGTTGCGGATGTCGACAATCAGCGGTCGGTCGTCGCTTTCGAGTTCGGCTTCCAGGTCCGGGCCGGAAATCTCGCCGTCCATACGGATATGTGGGGTATTGCTCAATAAACGCCTGACGGTCGATTAGAGCAGACCGTCAGCCTGCGCGAGTAGAATTCCCTCGATGGTCGCGTCGTTCGACGGTGGCTCGCGAGCGCGTTCGAGTGCCTCCTCGACTGGCACTGTCGTCACCGAGAGAAACTCGTTTGAGTCACGATTGACCTCGACCGGTTCTAGGCCCTCGGCGAAGACGATGCCCCGCCGATGTCGAAGCACACCGGTTGCACACCAAAAGTCCTCGACCAGTGAGATTCCGGCGGGGTCGAAGCCAGTCTCTTCACGTAGTTCGCGTGCGCCCGCGGTGGTGAACGATTCGCCGTCCTCGACGAGACCGGCGGGCAGTTCCAGACAGTGTTCGCCGATGGCCGGGCGGTACTGCTCGACCATGACGAGTTCGTCGCCGGTCGAGGCGACGATCACGACCGCCGGATCGAGTGCGGCCCAGTAGTACTGTTTCGTCGTGCCATCTGGCTGTTCGACGAGGTCGTAACCGCCGTCGTACCAGCCGGTCTCGTATTCGGTGTTTGATTCGAGGACGGGCCAGTCGTGATCTGCGTACTCGTCGGTCATTGCTCGCCCTCCGTCGACTCGTCGAGTAGTTCGCGGTACAGCCGTCCGAACGCCTGCCGCCGCAGTGTCTCGACGGCCGCCTCCTGTTTGTCCTGAAACGTGGCGGCAACTGCCGTCTCGGTTGCGGGAGGCGCGTGCCAGGCGACGTTGTCGACGTGTTCGCTGCCCACTTCGATCACGTCGTGGTCGGTCTCAGCTTGCCACTCCTCGAACTCCTCACGTGTGCCGATAGTGACCGCCAACCGCGAGGCAAAGAGCGTATCCTGTGCAGTTTCGATCACGCCTTCGGTCACACGCTGATCGTATTCGTCGCTGCCGAACTCCATCGCCTTGGCAACTTCGCGGACGACCCCTTTCGCTGTCGATTCGAGACTGTCGTAGTGGGCTCGTGCCTCTGTCGCCGTCTCAGGCGATACGGTCCCCTCGCTTTCCATATCTTGGACTAGGGTAGGCGTCATTACTCAGTTTCGCCTTCGTCGTTTTCGCCGTCCTCGGCAGATCCCGTATTTTCTCTGCGCTTGCGCGTCAACTCCATCGCTTCCTCCATTATCTCCTCGGCGTCGTCCTCGCTCGGTTCGTCTGGCATATCGGCCTCGAACGGTATCGAGTCCGTCGGAGAGCCTCCTCCACGCTGTGGACTCCCGGTATGGTCGTGATCGTGGTCGTGTCCACCGGTCGTATCCTCGAACACCTGCGGGTACTCAGTTTCCTCGGCACTCCCCTGGAGTTTCTCGGCGAGTGACTGTTCATCGAGTTCCTGCCAGTTGGGTACGTACTCGTCGAGGAACGCTTCGTGGTCGCCGCCGCGGGTCATCGCGGTGATAGCGAGATGGTTGGCGAGATGGACCCCGTCAGCCTGTGGATCCTCACAGACCGGACAGCTGTATCCCATACTCGGCGTTGGATCCTGACGGCGAAAAGCGTCAGGGTCTGACTGCGACCGGCGCACCGTCGATTACGTCGGCGAGTGCTCGCCGCTTCAGGAAGACGAAGCCAATTGCGACGAGCGCGAACCCGACGAGAGTCAGGACGCTGATCGTCTCCTGCAGGACGAACACCCCGACCAACGTCGCGACGACGGGAACCAGATACGTGACGAGCGAGACCTCGAACGCACCGTGGGTCTCGATGATGTAGAAGTAGATGTAGAAGGCGATTGCCGTCGAGAAGACGCCGAGATACAGCACGGTTCCCACGGAGGTCGGAGCGAGCGCGCTGCCGTCGGGAAACTCTCCGGTACCCAGACTGACCAGATGGAGCACCAACGCGCCCACCAGCATCGACCAGCCAGTTAGGGGAACGCGGCTGATCGACGGCGAGGCGCGCTGCACGATCACGCCACCCAGCGAGACACTGATCACCTGTCCGACGATCAGCAACCGACCCAGCGTCTCGCTCCCGAGCAGGTTGTTTGGATCCGGCTGGACGACCAGCGAGATGCCGAGAAATCCGATCCCGACGCCGACCGCACCAGCCAGTGAGAGCCGTTCGCCCAACAAAAACAGCGCCCAGACGGCCGTCACAATCGGGACCAGTGCCTGCAGTATCGCGGCGACACCGCTGGGGACGGTCTGCTGGCCGAGGAACAGGAAGCCGTTGCCCGCGACCAGAAAGACGCCACCCCCGACGATTGCATAGTGGTTGTTCCGGCCCGCAGGCCACCAGTCGTCGGTCCAGATGACGGCGTAGCCCAGCAGGAGGATTGCGGCAACGTCGTACCGGAGTGCGGCAAACAGAAGCGGTGGCAGATATTCCAGACCGACCGTTATCGCCGGAAAGGAAAGCCCCCAGAACGTCGCCAGCGTGACGAAAAGTCCCGCTTCTCGTAACCGTGACACGACCGTGAATCCGGCCGTGAATCGCTTAGACCTGACGATCTCGGCCGAAAAGCACGAATAATAAGCTATTGTAAATCGAGCGCCTGTACTCGGTTTCCATCGTATCTGACTCGACGAACCCAGGGGTACTTTGTCCCGGCCCACATCGTGTGTGGCATGAAACTCGCGCTCGCCCAGTTCGAAATCGAGGGTGGAAAGCCCTCGGCGAACAGACAACGCGCCCGTACCCTCGTCCGCGAGGCCGCCGAGAAGGGCTGTGATCTCGTCGCGCTGCCCGAGATTTTCAACGTCGGCTACTTCGCCTTTGACAGTTACTCTCGGGAGGCCGAACCGCTCGACGGTGAGACGATCACAGAGCTACAGGAGGTGGCGGACGACCTCGATATTTCGATCTGCGCTGGCTCGATCGTCGAAGACCTCGCGGAATCGACAGCCCGCGGGTTCGACACACCTGACGAGGAGGGGTACGCGAATACGTCGGTCTACATCGACAGTTCGGGAGACCGCCGTGGGGTCTACCGGAAACGTCACCTCTTCGGCTACGAGTCCGCAGAACAGGACCTGTTGACCGCCGGCGAGTCGGTAACCACCGTCGATGATCAAGGCTTCACTGTCGGCATGACGACCTGTTACGACCTGCGGTTCCCCCAACTGTATCGCCGACTCGTCGATGCGGGGGCGACGCTGGTTCTGGTGCCGAGTGCGTGGCCGTATCCACGCGTCGAGCACTGGCAGTTGCTCCCGCGGACGCGTGCGGTGGAGAATCTCTGCTACGTTGGGGCCGTCAACGGAATCGGTGCGTTCGAGGAGGCGTCGCTGCTCGGTCGGTCGGCAGTCTACGACCCGTGGGGGACGCCGGTCGCGAGCGCGGGCGAACGCGAACGACTCGTCGTCGCCGACATCGATCCGGAGCGTGTCGAACAGCGTCGGGAGGAGTTCCCTGTCCTCGACGACCGGTTAGACGAGTAACACTCTGAAGCGACTGGGCCGGAGTGTTGCCGGGAGATTTATTTATGTGCGTTCGTTATGAACAGTTGCCGGTTCAGACGCTTTTCACGTCACGACCGGTACCAGGGCTCTCTCGGCCTCGCACCATCTCGGCCGCCGCGGGACGGATCAGTGGCTGTCCGGACAGCCACGATCTCTGCTCATCTCCAACCACCGCCGCCTTTCTGACGGAATCCCTAAACCCCTGCCCCGGCAACGGTATGTATGGAGTACGAATACAGCGGCGACGCTGCAGACGGGCTTTTCGATTCGTACGATCGGGACGGCGACGAGTTCCCCACGCGAGACTGCCCCGACTTTCCCCGCCGCCGCTATCAGTGCGAGGAGATCGACCTCCTCAAACAGCTATTCTTTCCACGCTGCTGGAATGCAGGTTCTCTCGTCGACGACAAGGACGCGCTAAGTGACCGTCTCGACGAACTCGGTCAACTCTTCTACCGTGGGCTCTGCCCGTACGTCAACTACCCGAGCCAGATGATCACGGAGACCATCGACGCACTTCCCGAGATCCGCGAGCGACTCAAGAAGGATATCGAAGCCGCCTACAAGGGCGATCCGGCGGCCAAAAGCTACGTCGAGATCGTCCGGGCTTATCCCGGGTTTCACGCGATCATGGTCCAGCGCGTCGCCCACGAACTGTACACACGCGGCGGCGAGATCTACGCTCGCGAACTGACCGAGACCGCAAAGACCGAGAGCGGCATCGACATCCACCCCGGTGCCGAAATCGGCGATCACTTCTTCATCGATCACGGAACCGGCGTCGTCATTGGCGAGACGACGACCATCGGCGAGTGGGTCCGAATCTATCAGGATGTCACCCTCGGGGCACTGCACTTCGAGCAGGAAGAAGACGACGAACACGCGCTCAAGAAGGGGTACAAGCGCCACCCAGACATCGGTAGCAACGTCGTCATCGGCGCGGGGAGCAAGATTCTCGGCGCAATTTCTATCGGCGATCACGTCAGCATCGGCGCGAACTCCTGGGTCACCGAGGATATCGACGACCACACCAAGGTGTACGTCTCCGAACACCCCAAACAGGAGCGTAAACACATCGAATCGCCGCAGGATACGGACTAAGTCAGCCATTACGTCTGACGGAATCCATCCCGCGTCGTCCGAGAACCACGTTGGTCAGCACACCAAACACGGACACGTACCGCAGCGAGGTTCGCACGCGATCTGTGTACACTCACGCTCCGACTGTTGATTTTTGATCTTTGTGTCTGCCGAGACACGGAGTTGGTTAGCGACACCGACTTACCCAATTACTTGCACACAGTATAAGCTCAATATTTTGATTAATAATTACAGAAGCCAACACTACAGGCTACTGAGTTACTCAGGGGACAAAAACCGCAGTCCATTTTCAAATTTAATAATTATAGGGTTATGATTTTTTGCTCATCTTCCTTGAGTTGGTTGCATGTCTCGGACAGAGGATGAGAACGCGTCTGATGACTCTGCGTCTCGGTCAAATCTCGGTCTCGGCATAGACACTATTCCCGACGCCGTCATCGTAGCCGACGCAGATTCCGGGCGAGTCGTCGATGCGAACGCTGCCGCCGGTGATCTATTTCACTGTCAGCCGATTTCACTCATCGGCCGAGATCAGTTAGAACTCCATCCGTCAGACCGCGCTGACGACTATGCTGAAGCGTTCCAGCGCGGGATTGAGGGAGAACGAGTCGATCGTCTTCAGGACGGAACTCCGATACAGATCGAGTCCTTTGATGGGCAACACAAACCGGTCGAGATCAACGCCTGCCGCAAGACGATTGATGATCGCTCGGTCGTTCTCGGAGTATTTCGAGAAATAACGACGCAGCTTGAACGGCAACGACAGCTCGAAGCAGCGACCGCTCGGCTCGAAACACTGCTCGATGTACTGCCGGTCCCTGTCGCCGTTTTGGACGTTGAGGGAACTGTCGAGCTGTGGAACCAAGCTGCTGAGGAAACATTCGGCTACACCGCCGAGGCTGTTATCGGAACAACAGACCCAATCACCATGAACGACGATACGTTCGAGAAGCAGCTCGATCGACTACTTAACGGTGAAGTTATCGACGGGCACGAAGCAGTCTACCGTGCCAAAGACGGGACCCGCGTCCCTGTCGAGATATGCGCTCGTCCGCTGTACGAAGACGGTACAGTATCGGGAGCAATCGTAGCGGGCGTCGATATCTCTGACCGGCGACACCGGATACAGCAACTGGATATCCTGCACCGGGTCATGCGACACAACCTCCGGAACAAAATTGATGCTATTCAGGGATGGGTCAACGTAATTAGTGATCCAGAGCTTGAGGACAACAATGCCGTCACAAGGATCGCTGACGCCAGCCAGAGCCTGCTGGAACTGAGCGAACAGGCCAAACAGATCCGAGCCGGTCTCGAAGCCGGTGCCACGGAAGCCAAGGCGGTCGAGACCGAATCGGTGATGACGGCGCTGAGAGAGCTGTCGTCGGAGAAGTTCCCCGAGATGTCGGTCACCGCCACAGATTCCCCAACGACTGCCGCAATCCCTGCGCAGGCGGAGCGCCCGATTCTCAGTCTCGGACAGAAAGTACTGGAGTACGCCGGCGAGGGACAGATCGAACTCAAAACCGATGTTCAGGACCAATACGTCGTCGTCCAGCTAGTGGGGACTACACGGCTGTTATCTGCTGGCGATTGCTCGCTCATCAGGGATGGAGAAGAAACAGCGCTGCGACACGGGAGCGACCTCACCATCGCGCAGGTGTACCTGGCTGTGGAATCAATCGGCGGTAACATATCGCTTCCTGCTGAGACTCCACCGGCTAGTATCCTCTGTATCGAACTGCCCCGGGTCAACCCGGATAGCACCCCGGACACCATCTACTGACCACTCACCACGTATCGACAATATTGACAATCCGATGGTGTGGCTCGTCTACGGCGTTATCACGGCCCGGCCGTCGATCTCACCATGCTCCAGTTTCTCCGCCACTTCGTTGATTTCTCCGAGGTCGTACCGACTGGTATGCAGGTCGACGTAGTCGTTTTCGACCAACGCAACGAGTTCCTGTAACTCGGTGTACTGCCCGACGATATTGCCGACAAAGGAGAATTCTCCGTCGACCAGTGCTTGGGAGGGTTCGTGGACGTGGCCGCCGTAGCCGATGATGTGGTGATCGCCACCCGCGGCAGTGATATCGGGTGCCAGTGCGGTCGTCTCGTCTGCACCGACGAAATCCAGTACCTGCTCGGCCCCCCGCTCGTCGGTGATCGTGTCGATTTCCTCGGCGATATCCTGTGACGACGGATCGAGTGTGTGCTGGGCACCGAGGTCGCTCGCGAGGTCGCGTGCCGACTGCTTGATATCCAGCGCAACGATGTCGGCCGCGCTCATCGCATCGACACACTGCAGGCCGATGTGACCCAGCCCACCGATGCCGATGACGACAGCGGTATCCCCCGGATTGAGGTCGTCGACCGCTTTTTTCGCGGCGTGATAGGCGGTGATTCCCGCGTCGGCGTGGGGCGCGATGTCGATCGGGTCGACGCCGTCCGGAAGCGGGATGACGGCCCGTTCGCTGGTGTGCAACTGATCGGCGAAGCCACCGTCGGTCGTCAGGCCGTTGAACGCCGCGTTCTCGCAGTACATCGTCTCGCCCTGCCGACACGGGCGGCAGGTGCCGCAGGTCTGGACCGGGTGACAGATCACCTGATCGCCCTCGGAGACGAGACTGACTTCTTCGCCGGTATCGACGACCGTGCCGGCGTTCTCGTGGCCGAGCGTCATCGGGAGTTCCTGCGGAACGTAGTCGGTCCACATCCCCTCGATGATGTGGTTGTCAGTCTGGCACCAGCCAGCGCCGTCAACCTCGACGATCACGTCGTCGCTGGCTGTCACCTGTGGTGCGTCGATCTCGTCGATCGAGAGCCCATCCCCCATGTTCTCGGTGTACTCGTGGAGTCGTGCCGCGCGCATAGCCAGATAGTTGTCTGGATTCCTAATAAAAGACTCCCACAATCCGAACCGCCTACGTCGCATCAGGGTGATTACTGCTTGTAGACGTGTGTTTGCTGATGGCTGGGATCGTTTTCCATGATGACGTTCCCGCACTGCGTACACCGCCAAACGTATGCCGCAATCCGCTTCAGCGTGCCGGCGTTCTCTGAATCCGCCCACTCCTCCTTGCAGTTCGGGCACCGATCTGGCCAGTATTTACTGTCGACATCCTCTTTCGATTCAGTCCGCTCGGCATCGAGCGTGAGCGCGCGCATGACCGCAGCAACGTCGTCATCTGACAGCCGTTCGCGGTACTGCTCGAGCCTGGACTGCAGCGTCGTGGCCGTCTCTCTGAGTCTCTGGATCTCCTCGTCTTCGGCCGGTTCTGCTCGCTCGCGGGCGACCAGTGTCATCCTCGCTCGGTAATAGAGCTGCAGTGCTTGGTGGTAGTTGCGTCGGCAAAGCAACTGGTCGACGTGTTCCTGAAGCTCCTCCTCGAACACCGGCTTCGTGAGATGGCTCTCGGACTCGAACTCGGGAAAGCTCGCAGACCGTGGGCGAATTGCCAGAACTCGACACAGCTGTGACTCGGCTCTGATAATCTCGACGAGTGTCTCTGCCGCACCGTCGGCGAACTCCTCGTTGACGACTGCGACTGCCAGCCCGCTGTCCACGTGTTTCTGTGCTGTCTGCTTCGAGGAGGCGACACGGACGTCGTACGCTTCGAGCCAGAGTGCGTACAACTCGGCACGCGTTTTGTTGTCCTCGAAGACGGCGACAGTCGCATCGGATTCGTCCATGATGTGTTAAGTATACTGGGTTCCGAGTGATCCGAGCGGTTTTCTGTCGGTCCGGTCGGTGCGCTGAGCGCCCTCACTCATCGTCACTGACACCAATCCCGTCCAGTGTTCCGTTCAACCGATCTCCGACTTCTCTCGACGTGACAGATCTCGTGTGAACGGTCACGAGGTCGTCGATCAGGTCCTCGACCCGTTCGAGCGAGCGTTCTGCTGCTTCGAGATCGGCAGAGCCAATCTCGGATTGGGCTTGCTGGACTGGAATCCTGAGGTCCTCGGCGAGCAACTCACCGAACTCTTCGAGGCGTCGGGCAACCTCCTGTTCGTGTTCTTTGATCGTCGTGACATCTTGAAGGAATCCGACGAAATGTGTCGTCGAACCGTCCTCGCCCGCGACGGGTGCGAGCGAGATCCGCCCCCAAAAAGGATCCCCGTCCGCCCGGTACAGCAACGCTACGAGAGACGCAGAGCGTTCTTCCTCGAAGGCCTCCCTCAGCTCTGATAACTGCGAATCTGCGGTTTCAGCTCCCGCGAGCATCGACAGTTGGCCTCCCTCGATGGCCGTCGGTTCGTGCCCCGTCAGTTGCTCGAAGCCGCTGTTCGCGTAGGTGATCGGGAAGCCGGAATCTGTTAGCTCGTGAATGGTGATTCCGATTGGAGCCTCGTCCATCGCGCGGTTTTTGAGCCGGAGTTCCCGCTCGCGCTCTCGGCGTTCGGTGATATCGGTCGCGATCCCGATAATCCGTCTCAATTCGCCGTCCTCGAAGACGCCAGAGGCTCGGTCGTGGACCCACCTGATCTCGCCGTCGGGCCGTTCGACACGATAGGTTTCCTCGTACTGTTGTGGGTCGGTCTGTTGCGTTTCGAGAGCGCGCTCGACTCGGTCGCGGTCCGCGGGGTGTATCGCCTCGACGAACGACTGTGGCTCGGCACGTAGCGACTCTGTCGACCGGCCCCACACTTCCTCATAGGCGTTGCTTACGAACTCCATCGTGTTCTTTTCGGGGTCGGTCATCCAGACCACGTCAGTGATGTTCTGACGGAGTTGCTCGAGTAGTTCGATCCGTCGTTTCCGCTCGGTAATGTCGATGTACGCGCCGAGCCACTCGACGGACCCGTCTTCGTTAGAGACGGTTTCCGACTTGAACAGAAACTCCCGCTCGGAGCCGTCGGCTGCGAGGCGTGTCACTTCTCTGGTGACTGGCTCACCTGCGCGCATCTTTTTGTTCATCTCCCGGGCCTCTGACTGCTCAGACTCCGGGACTAGATGTGGATCAATCGACGAGCCGACCACCTCTTTCGCGGCGACACCAAACTTGTTCTCGAACGCATCGTTAATCCTCAGCGGGATTGGATCTCCGTCCTCGAAGCTGACGTGCACGAACGGGTACGGCGCGGCGTCGAATACTGACTTGAGGCGGTCGCGTTCGCGCTGTAATTCTCGCTTTCGCTGCTTGCGCTCGGAGATATCCCGGATCACTCCGACCGACCCCTGGAACTGACCCTCGTCGAAGGGAAGCAAGGCCGTGTGATTCTCGGTCGGAATCTCCGTTCCGTCCGCAGTGATGCGGGTCATCTCCCACGTGGTACTCTGTTTGTTCTCGTCGTCCAGCAGTTCACGAATGACAGTCCGCCCCCGCTCGATCTCGGCATCGGGCAAGACTTTCGAGACGTGACTCCCGACGAGTTCCGACCGGTCGTAGCCAGTGTGTTCGAGAAAAGCATCGTTGACGTAGTTGTATCGACCATCGGCATCGAGGGCATACACTGGGTCAGCGAGAACGTTGATAATCGTCTCGTACCGGCGCAACTCTCGTTCTCGCCGTTTCCGCTCGGAGATATCACGACCGATACCGACGATCCCTCGGGTCGTCCCTTCGGCGTCGGTCAGTGCGGCGCCGGTGTAATCGAACGGGATCTGTTCGCCGTCTTTCGTGCGCATCTCCGCTTCGACGCTGCTCGAACCGGTCTCCAATATTTCTGAAATCGTGGTCGCGACGCGCTCACGATCATCCGCTGCGAAAAACTCGAGCGGACCCATCTCGTCGATCTCTTTGTCGGTGTAGCCCGTGACCGCAGAGAGATGATCGTTCCATCGGATCAGATTACCATCCGTGTCCAGCAAATAAAACACGTCATCGATCGTATCCAGTAGGAGGTCGATCAATGGCGTTGAGTGTTGCTCGGCGTCCGACTTGTGAAGTACATCTGCTATTGTTGCACACACCACGCGGTTCGCCCCTCCTCCCGGGATGGCTCGGAACCTGATTTCGGCTGGAACGAGTGTTCCGCTATGCTGGCGAAAGGAGACGGTTAGTGTCTCTCGGTCGAGATCGCCATCGAGGATCCGCTCGAAGCACTCTTCGATCCGTCGTACGTCTTCTTCCGCGACCAGGGAACTGAGAGGGTTCCCGACGAAGTCCGTCGGCGTCTCGGCCTCGACGACGCTACCGGTCCCCACAGTCGCCGTGACGATCCGGCCCTCGGAATCGAGCAGCAACGTCGTTTCAGATCGCATACCGGCGTCCTCCGAGAGTATCTGTCGGTGGGCGAGGACGTTGGTCAGCCGCTGGCCCAGCACGGCCGGTTCTGCGTCGCCGTCATTACGAACGTAGACATCAGCCGCGCCCGCGGCAACCGCATCAGCCCGATCCGACCGCTCTCCTGTCACGATGATAATGGGGACAGAAGCGAGGCCATCGATGCTCGCATCGAGTATATCCAGCCCGGAGCCGTCGGGAAGATCCATCTCGGCGACTACCCCCGCGACCGGGGTTTCTTCGAGCAGTGATATCGCCGCCGCAACCGTCTCGACTGACTGCACCGACTCCCCTAGATTGCAGTCCGCCACGGCCTCGTTTACGAGTTCGTCCTCCTCCCCGACATGAAGGAGAGCGTTGCTGTACGTGTCCATTACACAAAGTCGCGTACAGTATTGTATAAATCTACTGCACAGATTCTCAATGGTTGAACTGGCTCGTTGGTCCGTGTCGTGTGCCTGGAACTGTGATCGCTCGATGCAGACTCACAGATACCAGCCCCAAAGAAACCGTAGCAGCTAACTGGACCCGACTTGACGGATCGGACAGCATGACCGCTCGTCGACGGACACTGCTCCGAGTCGGACTAGCAGCCACCACCGGAGGGCTCGCTGGCTGTTCGATATTCGGAGGTGACGGCGGAAACCCCTCTACAGACGACGAGAAAGACTCACAGAATCCCGCCGTCCCGACCGACGAGTGGCACTCCTTGCAGCGGACGCCGGCCAACGACGGCGTCGCGGCGGAGACAACTGTTCCTGCCGACCCGACCGAACGCTGGCGGATCACGCTTCCCGCAGCAGTAGACTGCCAGCCAGTCGTCGGCGAGGACTCTCTTTTCGTGATTACGCGGGACGGAACGCTACACGCCCTCGAAACGACAACTGGCGAAACCGTCTGGACAGAATCACTCGGAGATACCCGTACGAAGTGTCCGGCCATCGTCGGGGAGACTGTCGTTGTGGGGACCGGCAACGGACAACTCCGTGCATTCGATCAAGGATCGGGTGACACCACGTGGACTATCGACACCCCGGGGGTTCCGGGTGATCCGACACCGTACGGCGACACCGTTTACGTCGGGACGGACGACGGAACGCTGCTCGGCATCGACGCGCCCTCGGCCGACGTACGAACTCGGATCGATGCGGGCGAGGCGGTGATCACTCCACCCGCAGTAACCGACCAACTGCTGTACGTCGGGTGCGGACAGGATATGCTCGACAACGAAGTGTTCGCGTTCGGCCGGGGCACCGGGACCGAACAGTGGCGGGCGGAGAGTTTCGGACCACAAGCAGTCGTCGCGACCGAGTATCGTATCGTGACTGTTCGCCGAGATGGGTTGTACCTATACAACCACAGCGGAGAGATCCGCGGCCAGTCGAGCGCGTCGATACCGCCGGCCGCGACCGGAGAAGTCCTCTACACCGGTGGCGGGACCGTCTCACCGATTTCGCTAGTTGAGGGCGGCCCTGACTGGGTCCACTGGCTCGAGAAGAATACTGATGCCCAGCCCGAAGTTACCGGGGGCATGAGCCTCGGCGAGACCACGTTGTGCGTTCCATATGCGAACTTCGACGGCGAGACACCGGAACCAGTGTTGTTGGGCTTGTCGACGGACTCCGGCAACCAGCAGTGGAAGCGAGCCCTCCCGGACGGATTCCCGACTGCGCCAGTCCTCGCCGACGAAGGAATTTTCGTCGGGACCGACAGCGGCACCCTGCTCGCCCTCGATTGATTGCCCTGGGCTGTCAGACCTGATCGGTTCGTTCGCGCTCGCTCTCTCCGAGTTCACCGCGAACCACGTCGACGAACTTCTCCGGGTGTTCGATGTGTGGGAGCAGTTTCGCTCGATCGAAGACGATCAGTCCGGCGTCGACGTGTTCGGCGAGTTGTCGGCCCTCGGAGATTGGTGTCACGTCGGCGTTGCGGCCCCAGACGAAGGTGATCGGGATGTCGACGTTCGAGAGGTGTTCTTCGAGCGAGCCCTCCGGATTGAGAAAGCCGCTGACGAAGGAGGCGGGCGCGAATCGGGAACCGGGCTGGTGACCGCTCGTCCACTCGTAGTCGACAATCTCCTCCGACAGGTTCTCGGCGTCGTAGTAGCCGTGATCGGTGTTGAAGTAGCGAATGGAAGGCTTGCTAACCATGAGATTGTACAGCCCCGTCCCGATCACCGGCGAGCGAAGCAGCGCGCGGACCAGCACCTGTCGGCTCCCCATCGAGGAATCGGTCGGACAGATACAGATCAGCCGGGACATCTCGACGTTCTGGGCGGCAGCGGCCGCATAGGAGTTCGTCAGCGAGGAGGCGACGACAATCGGCTCGTCGGTCAAGTCCTCGATCAGATCCTCGACGAACGCCTCGTACAGGGACGCGGAATACAGAAGCGGGGGGCGATCCGAGTGGCCGTACCCGGGTAGATCCGGCACGATGACGTGGTACTCCTCGGCGAGTGTCTCTGCGACTGTATAGTACTCGTGGCCCGACGCCGCGGCACTGGTTCCGTGCAACAAGAGGAGGTCCTCGTCGGCGGGGTCACCGAGTTCGGTGTAGCTGATGCCGAACCCGCGCCAGCGGTAGGTTCCCTGATCGCCGTCGAGATACGGCTCGAACTCCCCAGCGCGCGATTCCAGCACGCGATTGACGAGGGCGGTTGCACCCACGGCACCGGCCGCGCCGAGTACGACGTTTCGCAGTTTCATATCACGTCGTTGGTCCGTCGCAGATATATAAGTAGCCTTCCCCGTCGTCACTGCCGGGGGTCAGGCGGCAGCGAGTTCTTCGACCCGTTCGGCTAGCTCAACGGTCGTCGCCGAGAGCTGTTCGAGTTCTCCCGATTCGAGCCTGGTGAACGGGACTTCGCACTCGATTTTGCTTCCGGTGATCGTGAACGTCCCGATGGTCTCGACATCCATCAGCATCGCCTGCACCTCGGGGGAGAGCAACTGGCTGACATTTTCTTTCGACCCCCGGATCACGAACGCATCATCGAGCGCGTCGTTGCCGGTCTGGATCCCCTCGTCGGTCCCCCCCGAGCCGACGTATCGAAACTGGACGGTGAAGGAGGCACTCACTCCCTCGACGGCCGTCCGAATCGTCATGTGTGCCTGCGAGAAGACATCCGGAATCTGTGTTCGAACAGTGACCGAACGGCCGGCTTTGATCGTTTCGAGATCAGCCAGCGTGGTCCCCGTGTTGGTTTTGAACGACGACTGCTCGACCATCTGACTCCAGTGTCGGCGGTCGTACAGCGCGATGATCACCAGCCCGGCGATCCAGACGGTACTCAGCGAGAGAAACACTTCGGGACGGAGCAGTCCGCCGACGACCGGCTGGATGAGTTGGATGCCAGCACCGACCGCCAGTGCGAAAATCGTCCACAGTGCCTGCAAAAACTGCGTCCCAGTGACCCGACGCCAGTCGTCCATCGTTCTCCCCGTAGACGCACTGCCTCAAAATACCCGGGGATTCCGGTCAATCTCGTGATTCCAGCCGCCGCTGCACCGTCGCGAGCAGATTCATCGCTTCGAGTGGAGTCATCGTCGCGATATCTGCCTGCCGGATCTCCTCGAAGATGTCCGCTCCCTCGCCGTCGGGTGGATGTGCGGCCGTCTGTCCGCCCGTCGCAGATCCCGGTTCATCCTTCGGCTTTCCTCCGACGGAATCACTCTGGCGTGGACTCTCGCCCCGACCCGTCGTCTCGCCGTTCGTTCTGACGCCCCGTGTCGTCTCTCCGGGGGGCTGTCCAGTCTCGTCAGCCAGCACCTCGCGCGCCCGCTCGACGACAGTGGGTTCGATACCCGCCGTGGCCGCCACTTCGACGCCATATGAGGCGTCGGCGGTGCCGCGGGTCAGATCGTGTTCGAAGACGACGCCGTCGTCGGTCTGTGCCGTCTCGAAGTAGCGATTCGTCGCCCCATCGAGCGATTCGGCTACCCCTGTCAGATCGTGGTGATGCGTCGCAAAGAGCGTGAGTGCACCGGCCTCGTCGTGCAGAAACTCGGTGACAGCCTGTGCGATTGCGAAGCCGTCTGCCGTACTCGTTCCGCGGCCGACTTCGTCGAGCAAGACGAGTGACTGCTCGCTCGCGTGGTCGAGAATATCGGCGAGTTCGGTCATCTCGACCATGAACGTCGAGCGCCCGCCGGCGATATCGTCGCTGGCACCCACCCGAGTGAAGATTCTGTCGACGAGTTCGAGGCGGGCCTGCTCTGCCGGGACGAAACTCCCGGCCTGTGCGAGAATCACGATCAGCGCGACCTGACGCATGTAGGTCGATTTGCCGCTCATATTCGGCCCCGTGATGACGGCGACGCGCTCGTCGTCGTCGAGTGCGGTGTCGTTTGGGACGAACGAGGCCTGTGTCTGCTCGACGACGGGATGACGGCCTGCCTCGATATGGATGCCTTCGACGGCAGGATCGTCCGGACCGACGACGACCGGTCGACTGTACTCGTACTCGGCGGCGACAGTCGCGAAGGTGACTAACACGTCGAGTTCCGCCAACACGGCCGCCAGCGCCTGTAGATCCGCCGAGGCGTCGGCGACCGTCGAGCGAACCTCGCAGAACAGTTCGTATTCCAGGTCGTCGGCCCGAGTCTCTGCCCGAATAATCTCGTCCTCTCGTTCTTTGAGTTCGGGTGTGTAGTACCGCTCTGCGTTTTTCAGCGTCTGGCGGCGTTCGTAATCGTCGGGCACGCGGTCGAGATTCGCGTCGGTCACTTCGATGTAGTAGCCGTGGACGGAGTTGTGTCCGACCTTCAGCGAGTCGATGCCCGTCCGCTCACGCTCTGTGACTTCGAGATCGTCGATCCAGTCTTTCCCAGTTCGCTCGGTCTCTCGCAACTCCGCGAGTTCCTCGTCGAAGGCGGGCTTGATGATTCCACCCTCTGTGATCTCTCGGTCAGGGTCTTCCTGAATCGCGTCGTCGATCAAGATCCGCACGTCGTCCAGCGGGTCGAGTCGCTCCCGGATGGATCGCAGTTTCTCACACTCGGGGTCGCCGAGGGCCTCGCGCAGTTGCGGGATCACGTCCAGTGTCGCTTTCAGCGAGCGCAGATCACGGGCGTTGGCCCGTCCGCGGCCGATCCGCGAGACGAGTCGCTCGATATCATAGACATCCCGGAGGTGGTCGTGCAGTTGCTCGCGTGTCCGTACGTCGTCGCGTAGTTCACCGACGGCGTCGTGGCGGTCGCTGATCGCGTCGGGATCGATCAACGGCCGGCGCAGCCACTCGTCGAGTTCGCGCCGGCCGAGCGCAGAGGCGGTTTCGTCCAGCACGCCGGCGAGTGTGGCCTCTCCGTGTCCGCGGACGCTCCGCCGCTCGAACAGTTCCAGGCTCTCCAGCGCGACGGCGTCCAGCAGCATGTACTCTCGCGGGTCGTACCGGGTCAGATGGTTGAGGTAATCGAGTCGGTCTTCGGTGCCGCCGCGGGCGTACTCCGCGTATGCGAGGACGGCCCCGCAGGCGCTGATCTCGGCGTCTGTCGCGAGCAGGCGATCCGGTGCGCGGAAGTACTCGCCGACTTTCTCTGTCGCTCGCGACCCCTCGAAGGCCTCGTCCTCGAACGGGCTGACAGTGTAGGAGTCGACCAAGTCCTCGGGGACATCCGGGCCGACGATGACCTCCGCGGGGTCGAATCGGCCGAGTTCGTCGCCCACGGTCTCTGGGTCGTTCGCACTCGTTGCGTAGAAATCGCCGGTCGAGATATCGAGCACCGCACAGCCGATCTGACCCTCGACGGCCACCGCGGCGAGGTAGTTGTTTCGCTCGGTGTCGAGCAGTTCGTCTTCGGTCAGCGTCCCCGGCGTGATGATTCTCGTCACTGCACGGTCGACGACGCCGGTCGTCTCCTCGGGATCCTGAACCTGATCCGCGACAGCGACTCTAAAGCCTGCGTCGAGCAGGCGGTCGATGTACGATTCGGCGTTCTCGATGGGAATCCCGGCCATCGCGTACTCGCCGGTGGAGTCCTCGCGCTGGGTGAGCGTGATCTCACACGTGCGCGCAACCGTCTCCGCTGCTTCGCAAAAGGCTTCGTAGAAATCTCCAACTTGAAACAGAACGAGCGCCTCGTCGTACTGCTCACAAAGCTCGAAATACTGGGCCATCATCGGCGTCAGATCCTCGCGCCGGTCGGCCATCTTCTCTGGTGGACCCAGTGCCTGATCCATAGCTATGTGGCCGTCTTCCGGGGACTAATACCTTTCATCTCCCGCTAGTCCTGTTCAGATTCGGTCAGTCCGACTCCGTCTGCCAGCAGTTCGTGCGAGCGCAGGGCCTCGTCGTGATCGGTGACGACGTGCTGAATCATCACCTCGTCGACGCCGACACGATCAGCCAGTTGATTGAGCAGTCCCGCGAGCGTCTCTGGACTCCCGGAGATAGCTCGCGGCCACTCGCCCTCGTCGAGCGTGGCGGGTGTCGGGTCGGGGACCGATCCCAGTTCGTCAATCGCTTCTTCGACGGACGGCCTCGTCCCGACGACGCCGCGTTGCATCCGCTTGTAGGTGGCCTCGGCCACCGCTCGCAATCGAGCCGCTGCCTCGTCAGAGTCGGCACAGACGGCGTTCACCGCAACCATCCCGTCCGGTTCGTCGATCCCGCCGCCGAGTTCGGAGGGCTGGAACTGCTCGCGGTAGGTCTCGAACGATTGGACGGCCAGTTCAGGTCGAATGAACGCTGCGAAACAAAATCGAAGACCGAGTTTTGCTGCGATCGCCGCGCTCGATGGGCTCGACCCGAGCACCCACGGCACGGGTGGTTCCTCGCCGGAGCGAGGTAGTTCGAGGTCACTGTAGGCGTGTCCGTCCGGGTATTCGTCGTAGAGGTGGGTGACGACCGCCTCGATTTTCTCGGCGTGGTCCTCGTCGGGGTTCTGGACTCGGCGGCTGGTTCCGAGAGCACGGTCGGCGGCCGGCGATCCGTTCGCCCGACCGAGGCCCGCGTCGATTCGGCCCGGTGCCAGCGCGTCGAGCGTGCCGAACTGCTCTGCGACTTTGAACGGACTGTAGTGGTTGAGCAGGACGGCCCCGGAGCCGAGTCGGATCGAGTCGGTCTTCGCGGCGAGATGGCCGAGTAACACCTCGGGTGTCGTCCCGGCAAGTGTTTCGGCCATGCCGTGGTGTTCGGCCACCCAGAACCGCTCGAATCCGAGTCGTTCGGCCTGCTGTGCTGTCTCGACGGTCTGTTCGTAGGCAGCAGTCGCCGTTCCGTCTTCGGGGACCGGAGAGAGATCGACCGCGGAGAGTTTCATAGACCGGGTTCGCGCTGGCGAAGGTTAGCTGCTGCGAAGCCCAGTTTCAGTAGCCCCACCGGATGCCAGACATCGTGGCGACGACAGCAACCATCAACACGAGTTCGATCAGACTCAGCATGCCGTACTTTTTGTTCAGGGCAGCGAGTCGTTCGTGGTCGGTCTCTTCGGCTGCGAGTTCGTCGAACATTCCGGAGGTGAAAGAATGGAGCGGCCCGAAACCGAGGACGAGCAGTGCGATGCTGAGCGCCAGTGCAGCCCACAGCGATGGGGTGGGCGAGGCCCACAACTCCAGCATGCTGGCGAGGCCGATTCCCGACCCGACGACGCCGACGGAGACGGGTTCCATGAGGAGGTTCATCTTCGGAACGAATCCCTCGGCGAACTCTACGTTCGCTTCGTCTGAGAGACTCCCCATGACAGGACCGAGCACCACCGCACCGAGGACGGCCGTTCCGAACCAGAACGCACCGAGAAAGAGGTGGATGGTGAACATGAGCTGGTAGCTGCCCGAGACGTAGCCAAAGATGGGGAGCACCAGCGGCAAGACGACGGCACCGACCGTGAACGGTCGGCTCGCAGCATCAGCCATCAACCGATACCGTTCGCGTCGTGTCGCGGGCCGTTGTGCATCAGCTAGTGACACGTACGATCACCGTACATGGAATGTCCATTATAACCATCTCACAAAAAAGTGGTGAGCACAGCCAATATTGCAGGGGTCGCGCGTGGAGTTGCCTCCCCTACAGATCGTATTGGTCGCGAACGAGTCCGTCGATGCCGCGGTCTTCGAGGATATCGAGTGGCGCGAGCATGTCGAGTTGGACGACACCGGGGAGTCGGCCGATCTGGACGCCGCCGGTGAAGGTACACCGCGCTCGGATCTCGCCTTCGCTCATATCGAGCAACTGGCCCGTCCGGTCGAAGGCGTTCTGCGTGGCGTCGTTGACGGTCGCACCGGAGCCAACGACCTGAATCGGCCCCATCTCTTCGTCGACTTCGACGCCGTGTTCTTCACCGAGTCCCCGACCTGCTTCGCGCTCCTCGTCGCTGTACGGTTTGCTGATAAATGGCAGATCCTCCTCGTTGGGGAGTAGGACTGGCCCATCGAGTTCGAGGCCGTCGATCACCTCGACATCCATCGTCACTGTGCCGCTCACGTCGGTGGTGTGCAGCGACAGTTCACCGTCGCCTTGATTCGCGTGCAGATCACCGACGTAGACCCCACCGCCCTCGATATCCACAGGGCAGATCAGCGTCGCGCCCGGCCGAACCTCCGAGATGTCCATGTGACCGTCCGTGCGCTTTTCGAGGTCTTCCTCGGTTTCGACGCCGTAGTCGTGGTCCGCCCCGATGAGGTTCTGGCCGAAGTCACCTGCGTTGTGCGAGTCCGGCATCGTCACCGAGGGCGTGGTCCCGATGTTGCCGATGAAGGGTTGGAGACGGCCGAGTGTGCCGGGCATCCCGTCGGGTTCGTACAGCAAAATCGGGTGCTGGCGGGAGTTCTCGGGGATGTCCATCACTTCCTCGGCGTTGGTGGCGAGTTCGTGCGCGCCGTCCTTGTCGAGTGTTAGCCCCACTGCATTCTCGTGGTCGAAGGCGACCGTGTAGCCGTACTCGAAGCCGAATGAAGAGGCGTTTGCCCCGCACTCGGCGCATTTGATCGCGTCTTCTCCCGTTCCCTCAACGACGGAGTCGGGCCACGTCGTCCCGCACTCTGGACACTTGTGGTCGACGAACGGGTCGTCGCCGAAGGCTTCCTCGCGTTCGGCCATCGATCCCGTGCTGGTCGCCATGCTCGTCACTTCCACGTCACGGATGTGGATCGCCACGGCGTCACCGACTTCGGCCCCTTCGACTCTGATCGGCCGTGTCACCTCGTGGCCGCCGCGAAACGAAGGTGTAACCATCGGTCCCCAGCAACCCGGCGGTGTGTACGTCTTGACTGTTCCCCCGTCAGCGACGGTCCCGGCCCACTCCTGGTCCGGACCGACGAGTCCGACCGTGTACTGATCCACGTACAGTTCCTCCTCGACACTTTGTTGTGACATACCATAACATAGAACGGCGCTGAGAAAAATAACACTGGCGCTCGCGGCACAGCAGGAAAGCCCCGCCTGTTCAGTCACGTGGCCCTCGTCGGGCGGTGCATCACCAAAGTGCTTAGTAATCCAGTGTGAGTGTGTCTGGGGTATCATGGAGTTCCAGCTAACTAAGGCCCAGCGCCACCTCCGCGAGGAGGCCCGGAGGTACGCACAGGAGGTTATCGAACCACAGGCAATCGAACTGGATCGGGCCGGAGCACATCCGACCGATATCCTCGACGAACTCGGCGAGCGGGGGTACGCGGGCATCACAGTTCCAGAACAGTACGGCGGAATGGGGGAGGGACCGGTCGAACTCGCAGTTCTGATCGAAGAACTCTCCGCCGCGCTCATGCCCGTCGCGAGTGCGCTCGGGCTACATCTCGGCGTCGCGGAAGTCATCGAGCGGTTCGGCACCGACGAGCAGCGCGAGCAGTATCTTCCGGAGATGGTTACCTACGATACGGTCGGCGTCCTCGGACTGAGCGAGGAACACGCCGGCAGTAACAAACTCCAGATGGAGACGACCGCACAGCGTGAGGGTGACGAGTGGGTTCTGGACGGGCACAAGCAGTGGCTGACCAACTTCCTGCACGGCGATTACGTCCTCACCTACGCCAAGACGGGTCCCGAGGAAAAGAGTCCGAACAACATCACGGCGTTTCTCGTTCCAACAGCGGAATTCGAGGTCGAGGAGGTCTGGGACACCCACGGCGCTCGAACCGTCAAATCACCGCGGGCTTCGCTGTCGGGGGTGCGGGTGCCAGACGCCCAGCGCGTCGGAGCGGTCGGTGAGGGGTACGTCCAGCGCGGCGAACTCACGACGGGGATCAACGTGCCCGCCCGCGGCATCGGTATCGCCCGGGCAGCGCTCGACGACACTGTCGACTACACCAGCCAGCGCGAACAGGCCGACCAGCAGATCAGCGACCATCAGGGCGTCAGGTGGGAAGTCGGTGAGATGGCCCAGCGTGTCGATTCCGCACGGCTGTTGACCCTCCGGGCGGCGTCCCGTGCCGACCGCGGAGCAGACACGGCCCGCGAGTTCAGTATGGCCAAGGTGACTGCGACGGAGGCTGCCGTCGAGAACGCCAACACGGCGATGCAACTCCACGGCGGTATCGGCTACACGACCGAAACACATGTCGAGCGATATCTCCGGGACGCCAAGCTACTCACACTCGCCGGCGGTCCGAACGAAGGCCACAAGGACACGCTCGGGGATGCGGTCTACGCGGCCCATCCTCGTGAATGAACGCTCACAGAAGCTTCTGCTCCCAGTCGTCGGCCGCGAGTGATTCGCCGGTGATCCCGTCGGGGCCCTGGGCCAGCAGCGCAACGGCGGCGTCGTCCATCACGTCGGCATCGAGAATGTCTTCGCGCTCCTCGTCCGGCAGTTGATCCCAGAAGCCGGTATCGACGCGGCCACCCGGATCGAGGCCGTTGACGTTGACACCGTGCTCTTCGAGTTCCATCGACTGCGTCCGGAGGATCCCTTCGAGGGCCCACTTGGTCCCGACGTAGGGACCGAAGTTCGGAGCCCCTCGCCGCCCGAACCCGGAGGAGATGTTGATGATGTTGCCCCGCCCTGCGTCGACCAGTTCGGGCACGACGTATTTCGAGAAGAGGAACACGCCCGTGATGTTCACGTCGACAATTTTCCGGAAGTCCTCGGTTTCGACTTCGTGCAGCGGCATTCCGCCGCCGTACATGCTCAACAGGCCGATGCCGGCGTTGTTGACGAGGCCAGTCACTTCTCCGTACTCCTCGACGGCCGCCTCGACGACCGCCGACACCTCGGATTCCTCGGTTACGTCCGCCGTGGCGACGAGCGTCTCGCCGTCGGCCTCCGCTGCAACCCGATCGAGTTCGTCTTTGCTGCGGGCCGTCAACACGACGTTTGCGCCCTCACGTGCGAATCGCTTCGCCATCGACTCCCCCAGTCCTGCGCTCGCACCCGTTACGATTACCGTCTCACCGTCCAGTGTCGTCATGCCTCGCTGTTCGACCTCCGGTGATTTGTATGCTGTGTCAAATCGGACTGTTTTTGCGAACCCGTGACGTAACGTAGGCTAACTGTGGCGATCACCGACAAAATCTATCTGAAAAACCACCAACAGATCGTCTCCCAGATGGAGACATCCTTCCCGAAGGGCGCGTTCAACGGGGCGACGATGGACATCCTCTATCAGGGGTCGGGGCTGGCCGAACTCGACGACGCGACCAGAGACCGTATTCTCGACTTCGCCGAGGATTTCCTCGATTGTGACTGTGAGGCCAATCCCCACTGTGGCTGTCCGGAGCGGAAATTCACTCGCTACCTCCTCGAACTCCGCGAACAGGGTCTCGGGCCGGACGCCGTCGTCGACGTGATGGGCGACGACTACATGCTCTACGCCTACCCCGGCGACATCCTCTCCTTTCTGGATAGTTCGGTCCGAACACTCGAAGCAGCCGAAACCCTCGCCGACGTGGACGGCCAGACCGAGGCTGGCGAGCAGATCCGCGCAGTCCGGGAGAATCTCGTCCGATAGTTCCGCCGCCCGTACTTTTAACTCACGTCCTGCGGAGTATCCGGTATGTCATCACTGACAGACGAGGAAATCGAGCGACTGCGCGGGGCGTTCGACCGGCATATCACAGTCGGCCTCCACCACGGCGCACAGTTGGCGGTCTACCTGGACGGCGAGTTGGTCGTCGACTTCGCAGGCGGGACGACCGGCCCCGACGGCGAGGAGACGACGAGCGACCAGCGTCATCTGGTCTTCTCCTGTACGAAACCGTTCGTCGCGACGGCGATTCACCAACTCGTCGAGGAAGGTGAACTCTCCTACGACGACCGACTGGTCGAGTACTGGCCAGAGTTCGCCAACGAGGGCTCTCAGAAGGCCGAGATCACTGTCGAGAACGTCCTCGATCACACGGCCGGCATTCCCGTCGGCGAACTCGACGAACACACCGAGCGGTGGACCGACTGGGAGGCCGTCGTCGAGGCGATGGAAGAAATCGAGCCGCTGTTTACGCCGGGCGAACAGCCCGCCTATCACCCCACGAACTACGGCTGGCTCACCGGCGAACTCATCAACCGCGTGACCGGCACGCCGGTCCGAGAGGTCGTCGCAGAGCGTGTCTTCGACCCGCTGGGGATGGACGACAGTTCGATCGGGGTCGGCGAGGACGGGGATCCGGACGACGTCGCGACACTGGCTGGGTTCGAGGAGTTCGACCGCTGTCGGGATCCAGGAGAAGGACTCGGCATTCCAGCCCCCGGGTCGGCGAAAACGTTCAACGATCCGGCGATTCGGCGGGCGGTCATCCCCGCGGCCAACGGTATCAGTACGGCGCGGGATATGGCGCGGTTTTACGCCTGTCTCGCCAACGGCGGCACCCTCGACGGCGTCGAACTGCTCTCGGAGGACACCGTCGAGCACGCCACGTCGATCCACGCCGAAACCGACTCGGACGGGACGCTCAGTCGGCCCGCTCGCTACGGCCTCGGCGTCTGGATCGGCGGCCTCGCGAACGACATGTTCGGCACGGTCAGCACCGATTCGGCGTTCGGTCACGCCGGACTCGGCAGTAACTTCGGCTGGGGCGATCCGGAGTTGAACGTTGGCTTCGCCTACGTGACCAACGGGATCCGTGAGGAATCGTACGAACAGGCAGCCAGAATGAACGCCATGGCCGACGCTGTTCGATTAATAGTAGAGTAATTACGTCGCCGTCAGGCGACGGAGAAATCCCGAATTAGAGTCGAACGACGTCGGTCGCGCGTGGACCCTTCGGTGCGTCCTCAATCTCGAATTCGATCTCTGTACCTTCACTTAGATCCTCGCCGCCAACGTCCTCCATGTGGAAGAAAACGTCTTCGTCGGAATCGTCCGTATCGATGAAACCGTAACCGCCTGTATCGTGGAAGAAATCCACCTTACCGTTTACCATTGCAAATAGACGGATGTGATGTCGTTATATAAAGGTTCTGGATAAGTATCCAGTACTCCCTCCAGCAAAAGTACGAATGACTACTACGGTTCGGGATCTGAAGACATTGTCCGGTCAGTGTTTCGGGCGAATACAGCCGGGAGTTAGCTTTCGATCGGTATTTGTGTCGGATCGGCAGTTCTCCGAATGTCGTCTGCCCGGTATCGCCTCACCGGACGGTCGAGCCGGAGTGTGCGATAGGTGCGCAAATCTTGCCTCGGCGGCCGGTCGTCGGAGTAACGAACTATTACTTCGACCGGCGGGGAGTAACCAGCGATATACAAAGTGCAATCTCCGATACGATTCAGTGATGAAATTAGCAGTCATTGGATTCGGCAACGCGGGCGGGAAGATCACAGACAAACTGGTCTGGTACCAACAGGCGGCCGATCGTGATCTGATTCGGTCCGCGATCTCGGTCAATTCAGCGCGGGTCGACCTCGCGCGACTCGAGCATCTGCCCCGGGAGAACCAAATTCTGATCGGGCAGACCGACGACCGCGTGAAAGGTCACGGTGCCGGAGCAGATCCGGACCTCGGCGCAGAGATTACGGAGAGGGATCGCCACGAAATCGACCGGGCACTGGACATGGTTCCGATGTACGAAATCGACGCCTTCCTCGTCGTTGCCGGCCTCGGCGGCGGGACCGGCAGCGGCGGCGCACCCCGAATCGCCGAACAGATCAACGACCGCTACGACGAGCCAGTCTACGGGCTCGGGGTGCTGCCGAGCAAAGACGAAGGCGGTCGGACCGTACTGAACGCTGCTCGCTCGTTTCAGTCCTTCGCCGACGCGACCACGAATCTGATCCTCTTCGACAACGATGTCTGGCGGGGCAGCGGCGACTCGGTGGAGGCCGGCTACGAGCGAACCAACGAGGAAATCGCGCGGCGGATCATCACGCTGCTGGGTGCGGGTGAGATCGATAGCTCCAACATCTCGGAACACGCGATGGATTCAAGCGACATCCGGCGGACGCTTTCCGGCGGCGGGGTCAGCACCATCGCGTACGCCGAAAGCAAGGAGGTAATCGATTCGGGCGGACTGCTCAGCAGCCTCCGATCGAACGGCACCAAGCCACTGGACGATCCAGACTGGGCGACCAAGGTCAACGGACTGGTCCGACAGGCGGTCCAGTCTCGGATGACCTGTCCTGCCGAGATCGACTCGGCCGAGCGGTCGCTGATCGTCCTTTCCGGCCCGCCCGAAGCACTCTCCCGGAAGGGGCTCGAAAGCGGTCGCCGCTGGCTCGAACAGCAGACCGACAGCGTCGAAGTACTCTCCGGCGACGATCCTCGTCCGGGCGCAGGCTCTCTCGCCGCTGTGGTCTTGCTGGCGAACGTGACCGATGTCCCGCCGATCGACGCACTCCAGGAACTGGGCGTGAAAGCAAAAGAGAATATCGAAGCCCAGCGGGAACGTCGAGAAGAGCAGTTCGAAGAGCTCGTGACCGACGACGATGACGCACTTGACCCCGTGTAGGGTTCGATTTCTATACGTGTTTGTCAATCGTTACCGTGAGAGGAACTATTAAGATGACGTAGTCCAACCTTGTCGTGATAGTATGTACTGTGTGTACATGTCGGCAGAGCACCTAGAAGAGGAGCCAGCCGAGGAACTGTACGGCGACTTTATCGACGAGAACTACGAGTGGCGGCCGGGTGCAGCGGAGGAGGCTGACACCGACGACGGCCCCGACTTCTTGAACGACAATTCGGATGCCGACGTGGATTTGATGACTGGCGAAGGGAGCGACCGGTAGCTCACTGACCGGTTTTCGCGGTAGGCGTGCTCTCCGATGAGAGATCGCCACAAATCACAAACAGCATCCGTTTGGCACTCCCAGAACGGATATGGAACCGTGGCGATTTCTGGTCTCGATGGCTATCCTGCTGGTCGTTTACGCCGTGATCGTGACTGCACTCGGTGATCCGCCGGGCCCGATCGAACTCACGTTCGCGACAATTTTCGCTACGATCGGGCTGTACGTCAGCGACCGACTCACTCAGCGGGCCGCCGAACCGGAGGAGTAGTTACTGGAAGGTCCGGCTGACAGTTCCCTCGTCGGGGCTGTCGGGTTCGCGGCTGCCGAACTGCTCTTCGAGTTGTTCGTAACGCTCGCGGGTCGATTCGTCGACGCTCGCCGAGACTTCATCCAGCGCGTGATCGAAGTGTTTGCTGGTAATCCGGACGTTGCCCACGGAGTCGTCGACATCATCGGGATCGACGCTGCCGATGAACTCACGGGTGGCAGCCATCGACGCTTCGCGCGTGAGCGCTTCCAGATCGGCACCGACGTACCCCTCGGTCCTCCGGGCCAGTCGATCCAGATCCACGTCGTCGGCCAGCGGTTTGTCGCGGGTGTGAACGTCGAGGATCTTCCGTCGACCATCCTCGTTTGGCACCGGCACGTGGATGTGTCGGTCCAGTCGCCCAGGACGGACGAGTGCGGGATCGATCAGATCCGGTCGGTTGGTCGTGGCGATGACCACAACATCTTCGAGTTCTTCGAGGCCGTCGAGTTCGGTCAGCAGCTGTGAGACGACGCGTTCGCCGACGCCGGAATCACCGCTGTTCTGCCCACGCTTGCCCGCGATGGAGTCGATTTCGTCGAAGAACACCACCGTCGGTGCGTTCGCGCGGGCCTTCTCGAAGACCTCCCGAACGCCCTTCTCGGATTCACCGACGTACTTATTGAGCAGCTCCGGTCCTTTGATGGAGATAAAGTTGCTCTGAGATTCGTTGGCGATTGCCTTGGCGAGCAAGGTTTTCCCGGTCCCCGGCGGACCGTACATCAACACACCCTTGGCGGCCTGCATGTTCATCTGCTCGAAGACCTCCGGGTACTCAAGCGGCCACTGGATGGCCTCGCGCAGGCGTTCTTTGGTGTCTTCGAGTCCGCCGACATCCTCCCAGGTGATATCGGGAACCTCGACGAAGACCTCACGCAGCGCCGAGGGCTCGATTCCCTTCATCGCCTGCTTGAAGTCCTGCTCGGTGACCTGCAGTTTTTCGAGCGTTTCGGCGTCGATCTCGTCCTCTTCGAGGTCGAGTTCGGGACGGATCCGTCGCAGCGCGTTCATCGCCGCCTCTTTGCTGAGTTGGGCGATATCCGCGCCGACGAAGCCGTGGGTGCTCTCGGCGTACTGATCGAGGTCGATGCCGTCGACCAGCGGCATCCCACGGGTGTGGACCTGCAGGATCTCCTTGCGGCCTCCCTTGTCCGGGACGCCGACTTCGATTTCACGGTCGAAGCGGCCGCCACGGCGCAGGGCTGGATCGATAGCGTCGACGCGGTTGGTCGCGCCGATGACGATGACCTGTCCGCGTTCTTCGAGACCGTCCATCAGCGAGAGCAGTTGAGCGACGACACGCCGCTCGACATCGCCGGAGGTTTCGCCCCGTTTGGGCGCGATGGAGTCGATCTCGTCGATGAAGATCACGGCGGGGGAGTTCTCGGAGGCTTCGTCGAAGACCTCACGGAGTTGCTCCTCGGACTCTCCGTAGTACTTCGACATGATCTCCGGGCCGGAGATATCGGTGAAGTAGGCGTCGATCTCGTTAGCAACGGCGCGGGCCATCAGCGTCTTCCCAGTCCCAGGTGGGCCGTGCAGGAGGACGCCTTTCGGCGGCTCGATGCCGAGCTGTTGGAACAGTTCCGGGTGGCGCATCGGCAGTTCGATCATCTCCCGGACTTGTTCGAGTTCGTCGTCGAGCCCGCCGATGTCCTCGTAGGTCACGTCGGGCGTCTCGCGCTCGCCTTCGGGGGCCTCTTCGGCCAACTGCTCGGCCGGCTGTTCGCTGATTTCGACTTCCGTCGAGTCAGTGATGACGACCGTGCCGCTTGGCTCGGTGTCGGCAATCTTCAGCGGGATCTGCTGGCCCGACATCGAGGAGAGCGGCCCCAGTCCAAAGGAGACGGGAACCGTCTGGCCCTGCGTGACCGCCTGTCCGCTGAGGTTCTGTCGGATCATTGGCCCGACATTACCCCGAACGCGGAGGTTCTGCGGGAGCGCGACCGTCACCGAGGTTGCTGGCTGCACGTCAGCCTTCTCGACGGTGACGGAGTCGTCGATCCCAGTGCCGGTCTCCTTGCGGAGTCGGCCGTCGATTCGGACGATATCCTTGCCCTGATCTTCCGGGTAGCCCGGCCAGACGCGGGCGACGGTTCGTCCCGAGTCGCCTTTGATGATGATGTAGTCGCCGTTTTCCAGTTCCATCTCGGTCATCGCCTGGCGGTCGATGGCCGCGAGTCCCCTGCCCGCGTCTTTCTGTTTGAGCGGTTTGACAGTGAGTTTCATGCTTGGGCCTCCTCAGTCACTTCGACAGTAAGAACGCCATTTTTGATAAACGCTTGCGCGGAGCCGTCGACCTCCAAGTCGTAGGTCTCCTCCTCCGCGACGACGATAACCGTGTCGCCGACGACATCCACAGTGATGTCCGTGCTCGGGCCGAAATCAGCGATAAGTTCGTGGTGATCGCCGCGGTCCCGACGAGCGACTTCGATTCCTCGCTGCTCCAGCTTTTCTTGCAAATTCATACTAACTACAAGTAACCACTCAGAGTATTTAAAGCTATCGTCAAATCGGGCCGGAGCTTATATATAGCGCCAAATTAATTGAATTGCGGTTCAAAATAGCAGCATATAAACTTACTGGTCACTGGACCCAGCTTCGGCCAACTGCTTGCGTGCGCGCGGATAGACTCGAAACGAGCCACCACGTCCGAGGATCCTCGCGGGCTGTGGGATTCGAACCAAACAGCATAATTATAACTACCTACATATAGACATACACCTGTGACCGCCGGGACGGAGAAACCGAGTGTGTTGATCGTCGACGACGAGGAGCGTGTCGCCAATACGTACGAACTCCGACTCGGTGGCGAATACGAGACGGAGGTCGTCTTCAGCGGCGAACAGGCGATTCAGACGGTCGACGAGGAGACGGATATCATTCTTCTCGACCGTCGGATGCCCGGAATGTCCGGTGACGATGTCATCGAGCAGATTCGCAAACGGGGGCTGGACTGTCGGGTCGTTATGCTCACCGCCGTCGATCCGGATTTCGACATTGCTGACATGGATATCGACGACTACGTCGTCAAACCGGTCGACAAAGAGCATCTCCACGAGGTTATCGAACGAGCACTGACGATTTCCGAGTACAACGAACAGATGCAGGAACTCAGTTCGCTGAAGCTCAAACGGAACGTTCTCGAAGTCGAGCTCTCGGGCAACGAGCTGAGAGACAGTCGCGAGTACCAGCGGCTCACCGAACAGATCGAATCGCTCGAAGCAGAAATCGAGGACATGGAGGACACCCTCGACATCGATCAGGTCGATCTGTACCTCTAGTTCTGTGTTCCGATCATTCTAAGTATTCGCCGCGTCTGGCTGCTCTATGGACGAGTCTCAGGAGTTCGCCGACCGTGTCCACGAGGCCTACGGTATCGATATCAACATCCAGACCTTTCCCAAAGGGACAGAGACGGCCGCCGACGCGGCCGAAGCGATCGGTTGCGACCGTGCGCAGATCGCCAGTTCGATCGCCCTCGTCGCGGACGAACTCGTTGTCGTGGTTACCAGCGGTGCGAACCGCGTCGACACGCGGAAACTGGCCACGCTTCGTGGCATCCACACCGCGCGGATGGCCGACCCGGACGAAATCGACGAGACGCTCGGCTACGAAGTCGGCGGCGTCCCGCCCTTTTGTCACGACACGTCCGTGCCGGTTTATCTCGATGAAACGCTCACCGAGTTCGACACCGTCTGGGCGGCTGCCGGCTCACCTGATGCCGTGTTCCCGATTGCACCCGACGAGCTACTCGCCTGCGCCGACGCGACCGTGGCAGATATCACGGAGTAAGCTTACGGTACCGTTCACGAACCAGATGTAACGGGTTTTTAGTCCGGTCGTTCGAATCCTGTGACATGACAATCCTCGTTTATGGTGCGTACGGATACACCGGCGAACTGATCGCCGAGGAGGCCCGCGAACGCGATCTAGATTTCGTCGTCGCCGGGCGAAACGGGACGAAAACCCGGGGACTGGCGACGATGCTCGGAGTCGATGCTCGCGTGTTCGACGCCGAGGACGCGGCAGAGAATCTCGACGGTATCGATATTCTATTGAACTGTGCCGGCCCGTTCGTCCAGACGTACGAACCGCTCGTCGAGGCCTGTCTCGACACTGGGACACACTATCTCGATATCACGGGCGAGTTCGAGGTCTTCGAGGCGCTTGCAGAACGCGACCGCGACGCCGAAAAGGCGGGTGTCTGTCTGTTGCCAGGAATCGGCTTCGATGTCGTGCCGACGGACTGTCTGGCGGGCCATCTCCACGACCGCTTGCCCGACGCGACCAGCCTCCGACTCGGTTTCGACGCGCTGGGGGCCGTCTCGGGCGGCACGGCCGCTTCGGCCATCGAGCACGGGAGTGGTGGTGGGAAGGTCCGCCGCGATGGCAAGATCCTCGATGTTCCTGTCGCGTCGGACGAACGGACCATCGATTTCGGCCGCGGCCCGACTCACGCCGTGACAGTCCCGTGGGGCGACGTGTCGACCGCCTATTACACGACCGGCATCGAGAACGTCGAGGTATACACACCGATGCCGAAACGTGTCGGACAGGCCCTGCGCCTGAGTCAGCCGCTGCTGGGCGTTCTCGGTGCCGGCCCCGTCAAACGGGGGTTGCAGGCGCTCGCGCGGAGTGCGTTCAGCGGCCCATCCGCGGAGCAACGTGAATCTGACCGCGCGTATATCTGGGGCGAAGCCGAGAACGACGAACAGACAGTGGTTTCGCGGCTGGAAACGCCGGAACCGTACGCACTCACCGTCGATGCCGCAACGACGGCAGCCGCTCGCTTCGACGACGGCGACGTCCCAACTGGCTACCACACGCCAGCGGCAGCGTTCGACCCGGGATTCGTTCTCGAACTCGACGACGTCGTGGGGTTCATCGACGACTGAGCCGGAACATGTCGGGCCAGCGGGTCGAAAGTAATAACCCAAGAGCGACGTACCGAGTAGTATGAGCAACGAGCCGCGGGAGTACTACACGGACGAACGGTGGCAAAACTGGATCGACCGATTACGCGAAGAAGAGATCGACCCCGAAGACGAGGATTCCGCCCGCCTGCTGTTGAATCTGCAGGACGACACCGCCATCGCGGTGGCGAAGATTATCACAGACTACGACGACGATGTGCTCGAAGAGGAGGCGGCCATCTCGGAACTGGAGGACATTCAGCAGGTCGTCCTCTCGGAAGTCGAGTTCGAGAACGAAGAGAAGGCGATGTTGATCGACGGCGTACAGACCTCGCTGATGTGTGTCTTCCACGCGGCCCAGGAGTACGTCGTCGGCGGCCCAGCAGACGAGGGAACTATCGAGGAGTACATCGAGGCTGCCGCCGAAGCAGAACAGCAGGAGGAACTCGACGCAGCACTTGGCTACTGCGTCCAGGCCGGCACGCTCGTCATTGCGGGCGATGACATGGACATCGGCATGGCGGATGAACTCGAATTCGGTCTCGTTGCCGAGTGGGTCAACGGCATCGACAGCCTGCAGACGGCGATGCGTGACCCCGAAGTCGTCGAGGAAGAAGAGGAGTAACTCCCGCGGCGGAGCACCAATCTCTATTCAGCGAATCATTTTGCAGTTCACGGCGCCGATAAAACAAAGATCCGGATTGCTGTAGGGCTAGTATGGCCGCGATCGAACTCGAAAATCTCACGAAGACCTACGGCGATGTCCGCGCAAACGACGGACTCACGCTCGATGTGGATGAGGGCGAGATATTCGGCTATCTCGGTCCAAACGGCGCAGGAAAGACGACCACGATTCGCCTCCTGATGGGCTTTATCCACCCGTCTGCCGGCGGGGCGCGCGTGCTCGGGACAGATATCACCGATCGCCACGCCCTCGTCTCGGCGAAACACCGGATCGGCTACCTCCCCGACGAACCCGGATTCGACCGACAGGACACGGGGCGAGGGGTGCTGAATCTGCACGAACGGGTCAAGGGCGGACCGCGCCGGGCGGAGATGCTCGAACTGTTCGAACCGCCGTTAGATCGGGAGATCCGAGAGTATTCCCGGGGGAACGTCCGGAAACTCGGCCTCGTCACGACGTTCATGCACGACCCTGATCTCGTGATTCTCGACGAACCGACCGGCGGACTGGATCCGCTCCTCCAGCAGCGGTTCGCTGAGTTTCTCCGCGCAGAGCGTGATCGCGGTCTGACCGTCTTCTTTTCGTCGCACATTCTCAGCGAAGTCCGGCGGCTCTGTGACCGGGTCGGAATCATCAGACAGGGCCAACTCGTCGAGGTCGAGCCGGTCGACACGCTGATGCATCGAACTGGCAAAGTCGTCAGAGTCGACAGCGCCGAACCGATTCCCGTCGAGGAGTTCCAACTCGACGGGGTTTCTGATCTGGAGTTTTCGTCTGCTGAAGGGGATTCCGACGAGTCAGTAACTCACTGTACATTCACGTTTACGGGTAATCTCACCGCCCTGCTCGACCGCCTTCGCGAGTATCACCTGATCGATCTCACGATCGAAGAAGCGCCGCTGGAAGACGTGTTCTTGCAGTTTTACGGGGGCGATGTCGATGCTTGAGCTGTTCCGCTACCAGTCTCGCAAGCGCCTGGTCGGGAGTGCAGCATTGTCGGCCGGGATGGCAGTTCTGGCGGCGATGATCGTCTGGGTCTACCCCTCCTTCCGGGAGAGCTTTCAGGAAGACGAACTGCTCAGTGCCTACCCGGAGCAACTGATTCGGCTGTTCGATATCGAGACGATGAGTTCCCTGGAGGGCTTTCTTGCCTTCGAGCTGTACGCCTTCGGCTGGATCATCCTCCTCGGGCTGTACTTCGCCTACAGCGGAGCGGATCTGGTCGCGGGCGATATCGAGCACGGTCGGATGGATACGGTGCTCGCGATGCCAATCTCGCGGCCCCGATTGCTCGCCGAGCGGTTCGGCTCACTCGTCGTCCCCGCGCTGGCAGCCAACAGCCTCGCCCCTCTGGTTATCCTCGTCGGCGGCCGCCTCATCGACGAATCGGTGCCGGTGGGTGACCTGCTCGCGGTCCATCTGCTCTCCATTCCGTATCTATTCACCTGTGCGATAATTGGCGTCATCTGTTCGGTGACATTCAGCCGAGCGAGCATCGCCCAGCGAGTCGCCCTCGGTGTGACGTTCTTTCTGTTCTTGCTCGAATCGCTGGTGGAGGGAACCGAGTACGAACCGCTCGGAGCCGTCGCGCCGATGCGGTACTTCTCACCGAACGAGATTTTGTTGGAGGGAAGCTACGACCTCACGGGTGTGGGCGTACTGGTGATCATGACGGGTCTGGCGCTGCTCGTGAGCCAGTTCGTCTTCCTCCGTCGTGATCTCTGAGACGAACGACCCCGACGCTCCTTACTCGTCGCGCTCTCCACCGCACCGCAGCGACCCCGACGCCTTTTGCCCGTCGCGCTCTACGTCAGAAACGAGTAACCAGGGTCTGTGTCCACACACGACCCATTACATCGGAAATCCAAACACGAGCCATGACAGGACATTCACACAGCCCGTTCACGGAACGGTCCGCGTTCAGCGACGCCAGAGAGGCGCTGGCCGAACAGGTCGACCAGCACGGCCGAACCGAGACAGTTCCCCTCGGATCGGCAGTCGGTCGGACGGTGGGAGAATCGATCACTGCACAGCGAAATGTTCCGCACTACCCGCGTGCGGCGATGGACGGCTACGCAGTGCGTGCGGAGGATACCTTCGGCGCGAGCGATCGCTCGCCGCAGATCCTCCGCGCGACCGACGAGGAGGTTGGCCCCCGAGAGGCAAGGCAGGTCCACACCGGAAGCAAACTCCCGGAGGGCGCTGACTCGGTCGTGATGATCGAGCAGGTCGAGGAAGTCGGTGACGACATCGAACTCTTCGACGGCGTTAGCGAGGGTGAAAACGTCGGCCCCGTCGGCGAGGATGTCGAGGCGGGCCAGCAATTGTACGAACCGGGCCACCGCCTGCGCCCTTCGGATGTCGGTCTCCTCAAATCGGTCGGCAACACCGACGTGACGGTCTTCGAGCGCCCGCAGGTGGCGGTCATCCCCACCGGTGAGGAACTCGTCCAATCCGATCCCGACCCCGGAGAGATCATCGAGACTAACGGACTCACCGTTTCGGAACTGGCGGAGTCGTGGGGCGGCGAGACGACCTATCACGACGTTGTGACCGACGACATCGAGAAACTGAAAGCCGCAATTCGGGACAATCTCGATCACGACATCATCGCCACGACTGGCGGGTCCTCTGTCGGCAAGCGGGATCTGCTGCCGGAGGTCGTCTCCGACCTCGGCGAGGTTCACGTCCACGGCGTCGGCATCAAGCCCGGCCATCCCTTCGCGTTCGGAACCGTAGAGGGGACACCACTTCTGATGCTGCCGGGCTATCCCGTCTCCTGTCTGATCAACGCCGTCCAGTTCCTCCGACCGGCGATCAAGTGGGCCGGCGGACTGCCGTTCGAGGACCCGCCCGAAGTCGAGGCGGAACTCGCAGAGAAGGTCTACAGCGAACCCGGTCTGCGATCCTTCGCGCGCGTCCAACTCGACGACGATGGCGAGACACGGGTCGCGAAGACGGTGCGATCCAGTGGTGCTGGCGTCCTGTCGAGCGTCGCGCTGTCGGATGGCTGGGTCGTCGTCCCCGAACAGCGAGAGGGACTGGCCGAGGGTGAAACCGTCGCGGTCCAGAACTGGGAGTGGTCGCCATGAGAAAGCAGTTCCGCGACCTGGTCGAACCGGATGTCGTCCACGACCTCATCGCCGACCTCGAAATCGGTGCCGAGGAGGAGACGGTTCCGCTGACCGACGCCCGGGGCCGCATACTCGCCGAGCGCGTCGACGCCGAACTCGACGTGCCGGGCTTCGACCGCTCGAACGTCGACGGCTACGCGGTCCGCGCGGAGGATACCTTCGGCGCGAGCGAGAGCGATCCGGTCGAACTCGAACAGATCGGGCGCATCGATGCAGGCGAGCAAGCCGACACGACGGTCGAACCCGGAACGGTCGTCGAGATTGCGACCGGCGGTGTCGTTCCGCCGGGTGCCGACGCCGTCGTGATGGTCGAGCGCACCGCCCGCGAGGACGAGACGGTCACCGTCCGAACAGCAGTTGCGCCCGGCGATAACATCATGGTTGCCGGCGCAGACGTGGCGGCCGGCCAGCGGACCCTCGGCCCGGGCACAGAACTGACCGCTCGTGAAATCGGGCTGCTCTCCGCGCTTGGGATCGAATCCGTCCCCGTCCGCTCGCAGCCAACGGTCGGAATTCTCTCGACTGGTGACGAACTCGTCGCGCCCGGCGAGCAGTTGCACAGCGACGCAGGCCAGATCTACGACGTGAACAGCCACACTATCGCCGCGAGCGTCGAGGAGGCTGGCGGTCGCCCCGAGGTCTATCCCATCGTCGGCGACGATTTCGAGGCGATGAAGACGGTGCTCACCGAGGCCGCGACCGAGTGTGATCTGGTGCTGTCCTCGGGGTCGACCAGCGCCGGCGCGGCCGATCACATCTACCAGTTGATCGACGACCACGGCGAACTCCTGCGCCACGGCGTCGCGGTCAAGCCGGGAAAACCGATGCTCGTCGGGCGATTCGAGGAGACGCCGTACATCGGCCTGCCGGGCTTTCCGGTTTCCGCGCTGACGATCTTCAGACACTTTGTCGCGCCGAAGATCCGGGATGCGGCGGGCAAACCGCCCCGCAAGCGCGAGCAGATCACCGGCCAGATGGCCGTCACCGAACGCTACAAAGAGGGTCGAACGCGGCTGATGCCCGTCGGTCTCGTAGAGGACGACGCGGAGAACCTGCTAGTCTATCCTGTCGACAAAGGCAGCGGCGCGACGACCAGCCTCGTCGACGCCGACGGTACCGTCAGGCTCGCCCCGGAAACTGAACAGCTCGATGCCGGCCAGGATGTCGAGGTAACGCTGTTCTCAGCAGACGTGCGCCCGCCGGAACTGCTCGGCATCGGCGAAGACGATCCGGTTCTCTCGCGGTTGCTCGACCGACTCGACAACCCCCGGTATCTCCCGCTAGGAAGCCGTGAAGGACTGCGACGCCTCCGGAACGGCGTCTCGGATATCGCTGTCGCTGCCGGCCCGACCGAGCGCGATGTCGAGGCGGTCGAACTCGGCTCGTGGTCCCGTGAGTGGGGACTGCTGGTGCCGGCCGGCAATCCTGCGGACGTGACCGGTGTCGCTGATCTCGTCGAGACCGATCTCAGTTTCGTCAACAGAGGGCGGCAGTCCGGTCTCCGTGCCTCTCTGGACGCCGGGATCGACGACCTCGCAGACGAACGGGGCACGGACCGCACAATCCTGACCGACGCGATTTCGGGCTATACGCTGACCGCACAGGCCTACGAGAGTCCGCCGCGACGCGTTCGCGCCGGCAAGGCCGAAGTTGCCCTCGGGCTTCGGGCATCGGCCGAGCCACTGGGACTGGACTTTGTCTCACTCGGCGAGCAACCGGTCCGGATACTCGCTGCTCCGGATCGAGTCGAGAAGGTCGGGGTCGAATCCCTCGAAGATCTCCTGCCTCTCTCGGACTCACTTATCGGTGGTCTCGACGGCATCGAATCGACCGAGTGACGGGGGTGTTTTATGAGCGTCCGACCCCTGCATGTGTGTATGAACATCGAGTTGCGCTTTTTCGCCAACTTTCGGGAAGCGGTCGGTCAGAAAGAAATCGGCTGGGCAGTCGACGACGGAGCAACGGTCGGTAGTGTGCTCCACGATGTCGAGGCGGAGTACCCCGAGGTCGATATTTTCGACGAGGATGGAGAGGTCCGGGAGTTTTTGAGCATCATGAAAAACGGCCGCGATATCACCTATATCGAGGGGCCGGACACGCCGCTGGACGACGACGATACGATCAGCGTCTTCCCTCCGGTGGCCGGCGGATAGCGACCGGTCCGTCTCAGCAGCAGTAGATGAACGGGTAGATGAGCGTGATGCGGTCACCGTCGTCGAGACGCGTGTCGAGGCCGTCGATGTGTTCGTTGAAGATTCCGTCGACAAGAACGCGGGCGAACCGGCGACTCTGTTCGCCCTCGGGGTTTTTGTTGTAGTTCTCGCCGGGGAGTTCGCCGAACTCCGGTGCCCACCCGTCGGTCATCGCCTCTTCTTCAGTCTCGGCGATCAGCATCTCTTTGACATCGTGCTCCTCGAAAAAGTCGGCGAGAAACTCACGGAGCGTGTCTCCCTCGAAGGTGTACTCGAATCGGCCGACGCCGAGTTCTGTCCGGACGTGGCCGGTACAGCGGACCGTCACCGTCGTCTCCGCCGTCGGCGCTTGCTCGGACTGGTCGGCATCCAGTTCTGCTTTCGTTTGCATAGTGTCCGCTAGATCTTTCGGATCCGAGAACGTTTACCCGAACACGTTCGCTCTGTCTCTGCAGTCGCCGGACGCGTACAGCTTTATTGGTGACCCTCCCCAACGGTGGGTGTGGACGAAATCGAACTCTACATACCGGAAGGGATCATCGAATCGCTCCCGCCGGACGGCGAGGATACCAAGCAAGACATGGGCAAGGCCATCCAGGGCTGGGAACGCGAACTCAACGCCGCGCTCACTGTCGAAGACGACGAACAGGCGGTCAGTACCGTCGTCGATCACATCCAGCATTTCGAGACCCGGTGGGAGGAGTACGACGAGTACGTCGTCGAACTCCGGGCGTGGGGCCAGTCGCCGATTTACGCGATGGCCTGGCGCGATCTCCACGCCTCGATCATCCAGCAGATCTACGACCATGAGGATCTCTCAGATCGGATCGACCGCGAACGGCACGCCCGCATTTTCGCCGACGGCATCCGGCCCGGCGGAGGCTCCGGATGAACTCGGGTGAGTCGAGACGATGACTGTCGAGCGAAGTCGGTCGTATCGCGGAATCTCGGTCCGCGCCGCGCTCGGCTATCTGGAAAACGTCGGCGGCGAACAGGTCGACGACCAGCGAGTCGAGGGCGAGGGCTGGTCTGCCTCGCTCTCCTCGGAGAAAGTCGAGGTCGGTCCATCGATACGACTCACAGAGGTGACCGTCGAGTTCGAAGGCGACAGCGCCGATCTGCTCGATCCGGTGATCGAGAAGTTCTCACAGAAGGCGATCCGCGCCGGTGGCTGAGATGATCGAAGAGCCGAGTCACCCCATCGAGGGACAGGTCGTCCTGCTCGCGGGTGCGAAAGCCAGCGTCTCGCTCACTCGGCTCTCAGATCTGCTGTCGGAGGCACAGGAACATCTCGCGGACGAGATTGCGGAGTACGAACGCCGGTTCGAGCGGATCGATGGCTGCAATGGCAGTGTCTACTTTCTCGCCGAGGAGGGCCACTGGGAGCGTCTCGGGACCGAACTCGGCTTCACGAACCGAGAGGCACAGGCTGTGGGCCGCACGCACAAAGCGCAGTTCGAGCGCGACGGGCGGCGGATGGACCGCCAAGCGGAGTTCGAGACGACGCTCGAAATCCGCGATATCGTGGCCGTAACTCCGGCCGATTGAGCAGGCAACACGCCTCCGGACGACACCTGCGCCCTCTCAGCCAGCTAGAGCGGCTTCCTCACTCCCAGGGGTCTATCAGATACCACGCAGTTGCCGGCACGTGCGTTTTCCGAGTGGACCGTCAAGTCTAGTGTATGGCTTCTATCTCTAACGCCAGTGGATTCCTCAAGCGCGTTTATACAGAGTTCACTGAAAAGAACGTATCACTGATGGCGGGGGGTATAGCCTACAGCGCGTTCGTCTCGCTGGCTCCGCTGTTGATCCTCCTCTTTCTCATGCTCACGCTGGCGGGCAGTGGCCTCGAAAGTCGGATCGTCGAGTTGAGCAACCAGTGGCTCCCGGGGCCGATCGCCGATGTCGTCGACCAAATATTCGTGGGCAACTCCGGCGTCGGAAGCGCGTCTATCGTTGGACTCGTCGTCCTGATCTGGGGGGCGCTGAAGATATTCCGCGGCCTCGACACGGCTTTTTCGGAGATATACGAGACTGTCGACGAAAACTCGTTCGCGGATAAACTCAAAGACGGTCTCGTCGTCCTCTTCGCGCTCGGAATCGCGGTGTTGGCCACGATCGGAACCGTCGTCGCATTCGCCGCCTTTTCAGATATGATCCCCTTCAGCGGCTATCTCATTCCGCTGGTGTTGCTCGGCGGACTCGTCATCGCCTTTCTGCCGATGTATTACGTCTTTCCCGATCGCGACCTGAAGTTACGTGATGTCCTCCCCGGTGCGGTCTTCGCTGCGGTCGGGTGGGCGGTGTTTCAGGCGCTCTTTCAGGTGTATCTAACTTTTTCCGATCCCAGCGCAGGAAGCTTCGCCGGCAGCATCATCGTCGTGATTACCTATCTCTACTTCTCGTCGCTGATCCTGCTGCTCGGTGCCGTCATCAACGCAGCGGCTGGTGGCCACTCCACCGGGCGACCCGGCGGCGTTGGCCGAGGGGCCAGACCACACCAGACCAAACGTGAACAATCGCTCAACCGTGCGGAACTCGCCGCCTACCTCCGCGCGCTGGACGAACGACTCACGACTCCAGGGAAACGCGGTCAGGCCGACGAGGACCACTCGATTCCACGGTCCGAAGGCGAGATCGATCTGGTCGAATATTACTCACAGGACGAAGAGGCGGGAGAGCGTTGGACTGTCCAACTCAGTTGGGTCCCCGCGACTAACGTACCGTCCGAAGAGACAGCCAACCGCCAGCGAACGAGAGTTGCGGCCGACGAACAGTCACAATAGCGCGGGTCGTGCTACAGAATCCGACGAGCGTGAGGGGATTCGCTCAGCTGTCCTGCTCGACAATTGGCTCGACCGTATCGATGACCTTCTGTGAGAAATCGACTTCCGAGAGGTCGCCGTTGTGCAGACGGTCGATCCACTCCGCCTCGACGTGCCAGGTGCCGAGTTTGTTGCCGTCGAAATCCATGACTTCCGCCTCGATGCGCGCGCCGGACCAGTCGTCGTCGTGCAGGTCCCGGAAGACGTTGATCACCCGGCCCACTTCGCGGTGGGGAATCATCCCCTGATTGTCGACGTTGACCGACTCGTAGGTGAGACTGTACCCCTCCTCCTCGTCAGTCACTTCGTCGACGTAGACGCCGTGGCTGGTCAGACGGGACTCTACTCGGAACTCGAAGTCGTGTTCGTTGCTCATAAAAATTGAAGCGCTAGAGGCGATCAGTCGTCGGCGGGCGCCGCGGAGTCACCGCTGGTGACGCCCGTGCCAGGGCCGATGTCGATGCCGAGTTCGTCGAGTTTGTCGTCCGGCACGACGCCGTCGACCCAGTCACGCACCTCGTAGTACTCTGCTTTCATCTCGTCGAGTTCGGCGAGTTCACCCTCACTACCGCCCTGTGCGGGAATGGCCTCTTCGTGGCCCTCTATGAAGCGGTTCGGCAGGGTGTCATCTTCGCCGTCGAAGCCGACGAGGTTGTTGTAGTACCGTTCGAGGTTGTAGATGCGCTCGCCGGCCTGGATCAGTTCTTCCTCGCTCACGTCGCGACCGGTCATCCCGTTGTACTGGAGGACGTACTCCTCGATTCCCTCTGCGAAGGCGTTGAACTTGCAGATGTCGAAGGAATCACTGATCGCGTGTAGGTCCTGGAAGGTGGCACAGAGTTCACCTTTTCCGACGTGCTCGTGCGGGTCGACCTGCTCCGGAATGCCGAGCAGTTCGGCCGCGGGCGTGTACCCGCGCAGGTGACAGGCACCGCGGTTCGAGGTGGCGTAGCCGATTGCCATCCCTTTCATCGCTCGTGGGTCGTAGGCGGCCATCGTCTGGCCCTTCACGGCCAGCGAGTTGCTCTGTGCGTCGAACTCCTCTTCGAGGTGTTTTGGACCGTTCGCGAGATGGTCGGCGAGGTCGTCTTCACGGCTGGCGATGCGGTCGAGCATCTCGATCATCTCTTCGGAGTCGCCCCAATCGATCCCGTCGCCGAGATCGTCGAATTTGCCTTCCTCGGTCATTTCCATGGCCATTGCCATGGTGTTGCCGGCGTCGATGGTGTCGATTCCGAGGTCGTTACAGCGATCGACCATGATGACGGAGTCGTCGAGATCGGTGTGTCCCGAGTTCGGGCCGAGCGCCCACGCCGATTCGTACTCGAAGGACTCCATCTGGACGTTCATTTCTTCGCCTTTGTGCATCGCCTGGACTTCGACTTCCTTCTTGCAGGCGACCGGACAGGAGTGACAGGTCGGCTCGTCGACGAGGATGTTCTCACGGACGTACTCGCCGGAGACGCCCTCGGCGTCGATGTCGCTGTCCTCTGACTCACGCATCGACCGGGAAGAAGAGTACTTCCCGTTTTTGACCGGCAGACCGTCCATCTCCTCGGTGACGTTCATCAGGACGTTGGTCCCGTACATCGAGAGTCCGCCCTCGTTCGGTGCGGTGACCTCCGACTCCTGGATGAGTTGCATGGCCTGTTTGTGGCCTTCGCGGAACGTCTCCTGATCGGCTGGCTTCTGCATCTGCGTCGACGATTTGATGACGACGGCTTTCAGGTTCTTGTTGCCCATCACACAACCGGTCCCGCCGCGGCCGGACGCGCGGTCGTCCTCGTTGACGATACAGGCGTAGCGAACCTCGTTCTCTCCGCCCGGACCGATGGCCATCATCGAGAGGTTCTTGCCGTACTGCCCCTCGATTTCTTCCTCGATGGTGTCGCGGGTTTCGTGAACGCCTTTGCCCCAGAGGTGGGAGGCGTCTCGGAGTTCGACCTCCCCGTCCTCGATGTAGGCGTAGACCGGTTCGTCTGCCTGCCCCTCGAACAGGAGTCCGTCGAAGCCGGCCCACTTGAGTCGGGCTCCACTCCATCCCCCGTGGTGTGAGTCGGTTACCTGTCCCGCCAGAGGAGACTTCGTACAGATGGCGATCCGGCCACTCATCGTGACCTGCGTTCCCGTGAGCGGTCCGTTCATGAAGGCCAGCAGGTTGTCCGGCCCCAGCGGATCGACATCCGGCCCCTGATCGAACACGTACTTTACCCCCAGCCCGCGTGCGCCGATGTACTTCTTCGCGTCCTCGTCGTCAATTCCCTCGTAGGCGACCTCTCCCTCACTGAGATCGACCCGTGCCACGTTGTCGTGGTATCCACCAAGATCAGTCATGAATCTCTATTACATATGGTAGGCTACGAGCTACTTAATGATTCGGGGGGATTGATATTCTTCCAGCGGTCCCAAACTGGGATTTTAACCGCTGTCGCCGGTGACCAAATTTCTCAGAGCTGTTCGGGGTCACTCTTCAGATATTCACGGAGCAAGACTGTGGCATACGATCCGCGAGGGAGGGCAAAAGAGAGCGCAAGTGGATCCTGTCTGAGTTCGAGATCTGTTCGGACGAGGATCGCTCGTCTCGTGCCGGTCGAGGTGTACTCGTCGGGAATCTCGAAATCCGAGGGTTCGAGATTCGCTGCTGCGAGCACCTCCCGTTCGATCTCTCCGGGTTCGCCCTCGCCCAATTCCGTTTCGGTTCCCACCAGCGGGGCCGTCACGAACGCCCGTCCCCGCTCGCAGTGTCGCCGTACTGACGCTACTCGATCAGCACTTACCCGCTGCGTTCGGTCCTGATCAGGTAGTTCCAGTCCCTCCGGGCCGTCGTTGTCGGCGAAACAGACCACGTCACCCTCCACTGGCTCGTCGAACGGCAGCCCCCGCTCCAGCCGCTTCGAGAGCATCTGATTGAACAGAGACGACTGCGCGGCGTTGACGAACAACTGCGTCAGGTTTTCGGGCAACTCTCCCAGCGCGGCCCTGAAATCCGCCTCGCTCGCTGGTTGTTCCCCGCCGTCGGTCCGCCGATCCAGTTCGTGCAGCATCGACCGCTCGTAGCCGAGATAGCCCGGCATTCGATCGAGTGCCTCCGACCAGTTCCGCGTCTCGTCGACAAACTTTCGAGCGTCTTGTGTCTCCTCAGGCTCACGCTCCGATGGGTTACCCACGTAGGCAAGGACTGCTCGTTCCCAGTTTTCTCGGACCATCGCCAGTCCGATTTCGTGGCTCACGGGTCGACGGCTCCCGAACCGCTGTTGTCCGAAGAAGTTGGGGACACCGACCTGGTCGCCGCCGAACTCTCGGAGTGAGTCGGTAATTGCCGTGGCATTCTCCGGTTGCGGAGGCTCTCGAACCCTGATCTCGAAGGCGTTGCCCGCGAGGTCGCCGAACAGAATCGACCGGCCGGTGCGACCGACGACCTCGACATCGGCGTCAGAGATTTCCGGCAGATCCTCGGGAGCGATTCCTTTGACAGAAAAGAGCTGTGTCGTCACGGCGTGTTTGTCCTTGGTTCCGGCCCACGAGACGCGTTCGCGGGAGATACCCAGTTTGTTGGCGAGTTCTCGGGCGAAGTCGTTGGTATCCCAGCGTCGGAGCGTGACACGGACGAGGAGATGTGGATACTTCTCGGCGGGCGCGTCGACTGGTTCGGCCTCGAACTGTTCGAGCTCGCGGACGCGGAAATCCTCGGGCTCCTCGCGCAGGTGGCCGCCGGTGCCGTCCTCGTCGGTTAGATAGTACTCGATGCCGACCGCACGCTCGACTGGGTGTGCCTGCCGCATTAGCTGTTAGATAGCGATGCGTGCCGAGAAGAAAGGGATGTCGGCCTGTGACCGCGAATCGCCGATTACAGCAGATCGGTCGCAGCGTCGTACTCCTGAATCTCGACGCCGTCTTCGGTTACCGTCGCCGTGACGAGTCCGTTACCCGATCCGGTGTCGCGCTCGGTTGCGGCCTGCACTGCACGCGCAGTGAGCACTTCGGCCTCCTCGATGGAGAGTTCGGGGTCGTACTCCCCTTCGAGAGCACCGTGTGCCAGCTGCATCCCGCTGCCGGTGACCGTGTAGTCGTCTTTCATGACACCGCCGGCCGGGTCGATGCTGTAGACGTGGCTACCTTCCTCGTCGACGCCGCCGAGGATCGGGTTGATCGCGAGGAACGGTCCGCCACGGGCGAAGTTCCCTGCGAGCGTCGCCAGCGCGTGAATCGACATCGGCTCGCCGCGGCGACTGTCGTAGAGGTTCGACTCGGAGCGAAGCGTCCGAATGAACGACTGTGCGCCACCGACGGAGCCGACGAGTGTCAGCGCCGCCGTCGGGTGGATCTGTTCGACTTTGGTGACGTTCTTGTTGGAGACGAACCGGCCGCCGAGGCTTGCTCGTCGGTCAGTGCCGATCACGACGCCGTCCTCGGTACTGACACCAACCGTCGTGGTGCCAGTCTTGACGACAGCATCGCTGTCCTGTTCGCTCATCTCCTCGAACGTTCCGAGTTCCGGTTCGTATGGGTTCTGTGGGAAGTCAGTTGGTTCATTCATCGTCTTCACCTCCGAGGTCAGCCTCGGCCGCGTAGTCGGCCACTTCCTCGCTGGAGAGTGACTGTAGTCGTTCCGTTTCGGTATCGATAGTCGCGATGTCGACGCTACTAGCGTCGAGTTCGTCGGTGCCGACCGCCAGCGATTCCAGCGCGAGGGTCACGCCGCCGTCGAGGTCCATCTCTGGGTCGTAGGCCTCTTCGAGGTGGGCCTGGATGTCCTCGCGGCCGCCCCCAATGGCGACTGCCTGCCACTCGTAGGGCGTCCCGGAGGGGTCGGCCTCGAACAGGCGCGGTTCGCCGTCCTCGATACCACCGATCAGCAGCGCGACACCGAACGGGCGCGCGCCGCCGGTCTGTGTGTACTGCTGGATGTGATCGGTTGTCCGTTTGGACAGCGTCTCGATGCCGATTGGCTCGTCGTAGCGCAGGCGCTCGACCTGTGACTGGCGGCGAGCGAAGTCGACGAGTTGCCGTGCGTCCGCGACGTGACCCGCACTCGCGATGCCGGCGTGTTCGTCGGCCTCGTGAATCTTCTCGATGCTCTCCTCTTCGATGAGCGGCGAGCGTGTCTGTCGGTCCGCAGCGAGGACGACGCCGTCGGCGGTCCGAATACCGACGCTCGCACTGCCTCGTTTGACTGCTTCTCGGGCGTACTCGACTTGGTAGAGTCGGCCGTCCGGCGAGAAGATCGTAATTCCCCTGTCGTAGGCTTGCTGTTGTTGATTTCCTTGCATTGGATAGTCACACCGGTTGTGTTTACCTCACGTTAGTCCTTCTCGCATATAAACTGGTGGCTTGCGGCAGCGTATGCGCCAGCCACGACGACTCCGTATTCGACGTGGGACTGTATCGCGAAGATACGCCCGCGAAGGGGCAACGTGACCGCTACACGTAGCTTGTCGACTCGGAACTAAAGCCCTTCTGGCACCGGAAAATACCACTTCTCGCCAGCCGTAACGGGCGATTTCGCGGCCCTGATCGGATTCCGGTTCGGTTCTCTGGTAGACGGGGCCAAACAGAACCGAGTCGACAATCATTACATCCGCGTTCGGTATGATTATTATATTTGATACTGGATCGGGAAAGTTTAGGTACACAGCAGGAATCGATTCAATGATGGCCAATTCCGGCTGGGAGCGGGGGCTGACAGTGAGAGCCGACGGTGGCCAGATCGAAGAGCCAGTGCTCGAAACCGACGTTGGCTTCGTCGTCGAGAGCAACGAGGAACACGACCCGGCGAGTGGTCGAGTCGTCCTGGGGTCGGACCAACTCGTGATCAAAAGCGGCGACCGCAGCGTTACGGTCGAGTTAGAATCACTCACTGATATCGCACCGGGATACGTTCCACAGGCCTACCGAAACGTCTTCGATACCAGCGTCGCGTTTTCGTATGCCCGTGGAAACCAGCGCGGAATCATCGTCGTCGAGCCGATTGACATCACCACACGGCGGTTTCTCGTGGCCCTACTCTCGGCGATGCTCGACGGTGTCCCGGCGGCTATTGCCCATCCTGTCGAGCGTGGTGAACAGGAGACAGACGAGGAGCCAGCGGTGCGGGACCTCTACGCCCACCCGTACGAACTCGAATTTGGCGGCACCGGGGACAGGGGAACAGGGACGACGATCAAATTTTCCTCGCTGATCCATCTCGACGACAGACAGATGTCTTACGGGGGCGACCGCGTGTCGGCGCTTACGATCCGGTATTTGCAACTGATCGGGCCGCCGCTGACGACCGAAATCAGACTCGTCTCCGACCGACAGCACACGCTCGTTCGCAGGATTCTCCAGTGGGAGTACAATCGCCGCGTCCGGGAAATCAAACGACTCTCGCTCAGTGCAGATCAAGAAGATGTCTTGCGCGCGCTGCAGGCATCCCACGATAGCCGTGACCGGGCGCTGATTGCAGCACTCGACAAGACGCCCGAAGAACTCGCTGCAATCCTGCAGACACTGAAACAGGAAGGACTCGTCCGAGAAACTGGGACGAAACTCAAACTCACTCAGACTGGCCACATGCTGTTCACCCACGAGAGAATCTGACCGGCCGAGCCGATCAGATCGGATCGTCGGGGTCGTGAACGTCGGCCATCCGCTCCGCTTCGGCGGCGTACCGCTGCTGTAACTGTTCGTCGTCGACGCTGCCGAGATTTTCTGGCTCCGCCTCGACCGCTGCCGTCGTTGCCCGCGTGTCCGTGTAGGACGTGAGCGCCCGCTCTTTGCGGAAGTACTGGCTCCCGTCCGGCGTCGCGTAGGTGAGGATGATCAGATTCTGTTCGTCGTCAGAGTACGTCCGCTCGACGAGCCAGACTTGGACCGTCTCCTCGGATTCTGATTCCATACTGGATCTTGACGGCTCGGCGAGAAGAAACTGCTGGGCGTTCTCATCGCCAGAGAGTCCTGCCGGGTTGACAGGGATAGATTTTCATTGTGGGGGGCCTCACTGCCACCAATGGCGTCAACGCCCTCGCCCGCCGACGCGCTCTCTCCCGAGGGATTCTACAGCCTCTATCTCGGCGGGCTGACTCTCGAATCCGAGACACGTCGCAGGGACGCGTGCTACGTGATCGCACTCGTCGGCCGGCTCGGTCTCCGTCCCGAAGAGGTGACACACCTCCACGAGGACTGGATCGACTGGGAGCGCGGCGAGGTCCAGATTCCCGCACGAGATCCCTGCGCCTGCCGTCACTGCTTCGCCGACGCCCGCCAACGCAAGGAAGAAACGGGAACGGACCGCTCGGTCGAGGAGATTGTCGGCGAAACGTGCTGGTCGCCGCCCGGCGGCGCTTCCGGCGCGCGAACGATCCCGTTCGGCTGGTCGCGTCGGCTCACTGCCGCTATCGACGGCGTGCTCGGCGAACATCCCTATCTCGATACCGACGTGGCGGGAATCGAGCAGATTCTCACTGATGCCGCAGCGAACGCGTGGGAACTGGACACGGAGTCGATCACGACAGAGACACTCCGCGCCTCGGCCGGGGAGTTTCTCGCGACGGCCGGCTTCGGCCCGCGGCGACTCGCCGACCTGCTTGCAGTCGACGAAGAGACAGCAGGGGAGTTCGCACGCGTCGGCGGCGGCGAACTCAGGGAGTATCTCTACCGGTCGCTCGGTCCCGAGGCAGCACCCGACATCTGCGGAGAGGATTCGCAGTACCGGCTCGTCTGCGACCCGACACCGTTCGAGCGCGAACCGTTCGATCCGGTCCAGTACGACGCTCGGTGGCGCGGAGACCGAGCCGAAGAGGTCGAACCCCGCGGTCGAAACCCGAGACCGATCGAACCATCTTCCGGGAGCACGTTCGATCCCGCTGCGCTCGACATCCGCGAGCCGTCGGCTGACAGCGGCTCCCAACTCGTCAGTGCTTCTCTGGTCGACTGGGTGCGCCGACGCGAATCCCAGCGAGACCGCTACGCCGAGACGGGATCATCCGGTGTCGGTGCCGGCGACCAGCCCGTCGAGTACCGCGATCAGGTCACCTCACCTGTGCAGGTCTCTGTCTCGACGCGATTCGCCGGGCAGGGTATCGAGAACGGGCGGCCGACCGGTGGATCGATCGTCCTCGGCCAGCGCGAACTCGTGCTTGTCTCGCGCGATCAGACCGGCGTCGCCGACACGCTCCGGATCCCCTTCGACTCGATTGTCGACGTCGCGCCAGGCTACGTCCCCGGCCCGCTCGAAGGCGTCTTCGACGAGACGGTCGGCGTCGCCTACAACGACGACCGCGACGATCGGAAAATCGTCGTCTGTGAACTCCCGCGCGATATCGGCTGGGACTTTCAGCAGACGCTGTTCACCTCTCTGCTCGACGACGTCGAGACTGTCGCGGCGAATCTCTCCGAAGGGATCGACGATATCTCCGAAATCGAACCCGAGACGCGCACTCTCTCGACGACCGAGCGGACGATCAAACTCGAAAACCCGGACACAGAGACGCTCCCGGTTCGGATTCGCCTGTCGACGATTGTCGGTATCGAGGAGAAACCGATGGAGACGGAGGTGGGCTACCAGATGGGCCTGACGATCCATCACCTCCGGGTCAACGCCAACGTCGTTACGATGGAGATGCGGCCGACCAGCGAGGTCGAAAAACAACTTCTCCAGCGCTTCCTGACCGAACATCACGAGCGACAACTGGCGAAGGCCCGCAACGCCTCGCTGTCGAACGAACAGCGGGAAGTGCTCGACGCGCTGCACGACGCGGGCGACGGCCGTGATCTCGTCGCAATTGTCGATATGAACACTTCTCGGGTCTCGAAGGTCGTCCAGTCGCTGAAAGACCTCGGTCTCGTCCGGGACAGCAGAACAGGGGTCGCACTGACTGGCACGGGCTATCTGGTCACCAGCGGCGGCTCACTGCTGTTCGACAGGACGGATTGAGTATCTCAGTACAGCGAGAGTTCGCCGGTCACAGCGTCGACAGCGCGTTCGCTCGCCGGGCCGACGGCGACGGTCGTCGCGGTCCCGGGTTCGAGTTCTGTGTGGCCTGCATCCCGGACGATGGCGTGGGGCAGTCGCTCGACCTGGGCTTTCTCGTTGATCTCGAACAACTCGGCCTCGCTGTTGGCCTGGAGGACGATTTTCTTCTGACCGCCACCTTTCCATTCCCGCTGTGCGGCCCCGTCTGCCTCCTCGTAGGCTTGCAGTGAGGCGTGAGCCACTTGTGCGGCGAGTTTGCCCTCGCCCATGCCGAGGTCTGCGCGCGCGACGATTGCCTGTTTCATGCTCCGGACTCGGTGAGCAGGCTACAAAAAGATTCGATTGTCCGACCGGATCGGCGATTTTATTTTCTCGTGGTTCGCGTACCCAGTATGATACTCTCCGACGGTGATATTCTCGACCGCCTCGAAGACGGAGACCTCGTGATCGAACCGCTTGACGATCCCGAGATCCAGATCCAGCCCGCGAGCGTCGATCTGCGACTCGGCCGCACCTTCCTCGAGTTCCAGCGGACGAACATCCCCTGCATCCACCCCAACTCCGAACAGGAAGTCGACGACTACGTCGAGGAGACGATCATCGACGAAGACGACGAGTTCGTACTCCACCCCGGCGATTTCGTCCTCGGAACGACGAAAGAACGCGTCGAGATTCCGCCCGACCTGATCGCCCACGTCGAGGGCCGGTCGTCGCTCGGTCGGCTTGCGATTGTCGTACACGCCACAGCCGGATTGTGCGACCCCGGATACAAGGGCCAGATCACACTCGAACTCTCGAATCTCGGTGCCGCGCCCGTCGCGCTTGATCCCGATATGCGGATCTCTCAGCTGACCTTTACGGAACTCAGGAATCCGGCAGAGCGGCCCTACGGGAGCGACCGGGGCTCGAAATACCAGAATCAGGAGGGTCCGCAGGCCTCCCGGATCGGCGGCGACCGTGAGTTCGGCGGTGAGCAGTGAGCCATGAAATTCGTCGAAGAACTCGTCGTCGAGGAGTTTCTGCCCACCTTCCGTTCGCTGCTCGCCGAAGCACTACGCGAGCGCGGGTTCACCCAGAATGAGGTCGCCGAGCACCTGGGAATCAGCCAGAGCGCCGTCTCGAAGTACGTCCACGGCGACGTGGCTCGTAACGAGGCGATCATGGAGACCGAGCAAGTCCGGGAACTGGTCGACCAGCTCGCCGAGGGGCTTGCAACGGGGGAGATGACGACAGCGGAAGCGTTGATCGAGGCGGAAATCTGCATCCGAGAACTGGAACGCGGGGGCATCCTCGCCGATCTGCACGCCGAGGCAGTCCCGGAAATCGACTCTTACGATGGCGAGTTTGCCATTCACGACCCGGACAGTAGGCTCCGCGAGGCCAATCGCGCTCGTGCGTCGGTCCGGCGAGGGCTCCGAACGCTCCAAAACACGCCGGGATTCCCCCAGCGGATTCCCGCTGTCGGCTCAAATCTCGTCCAATGCCTTCCCGACGCCGAGACGATAGACGACGTGGTCGGCGTGCCGGGACGACTGCTGTCGGTCCGCGGACAGCTTACGGTCCCCGGCGAACCGGAGTTCGGCGTCAGCCAGCACGTCGCGAGCGTGTTGCTGGCCGCTCGGGCCGCCGGCAGCGACCACCGCGCAACCGTTAACGTCAGCTACAGCGAGGAGTTAGTCGAGACGCTGACTGAACAGGGACACACCGCCGTCGAGTTCGACGCCGACGCCGAGATCGAACAGGCAATCGCCGACGCTCTCGACAAGCATCCGGAGGCGACTGTCCTCTACCAGAGCGGCGGGTACGGAATCGAGCCGATCCTGTATCTCTTCGGTGAGGACGCGCCGACGGTCGCGACGGCGCTCCGGGAACTCGATGAGTGAACTCGATCCCACCCAGCAGTTCTACACTCGCTGGGCCGAGTTGTACGACCACATCGCGACAGCGCCGGGCGTGACCTCCTGGCGCGAGCGAATCGTCGGGATGCTGTCGCTGTCACCCGGGGACACTGTCGTCGAAATGGGCTGTGGCACCGGCGCGAACTTCCCCTACCTGCGGGAGGCGGTCGGTCCGAAGGGGACGGTAGTCGGAGTCGACCTCGTTGAGGCGATGCTCGCCGGCGCTCGCGACCGGATCGACCGCCGTGGGTGGCAAAACGTCCACGTCGTCCGCGGCGATGCAACTCGGCCACCAATCGAGCAGGCGGATGCGATCGTTTCGACGTTTCTGATCGGGATGCTGCAAGATCCGCAAACAGCAGTTGCGGAGTGGATCGATCACCTCACACCGGGCGGCCGGATTGCGATTATGAACGCCGGCCGGTGTGATCGGGCGCTCGCTGCTCCCATCAATCTCCTCTTTCGGCTGTTCGTGCGATTCTCCAGTCCGGGCGGTCGACTCGCTCGGGAGTCTCCGGCCGCAGCACTCGAAGCGCGCTGGCGAAGTGCGCGTGACACGCTCGAACGCGAGACTCTCGGGTTCGAAACGGAGACTATGGGGCTGGGATTCGTTCGCAGCGCGCGCGGTCAGGTGCCCGATTGAGAACTCACCGCCGTTCGATTACGGACTGTACAAGTCGTTGTGCTTCGAGCAGAACTCGGGGTCCCGGAGCTGCGCGTCGATGACTCCGGGCTGGCGGTGCGGATTGGCCAGTCGACAGCCATCAGTCACACAGAATCCCTCGCCGGTTTCGAGATAGTGGAACGCCTGCAGAACGTAGCCTTTCAGCGCGTCGGTCGTCCGCGGGTCGTCCTCGACGAGGAAGTCGCCCTCGACCTGCGATTCGAGGACTTCCCGCGGCGGCGTGTCCCCGGAGACCAGCGCATGTTTCTGTTTCTCTTTGTAGTAGGATTCGGGTTTGGCCGGTGCTTCGTACAATCCGGGAACTGAAACCAAGGCTGGTTGGCCGAGCACGTTGACACGTTTGTGCCACCTGCCGTCGTGGTCGCCCCACGTCCCGAGTGCCCGACTCGTGAGAACGATATGCAGGTGATCCAGTCCTCGCTCGCCGTCGGGGAGTCGCTCGCCGAGCAAGCGCTGTACCGCCAGGCCGTCGTAGATGACGCCCCCTGCCTGCTCCGGTGAATCGAGCGCTCGCTGCTCGTAGCGGACGATACCCAGCATCGTGTTTCCGGTGTCGCGGTCGTACGGCGAGAGAACCCGCGTTTTCGCGAACTCTTCGGCCAGTTCGTCGTCGGCCCGCGTCGCGGTGAACCGCTCGCGAACGTCGACCGAGGGCTCGATCCGGTCGTCGAGCCACCCCGCAATCTCTCCGGCATCGGCGACTGTCGACGGCGCCCGATAGAGTGTAACCTGCTCGACCATACGATCCCTACGTGGTCCCGTCAATGAAACGTTTTGTTCTCCGATACAGCAACCTGGACAGGGTAACCGTGTACTCGGTTGATCAGTCGTCAGGACTGAGAACCGCCGGAGTACTCAGGCGAGGTTAGTTGTCGTCGCTGTCGTCGTCATCGTCGCTCTCCCCCTCGTCGTCGTCATCGTCATCAGTCTCTTCGTCGTCATCGGATTCTTCGCCGTCTTCCGTTTCTTCCTCAGTTTCCTCTTCTTTTTCCTGCTCATCGTCCCCTTCGGTGTTTTCGGTTTCTCCTTCGTCGTCCTCGCTCTCCTCTTCGTCATCTTCACTCTCCTCGCCGTCTTCTCCCTCCTCTTCGTCATCTTCACTTTCCTTGCCGTCTTCTCCCTCCTCTGTCTCATCTTCCTCCTCTTCGTTTTCTTCGCTGTTTTCCTCTTCTTCTTCTTCCTCATCCGATTCGTCTTCTTCGTCCAGTTCGTATTCGAGTTCGGCTTCGCGGTCGTCGTACTCGATGTCGATTTCGAGTTCATTCTCGGCGAAGGTCAACGAAGTCGTTCCGTCTGGGCCGGTCGTGTTCGTCACGTTCTCGTTGAGCGTGACAGTCGCACCCTCGACCGGTTGGCCGTCGAGACCGACCGAGACGGTGATTGTATCACCCTCGATGTCTGCGGTCGCGGCGAGTTCTTCGTCGTCTTCGTCCTCGAACTCGAATTCCAGTTCACCCTCGGCATCGTTCAGGGTGGCGCCGATATCGATCTCTTCCTTCTCGGGGAGGGTCACGGAAATCTGGCCGTCAGCGTCCGTCTCACCGACGCGCTCGTCGTTGATTTGCACCGAAGCGTTCGAGACCTGCTCCCCGCCACCAGTGACCGCGAGCGTGACATTCGCGCCCGGTGCTGGCTCTCCCTCGACCACGTTGATCGCGAGGTCTTCGAGTTCTGATTCCTCGTCGTCATCGTCGTCGGGTGCTTCGATCGACTCCTCGAACTCGAAGATCGTCCCGCTCGATCCGTCGACGGAGACTTCAGCCTCGCCCTCGCCGGGGCCCTGATACGCGAACTCGAACTCGTAGGCTCCGTCGTCGGTACTGATGCCGGTCAGCGCCCACTCCTCTGCGGGTCGGCTGAGTTCCGCCTCGGCGATATTTAGCGCGGCAGACTGGTTGATGTCGTACGAATTCGAGTCGTCGTCCTCACGAGGTCGCTCGAACTGCCGGGAATGCTCGCCGTCGCTCTCGACGGAGAGTTCGATCCGGTCGCCGACCTCGATCTCGATCTCACTGGCGCCGCCCTGGGTGAACTGGCCGAGCACTGCGGCAGCGCTTTTCCCGGTCAGGGGATTGATCCCTGCGGTGATTTCCGCGAGGTCGTCCTCGGTAATACCGACTGCTCGACGCTCTGCATCCGAGAGATCTGCCGCCCGTGCTTCGAGCCGAGCGGTGCTCTTCTCGACGTTGGTCGCCGTCCCGCTTAGTGCCGCGATTCGCTGTGCGTACTCGTCCGTACTGACTTCTCCCTGCTCGTAGGACTCTGTCAGTGCTGCGTACGCTGTTTTGAGTTCCGCCGACCGGTTTTCGAGTTCAGCCGCTCGCTCGGCGATCAGGTCGGCGCGTTCGGTCGCGTTTGCCTGCTCGAACCGCTGATCGAAGCCGACGTTTTCGGCCTCGGTTCGGATCTCAGCGCTGGTCGTCGTGACGACCGTCGAAAGTTGTTCTCCGACTTCCACCGAGAGTTCCGTTCCGTTTGTTGCGTCCTGTGTTGCTGTTCCCGAATCAGAGCCCGTGTCGACGAGACCGACAGCGGCCCCTGCCGGGAACAGCAGTGCCAAAACGACGGCCACGGTGACGGTGACCGTCGCGGCAGGTTTGAGCTGACTCATTACCGATCGATAGATGTCATACCTACTTTAACCGGGCTGATACTCCCGGCTCTTTGCCCCGAGTTGCCCACAGTTGCAGCGAATTTCAGCCGTTTGCAGCCCGTTCAACGTCGTATTTATATTGATCCGAGAAAAACCCACAGGCAGTGCCTACCTGTCGAAGACAGTTGAGTTCGCTCGCGCTGATTGCCGCGCTTCTGCTCGGACTGACGATTGCCGGCCCAGTCGCTGGGACTACTCCGAGCAGCACCGACATCGCGAGCGTCGAATTCACCCAGTCCTCGCCCGATATTCAGACCCAATCCACGCCGGAAACCGATACGACGACGACCCGGATCGCGATCCGAGAGAATGGCTCCGCCGAGTGGGAGTTGACGATCCGCATGGCGCTTGAAACCGACACGGATGTCGAAGAATTTGCAGCGTTCCAGGAAGAGTTCGAGCAGAATCGCTCACAGTACGTCGGTCAGTTCCGCGAGCAGATGACCGGCGTCGTCGAAAACGCAGCGACGGCGACGAACCGGGAGATGACCGCGGCAGCCTTCGAGGGCGAGACGGGGGTCCAGGAAGCACCCCGGCGATGGGGATACGTGACCTATCGCTTCGACTGGGACGGGTTTGCCCAGACTGCGGAGGGAACGGTCACAGTTGGCGATGTCTTCCGGGGCGGCTACTTCCTCGAAGAAGACGACATCCTGATCATCGAGGGTCCGGGCGAGTACGACACAAAATCGACCGACCCGACCCCGGACCGGCAGCGAAGCGGGGAACTCCAGTGGAACGGGCCAGCCTCCTTCGAGAACGAACGACCGGAAGTCGTCTTCACGGATGGCTCCGGAACGACTGACGACGGATCGGACACGCCCGCCAGCGGGACCTCCCCCACGCTGTTCGCTGTCGCCGGAGTCGTTCTCGTTCTCGTCGTCGCCGGCATCACCTACGGCCGGTATTGGCAGTCCCGTTCCAACGAGGATCATCTCGACGAACGGGCTTCAGGGGCCACAACGGCCCCAATCGACGAGTCCACGACATCGGAGGCAGCGACAGCGGATCTCGATGAGCTAGCGACGGACGAAGATCAGGTGGTGTCGCTGCTGGAATCCGAGGGCGGTCGCATCCGGCAGGCAGAGATCGCAGACCGACTCGACTGGTCGCCCTCGAAAACGTCTCGCGTGCTCTCGGACCTGGCCGAGGAGGACACCATCGAGAAACTCCGCATCGGTCGCGAAAACGTGATCGATCTGGCCGACGAGGAGACGTAGCGCTCAGTAATCGCCGAGGACGCCGAGTCGCCTCGCTCGCCGTGTGGCCACCTCGAAGACGACGTAGCCCCCCAGCAGATAGCCCGCCGCGACGGCGACCAGTAGCCCGAGATCGAGCAAACCGAACTCCCAGAGCCGAACACCGTCGACCATCGCTCGCTGGAGCATGGCGCTGCCGTGTGCGAGCGGCAGCACTCTGGTCCACGGCAGGTCGAACACAGGTGCGGAGATGAGCACGACGAAACCGAACTGGAGGAGATTCAGCCAGTTGCCGATGCGCTTGTACAGCACCGTTACGCCGCCGGCGGCAAAGCCGAGTCCGAGCACCGAGGTGATCGACAGCGCTGCAACCGGGATCACCGTCAGCGGATCGAGACTGAGAGATCTGCCTGTGAGCAGGAGCATGACCGCGAGCACCACCGCCGAGGTGAGAAATGTTCTGACGAGTTTGGCGACGCCTTTGATCAGGGCGACTGGTGCGAATCCGAACGGGGTCGTGATGTGCCGTTCGAGCGTCCCCCACTGCACCTCGCTGCCGATATCGTTCGAGACTGCCGAGTAGGCACCGACCGACAGTGTCCAGAGGAAGTAGCCGACGATGATGCCGTCGAGCGAGTCAGTCAGCGCCTGCCCGGCGATCAACCGACCGCCGTAGAACAGCATGCCGAAGAAAATCAACGACACGACGATGCCACCGATTGCGTTGGCAGGGTATCGGACGAAAATCAGATACTCGCGGTACAGCACCGCCCGCGCGAGGTGGTAGAACGTCGCCGGTCGTGGCCCGGATTCCTCGTCGGCCCCAGGGACCACTGGGTCTGCTTCCGTCATCGTAGCCCTCCCGCCTTATCGGAACTGATTCCGCTTCCGTCGCCAGTGAGTTCGACGAACACGTCTTCCAGCGTCGGATCGAGCGTCTCGATTCGGTCGATCACAACGCCCGCTTCGCGGAGCAGATCCATCAGATCGTAGAGATCCTCGCCGCTGGCTTCGATATCGAGTTGGCACCCGCTCGCGGAGCGGTCGACTGTGGCCACGTCGAACCAGGTTTCGATGCGCCGCACCGTCGCCGGGGTGATCTCTGGGCTCTCGATACTGACGAGATCACGGTCCGCCCGAGCGAGCAGCGCCTCGACGCTGTCGTCGGCGACGATTCGCCCCTCGGACATGACGATCACGCGGTCACACACGTCCTCGATGACGGTCATGTTGTGGCTACTGACGACGATTGTCAGCCCTTCCTCGCGAGCAAGCCGTTTGAGTTCGGCCCTGAGAGTCCGCGAAGACTCGATATCCAGCCCCAGAGTCGGTTCGTCCAGAAAGACCAGTTCCGCACCGCCCGCGAGCACGCTCGCCAGCGAGACTTTCTGTTTCATCCCTCGCGAGAGATTCCGAACCGGCGTGTCGGCGTACTCGGTGAGGTCGAGACGGTCGAGCAGTCGGTCGTGTCGGTCCGCGACCGAGTCGGGGTCGACGCCGCTGATCGTCGCGAAGTATCTGAGATTCTCCCGGACCGTGAGCCGCCAGTAATCGTTGCGAGCGCCTTCGAGCATAGCGTCCACGTCGGCGTAGGCTGTGCGGCGACCGTCGGTCACGTCCGATCCGAACACCCGAACATCCCCCTCGTCCGGGAGCACCATCCCCAGCGCCGACTTGATCAGGGTTGTCTTGCCCGCGCCGTTCGGGCCGAGCAATCCCACGACAGCGCCGCGGTCGATACTGAAACTCACGTCGTCGACTGCGAGGACGCCGTCGTCGCCCCCGAACCGCTTCGAGACGCCATCGACGACCAACGCCGCGTCGCTGATCGATTCCGCACTGTCGGCGGACGTACGGCTCACCCCGGAACGCTCGTTCGCTGTCGAAGAATCCGACCGAAGATCAGTAGCATCTGCTGGTTCACTGCCGGTCGACGCGGGCCGTTCCATTATCGTCCATAGGGGTTCGAGCGAAATAAACTCCCCGCGGGAGCTACTCTTCGCTCAGGTAATCCCGAACCGGTCTGCCCTGCGAGTAGGTGATCGTGATCGTCCCGTACAGTACGGATGGCGTCGACAGCGGTTCGATCGGGGCGAACTGCTGGAACGAAGACCCCTCGGGAAAGTCGAACTCGACAGCAGAGACCTGTGCACTCGCCAGTTCGCAGATGAAGGGAATCGGAATCTCGACAAGTTCGCTGATCTGCGGTGTTCCGCCGCTTGGATCGGGAATCTGCCGGTGCGCGTAGTAGTTGAGATGGCCCGACAGCGTGTCGATCTGGTCGTCGTCGACCGAGGCCGTCGTCGTGATTACAGGTTCATCGTCGACAGTTAGCGTCGAAGTCAGTTCGTCGCCGTCTTCTTCCCACGTGCAACTGCCGGGCATGCAGGGAATACCCATCGTCTCCCGGACGAACGATTGCATCTCCGGTGAGTCGTTCCAGTAGCCGACCCAGTATCGCCCCGGAATCGACATCTCACCGCCTGCTTCGCTGAGCGCCGAGCTATCGTGATCTGCAATCTCGACGGTCAGATAGGTCAGTGAGTACGGCGGCAGATGGCCCGTCTGTGTCGCCGAGGGGACCCGGTACATGTTCATCTGGACCAGATTGTTAGGATGGGGTTCCAGCCCCGGCGGAAGCACCGACTCCAGCACCTCGGGGTCGGCCTCGTAGCCGATCACGAGCGCGCGTGCGTCCTTGACGATCTGTGGTGCGGGTATCTGTTCTCCTTGCGGCATGCCGCTGTACGTCGTTGGATCAAGTGAGTCTGTCATCGTGATCACCGATTTGCGTCCACGTCGAAGTCCTCCGGACGGAACACTTCGGGCAGCGGTTCTGCTCGGTCGCCTCGAATATCCGCCAGCACCGGTTTCAGATACTCGGGGAATAGATGCGGCCGTTCAGCCATCGGGAAGTGGCCGGTCGCTTTCATCTCGTGGGCCGTTGCGCCCTCGCCGATCGCGTCGGCCGCCTGCCGGGCGTCGTCCGGGTTGGTCAGGTAATCGTACTCCCCGTTCATCAGGTACATCCGCGTCGCCGTCGCGTCGATATTTGCGGCGTCCTCGCGGTAGTCGTGTTCGACCGAGTAGTAGTACAGATCACCTTTCAGAACGCCGTTAGCACTTTGTTCGTAGTTGTACAGCGTTTCCCGGCGCGCCCACTCGGGACTGTGTGGCGCCATCAGCCCCCACGTCGCCCACGAGTTCACGTCGTTGGTGTTGATATGTGGATGGTCCAGCCAGCCGATGTAGAATCCGGGCGTGAACAGGCCGACTTCCAGCCCGATCAGTGCCCGGAAGCGGTCCGGGTACCAGTCGCCCAGTTCGAGCGTAATTGTTCCGCCCATGCTCGATCCGATGAAGACTGGATCGGCCAGATCGAGCGCGTCGGCAATCCCGACGATGGTGTCGGTGAATCGTTCGGCCGTCAGATCGTACTGGTCGGTCCACCACGATTCCCCCGACGGCGGGACGGACTTGCCGTGATGTGGCAGGTCGTAGGCGATAACCCTGAACTCGTCGGTTATCTCCTCGTCGTTGAGGACGTGGCGCCACTGCTGGTTGTTACAACCGGCGGTGTGCTGACAGAGCAGCGGAATCCCGTCCTCTGGACCGGCCGCCTCGTAGTAGATCCGATGATCGACGCCGTCGAGTTCGACGGTCACGAACCCACCCTCTGCGGCGTCGGTGGCCTCCGGCGGCCGCGTCGTTCCCTCCGTTTTCGGCGTTCTCCCGTTTTCGGTCGTTCGCATCAGTTCGATTGCTCGCTGGAACGACCGGAAGTTCTGGAAAATTTTCTTGTGATCGCCGATCAGGTCGAAATAGCCCTCCTCCTGTTTGACTGCCGTCCGGTAAAACGAGGCGAACAGTTCGTTGTGGTGTGCCGGCGGCACTTCCTGGACGAACTGCTCCCACGCCTCTCGGGGTCCGACGACGCCGAACGACCACGAGTCGTCGAGTCCCGGGGTCCGCACAGTCTCGACCGCACCGTCGTCCATTTCGATGAGATGGTGCTGCTCTCCGATTCCGATTAGGAAATTCTCGTCGAACGCGTCCCGCCCGTGCATCGTCATCTCGGTGTCCTCGTTGACCACGTCCCGATACGCCTCCCACCACTGGTCGCTTGCGAATGTTGTCTCTGTCATATCCCTGTTTCCCGTTGTGTGGTACGGTACCGTACCATCAGTATCTGTCATCTGGTAAAAGCATAAACCCACCGGCGAGCGAAACGTCGTAATCTCGAAGGTTGAGTGTTTTCACCTCCCGATTTTGGAGCGGTTTCGAGACAGTTGCAGTCCATTTCACGTCCGTGTTCGGGTCGAAATTCGCTGCAACCGTCGGAGAACCGTTGCATTTCATTCAATTTCACTGAACAGTTTCCGCGGTTTATGATCGGGTATTCACAAGGGGAGTCTGCAATGAGACTCACAGCGTCGGCGACCGGCCCACCCACACAGCGTCTGCCGGTCCCGGTTAGTTCGCGTCGCACCGTCCGGGAGTCGGGTACCGAATCGAGCCAGACCGAAGGGGTGAGTAGTTGATGTCCGCCGGCAATTCCCTTCCCGGAGAGAGTCTTGGCTCGCGGGTCGTCGACCGCATTTAGCCGTATCTGGGGCTGTTCGCGTTGCTCGGTGCTGTCCTCGGTGTTGGGCTGGCAGTGGAACGGTTCGTCGGCGATCCGGGTTCGGCGCTGGCTCCCTACCGGTTGTTCTTTCAGTTGATCGTCGCCGGCGTCGTTCTCGCGGTCCTGCAGAACGATATCGGGCTGAGTACGTACGGTCTCTTCGGGCCAATGATCATTGCATTCATCCTGGTCGCGGCCGGCCCGCTGTGGGGGCTGGCCCTCTTTTTGAACCAATTCGACAGACAAAAAAACCCGGCACAGCGTCGTGGATGGAGCGACTGTGATCGAGGCTTGTTTTCACTCGTTCGCGTCGGGATTCGCATAGCCGTCGATACGTGCGGCCTCCTCTACAAACGGGCCGTGGCCGTTCATCCCTTCGAGTTCGACCGATTGCTCGTCCTGCGTGAACGTGATGAGGCCAGCATCGGCGAGGTGCGGAAGATGCCTATGATGGAGGGCGATCTCGATCTGTCCGGCCGTCTCTCGTCCCCCAGTCACGGATGGACCGTCCAGTTCGTTGGCGAGCATTGCTGCGAGGGTCTCGATGTCGACTCCCCCGGAGTGTGTTCGCAGGTAGTACAACACGTACCGTCGGTAGGGATGTTCCAAGAGCTCGAACGTCTCACCCAATCTCGCTGCGTTCGATGATGCCATATTTTACCCCTTGAGCCGAACCGACTTAATGTCTTTTTTGAAATAATTATATGTATTTTACATTTCCGAGTGAGGCCGAGGGTTTGTTTGACATTTCCAAGGAAGAGGGGCCGATGGAACGGAGAGCGCGGGTCGGAATTCAGATCTCCAACAAATCGTCCGACTTGGCGGGCGGCTACTCGTCGTCCGAACCGATTTCCTCGGGTGTGTCGGCGTCCTCGGTGGCGAACTCCTGATGGAAGTGATTCCACGGCTGGATGTGTTCTTTTGCCAGGATGTCGCTACTTACGATTCGCAGACCGAGGTCGTCTAACTGGTCGGTACTCTCCTCGATCTCGGAGGTCGATTCGGCGACAACTTCGACGTGGAGGTTCTCCTCGCCGGACAGCATCTCCCGGACGTTGACGACACCCCGAACTTCGAGGGCTTTCTCCGCCATCTCCGACCGGTTGGAGAGGTCTGTCGAGCAGATGAACAACACCTGCATCGGATAGCCCGCCGCCTCGTAGTCGAGTTCTGGATTGTAGCCGAGGATGATCCCCTCCTCTTCCAGTTGCTTGATTCGGTTGTGGATGGTCGTTCCAGTTACGTCCGTTTCCGCCGCGATGTCCGTGTCAGAGGCTCCGCGAGCGTCCACCTGCAGCAGATGCAGAATGCGGCGGTCGAGATTGTTGAGTGGGTTCTCACTCATCACTGTCTATTCGTCGCCGAGTCAATTTAGTTACACGCCCGGATGTGCGGACTCGTTTCGGAACGAATCCAGCAAATCGCACCCTATTCGGATTCGTCGTCGTCCGAGTTGTCGACTGGGTGCGCTTCGACCGCGAGAATGCGGTTTCCGTCCACCTCCGTCACCTCGAACTGATAGCCCGATTCCTCGACCTCGTCGCCGACTTCGGGAGCGCGGTTGATCCGTTCGAGAACCATTCCACCGACGGTGTCGAATCCGTCGGTCTCGAACTCGCCGCCGAGGGTCTCGCTGGCAAGCGACAGCGGGACGCTCCCGTCGATGTCGTAGGCACCGTCATCTCGCCGCTGCATCGCCGGCTCTTTTTCCTGGGCGTCGAACTCGTCCCGGAGATCACCGACGACGGCTTCGACGACGTCCTCGACGGTCGCGATCCCTTCGAGCGCCCCCCACTCGTCGATGATCGCGGCCATCTGTCGCTGGTCGTCCCGGAACTGGAGGAGGAGGTCGTTGATCGGCATCGTCTCGGGAACGACGATGATCTCACGGGACAGATCCTCGGCCGTCGACCCGTTGTCGCCGTTATCGGTGGCTTCCATCACGTCTTTCACGTCGAGAAATCCGAGGACTTGGTCGTCGTTTCCGCCTTCGACGACGGGATAGCGAGTGTGCTTGGTCTCTTTGACGGTCGAGCGAATCTCCGTCAGCGAGGCGTCAGCCGGAATGCTCACCACGTCGGGTCGGGGGATCATCACCTCGCGCGCGATGGTGTCGTCGAGGTCGAACACCCGTTCGATCATGTCGACTTCGGCCATGTCGATGTGGCCCTCTTCACCGGATCTCGCAAGCACTCGCCTGATCTCGCGTTCACCGAGCGTCTCGTCGGTCTCCGAGGCCGGCGGGATGCCGATCATCCGCGTGAAGGCGTTGGCCGTTCCGTTGAACACCACGAGGCCGGGGTAGAAGATGTAATAGAAGAACTTCATCGGTGGCGCGACGAACAGTGAGAGTTTCTCTGCCTCCGCGATGGCAATCGTCTTCGGGGCCAGTTCTCCGAAGACGACGTGCAGGAATGTGATGACACTGAAACCGACGATAAAGGCGACGAGATGGATGAGACTGGCCGGGAGAATTGGTTCGAGCACGGGTTCGAGCAGCGCGGCCACAGCGGGTTCACCGACCCACCCGAGACCGAGTGAGGCGATGGTGATCCCGAGTTGGGTGACGGCCAGATAGTTGTCGAGATTTGCCACGACATCCTGAAGCGTGCCGGAACCAGCACGCCCCTCCGCGACGAGTTGTTCGACAGATGTCGAGCGGATGCGGACGAATGCGAACTCCGAAGCGACGAAAAAGCCGTTCAGGATGACCAAGAACACCGCCAGCAGCAACTGCGACGCAGAGAGAACCAGATCTACCATCGGTACCCCCGCCGGACAGCGGCCGTAGGTGAGAGCGTTTGCATACACTCCGTTTCAGCCCGTTCACTGAAATGATTGACTGATTGTCCCGTCGTGACAACGTTTGAGAACCCGCCGTTCGTAGTCGGGAACTGATGATTCGAGTGTTCGCACGCAACGGGTGGGTGGACGATGACTGACGAGGAGACCGACCGTCGGCTCGTCTCCGGCTGGGAGGGCCGGTATTTCGAGGACTTTGCCGTCGGGGACGTCTACAAACATCCCTACGGCCGGACAGTCACGGAGACGGACAACGTCTGGTTCACGAATCTGACGATGAACCTCAACCCGATGCATTTCAACGAGGCCTACGCCGCCGAAACCGAATTCAGCGAACGCCTCGTCGACGGCACCTTCGTCATCGCCCTCGCAGTTGGGATGAGCGTCATCGACATCTCCGCCAACGCGACAGCGAATCTCGGCTACGACGAAATCCGCCATCACGAGCCGGTCTATCACGGCGATACGATCTTCGCCGAATCGGAAGTCCTCGACAAGCACGAGAGTGACTCGCGCGAGCACGTCGGTATTGTCACGACCGAACTTCGGGCGTACAATCAGGACGACGACCTCGTGCTCTCGCTCGAACGGACGCCGATGGTACTCAAACGAGAGTATGCCGAGCCAACCGCAGCACAACCGACTGGCTGGCCGGAGGGAGTTGGGACGCAACCGGAGGATATCGAGTGAGTCCGGGCCGTCGCAGTGTCGAGTCGCGGTCAGCGAGAGCGGGGATCGAAACCGCTTGCTGCCAGAAGACCTATTGACCTCCCCGCTGTACGAACTTGGAATTATGAGTCTGCTACATTTGCGATCAACTGTACTCGTATCTTCCGGAGGGTGGCTCACGAGAGGAAAACATGGACGATAGGTCGGACTCGTCGATGAATCGTCGGAAACTCTTGGCCGGAGTCGCGGGCGGGGGTGTCGCCGCACTCGCAGGCTGTTCGTTTTTCGACCGCGGGGACGACGGAGAAACGAACGAAGTCGAGGGCGAGCGAGCGCAGAGTCTCGCCGAGGAGTTCGCGCCGGCGCTGTATTTCGATACCAACGAGAAGTGGTTCCCGACCGATCCTCGACAGTTCGAGAGCGAACAGGACGGTTCGACTATCGTCGACGGCTTCGATGCGTTCGAGGGGTACGTCAACGCGGGCGGCAGTGAGGACCCGCCGGAACCGAGTGTCTTCTATCACGTCGTCGAGTACGAGGACGCTCCGTTGGCCGTCGTCCAGTTCTGGCTGTACTCCGCGTTCGATCAGTTCAGCACCAACTTCCACTGGCATGACTGGGAACTCCTGCAGGTCTTCGTCGACACGGACAGCGGCGAACCCCAGTTACACGTCGCCAGCGCCCACTCCCGGTCGGCACCGAACAACGAACATCTGGATCCCGACCCCGACCAACAGCCACGACTGCTTTCCGAACTCGGCTCGCATTCCAGCGGGCTCTCTCTCAACGACGACGAGACGCGGTTCCAGCGGCTCCCGCTAGACGGCGGAATCGCCGACATCACGAACAGCGTCGTCGACGAACTCGGTGATCTGGCGGCTATTCCGCTTGCGTACGGCCTGCCGCGCGACGAGGGACTGGCGCTTCCGTATCTCGTTCCCGAACTCGACGGCAACCGGATCTACGAACACCCCGACCTGCCTTCCGTTGAGCAGTCCGACCTCGTCTCTGACGACCTGGTCATCGAGTCCTTCGACGCGCTACAGTCTCCCCCCACGAACCTGCCGACCCGTGAGACGGGGCTGTACTTCGAGTACGAGGGCAGAGAGAGCGACGCCGACGAGAGCTACCAACTGCTCCCGACCGCCGACCTCGAACATATCGAGAATTTCGCGGGAGAACAGCTCAGTTTTCCCTTCGCTATCCCACAGTTTGCGGAAGATATCGTTGCTAGTCATATCACGACCACCGGTGTCCCGTGGAAAGACCCCCGGTACGAGCAACCGGCGAGTGACATTACAGAGACGGACCACCGGCAAGCCCTCGCCAACCGGTACGACGCGATTGCGCCACCCTCACAGGCCAATCAGGTCGTCGCGAGAGTCTCCAACGTGGTCGCCTCCGAGGACGCTCCCGAAGGCGACGGATTAGCGAGTATCGAGTCCCCGCTCGAGATGTTCGCGCTCCTCCAGAGTGATCCCGTGGCCGTCCCGACCTTTCAGGGGCTGGCGGTTCTCAAAAACGTCCCCGAGGGTGAACACAGGCTGACGATCAACGGGGCGGGCGTTGCCCCGCACAGCGAGACCATTACTGTTACGAGAGACGATACACCCGACCTCGCGGGTGCTGATGGGGAGATTCCTGTGGTCGCAAACGAGAAGGCGACGAAACTCGAAGTCGACCCACGTGAGTCCGACGCCGATCTGCGCAAATTCGCCGTCGAGGACGACTTCGCCGGTCGGCTCTACGACGCCCCGCTATCCGGTCCCGACGCCGTCTACGTCCATCAGGGTGGCGCGTTCACTGCCGAAGTCCGGGATGTAGACGACGAGATCGGCGCGGTTCGTGTCAATCCCAACCCCGAGGAGAAGATCCGGATCGAGCGCCCGGAAACTGGCAAGGGTTCGCTCGCCGAGTACCTCGCCGACGTTGCCGAAGAGACGCGGGCGCAGGTCGCCGCCGCCGCGGACGAGGTGGATGTGGGCGATACCGACGACGACGACGAATCGAGTTCAGGAAACGGACAGTCTGGCGGCCCGGAGAACGCGATTCGCGGTCTGGAACAGGCGCTTGCAGCGGTCGTCGAAGCGGCCGAGCGAGCAGCCGAACGAGCGCGATCCAACGACCGTGCCAATACAAATCAGCAACTCGAAGCGGTTGCGACACGACTGGAACGCGTCCAATCCCGACTCGAAGCGGCACGTGACTCGCTCCCGCCCGGGGTCGCAAACGCCGCCTCGAACCGCCTCGATCAGTCCCAGCGTCGCTCTGAGCAGGCGCGTAAGGCTGACAAACTCTGAGTGAGACGGGCTAGTTCCCACTCTCTGGGGCTGGGCGGGCGGAGTCGACGGCGCAATCGGTCCTGATGGGTGATTCTGTGGCTAGTTTGGAAAGAGACTCTCGGGAAGGTACGCTGAAACCGTCCACGCCGGCTGATTCACGACCTCGTTTATCTTCAGATCGACAGCGGCCGAACAGAGGAGATACGCCTCCGACCGCTTCAATCCGCGCTGCTCGTGGAGATGGTCGATCATGTGCCGAATGGCCAGTTTCGTCGCGTCCATGAGATCCTCGGCAATTCCCGTCGTCGCGTACATCGACTCGTCGCTCCCGGTCGGAGTAAAGGGCCCAGTCGTCTCGAACTGTGGGTGTTCGATCTCCAGATCCGACCGGACGGTCAGCCGTGCAGTGACGAACATGGGGGCTTCGATTCCCGTCACACACACCTCGCCGTCGCCCTGTGCGGCGTGACAGTCGCCGATACTGAACAGCCCCCCTGCGACCTCGACGGGAAGATACAGCGTCGATCCCGCGGTGAGATGTTTGATATCCAGATTCCCTCCGACGCGGCGCGGTGGAGTCGTGCTGTGTTCGCCGTCGTCGGCGGGTGCGACACCAGCGATTCCCGGAAACGGATCGAGCGGGACCTCGATACCGTCGACGAATCTCCCAACATCGTCGTCGAGGTCCCAGATGTGAAGGCCCGGTTTGTCGAATTCGGCGGGGAGCAGTCCCTTGTCTTTTGCTTCGGGGTAGAAGTAGGTCACGCCGAAGCCTTTGTGCTCGAAGTCGAGCAATTCGATTTCGAGCACGTCGCCCGGTTGTGCTCCCTCGACTGCGACGGGGCCGGTCAGCGGATGTCCCTCGAAGGACATCGCTTCGAGGTCTTCGACCGTCGAGTCTTGGTCGAACGCGCCGTTTGGCGCGCCGCGGCACTCGAACTCCACGACTGCCCCCGATTCGACGGAGCAGACGGGGTCGAGCGAGTTGTCCCAGACGCCGATATGAACGTTCTCTGCGCTGTCGCCCAGTCGATGATCGATCTCGTATTCCCCGGACACGCCCGATCATCGACCGCTGCCCTCTAAGGTCTACTGCCTGCTCGAAACGGCGGCCCCGCCACGGCCCACCTCTCTGATGAGAGTATCCCGGGTACAAATCGGCCGTATAAAAAAGTCGGGCGTGGAATTGACAGAGTTAGCTACTGAACAGGTACGAGACGTTGCTGGTCACGTTTCGTTTTCAGTCTCGTTGCCGTCCGTTCCGTCGTCTTCACCAACGCCGGTATCATCTTCCTCGTCTCCGCCGACTCCGGTATCAGCACCGCCTCCGCCGGCGAACTGGCTGACAGTATCCTGAACTTCAGACTGGGAGAGCGCCTGCTCGAAGGCTTCGGGGGCCGCCGGCTGACCAGCGGCTCTGTTGACGACGCCAGCGTGGCGAGCGTCGACAGCGTAGATCGACAGCACCGCGTTCAGAAGGTCCGGGCTCTCGATGTAGCCGGCCGCACCCAGGTGTGCACCCGCGATGGTGTTTTCGACTTCCGCGGCCGTTTGGAGGAACCCGTCCGCATCCTCGAACTCAAACTCGAAGCTCTGTTCCTGCTCTGGCTGGGTCGTTCCCTCGGTACCGCCCGTCTCGTCGTCTTGTTGAGTCGTGTTATCGTCCTCATCCGGCTGTTCGGCCGTATCCTCGGAGTCCTCTTCTTCCGTGGTGTTGTCGTCCTGCTCTGGCCGGGTCATATCGCCCCCTGGCTGGGGTGTGACTCCGCCGCCAAGCAGTTCGACAGTCTGTTCGAGGACGGTCACGTGCTGTTCTTTCTGACTGCTGATCTCCTCTAAAGTAGCGTACAGACTGCCGGACGCCTGCTGGGTCTGTTGGAGCGCAGAGGTTTCGTTACCGCCAGCGTCGGTCGCGTTCTCGTCTTCTTCATCATCCGGGGCCGTCGTCTCGTTTCCGTCTTCCTCGTCTTCAGGTGCGGTAGCTCCGTCGTCTTCCTCGTCTGTCGTCTCTTCGTCCTCACCGGGCGTGGTCGTATCCTCGCTCTCCTGGTCATCGCCGAAGTCACCCTCGGAGAACTCCTCGACAGCCTGGGCGTAGAGGTCCCGCTGGAGCCGTTTGGCCGGAAGTAGGTAGTTGAGGACGTCGACATCCGTGTTGGGCTGGTCGTCGAACATCGGCTCTTCGGCCTGCTCGTCGTCCTGCTGTGCGAAGGTGGTGCCGGTTCCGAGAAGGAGTAACCCGCCACCTGCTGCCGCCGTGCGTTGCAAGAATGTCCGACGAGAGTCCTCCGAGTCGAACTGATTCCGCACCGATGCTGCTATGCGCTCTGGAACTGTTTGCGAGCTATCTGAGTCAGTCATTTTAACTGCTGGGTATTCCAGCAACCAGAGTCACAACTCCCAGTTGTATTGTTATACATAGCACCTGCAACGGTAATCGGTGCCAAGTGATTGCCGTTGTGAACAACAAGCGCTTGGGTTGGGCACCGTTTGAATCGTTCGCAGCGCAAAAAAGAGCCTAATTCCGCCCCCAGTCGCCAACACGTTCCGTTTCCGTTCGTGCAGGCAGTGTAAGCTCTCCTTATGTGTGGATCGTACACATGGTCGGCTGCGCGATACGCGTATCGGTTCCGATCACTACCACCTACGACGAGTGGGTCCATGCCCGTCGTCGCGGCAGAGTGCCCTCTGAATCGTGTCTCCGCTGTCTCGGAACTCACCAGCCAGAACTTCGTCCCTGCATTGCAGCCGGAAGGGCCAATTCGATACCACCTTCCGATCTGCGGACAGCTATTCCGCGTTCGCGACCAGCAGAAACGTCTCCGGTCGTACCGCCTCGAATTTAATCTCGAATCCGTGTTGCCGGAGTGCATCTGCGGCCTCGGTGGCAGAGAATCGCTCGTCGACGGGCGGACCGTGGTCTCCGCTGCCGGTGGCCGCCCAATCGACGACGACGAGGGTACCCTGTTCGTCGAGCACCCGGGACAGTTCACGCATCGCTAGCTCGCTGGCGAACTCGTGGTAGGTCATCGTCGAGAACGCCGCGTCGAGGCTGTCGGTTTCCAGCGGGAGGTCGTCGATTCCGCTGGTCACGAGGTCGACGTTGTTGGGGACACCTTTCTCTCGGTAGTAGTCGTGCATCGCTTCTTGGATGTCCACAGCGTACACCCGCCCAACCGACGGCGCAACGTCGTCAGTGTAGAATCCGGTCCCGCTGCCGAGGTCTGCGACCGTGTCGTCCCCGTCGGCCGAGAGTGCCCACAGGAGTTCCTCAGCGGAGAGATGCCGGTATCGCTGCCGTGCGTCTTCGAGTTTGTCAGCACGGTCGGCATCGAACGTGTGATGTCCCATCTTAGAGGTTCTCGAAGGCTTCGTCGACGAGTTCGCCGGTGGTGGCGACGATATCTGCCATCTCCTCGTTGTCGGGAGCCATCCCGACGAGTCGCGCGATACGCATGATCGAGACGTGATAGACTCGCTGTTTCCCGGGCTCTTCCTCCCAGATGACGACGTTACAGGCCATCAGGGCACCGAGTTTGTTGTCTGTCGCATCGAGAGCACGGTCGGCAACCTCGGGGTTGCAGGCACCCAGCACGTAGTACGGGTCCCGGCCAGCGTCGACTTTCTCGTTGAGCATCTCCGAGGGAGAGAATTCGACGGGGACGCCGAATCCCGCGTCGGAGAACACCTCACGGACGTGTTCGATTGCTTCCTCGTGGCCCATCTCGAGAGTCGTCTGTTCTTCGCCGATGTCGTCCGGATCGATCTGAGTCGGGTCGATTGGGAGCGTCATTCGTGTGCTGTATTGGGTCCACAGAGCAAAATCACTTTGGGTACCGGTTCCTAATCGAACGAGCCCGAACTCCGGCCTCCGGACCGGACACAGTCCAGTACGCACAATCCTAGAACGGGAGTTGAGCACTCCGAGCACCGACGAAGAGTACGCGCTGTCCAACTGTGGATGATCCCGCCCGGGACGACTGGTGGTAGGAGCAGTTGTGGTATTGTGGAAACCACGAAATTCTTTTGAGCGCGGCGTTCCAACGATAAAACATGAGCGACACGCTTGTGATCGTCGGCGGAGATGCTGCAGGGATGAGCGCTGCGAGCAAGGCCAAGCGCGAGCAGCCAGAGATGGACGTGATCGTCTTCGAGAAAGGCGAGTGGGTGTCGTATGCCGCCTGTGGAATGCCCTATTACGTCAAAGGCGCAGTCGAGGACCTCGACGATCTGGTCACCGTGACGCCCGAGCAGTTTCGCGAGGAGCGAGAGATCGATCTGCGCACGGGCCACGAAGTCGTCGGGATCGATCCCGAGGCCGAAACTGTCACGGTCGAGGGTCGTGGGGAGCAATTCGAGCAGTCGTACGACCACCTCCTCGTCGCGACGGGAGCAACCGCGATCGAACCGCCGTTCGACGGGCTGGGCCTCGACGGGGTGTTCACGATTCACGACATGGACGAAGCCGATGCCATCGAGGAGTACGTCAGCGAGCGGTCGCCGGACTCTGCGGCCATCGTCGGCGGCGGCTACGTCGGTATCGAGATGGCCGAGGCACTGTCGGAACGGGGCCTCGATGTCAGTCTCTACGAGATGCTACCACACGTCCTCCAGCCATTCGGCGATACGGTGGCTGAGGCCGTCGAAGAACATCTGCGAGAACAGGGGGTCGACCTCCATCTCGACACCGCAGTGTCGGGCTTCGAGGGAGAGAGTTCCGTCGAGCGCGTCGCCCTCGAAGACGACTCCCGGGCGGTCGATATCGTGATCGTCGGGGTCGGAGTCGCACCGAACACCGACCTCGCCGAGCAGGCAGGCATCGAGGTAGGCGAAACCGGTGCCATCGCCACCGACGAGTACGGTCGGACGAACTACGAGAATATCTACGCGGCGGGCGACAACGCCGAGGCCCGGAACGTCGTGACCGGCGACCCCGACCACGTCCCGCTGGCGTTGACCGCCAACCGCGCGGGCCGTGCTATCGGACAGACCGTAACCGGCGATCCGGAACCCGTCGGCGAAACTGCCGGAACAGCGATCGTCAAGGCATTCGATCTCGGGGCTGCCAGGACCGGGATCGTCGACGAACAGCGCGCGAGCGAGGCGGGCTTCGATCCCGTCTCGGTATCGATCTCGGCATCGACACGGGCACACTACTACCCCGGCGGCGAGGAACTCACCGTGACGCTGCTAGCCGACCGCGACTCCGGCACGCTCCTGGGCGGGACAGTCGTCGGTCGGGAGGGAGCAAAGCGGATCGATACCGTCGCGATGGCGCTGACCGGTGGCCTGACAGTGTCCGAACTGCGAGACGCCGATCTGGCCTACGCGCCGCCGTTCAGTCCCGTCTGGGATCCGATCCTCACGGCGGCGAAAGTCTTGGCGGGGAAACTCGACGCATGAGCGACGCCACTCCGGCCGAGTTCCTCCGCGACCACCGAGAGGATCTCGTCACACTGGCGCTCGATCTCCTCGCGATGGACACGTCGAACCCACCCGGCGACACGCGCGAGATTGTCGAGGAGATCGAGCGATTTCTCGACCCACTTCCCGTCGACGTCGAGCGCTTCGCGGTCGATCCGGCGAAGCCGAATCTGCTCGTTCGCGTCCCGGGCGCGTCGGACAGGACGCTGTTGTACAACGGCCACCTCGATACGGTGCCGTTCGACATCGAGTCGTGGACTCGTGATCCGTTCGGCGAGCACGTCAATGGTCTCGTCTACGGCCGCGGCGCGACCGATATGAAGGGTGCAGTGGCATCGATGCTGTTCGCGATTCGGGCGTTCGCAGCGACTGACACCGAACCACCGGTCGACCTCCTCGTTGCGCTGGTTAGCGACGAGGAGGTCGGCGGCGACGCCGGCTTACCCGCGCTGCTGGACTCCGGCCATCTCGACGCCGACGCCTGTGTGATCGGCGAGCCAACCTGTGAGATGGGTCGCCACTCCGTGACAGTCGCCGACCGTGGCAGCATCTGGCTGACGCTCGAAGCACGCGGCGAGGGTGCCCACGGATCACGTCCAGCACTCGGTGTCAACGCCATCGACCGCCTCTACGACGCGATCGAGACGCTGCGCAACCGCTTCGGCAGCAAGAAACTCGACATCGATACTGCGGTGGACCCGATCATCGACGAATCAGTCGAGTACTACACCCCGATGATGGGCGAGGATATCGCCAGAGAACTCTTCCGATATCCGTCGATCAACCTCGGTGTCATCGAAGGCGGCGACGCGATCAATAGCGTCCCCCAGTCCGCCCGCGCCGAGATCGATATCCGCCTGACTGCGGGTGTGCAGACGCCGACTCTACTCTCGGAAATCCGCTCCTGCGTCGCCGATTGTGAGGGCATCACAATCGCCGATGTCTCCTGGAGTGTCGGGACTGCCGAGGCACCCGACGGTCCGCTCGTCGAGGCGACCGCGTCGACGGCACAAGCGGTGACGAGCGAACGGGTCTTCCGCCGGAGCGCAACGGGCGGCGGCGACGCCAAGACGCTGCGGAACGCGGACATTCCAGCCGTCGAATTCGCCCTCGGGACCGACACCGTCCACGCCATCGACGAGTACATTCCAGTCGACGCGCTCGTCGACAACGCGGTGATCTACACACAGATTCCGGAGGCGTGGCACTCCCTCAGCGAGCAGTAACGGGGACTCCGTGGTCTGGACTCAGGACTCCACGGTATCCCTCCGCCACGTCCCGAGACGCGTTTTCACAATCTTGGAATAATAGTACAATATTAATGGGGCGGGGTCGTACTTTCAGTTGTGAGATAGCCATGACTGATATCGAACCCGACGAAACCGTCGACGCACGAGGTGCTGCCTGTCCCGGTCCACTGATGGATCTCATCGGACAGATTCGGAGTGCCGAGTCCGGCGACGTGATCCGACTGTTGAGTGACAACGAGCAGTCGCTCACCGACGTTCCGGAGTGGGCCGAGGAGGCCGGAAACGAACTGCTCGCGGTCGAGGAACTCGACGACTACACGGAGTTTTACGTGGAGAAAGCATGACCGAACACGTCGTCATCCTCGGTGGCGGAACTGGTGGGACCGTTCTCGCGAACGACCTCGCGGAGCGACTGGACTCCGAACTGGCCGCCGGCGACGTTCGAATCACGCTGATTAACGACGACCCGGAGCACGTCTACAAGCCGGTCTGGCTGTACGTGCCCTTCGGACAGCGCGAACCGGACGATGGTCGGCGTCCGCTCGACGAACTCGTCGACGACAGCGTCGACCTCTGGATCGACCGCGTGACCGACATCGATACCGACGGCCAGCAGTTGCGGTTTCGCGACCGCCCACAGCCAGTCGAGTACGACTATCTCGTACTCGCGACCGGGTCGACACTCGAACCCGAACGAATTCCCGGCCTCGCGGAGGGTGGACACGACTACTACAGCGAATCTGGCGCGACCGCGCTCCGGGAGGAACTACTTGAGTTCACCGACGGCCACCTCGTGTTGAGTGTCATCGGCTCACCGCACATGTGTCCGGCAGCGCCGCTTGAATTCGTCTTCATGGCCGACGACTGGTTCCGCGAGCGCGGCCTCCGCGACGATATCGACATCACCTACACGTACCCCATCCAGCGCGTCCACGGCAACCCCCACATCGCCGAGTGGGCCCGGCCGATCATGGACGAACGCGATATCGAGGTCGAGACCTTCTTCAACGCCGAGGAGATCGATCCCGACGCAAAGACGATCACCTCGATGGAGGGCTCCGACCTCGACTACGACCTGCTCGTAACGATCCCACCCCACGGCGGCGTCGAGTTGATCGAGGAGGCAGGGCTGGGCGACGACGGCTGGGTCGATGTCGACAAGCGGACGCTCGAAGCCGAGGCCGCTGACAACATCTACGCTCTCGGTGACACTGCCGACACCGGCGTCCCGAACGCGGGCAGCGTCGCCCACTATCAGGCCGGCGTCGTCGGACAGCGACTCGCCAGTGAGATTCGCGGGCGACCGGCGACTGCGATCTACGACGGGAAGACGCTGTGTTTCATCGAGACGGGGATGGACGCGGCGTCGTTCGTCGAGTTCGACTACGAGAGCCCGCCGTCGCCAGCACCGCCCTCGCAGAAACTCCACTGGTCGAAACTGGCGTACAACGAGTCCTACTGGCTCACCGCACGAGGGTTGCTCTGACCATGTCCGACGAACAACTCTCAGAACGGTCCGAGCTCGAAGCGGCCATCGAACAGAATCCCGAAGCGGTCGCCGAGTTCGTCGACCATCTCGACGCAATCAACGAACTGTTAGACGTGCTCTCGCTGGGCGAAAGCGCCCTCGACGACGAGATGGTGCGCGAACTCTCGGCGACGGGGTCGACGCTTGCCGAATCCGCAGACGGTCTCGCAACCGAGGAAACAGTCGCGCTGGCGGAAACAGTCGGTGAGAACGGCGACGACCTGCAAGAAGCTGTCGAGACGCTGCTGACCCTTCAGCGAAGCGGCACGCTCGACGAACTGGCTGAACTCGCCGAAGTCGGTTCGCTGGCGACTGCTGCCCTCGACGACGAGATGGTCAGGTCGCTGTCCGGCACCGGCGCCGCGCTCGGCGAGGTTGCACAGACCGCCGCGGACGAGGACACCCGCGATGGCATCGAGACACTGCTTGCGGGCCTCGGCGAAGCAGAGCGAAATCCCCCCGAGCAGGTCGGCGCTGTCAGCCTGATTCGTGGGCTGCGTGATCCGGACGTCCAGCACGGACTCGGCTACCTCCTGACACTCGCGGGCGCGATTGGCCACCAGCACACCGACGAAACGTAATTCGCATATATTGCACAATATTCCCAAGACTATTACCCACTCGGAGTGTAGCGTACTCACATGGCAACACAGACGACAGAGACTGACGGTGTGGTTTCGCTTGGCGACGACGATATCGATGCGATTGTCCGGGACGGTGGCCTCACGCTCGTGGAGTTTTACACGGAGTGGTGTGGCTCCTGCCAGCAGATGACGCCGATTCTCGAACGGATTGCTGCCGACACCGACGCGACGGTCCTGACCATCGATGTCGAATCTAATCTCGAAACCGCGATCGAATTCGGCGCACAGAGTACCCCGACCATCGTGTTGTTCGCCGACGGTAGGCCGGTGACACAGCGCCGCGGAGCGCAGACCGAGCAGTTACTTCGGGACCTGGTCGCCGAATACAGTGAGTAATTCGGAGGACTACGATGGATCCGAGAGAACTTCGCGCTGATACGCCAGCCCTGCACGAGGACATCTACCTCAACTTCGGCGCACACGGCCCCAGTCCGCAGTACGTCGTCGAGGCTGCCGACGAATTTGTCCAGACACACGAGTACGAGACGAGTGCTCGGAACGATCCCTACGACGTGGCCTTCGACGCGTACGACCGGACGCGCGAACGCGTTGCGGATTTCGTCGGTGCAGATGGCGACGAGATTGCACTCACCGAGAGTACGACTGCAGGCATCAACGCTATCGCGAATGCAATCGACTGGCAACCCGGCGATACCGTGGTTCGGACCGACCTCGAACACCCTGCTGGTACGCTCCCGTGGCAGCGACTCAAACGGGAGGGTGTCGAGGTTCGCGTCGTCGAAACTGAGGCGGGCCGCATCGATCCCGTCGCGTTCGCCGAGGCTGTCGAGGGTGCGCGCCTGGCGTGTTTCAGCGCGGTGACCTGGACCCACGGCACTCGGTTACCCGTCACCGAACTCGTCGATATCGCCCACGAGGCCGGCGCGCTGGCCCTGGTCGACGCCGTCCAGGTGCCCGGACAGTTACCGATGGATGTCGAACTGTGGGGGGCAGACGCCGTCGCAGCGGCGGGCCACAAGTGGCTCATGGGACTGTGGGGCGGCGGCTTTCTCTACGTCGACCGCGACGTGGCCGACTCACTCGCGCCCAGAACGGTCGGCTACCGAACTGTCGAGACACCGACCGCAGATTCTTTCGAGTTCGCGGCTGGTGCCCGTCGATTCGAGATTGGTTCGTCGAACCCCGCCTCACACGTCGCTTTGGCCGAGGCGATCGATGCGATCGACGAAGTCGGTGTCGGTCGAATCTCCGAACAGATCGAGGAACTGGCTGGACAACTCGCCGCCGGTGTCCCCGACGAGCGACTTCTTAGTCCCGTCTCGCCCGAATCTGGGCTCGTTACGATCGACGTGGATATTCCTGAAGCGACGGTCCAGCGGCTCGCATCGTACGGGATTGTCGTTCGTGCGTTGCCACACCCGAATGCCATTCGAGCGTCCGTCCATGCAGTCAACACGCAGTCCGAAATCGACCAACTGCTCGACGCGCTCGAACCCGAGTGGGACTGACGGGACGGCGATACCTGTTTTTAAGCAGTGGACGGAGGCAGTGCTGTTCTCCGATCCTGTAAGCTTCACCCGTCTCCAGCAAGAAATCGAGACTCCAGTTCAGTCGATTCGCACGTGACCGTCCTCGTCGACGATGATCTCGTGACCGCGATAGGTGAACCTGATTTCGAGGGTCGACGTCGTCGACCCTCCGATCAGTTCTTCGAGGGCATCCAGGTCGACGACTTCGGCCAGCGGCGGGTCGAGCAATCGTTTCTCGACACCGTCCGCCTCGGCAACTGCGTCGACGATCCGGGATGTGAGTGTATCGAGTGTATTCATCGCGTTAGACGAGCAACTGAATATCGGAATCAGCCATATCTTCGAGCGCAGTCGCTGCGCCGACGCCAGTTGTGACGCCGTCGTAGAAATCATCTTCGTCGTAATCCATCAGATCGATAGTCATCTGGCAGGCCTGGAACTCGACACCCATATCGAGGCTCGTTTCCAGAAGCTCTTCGATGGACGCGGTGTCGTTGTCCTCGATCCGCCGCTCCATCATCTTCGTCGTCACCCGATCCATGCCGGGCAGTGCCGCGATGGCGTTGGGGAGGGGCATGTTGGGGTTGCCGACAGAGCTGAGTTTGAGATTTTTCGAGCGCTCCTCGTGCAGAATGTCTAGGCCCCAGAAGGTGTGGAAGACAGTCACGTCGTAGCCGAAGGCGGCGGCGGTGCTGGCGAGGATCAGCGGCGGGTAGGCCATATCCAGCGTTCCCTTCGTCGCGATGATGCTCATCTTCTTGTCGTCGTCCTCTGTCGTGGCCTCGGCAAGTGACTCTTCGAGTTCGTCGACGCGTGCGGCCAACTCCGCACGCGAGGGGGCGTCGTCGGCTGGGGCGTCTGGTGTATCCGTACTCATCGTCACTCCGTCTTACGCACGTAGTGTTTGTACACGTCCTCGCCTTCCTCCTGTTCGACGAGTTCGACTCCCTGGGTCCCCGACGCCCAGCCGTCGATATCACTCATGCTGCCAGCATCCGTCGCTAGCACTTCGAGGATGTCGCCTTCTGCCAGGTCGTCGATGGCAGACTTCGTCTTCACGACTGGCATGGGACACGATGCACCTTTCACGTCGAGCGTCTCCGTTACGTTGAATTCCGTACTCATTGGTAATCTGCTCCGATGGTTTGTATTGGAGCTATCGTACAATATCGCAGCCACGGTTATAAGAATGTTGGTTCTTGTGGAAACTCTGAACTGTTATAGGTCACAGACCGCCGCTTTGAGGCAGTATTTACAGTCTAGGGGCATTGAAGAACGCCATATCCTGAGATTTGGGACATACTGTATTGTAAGAATAGTGCATTTCTATGCAAACCCTTTTGTACGTCGATCCAGTACACCAGGGTGTACGACATGAATCCGGAAGATTTCCCAACTCCCGATGTCGAAGTCGAGACGATCACACCAGAAACGCTGAAAGACCGCATCGATGCTGGCGAGGATCTCACGCTTCTCGACGCACGCATGCAGTCGGAGTACGAGGAATGGCACATCGATGGTGAGGCAGTTTCCTCGATCAACGTCCCCTATTTTGAGTTTCTCGACGAGGAGATTGACGAGGGGATCCTCGACGAGATTCCTGCCGACCGCGAAGTGACTGTCCTGTGTGCGAAGGGCGGAGCCAGCGAGTACGTCGCGGGCACGCTCGCCGAACGTGGATACGACGTAAACCACCTCGAAGACGGGATGAACGGCTGGGCCAGCATCTACGAGGCTGTCGAAGTCACCGATTACGACGGTGCCGGGACGCTCCTCCAGTACCAGCGACCCTCCTCTGGCTGTCTCGGCTATCTGCTCTACGACGACGGCGAAGCCGCGATCATCGATCCGCTCCGCGCGTTCACCGACCGCTATCTAGACGACGCAGAAGACCTTGGCGTCGACCTGCAATACGCGCTGGATACCCACATCCACGCCGACCACATCTCGGGCGTCCGCGAACTCGACGCAAACGGCGTCGAGGGTGTCATCCCCGAAGCTGCGGTCGACCGTGGCGTCACCTATTCAGACGATCTGACGACCGCCGAGGACGGCGACACGTTCGATGTCGGTAACGCTACTATCGAGACCGTCGCCACGCCCGGGCACACGACCGGGATGACCTCCTATCTCGTCGACGACAGCCTGCTCGCGACCGGTGACGGACTGTTCATCGAGAGCGTCGCACGCCCGGATCTCGAAGAGGGCGACGAGGGCGCGCCGGACGCCGCGCGCATGCTCTACGAGTCGCTTCAGGAGCGTGTGCTGATTCTCCCTGATGAGACCCTGATCGGCGGCGCGCACTTCAGTGATGCCGCAGAATCCGCCGAGGACGGCACCTATACCGCGCCAATCGGTGACCTCGTCGAGGAGATGGACGCGCTGACGATGGACAGTGAGGAGTTCGTCGAGTTGATCCTCTCGGATATGCCGCCGCGGCCGGCCAACTACGAGGAGATCATCGCGACGAACCTCGGTCAGAACGCCGTCGACGACGACGAGGCCTTTACGCTCGAACTCGGCCCGAACAACTGCGCCGCGAGCCAGGAATCGCTCGCGGGTGACTGAACCGCCGATGGTAGCTGATCCACTCGTCTTGCAACTGGCAGCAGAACTGTTTCCCAACGGCATTAGCCGGTACGCCGTCGGTGGGCTGCTGGTCGGCCTCGGTGCAGTCGTCATCTACGTCGGAACGGGGATTCCCGCGGGCGCGAGCACGTTCCTCGAATCGACGCTGTCGTACGCCTCGGACCAGTCGCGGTTCCAGCAGTACGTCAGTTCGCGCGACTGGCGGGTCGTCTTCACGCTCGGGATCATCCTCGGCGCGACGCTGTTCGCGGCGACGGTCCAGTCAGGCCTCGTCACCACATCGCTCTACGAGCCCGGAACGACCGGCCAACTGTACGAGGTCGGTGGCGTGACGTTCTGGTCGACAGACGTGCAGCCGTCGCGACTGTTCGTCGGCGGAATCCTCGTCGGGATCGGAACCAGGATCGGGAAAGGCTGTACCTCTGGCCACGGCGTCTGTGGCGTCGGTTCGGCCTCGAAAACCTCTCTGATTGGCGTCGCAACCTTCCTGCTGGTCGCGATCGGAACCGCACAACTCGTCGCGGCGCTGGGGGTGAGCCCATGATGCGCGAGACGCGAGCAGAGCGAGGCGCGAGCGAAGTGAGGCCTCAGAAAACGCGAACGGGAGCGAACGGAGGGAGCGACACGTGAGCGAAAACCGCCACCCACTGTTCATGCCGCTGATTCTCTTCGGTGGCATCATCTTCGGGTTCGGACTCGGATTCAGCCAGATGGCTCGTCCGGAGGTCGTGCTGGATTTTCTCCAGTTCGAGGACTTCGGGCTGGTGTTCGTCATGTTCGGTGCCGCCATCGTCTCGGGAATCGCCTTCGCGGTGATGCCCCGAATTCGATCGACTGCACCGCTGACCGGCGATCTGTACGAACGTCGGCTGAAGCCGTTCGACCGAAACGTGCTCGTTGGCGGCGCGATCTTCGGCGTCGGCTGGGGCCTCTCTGGAATCTGTCCCGGGGCGGCCTACGCCAGTCTCGGCGTCGGTAACGTCACCATCCTCTGGGCGTTGGCCGGGATGTTCGTCGGTGCGTACATCCAGGGATACTGGCGGAGTCACGCGGCCGAATCCAGCCCGACGGCAACGCGCGCAGATTGAGCCGCGATTTCATTTCACGTCACTAATGCAGCCTTCACTACTCGCACTGTTCGTGATCGCTAGCCTCGCCAGTCTATTCATGGCGTGGGTGATCGGCGCCGGATCCAGCGGCGCAACTCCATTCGCACCCGCGGTCGGTGCTAACGCCATCTCGACGATGCGGGCGGCATTTATCGTCGGCATCTTCGGCTTCGCCGGCGCAGTCGTTCAGGGCGCGAACGTCTCCAAAGCCGTCGGTCGCGGCCTCATCGGCGGCGTGAGTCTTCCGGCAACGGGTGTCATCACCGTCTTGCTGATCGGGGCTGGCCTCATGGCTGTCGGGATCAAGACTGGCTATCCCATCGCCACAGCCTTCACCGTCACCGGGGCAGTGATCGGCGTCGGCATCGCCCTCGGCGGGAAACCGGTCTGGCCGAAATATCTCCAGATCGGGAGTGTCTGGGTACTGACGCCAGTTGTCGGCGGCGGCCTCGCCTACGGAATCGCGAGCGTGCTCCCGCGAGACGACGCTCCTGAGCGGTACAGTGTCGCCGTCCTCGCTGGGTTGGTGGGTGCAGTGCTAGCGAACGTCAACTTTGCCTACCTCGGCCCCGGTGATTCGATGGACTCGTTGACTGGACTCGCGCGGCGAACGGCCGGAATCGACGGCTTCGCGGTGCCGGTCGCCGTTTCGCTGCTCGTCGCGGCGTCGGTCGCCGCACTCGTATCGTGGGACATCAGACGGGACATGAACGCCGGCCTGCGGCGGGTTCTGCTCGCGCTGGGTTCGCTCGTAGCCTTTTCTGCGGGCGGGAGTCAGGTCGGTCTCGCGGTCGGGCCGCTGCTTCCGCTGTTGGGCGACCTGGAGATGATTCCCGTGCTGGCCGTCCTCGTCGGCGGTGGCCTCGGGATGCTCGTCGGATCCTGGACTGGCGCACCGCGGATGATCAAGTCGCTGTCACAGGATTATTCCTCGTTGGGTCCGCGTCGGTCCATCGCCGCACTGGTCCCATCCTTCCTCATCGCCCAACTGGCCGTCCTTCTGGGCGTCCCCGTCTCGTTCAATGAAATTGTCGTCAGCGCCATCATCGGAAGCGGGGCGGCCGTCGGCGGCGGGGACGCCATCGACTCGACCAAGATTCTCAGGACCATCGGCGCGTGGGTGGGGTCGCTGGCCCTGTCGCTGGGCCTGGGCTACGGACTGACCGTTCTGTTGTCCGTTTTCTGACCGGTTTAGACAGCCCGCGGCGGGGGAACGAGAAACACGTTACCCGACGCCTGCGCGACGATATCTTCTGAGACGCTGCCCAACAGGAGTCGGCGAATGCGGCTTCGTCCTCGCGAACCGACCAGAATCGTCGACGGCATGACCTCGTCTTCGACGGCGAGAATTTCCTCGGCGGGGTCGCCATCTCGGAACTCGATTCGCGTTTCGATCCCCCAATTTTCGAGAGTCTCGGCGCGCTCGGACAGCTGTTCGCGCGGATCGATATCGTCGTCGGACCCCCTGTCTTTCGGCGACCGAACGTGGACGAGCGTCACCTCCTCGGTCGCATGTCGGAGATACGAGAACGCGTCGAAGGCGCGGTCGGCGTTCTCCGAGAAATCCGTCGCGAAGAGGATCCGCTGAAAGAGGTGTTCACGGAGAACTTCGGGGGTGTCGGTCGCCCGTTCGACGCGGTTGACCAGCAACGGGACGACGGTCGTCCGCGCGAGGTTGCGGGCGGTCGATCCGATGATTCGGTTTTCCAGCGGGCTCTTGCCCCGCGATCCGACGATCGTGATGTCGGCCCGGACTGTCTCGGCGATACCGTTAATCCGGCGATAGGGAGTCCCCCGAACCACGTGGGTCTCCACCTCGAAGCCGGCGGCTTCGATCACACTCCGGTAGCTATCGAGTCCCTGCTGACGGCGTTCGTCGAAATTTATGCCCGGCATTCCGGAGTGGACGTTCGACGGGACGACAGTCACGAGATGGATCGTACCGACACCGATACGATCCAGACACTCGAGGCAAGTTTCGTTCTCGATTGCCGCCTCACTCGCCGCCGAAAGATCCGTCGCACAGAGTGCCTTCATATCCGGTAATTCGTCCCGAATCACGAATACTGTTTTGTCGAACGAATGGTATTTCGACACTCGTGTGACGAAGGTCCGTGATACGTTTGTGTCCCTGTTTACAGGTCCGACAGCTGCGACTGGCAGCATATCCTACTCATAACTTATCGATACTCTCAGGAAGGTTATGGGGATATAGTATTGTACAGTTATCCCAAAACCGTTTTATAGAGGGGTATTGTAGGCTATATTGAGTAGAAATGTGCCAATACCGAATTACCGGACTCGCGTATCGGAGGGTGAATAGATGGCTGGATTAGAGATACCGTCGTGGGATCCGGAGACAGCCTTGCTCATCGGGACGATTCTGCTGGAAGCGGTCGTGCTGTACGTGGGTTACGGCGGGCTCGAACGGCTTCTTGGCCCTCGCGTCATGGAACTGCTCGTCGGAGGTGAGAGTCGTGGTCAGTAGCGTCCTCGGCGGGCTCGGGATCCTCGATTCGAGCCCCGAGATGCTGGCGCTGTTCGTCGGCTTCGGGCTCGTCGTCGGGGTTCTGTTCGGATTCTTCGGGATGGGCGGCTCCTTTCTCGTCACGCCCGCGCTGCTGATGCTGGACTATCCCGCACCTGTCGCGGTCGGGAGCGGGATGGCCTTCGTCTTCGGGACGGCAGTCATCGCGACGCTGAAACACCACGACCTCGGGCAGGTCGACTACAAACTCGGTGTGATCATGATCACCGGGACGACTATCGGCATCGAGGCCGGTCGCGCGAGCGTCTACTACCTCGAATCGCTGGGGCTGGCTGGCGGGCTCATCAGTGTCGCGTACGTCGTTTTGCTTGGCGGTGTCGGGGCGATGGTGACTCGCGACGCGATGAAGGGTGACGGCGGCGGCGGGATTGACCACGAGGCTGCCGACAAGGACCTCAGTGAATACGAAATTCCCGAAATCGCCAAGACGATCCAGGAGACAGTCCGCATCCCGCCGATGGTGAGCCTCCGCGGTGATGTCCGCGTCTCTGTGTGGGTCATCACGGCTGTCGCCTTCGCGACAGGGCTCCTGTCGGGCTTTCTCGGCGTCGGCGGCGGCTTCATCCGGATGCCCGCGATGATCTACGCCATCGGCGTCCCAGTGCCCGTCGCGGTCGGAACGGATCTCTTCGAGATCGTTTTCTCCGGCGGTCTCGGAAGCTATCTCTACGGACAGGGCGGCGGCGTCGACCTCGGCATCGTCGTTCCGCTCCTGTTCGGCAGCGCACTCGGAGCCCGAATTGGCTCCGCCGCGACCGCTGTTGTCGACGCAGACGGCATCAAAATCTACTTCGGCGGAATGCTTCTGGTCGGTGCGACTGCGGTCGGGATCGGTGAAATCGGCTCCCTCGTCGGAAGTCCGACCCTCGAACTGATCGGGCTGGTCCTCGTCATCGGTGCGGCAGTCGTCGTTGCGCTTGCGATCATTTACACGTCGGTCGTCTCGCTACGTACATCTCAGAATGGACACGCGACGACCGCTGACTGATTGAGTTTTGCTGTCATCCATACCCCTCTCCCGCGGAAACCGTTCGTGTGTCTCGTTTCAGCAGACGACCGAACGCGCCCGCTTCTCTCTCGTCGATGTGGCACAAAATTGTGCAACCCATGCACAAGTCTTTTAAGAGCTTGGCACGTATATAGAGGTGATACAGATGCCAGATTCGATGTCCGAACAACTGCAGCAGGACATGGCGTGTGAGGGGCTCCTCGAGTGTTTCCACGGCCTCAAGCAGCTCGACAAGGAGATTTTCCAACAACTCGTCCAGACCGACGAGCCGTTGACCATCGACGAGATTGCCGACAAAGTCGACCGCGAGCGGTCGACCGCCTACCGTGCCGTCCAACGGCTCCTGCAGGCAGGATTTATCCAGAAAGAGCAAGTGAACTACGATCAGGGTGGTTACTACCACGTCTACAAGCCGACAGATCCCTCGAATATCGCCGACGATATGCAGCGCATGCTCAACGACTGGTACGCGAAGATGGGCCAGCTAATCAGCGAGTTCGAGGACAAATACGAGCAATCTGAAACCTCGACCCCCACCGTCGAAAGCTAACTCCCTTCTTTCCCCCTGAAAGTCTGATTTGTGCCGGTGTGCTGAGTTTCGGATTTAATACGCTCTCCAAGAGTCGCTCTCTCACACTATAATTGAGCGGTATTGTGAATTTTACCCAAAACTCTTAATTAGCCCAGGCTCGTACGTAGTGGTGATGGCAACTGATAGTCGATCTGAGACAGGTACAGCCACGAACGAGCCACTGCACGTCGATGGAGAGGCCAGCCTGAACGAACTCGTCGACGACCACGACGTGGTCCTCACGGACTTTTATGCCGACTGGTGTGGACCATGTCAGGCGCTGGAACCGATCGTCGAGACTGTCGCCGAAGAGACCGAGGCGACGGTCGCAAAGGTCGACGTGGACGCCAATCAGCAACTCGCCGCAACCTACGGCGTCCGAGGTGTTCCGACACTCGTTCTGTTCGCCGACGGTGAGCAGGTCGAGGAGGTTGTCGGCCTCACGGCCGAACAGCAACTCCGCGACCTTGTCGAAACGTACGCAAGATAGCTGATCGACTTTTTGCTACTCGCTGACTTCGGTTTTGACGACGGTCGCCGGTCGAGTCGTCAATCGGAGCACGCGGTCCGTGACGCTCCCGAGTAACGCACGGTATTCTTCCGGCCGCCGTTTGGTTCCGAGTACGAGCACGTCCGCATCGTTGTCGTCTGCGCGCTCGACGATGGTTTCCGCAGGTCTACCGTGCTGCATCGCTGTCTCGATGCTGACCTCGGCCTCAGATGCTCGACTCCGGAGTTCTGATAGTGTCTCCTCCCCGTGTTCTTCGAGGCCGTGCTCCGGACCTTCGGCTTCGTCGACGTACTCGTCGCCGCTGTAGGCAGTCACGACGTCCTCGTCGACGACGTAGAGGGCGTGGAGAGTGGCGTCGTAGGCCGCGGCCAGTTCGAGTGCGTGTGCTTCAGCCTCTTCAGATGCAACCGTGCCGTCTGTCGACAGCAGAATTCGATCGTACATATGGCGAACTTGAAAGCAAGATACAATAAAACTGGCTTCCGATTCTCACCACGCGGAGAAGTCCGCGAATGGGTTCTTGTGGGCAGATCTCCCGCGGTCCGGAGTCTCGACGCTTAGATCGGGGAGTTTAGCGTGCCGAAATACACCTGCCACGCGAGAGCGGACTTGGCTACTAGACTCAGCAGAATATAGGTTTTCTCGCCGAAGAGGTAGTCCCTCCACCGGAAGACTTCCAGATACTGCAGGACCATATTCAGCGCAAAGAGATTGAAGAAGATGAAAATCGAGACGTAGATGTAGATGACGAACTCGGGAAACTCACCGCCACTGGCCGTTACCGTCCCGACGAACGTGATGGCGATGACGATCCAGGGCACGATACCGGCGAGGACACCGACCCAGTAGGGCGTCCAGTCGGTGGTCCTAGTCGATTCGTTGCGCTGTTCCATCAGGAGTCCGGCGAGGTTCATCACTGCAACGAGTCCGAACAACGCAACGAGCGTCCCGAGGTCCCAGACGCCGGCTAACATGGCGATCACGACGATCATCAGCGAGGCACTGACGGAGTATTCGTACCACCGGTATGGATTCATTCCTCTGTCCAGATACTGCACGTACTCGTCGTACCGAACGGTCGCGATGATGGCGTGTGCAAACGCCGACAGGAAGAGAAACCCAGCCACGAGCAGTGGGAGATTCGCGTCGACGAACGAAACCGTCTCCGGAAAAATCGTCTCTGATTGGGGATCGAACCCGTATCTGGTGCGTGTGACCGGCCACAGGACCCCCTCGGACAGGACGACCATCGCCACTCCTTGCAGAAAGTGGAGGACAGCCATGACGCCGTTCCACAGTCTGAGCCGGGTATCTCGTGCTGACGTTCGCGGGTCGGAACCGACCCTCGCCGTGCCGTGTGAGGAAACCATCCTATTTGAGTTACTGACGGGGATGGGATACGTTTGTGGGGTCGCTCTGTGGAATCGAAGTCCGAGCTAACGGGAATCGCGTGCTGATACAGAAATTGCTACGGAGTGGTTACGATAAGATACGTTCGTATAGAATCAACTTCTCTGATCACAGTTCGTTCAACAGGAATTAATTTATTTATTTTTTATTCAGGTGTATGTCCAATGGCTGAGGAAGACCGGCTGTCGGTCGATTGGCGGGAATTGGCCCGGGCGTTTCCAAGGGGTGGCTCATCTGGCAGCACGATCCAATCGCTGCGGGGGAAGTCCAGTACGAGAATGGCACAGTCGAGGTACAGGGAGAAGTCGAGCAACTCGAAGTTACTGACTTCGGCTTGTGGGTCGTCCCACTGGCACAGCCAAGTCTGTGACGAGTGTCCTACAGGCGCATCGATCGTCGCGCGGTGTTGTTCACAGACATCATCCTCGGCGTAGGCCGCCTCACCAGTTCCGTCGGCAGCACCCTCCTGTGTCGTCACCGACGAGTGAAACTCGTGATTGAGCGAGCGGAGACGCAGCTGTTTAGGGCAATCAATGTGGACTCGAACCGATCGATGGCTAACCGCTCGAACTGAGTCGGGATCTTTCCGGTGATACTGCCCACAACGAGACGCAAACTTTCGTCGCGTGCATCAGGACATAGAAATTCCGCGGCGTCGAAGCGCAGGCGTGATGTTGATCCGTTCGACGGGCCGGTCCGAACGGTGCCAGACGAAGGCCGCACGGGCAAACAGATCCATACATTCGAGCCGGATGCCTCGTGGGTTCCCGTCGGTGAGGTCGTGAATGAGTCGGATCGCGTCTGCCGTAAACAGCGGCGGGTTCTGCCCTTCGTAGGGTTCGTTACGCATGTACGCGAACGAGCGGGAGATGTACTCAGCAACGTCGAGTGGTGAAAACGGCTCGATCCCTTCGTAGTAGCGCAGACGGGAATCGAGCGTATCCCGGAACTTCGCGAGACGCCGTTTCCCCTCGGGAGTTCCGGTCAAAAAAAGCCGGACCCCAAGGTCGGCGGCCGTCTGCATCGGCGAGAGCAACTCCGCGGGGAAATCCTCGATCTCGTCGACGATCAGCAGGATCGTCACGTCGTCAGCGGCCGCGGCGCGGACAACCTCACCGACGGCCTCACGCGTTTCGTCGGTTGCCCACGGAATTCCATCACGGACCTGTGAGTAGTTGGCGGGGTCGATCCCGTATCCTGCTTCTTTCGCGCCCCTGATGATTGTCTCGTAGAGGCCACGCTCCGTCGTCGCGTTCGGGTTCTCGATCATCGTCACGACGAAATCGTCGCGACTGCCCAGATCCCGTACGGCGATCTCCCGAAGCGCCGTCTTCCCAGTCCCGTAGGGGCTGATGAGACCGATGTGCTGGCGTTGTAACAGCCAACTCGTCAGCTGATTGAGCATCTCATCGTCGTGGCGGACGTACAGTTGTTCTGGCATCCCGTCGGTTCCCGATTCCTCGGTAAAGGGCAGGTCAGAAACCCCATCGATATCCCCACCGAGTTCGCTGGCGAAGGCACACAGAAGCTTCGCGACGTCGCTCATCCGACTGCTGAACACTCCCTCCTCGTCTCCCGGATCAACGAGTTGGCTGGCGATGTCCAGCCGAGAGTCGTACTCGCCGGTACTCGTATCGGAGTCCTCAGTCCGGCGATTCTCTCCGGCCATTAATGTGATCTCAGGCGCTTGTCGGTTATGTACTTTATTGACGGATGAAAATTTATGACCGCCGCTACGCAGCAAAAGAACGCCGCAGGACACACCGGTGAGAGATCTCCGCTATTCGTACTAGCTCGAGTGGCAGGTGAGATCTCCTCTGAATCCAACGTAGCAGTGTGACCGTTCTCGTCGTGAGGTGCCGTGTACTGATGACAGGGACTCCTCTGCTCCGCGTCATCCCTCTCTCGTGTGAGCGGGTGTCACTGTGGAGTACCCTTATTAGCCCGTTAGAAGATGTCGCATTAGTCTGGTGATGATTGCCGCCGTTGGGGATATTATGACCGGAAAGTCACTCTCTTGGAGATACAGATCTCTCCCCAATGAAGAAACGAATGCGTACAACGTCGCGACAACCCCGAACGAAGTGCTGGGCGAAGAGGTAGTGGAGACCCTCAATCAGGCAGACCTCGCTATCGGAAACCTCGAGGCACCGATTACCGACAAGTTCTATGCGAGAGGCTTCCCCGATGCAATCCCACCGAGTCTCACCTGCCCGCCGGAAACGACCGAGTTACTGAACCAGGCAGAGATCGGGCTGGTCAACCTTGCGAACAACCACATGCTCGACCACGGAGCGGACTGCGTAGAAGAAACCAAGGCTGCTCTCGATGCTGCGGGAATCGAGTACATCGGTGATCCGCTCACCGAGGAGACTGTGGTGACCATCGATCAGGAGGAGCCAATACACTGTGCTGGGTTCAATTTCACCGACAAAGGTGCCACCGACTCCCCCGAGGAAGTGCGTGCAATGGCCGACCGCCTCGGAGAAAAAGACGGAATATCCTGCCTGGCGCTCCACTGGGGCTGGGGTAATACACACGCCCTCCACCCGTCGCCCGACCAGATCGAGTTGGCTCGTGACATTACCGACAAAGGCGTTGACGTGGTTTTAGGCCATCATTCACCACCTTTCAGCCCGTTGAATTCCACGATGGGGGACTGATCTGTTACAGTCTTGGCAACTTCGTCTTCGACCAGTGGCAGAAGAACAATCGAGAAGCCGGTATCGTAGAAATCCAAACCGAAGACGAGATGACTGTCACGGTAACACCCACAGAGAACAATCACGGGGCGGTCTGGACGCGAGAGCACGATCGTATCGAAGGCATCGTCCCGACCGAAGTGGAGCCGTTGGGTAATTATTCCAGCCACGTCGCTAAGATGCAGCGAAAGTATATGCTGCGGTTCCTGCTCACGTACGCACGCAACATCCATCGATTCCCGATCAGTGATACGACATCGCGAGTTGCGTCCTGGTGGGGGAAGCTTACTTAAATATTGTCGGACCCTGCAGTGAGGTTGTCGCTGCGTCCCGGTGGGGGACCTGGCCGTGGCTCTCAGTCATCGTCCGTTCTGGTGCCGACATCAACGCTGTCGGCTTCGATGCGCCCCATATCTGGCGGGGCCTGTCCACTACGGGCAGATTGCACCTTACCCGCCGCGACGGCACAGATGTAGATGGCCACGGCGACGAGAACGATGACCCCACCGGCTGTGACACCGGCGTAGTAGGAGACGGCGATGCCCAGCAACACCGCGAGTTCCGCGAGGACGACCGAGACCAGCAGTGATTCGGAGAAACTACGGGATACCTGGGTTGCGCCCGCCACTGGAACCACGAGCATCGCCGCGACGAGGATGACACCCATAATCTGCATCGCGCCGACGACGACCATCGCCGTTAGCATCACCATCACTCGATTGTACCAGTTGACGGAGATACCCGAAACAGCGGCCGCAGTCTCGTCGAATGTGACGAACAGGAGTTGGTTACGCGTCACGGCCACAGTTACGACGATGACGGCGAACAGCACCAGGAGAATCCCCGCACTCTGGGGTGACACCGTCGCGAGGTTGCCGAAGAGGAACTGATTGACCCCAACAGCGAGGCCACCCGCGTTGAGGCTGATGAGTGTCGTCCCCAGCGCGAACCCAGTCGACAGGACAATCGCCATCGATACGTCGTTGTAAGCGTCCGTGACCTCGGAGATGAGTTCGATAAACAGCGCGGCGATCATCGCCACGACGACGGCGGTGAGATAGGGCGACACTCCCAGGTCGAGGACAGCATTCAGGAACAACCCGACGGCGACCCCGGCGAATCCTGTGTGTGCCAGCGCGTCCCCGATGAGTGCCAGCTGTCGATGGACGAGGAAGGTTCCGATGAGCGGTGCCATCACGCCGACGCAGAGTCCGACGAGTAGTGCCCGATGCATGAACCGGTAGCGCGGGTTCAGCATCTCCAGACCCGTGAAGTAGTACACCCAGTCCATCAGCCAGTACCACTGCTCTAAGAACCACAGGAGAATCCCGAACACGAAATCGCCGAGTGCGCCCAGTCCGACCTGGAGGGCGAGCGTGGAGTCCAAGACGGCGAGTCCACTCGCCGTGAGCGTGGCCGCCACACCAGCACTCATCCTCCTACCCCCGTGAGAAACCGTGTCTCGGTTCCGAACGCCCGGGCCAGCGCGTCGCTTTCGACGAACTCGTCGGTCGGTCCATCGAAGTAGACTTCGCGATTCAGACAGACGACGCGGTCGGCGTGCTCGACCACCGCCCCGAGGTCGTGCTCGATGAGGATGACGGTGATACCCTCAGCGTTGAGCGCCGCCAAGAGGTCGTAGAAGGCGTCGACCGATTCGGCGTCGACGCCGACGGTCGGCTCGTCCAGCACGAGCAGGTCGGCTTCGCTCGCCAGCGCCCGTGCGATGAACGCCCGCTGGCGTTGCCCACCAGAAAGCTGCGTGACACGCCGGTCGGCGAATGCACTCATACCGACGGTCGCGAGCGCGTCGTCGACGATATCCCAGTCCGCTGCCGAGAGGCGGCCGAAAACCGCGTTGGCCGCGTCAGTGACGGCCCGTACTGGATTCTCGCGTAAGTTGTTCACATCCTTCTCGGCGGCGAAGCGTCCGAGTCCGACGTGGGAAAACCGACCCATCTTCACGACCTCGCGGACGGTGATCGGCATCTCTTTGGCGGCGCTGGCGTGCTGGGCGACGTAGCCGACGCGCTCGCCGTCGTCGAAGCGGACCGCTGGCTCGTCGAACAGTTGGGCCGTTCCCTCGTCTGGGTTCAGCAGACCCAGCATGAGCTTCATCAGCGTCGACTTTCCCGAACCGTTCGGGCCCACGATGGCGACGTACTCGCCCGACTCGACGGTCAGTGACACGTCCTCCACCACCGGCGTCGACGTGTACCCGAATGTGGCACCCGAGAGGTCGACAACTGGCTGATTCGTCGTCGTATTTGGCTCCGTCTCAGTAGCTATCCGCTCGCCTGTCTCTGCCGCTGGCGCGGCATCGGCATTGTCTGTAGTCATATTGGTTCGAAGTTCCGCCACTGTTCGAGCCAGTGCTCCGAGGGGGCGGCCGCCTCGGGCGTCTCGTTGCCGAGTACGATCTCGAACGTGGGCATGTTGATGTTGTACGCAATCTCCTCGTACCCCCAGTTCTCAGCGACCCACTCCTTACGGACGCCGGCGTACGGTGTCACGGGGAAGTACGCTTCGACGGCCGTCTCGCGGAGGAGTTGCCGGGCCGGGCGCTGGGACTCGAAGACGCCGTTTGCGATGTACCGGATATCGTTGTCACGGATGACCGTCGCAGCCTCGCGGATATCGGCGGGCTTGACGTTCCCACTGGCTGCGAGACTCGTCACCAGCGGTCGCATCCGAACGCCGTACCGGACTCCGATGTACTGGAAGGCATTGTGCGCGGCCAACTGGACGATGTCGCGTTCGGCTCGGTCGAAGATGGCCTCGTAGTCAGAATCGATCTGGTCAAGCACCTCGGATTTGTACGCCTCGGCGTTTTCACGGAAGGCCTCGGCGTGTTCCGGGAAAACCTCGGCGAACCCGTCGGCGATATTGTCGACGGAGTCTTTGGCGCGCTGTGGGTCCAGCCAGAAGTGCGGGTCCTTCCCGCGTTGTGCACCGACACCTTCCTCCTCGCGGTCCAGCGACGCGGCGAGGTCCACCAGGTCGATATCTTTTCGGGCGTTGATAAGCGCCGTCTCCACGTCGTCGCCTCTGATCGTCTGGATGGCGCGGTCCGCCCAGGGTTGGAAGTCTTTTCCGACGTGGACGAACGCGTCCGCCTCGATAATTTGCCGGGTGATACTGGCGTTTGGCTCCCACCCGTGTCCGTGCAGTCCCGTTGGGACGAGGTTCTCCACCGTCAGCGGTGTCCCGTCGGCAATCTGTCGACCGAAGTCGAAGAAACTGAAAAACGAGGCTACGGCGACCGGCCCGCCGCTGCTATCGTCGGCCCGTGACGGTGCACTCGGCAGGGCTGTACATCCGGCGACCCCGACGAGCGCCCCCACACCACCGGCTCGGAGTGCGTCCCGCCGCGTCACTGCCCGTCCACCGTCCACCTCGCGTGTCATACAAACCACCCAGCATCACGATTTAGATTCATCTAAATAATTTATTTGTGGCATACTATTTTAGGGTTTCGCCATCCGAAATGTGTGGGTACGGACTGCGTACGCGAGCGACGGGACTTACGAATCCAGGACGCCAAGACACCGGTCTCAACCTGGCGACGCTGGAGAACTGTCTTTCCAAAAACTCGCCAGTGATCTGACTACCAGTCTCATGAGGGAGTCAGCGTACCGATAATCAATGAACGGACTCGACGCTGGTCTGAGCACTCTGCGGGGTGCTCGGTCGCTAGCGGGCGGTTCCCTACTGTGGAGAAGCGGCCTCGGTACTCACGGAGGCTCCGGTTAGTACTAACTATAAAAATATTGATGGGTATGTCATAGATGTGGAGATGGAAAGAGGTGTTGTTAGATGACTGGTTGGAAGGAGAACATGGGTATGTCGCAAGACACCGGACTGGTGAAAATCTACGTACCGATGAGCCACAAGGAGACGTGGCAGCAAGAAGCAGACGAGAAAAATTATAAGAGTACTAGTAAGTACCTGCACGAACTGATCCAAGAAGCCCGGGCAATCAGGGAGGAAGGCTTCCTCGCGCCCCAGGACAGCGATCAGGAAGTCCAGCGACTCAAGAAGAAAATTGAGGAACTGGAAGACAGACTGGCGGAGGCGAACCAGCAGAGCAGGGATTCGGTGATGATCGACGATTCTGCGTTCCTGAAGCAGTTCCTCACCGAGGATTACCAGACCTTCGACGAGGTCTCACAGAAAGTCATCGAGAGCGACACGCTGGATGAGTTGCTGCGGGAACCGGTCGAGGACGAATTGTACTTCTTGGCTGCTCGGGAGGAAGTCGAGTTCGGGCACGGTCATGGGTGGCGACTTGCTGGAGGAGGTGACCGGTGATGGCTGACGATTGGTACGAGACGGTTTACGAGAACAAGCACGACGCGATCAACGACTTCATCAAGCAGAAGCAGACGACGGGACGCAGTCCACGAACGCTGAACTCTTACAGCCGGGTTCTCAAGCGGTACTACCACGAGCACTTCCCCGACCTGACGCCCGAAGAGACGGAGGTGCGGCACATTGAGGAGTATCTGCGTATCCTTGACGACCGCGATGTGAGTCATAACACGAAACGACGGTACCCCGAATCGCTGTCCGCCTTCTTCAGCTATGCGATGAAGCGACCACGGTTCGAAGAGATTACTGGGAATCCCGCTGGCGTCGTTTTGGAGGAGATTCCGAAGCAGATCCGGCAGCGTCCGGACTGTGCGACGTGGGAGAACGCGAAGAAGATCGTGAAGACGATTCCAAATCCGCGGAACAAGGCGGTCGCTGTCTTGCTGGCGAAGACTGGGTGTCGGTTGGAGGAGGCGCTGGATATCAAGATGGACGACCTGATGCTTGAGGAAGGATTCATTCGACTGCGTGAGCGGAAAGGTGGGAAGCAGACAGTCGTGCCGATTGACCGCGAAACGATCCGGACGATCAAACGGTTCAAGCTGATTCGCCGGGACACAGATTTGGATTATTTGTTCGTGAGTATCCGTGACGACCGGTTGACGAAGACCGTGATTCAACGAGCAGTCCGCGAGGCGGCAGTCAGCGAGGGCGTCATGGAGGACGGCGAGGACCGGTTTCACAAGAAGTTCACGCCGCACACTTTTCGGACGGTGTTCACGACACTGATGCGGAATCAGGGGATGAAACAGCACGTCCTCCAGTACATCCGTGGCGATGCCGAAAGCGAGACGATGGACATCTACACGCGGGTTGACAGAGACGAGGCACGAGAGGAGTATCTGGACTGCATCAAACCGCTGGGCTTGTAGCTACGCCGGATTCGGACGGAAATCTCAGGGCGGGAGGTGTCGGTCGTAGATGTTCCGACGATGCCCGACGGCTTCGACGATGAGGCGGTCGTCTTCTCGGTCCCACGTAATGATTGCGCGGTAGTCGCCAGCACGGAGTTTGTAGTAGGGGTAGCCGGTCAGTTTTTTCAGTCGGTGGGAGGTCCAGTCTTTCGCTTCGTCGAGTTTCTTCACCAGTCGCTCTTGTACTTCGGTGTCGAGGCCTTCGAGCAGGTCGAGTGCTTTCGGCGTCCACTCGACCTCAGTCATCGATGCCGAGGCGGTCCTTCACGTCGTCCTGCGACACCGTGTCGCCGTCGTCGCGCTGCTCGCGGCTCTCGGCGAGATGCTGTAGCGCTTCCTCGGAGAGTTGCGTCGGCGGTTCGACAGCGTCACGGAGCGCATCGCGGACGAACTCGGATTTGTTCGCGTATCCGCGTTCCTCCCACACCTCGTCGATGTCGGCGAGAAGCGTCTTCGGTACTCGAACGTTGATTTTCTCCATCTCGCCGTCCGCCCCAGCGTCGCTGTCGGTGCTCATATGCTGTGATACGACTGTATCACACAAGAAGGTTCCTCTCCGAGCGAGACGGCAGACATCTGCATAGGAGTCGACAGGGACGACGCACAGGTGGGGTATCTGCACCGGATGAAACCGCTGGGCCTGTAGCTTGGTGGTGACTGCATCACCGGGCACTCTGTAGGAATTATGACTCTGGCAGTTTTAGCGTCGTGAATGCGGGCCATCCGCGGTTCTCGCAGTTGCAGAACTATTTTGCTACTCGGATTGGAAAGCGTCCGGTAATGAGACGACGGCGTTTCCTCTACGGTTCTGGTATCGTAGTGTCGACACTAATCGCCGGCTGTTCTGGATCTCAGGATGACGAAGACGATACTCCTACAGATAAATCTACAGATACACCGACTGATACCCCGCCGGATACTGATACTCCGGAAGATGACACGCCGACCGACGACGAAGAAGAGACAGACACCGATGAGGAAGAGAATGTTGATCGCCCAGCAAACTACCGGTGGGATATGAAGCCAGGAAGGAATGATGCTCTGCGGAGTGAGCTCGGACAGTATGTAGAAAATCCGGGTTCAGTAAGACAAGAACACCCTACATTCGACTTCTCTACAGAAAGAGAGAACGACGACCATACCGTAGACTTCGAAGCACTGCGAATGATCAGAGACAGCAACTTCGATATATTCGTCAACCAGGTAAGCGATGCACCACTAGAAGACATGGTACAAGCTTTGGTCGACGATTCACTTTATGAACAATCTAAAAATAATTTATTCAAAAGCCACACCGATTCACCCGACACTTATGATGAAGAAGCGTGGCTTAACGCCGATACAGTTGAAGAATCCCTAGATTTGGGTCATAATCTATTGGTAACAATAGGATATGATGAAGACACTCCTATATCTACAAAAGAGACAGCGGTCGCGATTAGAGAAGCATATCAGCATCACCACGATTATGATGTATTAGCTTGGGAAGTACCCATGAACGATGGTGCCGTGAGACAAGGAATGATGTATTCTCCCGATGACGACAAGATAAGGGCTTTTGCAGGACTCGGGGACTGGAACGGAGATGGAGAAGCACAATTCCATACAGAGATACAGGACTGGCGAGTCATCAACGACCCAAGCGAAATCGCAGACGCAGACAGATACCAACACCCAATCCTCTTCCACACCGACGAATGGGACAGACAGGGAGTAACATTTGAAGAGGCTAAAGATAGCGCTGTAGAAATGGTATTTGACATCGGGACTGAAGAATATATAGATTACAACCCGGAAGAAAATCCAGTAGGAATAGTAAACAATATCACAATGACTACGGGCGCTACTGAGCAGTTGACCCGTACGATGTTGGATTACAATGATTCCAATGTTGATGCAGATTTCAGCGATATCAGAGATCTAGCTAGCTTTGCCGTAGGCAAGTACATTGATGACCCAGAACTTAACGGTGTGATTGATACTGTGGTGCCAGGAGACGACAGTTATGATGAGTACTTTGGTGGAGGCTTCGCATTCTACGAAGTTGAAGATGAGGAAATAGTGGACGAAGTCCGAATCGACCAGAGCCACGAGTACGACAACTTTGGCGAGGTCTACGACGAACTCGACGCAGCAGCCTGACCTATACTGCGTAGACTGTTTCTGACGCTCGTCTCGAAATTGCCCGTTTTGACTGCTATAATCGAATCTCCAGAAGTTATAGGACCAATGACGGTCCCACAGTCGAAGGCCTCGGCACTCATAGGGTTCGTCATCCGAGCACGCTACTCACGCACTCTCGGAGGGAGTGTTTCGTCATCGGCCACTCGGACGTACCAGATGATCCATAAAGAGCGTTCCGTCCCGACGACTCAGATCAACGACTGCAGCAGTCCCGCCACACTGTCGACGATGGTTTCCCACACCGAGAAGCCGGTCGTCACGGCCAGCAGCGTGTCCGCGGCGAAGAAGACGAACAGCGCAGCCCCGAACATGTGGGCTTTCCGCACGTCGAACTTGTGCGAGAACGTGTGGAAAAAGTACGCGTTTGCCAGACTCACGGGGATGATGACCAGCATCTCACCGACCCAGATGCCGGGATGGGCACCGAACCGGGCGGCCAGTGTGATCGTGATCAACTGCGTTTTGTCGCCGAACTCCCCAGCGGCCATCATCGCGAAAATTGGTAGGAACCCACCGAGCGCATTCGGCACGTCCCGTCCGAACAACGAAACGTCGAGGTCCTCCCCGACCGTCAACTCACCGCCGTCAGTTGTTGCTGGCTGACTATCCGGTTCGGGCATCGACCGCCACAGCAGGACTGCAAAGACGATGAACAGCGCGGCCGTGATCAGATCGAGATACAACCCTGGGACCACGTTCTGTATCGCGTTTCCGAACAGGATTTCGAGTGCTGTCCAGCCAGCAAACGCTGTCCCGGCCGCTGCGACGACGAGCATCGGATGGTACCGAGCCGAGAGACTGGCGATGATCAGCTGTACTTTCTCTCCGGGCAAGACTGCCAACTGTGCACCCGCGGCGACGATCACGACAGTCAGAAAATCAGCCATCTCCGTTCACCTTCGATAGAATCTCGGCTCTCACTACGAAAGATTAGACACGTCTAATTAGTAAATATTTTGGTGTCGAAAACGGTCGAACTGTCGACTTACCGTTCGTCTCTGGTCTTGATATCCGCAGAGAGTCCCTGTGCCATCTCGATCTCTTTGGCGTTGTTCAGCGTCCACGCGGTTCGATCTGTGACGGCTTCGATCACCTCGCGTGCGGAGGGGTAGCCGTTGCCGGATTTTTTGACGCCGCCGAATGGGAGTTGGACCTCCGCGCCGATGCAGGGGAGGTTGCCGTACGCGAGACCAACTTCTGCGTGATCGCGGTAGTAGTTGATCTGACGGTAATCCTCGGAGACGATGGCTCCCGCGAGGCCGTATTCGGTGTCGTTGTGAATCTCGACCGCACGTTCGATCCCACCCTCGTACTCCATGAGAGCAACGTGTGGTCCGAACACTTCCTCACTCGTACAGCGAAGGTCTGCATCCGGATCGGCCTCGTAGACGAACGGTCCGGCCCAGTGTCCCTCCTCGTGGCCATCCGGAATCTCGCTGCCGTCGAGTTCCGTTCGGTCGACGAGGACGTTCACCTCCTCCTCGCGTGCGAGTTCGTTGTAGCCCGTGACCTTCTCGACGTGGTCGGCCTCGATCAGCGGTCCCATGAAAGTGTTCTCGTCGAGTGGATCGCCGACAGCGACATCCTCGGCGATATCGACGAACCGCTCTCTGAACTCGTCGTAAATATCGGTGTGGACGATCAGTCGCTCGCTAGAGACACAGCGCTGGCCAGTCGTCTTGAACGAACTCATCACCGCCGAGTGGAGCGCGATATCCAGATCTGCCTCCTCGGTGATGACGACGGCGTTTTTACCGCCCATCTCGCAGGCCGCTCGCTTGCCGGAGTGACTGGCTACCTTCTCGGCGACTTCGTGGCCGACTTCCGCAGAGCCAGTAAAGAGGACGGTATCGACGCGGTCGTCGTCGACGATCCGAGCGCCCGCGTCGCCGAAGCCTTGGACGAGGTTGAACACGCCGTCGGGAACCCCGGCGTCGACCATCATCTCGGCGATGATCTGGCCGCACATCGGTGTCTGTTCGGCGGGTTTCCAGACGACGGTGTTGCCCTCGACCAGCGCGACAGCCATGTGCCAGAATGGGATGGCGACTGGGAAATTCCACGGCGTGATACAGCCGACAACACCGCGGGGTTTCCGGCGCATGTATGCGTCCTTCGCCGCGATTTCGCTCGGCACGACATCACCGTCCGGGTGACGGGCATCCCCCGCTGCCCATTCGACCATGTGCCACGCTTCCGTCACGTCGGCTTTCCCCTCAGAGATCTCCTTGCCACACTCGCGGGTGACGATCTCGCCGAGTTCCTCGTGGCGCTCGCGCAGTTCGTGATAGACATCCCAGAGATACTCTGCCCGGTCGATCCGAGAGAGCGAACGCCACTCCGGAAACGCCGCCTCGGCGGCGGCGATCGCCTCGGCTACGTCGCTCTCTGTTGCGCGCCGAAACTCCCCGAGTTGGTCACCGGTCGCTGGATTGTAACTGGTGAACGTCTCCGTCCCCTCCCCGTCGACCCACTCACCGTCGATGTACTGCTTGTGTATCTCTGTCATGTGTGATACTAACTCAACGCGCGGTCAAAAGTCCTCTTGTGGTTCATTCGCTATCTCGTCGGCTGCCTACGAGCCGACGATTGCGCGAGCGGCAAACGAGATGTTCCCCTTGCGCTCGCGCAGTCGCCGATAAAAGTACGAGAGCCACTTGGTTCCGTATGGGATATACTGATAGACTTCCGCCCCGGACTCCGCTGCGAGACTGAACTGGGCCTGCTCACGCACTCCCATGAGCATCTGAATCTCGTAGGGGGTGCCGTATTCGTCGTGGAGGTCACGGGCGTGCTCGATCATTGCCGGGTCATGAGATCCGACGGCGACGCCGTCGTCGAACTCCCGGAACATGTAGCCGAGTTGGTCCCGGTAGACGGCATCGACTGTTTCTCTGTCGGTGTAGGACAGTTTTTGCGGTTCGGAGTACGCCCCCTTGACGAGTCGGACTTTCCCGGGAAGATCAGCTAGCCGGGCCAGATCGTCGCCGGTTCGATGAAGATTCGACTGTATGCAGACGCCCACGTTTCCGCCCGTCTCGCGGGCGTGGCGCTCGAAGGTATCGAGTGTCACGTCTGTTGTCGTGTGATCTTCCATATCGAGCCAGACGAAACAGTCCGCTGCCTCGACGATTCGCTCGAAATTTTGCTCGAACAGTCGCCCGCTCACGTCGACACCCAGTTGGCTCGGCTTGACCGAGATACAGGCGTCGATATCCCGGTCACTGATCTCCTCGACGAGTTCGACGTAGGCATCCGTATCTGCCGTCGCCTCTCCGTAATCGTCGTAGTGTTCACCGAGCAGGTTGAGAATCCCCCCAACGCCCCGTTCGTTGAGTTGGTCGACGTATTCCAGCGCAGCATCCTCGTTCTCGCCGGCGATGAAATTACTGGCAATCGGCGGGATCATGTGCGTAGCTATCAGTGCAACCGCAATAAGTCCCAGCCGAGTGTCTCTCGGTGAGAACTCGCTACCAAACGAACCGGAACTAGACCGGCTCTAGCGCAGAATTAGACGCCGTCGAGCCCTTCTCGGAAGGAACTGAGTTCGTCTCGGGCGTCATCGACTGTCTCGGCGACGTCGTCCCCGACAGCGGACTGGAGTTCGTCGAGGGCGGCCTGAATGCGTGCGATCCGGCCGTGATCGGCTTTCGTCTCCCCCTCTGCAATGTCGGTCACCTGACCGGCCAGTTCGGTGAGACGCTCGCTCGCGTCTTCGGCGGTCGTTTCGCTGGCAGCGGATTCGAGTTGCTCGCTCGCGCGTGTGAGTTCGTTCTGTGTCATGTTTGATGATGGGATACGACAGTGAAAATACGTTGCGATGATTTTACGCGGTCGACAGAGCGTCCAACAGGGTCTCCCGGAGCCGTTCCAGACGACCGGAACTGTAGAATTTCACCCGAGAAACCACCGGCACCCGGGGACTTAACAGCCTACCGCCACGAGACAATGGTGATGACTGACGGAGGTGACGGTGCTCACGGCGACGAGACTGATCGGTTGGCCAGCGATCACTCCGAAGACGAGCCAGCAACCCCCGAGACGCGACCAGACGGCTCGACAGCAGCCGACTCACGGCGGACCAGGTCGGTCGAGGATGGCGAGTCCCCGGCTCCTGGCTCGGCACCCGGCGAGCAGACGAACTCGGTCCTGGCCGAACCGACCCGGGCGCGCCTCGCCCAAATCCAAACGCAGACGGCGGAACTCGAACGAGGACCGATCACCGAGTACACCACTGACCGACGGTCACTCGACAGTACGGTCCAGATCCAGTGGACGATTCGAGTCACGATTCTCGCGGTCGTCCTCGGACTGCTCCTCACCGCCGTTCTGAGCGCTCTTCCGGTCCCGATGCAGTTCGGACTGCTCGCCATCGGACTCCTGCTGGCGCTGGGGGTGGTCTGGGTCGTCCTGAGCTATCGGGTCTGGGTCTATCAGATCCGCGAAGACTCGCTGTATCTCGAACGCGGAGTCGTGACCCACGTTCGAACGATCGTTCCGTACGTGCGCATCCAGCACGTCGACACGAGTCGGAGTGCCCTCGAACGTGCGCTTGGACTCTCGACGCTGGTCGTCTACACGGCCGGCTCTCGCGGGGCCGACGTCTCCGTCCCGGGGCTGAAGCCGAACGAGGCCCGTGACCTCCAGCAACGGCTCAAAGAACTCGCGATCGAGGCCGACGGCGACGACGCACTATGAAACTCGATTACCGATCAGTCCCGTACCGCATTCTGGAGAATGCGACCCGGATTGGTGGATTCCTCATCATCGGTCTCTTCAGCGGCGGCACCAGTAGCGTCGGCTCGCTTTTCGGTTTCCTGCTGGTCGGGATGGTGCTCGTCGGAATCTGGGAGGCTGCAGAGGTCCGGGCCTACGAGTATCGTCTCGACGCCGATACGTTCGATATCTACTCGGGGGTGTTCTCCCGACGCGAACGAGAAATTCCGTTCGACCGGATCCAGAACGTCGATATCGCGCAGAACGTCCTCCAGCGCGGGCTCGGAATCGCGGAGATACGGCTCGAAACCGCCGGCGGAGGTGGTGATTCGGAGGCTCGACTCCAGTACGTGAGCCGACAGGAAGCCACCCGTCTGCAGGAACTCATCAGCAAGCGCAAACAGGGCGACGTTAGCGAACGAGATCCAGGAGCGTCGAACGACATCCTCTTCGAACTCAGTCAGCGAGAACTCGGGGTGCTTGGCCTCACTTCTGCCAACGTTCGGCTGCTCGGGTTGCTCGGTGGACTGTTCGTGATCGTGTCACCGGTGGCGGCCGAGCAGGTCTCGCCTCGCTTGGGTATTCTGTTGTTGCTCGGTCCGGCCTTTGCTATCGCCGGACTCGTCGTTCTCTGGATCGCAAGCGGAGTTCAGGCCGTACTCAGATACTACGGCTTCAAACTCTACCGCCACGACGAGGAACTGCGGTACAAGCGGGGCCTGCTCCAGCAGTACGACGGAACCATCCCGCTCTCGAAGATCCAGACGCTGATGATCCGTGAGAACCTGCTCGCGCGGTCGGTCGGCTACGGGAGCCTGGCTATCGAAACCGCCGGCTACGCACCCGGTCAGGGCGACAACGTCGAGTCCGCGGTGCCGATCGCGAAACGAGAACGGGTGTTCGAGTTAGCGCGAACGATCGAGGACATCGGTGATCCGGAGTTCGAGCGAGTCCCGAAACGGGCCCGACTGCGCTACATTGCCCGGTACACGATCGTTGTCGGCCTCCTCACGGTGATCACCGGTGGTTTCCACCTCGCTACCGATGCTCTCCCGTTCTGGTACGCGACCGCCGCGCTCTGGATCTTCGTCCCGCCGGCCGCACACCTGAAGTGGAAGAACATCGGCTACGCTGTGGGCGAGAAGTACGTCATCACGCGAGTCGGATTCTGGACTCGTCGGACGACTATCGTCCCATACTACCGCGTCCAGACGGTATCGAGCGCCCAATCGATCTTCCAGCGACGGCGCGATCTGGCGACCCTCGCCGTCGACACGGCCACCTCTGGTGGGTTCTGGGGCGGTGATGCCATCGTCCCCGATATCGACGCCGAGGTCGCAGCGGACCTCCGCGAGCAGACCCACGACCGGTTCCAGCACTCGCTGGTCGACCGGCAATCACGTCGGGTCAAAACGCAGTCGAACGGGTTCTCAGGTACCCAGACGAGCAGTCCCGAGCAACGTCCCAGCCACGCCGAGCAATGACGACGAATATCGTCGTCTGGCACCGAAACGACCTCCGAGTACGGGATAACGCCGCGCTCGCTGTCGCTGCGGCCGAGGGAACCGCCCATCCGGTCTTCGTCTTCGACCCACACTTCTATCGGAGTGAGGTCGTCTGCGACGGCCGTATCGAGTTCCTCCACGAATCGCTCGACCAACTCGCTGCCGAGTACAACGGGTTAGGTGGGACTCTCGCCTTCCGACACGGCAGCGCAGAAGACGTACTGGACGAACTACTAGACGACGCAGATTGTCTCTATTTCAACGCAGCCCCGAGTGCCGGTTACGCCCGCGAACGCGACGAACGAATTGCTGCCCGGGAAGACGTACGAACGTTCGGAGACGACGCAATCGTCCGCGACGGCGACTCGCGCTCGAACTGGCAGAAGCAAGCGGAGGCGTACTTCACAGCCGACCCGCACGACCCACCGGATACAGTTGGATCGAATGTAGACTCGACTGCCACGATTTCCGATATCGAAGCCGAGTACGACATCGACTCGACGAAAGAGCGGACCATTCGAGGCGGTTGTCGGCGCGGGCGAGAGCGACTGGAAACCTTCGTTGGGAATATCGACGAGTACATCGGCGGTATCTCACCACCGGCGGCAGCCAGAGAGCGCACCTCGCGGCTCTCGCCGTATCTCAAATTCGGCTGTCTCTCGCTACGAGAAGTCTACCAACATGCCGACGACGAGGGGATGCACAACCGTGCCGTCGAGATGTTCCACTCTCGGCTGTTCTGGAACCAGCATTTTCGACAGAAACTGCAGGACAATCCGACGGCGACCGAGCACGCCGTCAATCCAGTGTTTCGCGGGATGAACCGGGACCGACACGATTCTGACCTCGCCCGGGCCTGGAAGCGCGGCCAGACAGGTTTTCCGATGATCGATGCGAGCATGCGCGCACTCAGAGAGACAGGCTGGCTCAACTTCCGCATGCGAGCAATGTGTGCGAGTTTCTACTCCTACATCCTTCGCTGCTGGTGGAAGCCAGGCGCGGACTGGTACTACCGCCATCTGATCGACGCCGAACCGGGCATCAACTATCAGCAGTGGCAGATGCAGTCCGGCCTCGTTGGCGTCCACCCGCTGCGCATCTACAACCCTCGCAAGCAAGTCAGAGAGAACGATCCAGATGGGGAGTTCATCCGCGAGTTCGTTCCGGAACTCGCCGATCTGCCCGCGGACTTTCTCCCGCGCCCGGAGAAGACGCCGCTGTCGGTTCAGCAGGAGTGTGGTGTTCGTATCGGCGAGGATTACCCCCTCCCTGTCGTCGATTTCGAGCGTCGGCGACGGGAGGCACGCGAGACGTGGGCTGGACTCGACGACCGGGCAAAAGAAGCGCTCACGGACCCAGCCATCAGGCGACGGGCGTCGCTCTCACAGCGACGTGATCGATCAGCGAGCGATGTCGAAGACGGGACGGAGCCGACAGCAGAACAACAGACAGATCTCAGTTCCTTCGGCGAGTAGCCGACTGAATCCCTATTCGAGGCCGCCGACCAGTTCGTCTGCGACGCCGGTGTAGCCCGTCGGCGTCAGTGCCCGCAACTCTGCGCGAACCTCCTCGGGCACGTCGAGGTCGGCGAACAACTCCTGGAAATCGTCCAGTTCGACGCGCTCGCCACGGGTGAGTTCCTTGACCTGCTCGTATGCGTCGGTGTGACCCTCCCGGCGGAGGATGGTCTGGACAGCCTCACCGATAATCTCCGGCGTCGCTTCGAGTTCCTCGCGCATGACCTGCTCGTTCGGGACGACCTTCGCCAGCCCGTTGCCGAGTTTCTGGTAGCCGATGAGACAGTGCGCGAAGGCGGCCCCGATGTTGCGCTTGACCGTCGAATCGGAGAGGTCACGCTGGAGCCGTGAGTTGGTCACGTAGCCAGCGAGGAAGTGGAGATCCGAGTTCGCTTTCGAGAGGTTTCCTTCGCTGTTCTCGAAGTCGATCGGGTTGACTTTGTGTGGCATCGTCGAGGAGCCAGTTTCACCCTCGACGGTCTGCTGACCGAGATACCGGTCGGAGATGTACAGCCACGCATCAAGGTCGAGATCCAGCAGGACGTTGTTCGCGCCCTGCAGCGCGTCGAACAGTTCGGCGAGGTCGTCACAGGGGTTGACCTGCGTCGTCAGCGGTTCGTGCTCGAAGCCGAGTTCGGCGACAAAGTCTTCGGCGAATGCGGGCCAGTCGACCTCCGGGAAGGCGGCGTGGTGGGCGGCGTAGGTGCCGCTCGCACCGGCGAGTTTGCCGGAGAGTCCCTCGTGGGCCTGTTCGATGCGGGCGATCTGCTGGCCGAGTCGGGAGGCGTAGACGGCCATCTCCTTGCCGAAGGTCGTCGGCGTGGCTGGCTGGCCGTGCGTGCGGGCGAGCATGGGTACTTCGCGGTACTGCTGGGCCAGTTCCACGAGGTCGTCCCGGCGTTCGTACAGTGTGGGGAGCAAGACCTCCTCGACTGCGCCGTCGACGAGCAGGCGGTGGGCGAGGTTGTTCACGTCCTCGCTGGTCAGCCCGAAGTGAATCCACTGATCGATTTCGGTTTCCTCGGGCAGACGAAGGCGGATGAAGTACTCGACGGCTTTCACGTCGTGGTTCGTCGCGCTGTACTGGCCGTAGCCCTCGGTTTCGAGCTGTTTGATGACATCTGCGTCCTCGTCATCAAACTCCTCGTAGATTGCTCGTAGCGTTTCGATTTCTTCTTCGGTGAAGGACAACGAAACGGCGTCGAGGTCGGCGAGTGCGATCAGATACTCGATTTCCACCTCTACCCGCGCCCGCATGAGCGCCTGTTCGCTGGCGTAGGGAGTCAGCGGTTCGGTGTACCGCGCGTATCGTCCGTCCAGCGGCGAAACTGCCGTCAGTGGCCCGCGTTCGGTCATATCTGTTGATCCGTAGCGGCTCGAAAAAGCCTGCCGGTCTGCTATGAGTATCTTTTAGCGGCGTGATTGTCGTCTCGAAGAACCAGAAAGCCCCCCGTTCGCTTGCCTATCCGGGGCCTGCTCACGGCTCCGCCGTTCGCACATGCCGAGACGCGTAGCGTCTCGCGCCTTACTTCGCCCGGGGCCGGAGCACGCCGGGGCTTTCTGGTTGTTAGCAGTAGCCACCAGCCCGAACACTGTTATACTAAACATTCCCTCTCCCCGTCCCGAGAGACTTAATCGGCTGGGCGGCGACTAGTCAGGTATGGCAACGCTGACGCTGATCGGGACACGGCTAGCGACGGAGGGCGAGGAGTTCGTCTATCGGGGCGAAGCCGCTGCCTGCGAGGGCTGTCCGTACCGCGATCAGTGTCTCAACCTCACCGAGGGACGCCGATACCGCGTGACAAACCTCCGAGAGAACGCGAGCACGCTCGACTGCGGCGTCCACGACACCGGCGTGACGGCCGTCGAAGTCGAACCGGCCGGCATGAAAGCGAACGTCCCGAGCGCGAACGCCTACAGCGGGAGCAAATCGAAACTCGGCGGCGACTGTCCACACACTGGCTGTCCGAGCCACGAGTACTGCGTCCCGGTCGGGGGATCACCGGACAAGGAGTACCGCATCGCCTCGGTCGAAGGCGAACCGCCACACGATCACTGCCGACTGGATCGAGATCTGACGCTCGTCGAACTCGAACCCGAGGAGTAAAACAGCTCAGCGCTGGATCTGAACGCCCGTGTTGTTGAGATAAGCCTCGAAGGTCTGTTGATCGCCGGTGATGATTCTGCCAATCGTCGCCTGATAGGGCGTGATCGTGTAGGGATCGTTCGGACCCGACGGCGGCTGTGGCAACGGAATGTGCGCGCGGAAATTGTCGACGCTCGCGATTTCGTGATACTCGACCGGCGAGTCACTATAGTAGACGACGTAGCCGAAACTCTGGCTGTTCGCCTGGAGATGCTGCGTCCACGGCTGCTGGAAATTCGAGTCGAGTTGTTCGTACCGCTGAATTCGAAGCTCGACCTCGTCGCGATACGTCCAGGTCCCCATATCGGGAAACGGAATCCACTCACCGGGATTTGACTCGTCGACGGTCGATCTGATCTCCTCCAGTTCTGTCATGCCAATGGGCAGTAGTTGTACCGTATCTCATATAAAATATGTCATCTCCGCCGTCACGCCCTCACTCCGCCAGTTGATCGAACTCCTCGACAGTTCCGAGCCGTTGGGCTGTATACCCGAAGACGGCCTCGTACCCGTACGGTGACATGAGGACTGGATAGAAGGGTTCGTCAGCGGTCACTTCGTGGTCGTCGGCGGCGGCGAAGGACTCGCCCTGTGCGACGCGCTCGAAATTCGAGGCGTAGACGTGGTAGCTACTGGCTTCGGCTTTCGGGATCTGTCGGTCGAGTCGGAACAGCGGCACCGGATCGGCCTCCGGCCGAGTTTCCATCGGTAACGCGCCGGTCGCGCCCAGGAACTCACGGAGCAACCGGCTGGCGTTTTCGGTCGCCTGTTCGGAGCCCTGATAGCCACACTCGACTTCGACGGTGGTCGGGACGGCGTCGAACAACCGACCCTTCGAGTGACTCCCCACGTCGACGACGGCGTCGACCGAGAGGTGTTTCAGCACGGGTGTGACGCGGTCGTCGGGTTCGTGAATCAGTGCGAAGGTCCCATCGTAGGACTGCGTCGAGTGCATCGAGAAAGTGAGACAGTCGTCGAGTTGCTCGGTGAGTTGGGCTGCCAGTCGAGACTCGTGTGTGGGGCCATCTGGATCACCGGGGAACGCCCGGTTGAGATCCTCTTCGAGATATCGCTCGCCCGCTTCGATCGCTTCTTCGTTGGCGATGATGAACTGCACGGCCCGGTCTAACTCCGGCGGATCCGCGAGGAATCGCTCGACTGCGTTGATTCCGCATGGTTCGTCGCCGTGAATACCACCGATGACCGCCAATTCTGGGTCCGATCCACCGAGACACTCGATCCGCATTCGATCAGTGATACGTGACGGAGGGTTATCAATGCTGGAATTTCCACCGAGGAGAGTGCGGTCTCACCGTTCGGCTCGATCCGACTCTCTCAAAACGGCGACCTGACGACGAGAACCACTCACTCGTCCTCGTCGCTGGTGTCCGAGAGGGCCTCACGCTGTTCGGCCACGCTGATTCGCGTCGGACTGTCGGGCAGCAACAGATCCAGCATAGAAGACTGTCCGGCCGTTACTATCAAATAAGTGGTAGCTTTCCAACTGACCGCATCAGCCCTCGTATTCGTACGCTTTCAGCGTCTCGGTGTCGATGTCAGTGAGCACAGATTCGTTGGTCGCTTCGAGGACGACCGGCGGCGCGACGCCGGCTTCCTCGGCCTCGATCCAGCGGTCGACACAGAGACACCACCGATCACCGGGGTCCAGTCCGGGAAAGTTGAACTCCGGCCGGGGCGTGATCAGATTGTTGCCCTGTGCTTTGCTGTATTCGAGAAACTCCTCGGTGACGACCGCACAGAGTTCGTGACAACCCCGATCCTGCGGGTGTTCGTGACAGTAGCCATCCCTGAGATACCCCGTCTGCGGGTCGGTACTACAGGGAAGCAGTTCCGTCCCGTAGACGTTGTTCTGGTCCGTCTCCTGAGCCATACCCGCCATTCAGGGCCGGACACACAAGATAGTTCCCAGGTCGAGTACTCACATTCCGCTCTCGTCGTCTTCTTCGTAGGCCTCCTCGTATCGCTCCAGGGCCATCTCGTAGCTCTCGGTTGCGAGTTTGATTGTCTCTCTCAGATCGACAATCGGCGTCTCTGTCGCGTCGACACGGATGTCGTTGTACGCCGGACTCACCGGCTCGTCTTCCGTCTTGGCGACACGAATCGCGGCGCTCTGGACGTGCAACTCCTCGCGTTTGTCCCCACCTTCGGCGTAGCCGGCCGCGAGACAGTCGAGCAGTCGCTTCGCGAGCGGCAAGTCGTCGCCGCTGCTCTCCTCGTACGTCTCCGCGACTGCCTCGATGACGGCTTCGCCGGTGAGGAGATTTCCGGCGACGGTGTAGTTCTCGCCGACGACATCCCCGTACCAGTCTTTGCACTCCTCGCCCGAAAAGGCAAATTCTCCCTCGTGGCCGACGCCGTGGAGTTGCCGCTGCGGACTGCCGTCGTCTGCCGCTAGCAAGGCGTCGAGCGCATCCTCGACGTGGAGTCCATCAGCAAGATACTCCACGCCCTTCCGACCGAGTTCCGTGTTGACGAAACTCTGTGTTGCGACAGCGCCGTGTTCGTTGACGAACGGACAGAGGTTCCCCACGCCCGCCAGTCGAGTCGTTACGGCGACGCCGAATCGCGTCTGTTCGGTCCCGGTGTCGTCCTCGTACGACTCCCGCACGCAGATACTGAATGTCATACCAGCACCGTAGAGAGCCAGCACAAAAAATCCGGCTGCAAACGCGCTCTCGCCTCGTTTCAGTCAACCTACGAGTCGAGCATCTCGACGCCATCCTCGACGGAGAGATCACCGCGTTCGATGGCTTCGATGATCGGCCGGATATCCGAGGCATCCTGCGAGTCGTCCTCGTCTTCGCCGAGTTCGTCGAGTGTCACCTTCTCGGAGTGGCCGGTCAGTTCGTCGAAATCGACGCCATCTGCGAGTGCCGTCTCCTTTTTGACTCGGTAGTTGCCGCCGTCGGTCTGATAGAGATCGTCGGGATGGAAGAAGTACCAGTCCTCGCGGTCGAACCGGACACCGATCCGGGGTTTCGCGCCGAAGTTCCGCGAGAAATACACCAGCGCGTAGACCTCCTCGCCGCTGAGATAGATCGGATCGCCGGCAGAGGACTTTGCCTCGATTGCGTAGAAGGCCCCTCCGTTGCCGGCCAGCACGTCCGGTAGTTCGCGCTCGGTCGCGCTGCCGCTTGCCGGCGCGCGCATCACGGCAAAGCCCGCCTCGTCGAGTTTGTTGACGAGTTCTCGCTCCCGACGGTCCCCTTTCGCGTTCGACATCGACTCGATGTCAGCGAGCGATCCCTATAAAACCGGCCTTCGCCCCCGGCCGCGCGGTCAGTCCTTTTCGCGGTATCGCTGGAGCCAGTACCCGCCCAGCGCGCCGCCGACGGCCGCGGGAATGCCGAAGCCTGGGCCGGAGCCGTCGGAGTCTTCAGTCGCCACCTTTGGTTGGCCAGTTATCGCTTCGGGAGAATCCGGGAAGACGTAGAGTGCTTCGCGAACGGCGGGTGGATTCTCTCGAAGGATCTTCGAGACATCTGCACTGGTCGCGACGAATCCATCCGTTGCGGCCTCGGCGGTCCAGAAACTCGTCTGTTCGGAATTGCGCCAGTGTCCGATCTCTTCGGGGTTCGATGGCTCGCTGATATCGTGAATCTTCACGCCGCCGTAGTACCACGAACTGTAGAACTGATCCCCGGCGAAATCGAAGTTGTGCGCGCTGGTGAATCGGCCGGATCGCGTCTGATCCTCACCGGGCGGTGGATCGATCCGGGCGAGATGCTGCGGATCTGCTGGGTCCTCCACGTCGTAGAGGTCGATGCCGCCGGGGCCGCCAGAGCCGTTGAAGTCCCAGCCTTCTTCGCCGACGGCGAGCAGTGAGCCGTCGTCGTTGATCATCGTGTAGTGCGCATTCCCCGGCGGCGAGAGCGACTCGCGGATTGCTTGGGGTTGGGAGAACGGCCGCAGGTCAGCGAGGTCGTACTCGCCGATGCTGGCCAGTACCGCGGGATTCTGCGGATCACTCACGTCGACGATCCACGTCCCGGCATCCCAGCATGGGATGTACGCGATGCCATCCTGTACCGTCACGTCGTGGAGACTTCGGGAGGCTCGTTGTACGTCTGCGTATCCCTCGTCATAGTCGTTGAGCGACCAGCGCCCGACCTCTTCCGGCTCTGCCCCCGTCACGTCGACCATTACCAGCGGATTCGCTGGCGCGGCGCTACCGGTCAGGTAGACGATTCCTTCGTCGATATAGAGGTTGTGAATGTAGAATCCGCCGTCCATCGGCTGGCCAGTTTCGTAGAATGCGAGTTGTTCCGGCTCGGTCGGATCGGTAATATCGTACAGCGCGAATCCGTGTGCGGAGTTCGGGTTAAAATTGCCCGGGCCGCCGACGACCAGTCGGTCCTCCCAGACCCAGCAGTCGAGTACGTCCTGAAACGGCGCTCCGGTCCCGGTCTCGATATCTCGTCGCTCGGCGACGACAGTCGGTGACTCCGGCTGGGAGATATCGACGACAGCAACGCCGTCGTCGGCAGCGATGTAGGCGAACTCCTCCTGGACGGTACAGTCCGTCGCCCCGGATACCTCGACCGATCCCAGCGGCGCCAGCGAGGTAGCGTCGTCCCCGGACTGCGCGCCGCTGGCGGGACTCCCGAGGACAGTTACGGCGACAACTCCCCCGCCGGCCTGCAGAAACCGCCGTCGATGCATACTCGAAGGTGACGGGAGTCACGGACAATAAGATGGTGGTCGGGGTTTCTCATCGCGAAACAATCGAGCAAGACGAAAGCATTTATGATTCGGTTGTCGATACGAGGACACATGATAGATATCGAGTGGCCCGGAAGGAAAGGACAACTGGCGGTCATCGCCCTTGCTGCCCTCCTCGTGACCGCGGGTTGTGCAGGTCTCGGTTCGCCCGACGAAACTGGAAACGATACGGTCGATTCTGAGGACCCGGACGATCCGGGAGACGATGAATCTGGAGACGAGAACGAAACTGACGGCACCGACGACGAGAATTCGACAGATGAGACCGACAGCGCGTTCAGTGATCTCGATCCAGTCGAGGAGGACGTGACGGCTGCTGAGTTGCTCAACGACAGCGTCGCCGCCCTCGATACGGTCGAGAGCTACCGACTACAACAGAACATTACGACCGTCCAGCGCTCGAACAACCAGGAAATCACGACGCAGAACAACCAGACTGGTCGTATCGATAGAGCACAACAGCGAGCAGGTATCGAGGGAGTCACCGCATCTCAGGGCCGTTCGATCGAAACCAAACAGTATCTGCTGAACGACAGCCTCTACGAATCGAACGAGCGGATCGCTCAGCAGTACGGCACACAGTGGGTCCGCACCAACCTGACTGGCTCCTACGAGCAGGTGTTCGAGCAGTTCGACTCGATCAACCAACTGGAGCGGGTGTTCGCCAACGCCACGGGAACGGTCGAAGGCCAGACCGAAATCGACGGCGAGGAGGTATACGCGATCAATGCGACGGTTGACAGCGACACAATCGTCGAGACCAGACAGTCGGTCAACGGTGTCGAACGGTTCCAGCTCAATCTCTGGCTCTCGACAGAGACAGCCCTCCCCCGACAGGTTACAGAAGACTCTGCATTGAACCTCTCGACGGCACGTGGCAACTTCACGCAACAGACTGACAGCCTCTTGGCCTTCAGCTACGAAGATGTCGATGTCACTCTCCCCGAAGCGGCCGAGGGTGCGCCGACGGCCGAGGAAGTCACTGGACAGTAATGGATTACGGACGAACGATTGCCGTCGTGGTCCTCGCCGTTGCCCTCGCGATGAGTGGTTGTCAGGCCCCCGGAACGAATCCGGACGCCGTCTCACCCACGGAATCGACACCAGCCGAAGGCCTCCCGTCCAACGAGACAGACCAGAACGGCACGACTGGTGGGTCCGAGGATCCGTTTCCGATCTCTGACCCCGCCAATGTCACTGTCGAGGGCGGAGACTTACGCACTGACCCCGGACTCGTCTACACCCGAGTAGAAGGGTTGCTGGAGACGGAGACTCCCGCACCGGCGTCTGTGCGGGCCTACAATTCGACCGAAGCGTTCGGCGACTCGCTCCCATCCAGCGGAATCGGTATCGGCCAGCCGCGGTTTTTCGATGTCGTCGGGTTCGAGACCGGTGCAATCCGAAACGAGACGTTCATCGACGAGGTGGGGAACGGGTACACGCTCGGATCGGGGTCGATTGCCGTCTTCGTCCAGGAGAACGCGACGCGTGACGAGGAAGAGATGCTCCTCGCCCACGAACTCGCTCACTATATTCAGTTCCAGAACGGCCGACAGAGCCAACTCACCGAGGAAATCGACCCACAGACCGTCGACGGGCAATACGTCGTCCGCAGCCTCGTCGAAGGGACGGCAGTGTTCACGACCGACGAGTACCTCGACAGATTCGGGGAGAACCGGACGACAAACAGCCCGTACTACGACGACGAACAGGCTGCCTATCCACGGGGTCATCTCCGACGCTGGGCCAACAGTCAGTATCAGATGGGGACCGACTACGTCACCCAACGTCTGGACTCACCCAGCGAAGTCGGCGCGATCTACGAGGACCCACCGACCCGGAGCAGAGAACTACTCGACCCGGACGCACCGCAACGTCCCGAGTTGTTCGTCTCGAACACGCTAGCGCGGAGCGAAATCTCGACGAACAGACTGGGTGCGGCGTTCCTCCGGTACGCGCTTGAGAGTCACATCGAGGTCGACCGCGCCGAATCGGTCGCGACCGGACTCGGAACCGACTCCCTGCATCAGTTCCGCTCAGACACCGACACGTTCGGCAACTACGCGTGGGCGACACGCTGGGACAGCGCGGCGGACGCCGACAGGTTCGAGGCCGCCTTCGGCGAATACCTCGATGCGCGCGGGAACGCGAGCGCAGATGGCTGGACGCTCGACGACGTCGATCTGACCGTGCAACTGCGCCGTCCGACACCAGAAACCGTCGTCGCGGTGTTCGGATCAGATTCGTTCGTCGAGGGAACGACTGCGAGCGGAGCAGATGGAGAGATCGTTCTGGAATCCGCTCAGAAGTAATCGCGGTCAGTTCTCTTTTGGGAAGATCTTGCCCGGGTTGAGAATCCCGTTTGGATCCAGCGCGTCTTTGACCGATTGCATTGCCGCAACAGTCTCCGCGCCGTGTTCGTCGAGGAGATACTTCCGTTTGCCCTGTCCGATCCCGTGTTCGCCTGTGGCCGTTCCGCCGACTTCGATGGCTCGCTCGACGGCCTCGGCGTACAGCGCCTCACCACGCTCTAACTGATCTTCGTCGTCCATGTCGACGAGAACGGTGTAGTGGATGTTTCCGTCGCCCGCGTGGCCGAAGCACGGCGTCATGAGGCCGTATTTCTCGCCGAGCGCTTTGATTTCCTTGACGAGGTCGCCGTACTTGCTGATCGGGACCGTGACATCGCCGGGGTGCAGTGGTTGGAGGTCGGGGTCGTACGATCGAACGGCGAAGGCGAGGTCTTTCCGGGCCTGCCAGAGATCTTCCATTCGCTCTTCGTCGGCCATCTCGAACTCGACGAGATCGTGCGTTTCCAGAATCGACCGACAGAAGTCGATCTCTTCGTCGATGCCGTGGTTTGCGTGAAACTCCACGAAGACCATCGGCGAGTCCGGCAGATCCGCGCCCGTGTAGGCGTTCGACATCATCGCCGATTCCTGATCGATCAACTCGATTTTCGCCACGTCGACGCCGGACTGGATCACGTCCGTCACGGCGGCGGACGCGTGATCCAGATCCGGAAACAGTGCGCGACCGCCCTTGATTTGCTCTGGTCGGCCCGCCAGTTCGAGCGTCGCCCGCGTGACGACGCCCAGTGTCCCCTCGCTGCCGATCATGAGGTCTCGCAGGTTGTACCCTGAAGAGGTCTTGACGGCCTTCGAGCCCGCGGTGATAACCGATCCGTCCGCGAGCACCACTTCCAGTTCGAGCACCCAGTCGGCCACTTCGCCGTACTTGACCGTCTGCATCCCACTCGCCGAGTTCGCGATCATCCCGCCGATGGTAGAGATATCACCGGAGGAGGGCAGCGGCGGGAAAAAGAGGCCGTGCTCGCCTGCAGTCTCCTCGATGGTCGGTCCCATCACGCCCGGCTGGAGGTCTATCTGGAAATCCTCCGGGCGTACATCGAGTACGTCGTTCATCCGTGTGAGATCCATGCTGATCCCGCCCTCCGCCGGCACGGCGTTACCCTCCAGTCCCGTGCCCGCTGCGTACGGAGTGACGGGAATCCCACGGTCGTTCGCCGCTTCGAGTACGTCGGCGACTTCCTCGGTCGTCGTCGGGTAGACGACGACGTCCGGTTCGGTGCCTTCCGGTGTCCCCCAATCAGTCGCGTGTTCTTCGAGCGCATCCTCCCCTGTTGTCACCTGTCCATCTCCGAGTGAGTCGGTGAGAAAGGCGGTATCGAGTGCCATGTAGCCCTGTTTGCGAGGCGGTCGCAAAAAGATACCTCCTCACAGCATCGATCCCCGTCGAGCCTGTTAGGGGAACGGAATTGTCTCGCCGAGTAGGAAGATTCTTCCCCGTTGGTGCACCATCAAGTGACATGGACGAATACACGGTTTCCGGCGAGTGGGAAGCCCGAGACGGATGGCAGAGCTTCGAGAAAGCACTCGAAGCGGAGAACGAGGACGTTGCAGTCGAACACATCTACGCCGAGTTCGGCTCGCGTCACGGACTCAAACGCCGACAGATCGAGATTGACGAGGTGGCAGCATGAGCCTCGGTGGTGGCGGTGGCGGCGGCGGCGGCGGTGAGATGCAACAGATCACCCAGCAGATCGAACAGCTCGAACAGACGAAACAAGCCATCGAGGCCGAAATCGAGCAACTGCAGGAGGAGAAACGCGAAATCGACGAAGCCATCGAGGCAGTCGACCAGCTCGAATCCGGTTCGACGGTCCAGGTCCCCATCGGCGGCGGTGCCTACGTTCGCGCAGAAGTGCAGGACATGGACGAAATCATCGTCGACCTCGGCGCGGATTACTCCGCCGAGCGAGGCAAGGAGGGCGCGACCAGCACCCTCGAAGCTAAAAAGGAGAAACTCGACGAAGAGATCGAAGAGTTCCGCTCCGAGATTGCACAGGTCGAAACCGAGACCGAAGAACTCGAAGAGCAGGCCGAGCAGATGCAGGCCCAGCAGCTCCAGCAGCTTCAGCAGCAACAACAGCAACAGGACGAGTAAGGCGCGATGTTCGACGGACTAAAAGACAAGCTCAAAGGCTTCACCGAGGACGTCGAGGACGAAGCGGAACTCGACGAAGCGGAAGCGGAAGCCGACGCCGAGGCTGAAGCCGCACAGTCAGGCTCGGCAAGCGACGAGGAGGAGACCGGTGAGCAAACAGCAGCTAGTGCTGATCCCGTCGAACAGGACGGAACCGATTCTGCACCGACAGCCGCTGAACCAGACTCGGATACTGCCGTCGACACCGAGGAGTCCGCCCCCGACGAGGAGACAGACTCGACTGAACAGGAACCAGCAGATTCCGAAGGCGGCGGACTCGGACTCACCGGGAAGGCGAAAGCGCTCGCGACCGGGAAGACGATCATCGAACAGGAGGAGTTACAGCCACATCTCGACGAACTCGAAGTCGCGTTGCTAGACAGCAACGTCGAACTCGAAGTCACGATCGAGATTCTGAACGGCATCGAAGAAAACCTCGCTGGCGAGGCCCGCGGCCGACTTGAGAGTACGGGCAGCGTCGTCGAGGACGCGCTCCGGGAGGCACTGTACGACGTGATCAACGTCGGCCAGTTCGATTTCGACCAGCGCATCGCCGAGGCTGACAAACCCTTCGTGATGGTCTTTACCGGCGTCAACGGTGTCGGCAAGACCACTTCGATCGCCAAACTCTCGAAGTATCTGGAAGATCAGGGCTACTCGACGGTGCTGGCAAACGGTGATACCTACCGGGCCGGCGCGAACGAGCAACTGCAGGAACACGCCGACGCGCTGGATCGAAAGCTCATCACCCACGAACAGGGCTCCGATCCGGCCGCGGTGATCTACGACGCCGTCGAGTACGCCGAGGCCAACGACGTGGACGTTGTGCTCGGTGACACGGCGGGTCGCCTGCACACCAGCGACGATCTGATGGATCAACTGGAGAAAATTGACCGCGTGATCGAACCCGACATGACCGTCTTCGTCGACGAGGCTGTGGCCGGACAGGACGCGGTCAATCGTGCCGACGAGTTCGACAAGGCGGCGACAATCGACGCTTCGATTCTGACCAAAGCCGACGCGGATCAGGACGGTGGCGCGGCCATCTCGGTCGCACACGTCACGGGCAAACCCATTCTGTTCCTCGGCACGGGACAGGATTACGACGACCTCGAACGGTTCGACCCCGAACGGATCGTCAACGAACTGCTCGGTCCCGAGTAGCTCCGTCCCACCTGTCTTTTTGTAGCCGCCCATCAACCGTACAGACATGACCGTCCTCGTCGCATACGATGGATCAGACCCTTCACAGGCCGCTGTCGAATACGCTATCGAAGAACACGCCGACAAGGAGATTGTGCTCCTACGCGTCGTCGAAGTTGCGAGTGGGATGACCGACGCCGGGATCAACATGATTCAGGAGCGATTCCGAGAGAAACCTGAGAAAGTCAAAAAAGAAGCCCGCAATAAGGTCGCCGAAGAGATCGCTGACCTCTTCGAGGAGGCGGGTCTCGACTTCGAGACGGCGATTGTCTTCGGTGCACCTGCCAAAGAGATCGTCAACTACGCCGAGGAGTACGATATCGACCAGATCGTGATCGGCAACCACGGTCGATCGGGCGTCTCGCGTGTGTTGCTCGGTAGTGTCGGCGAAAAGGTCGTCCGGCGCGCGCCGATGCCGGTGACCGTCGTCCGCTAAATCGCGTTTGAACGCGATACGTTACTCTTCGTCTGCGTTGACGACCGAACCGGGAATCACGGTCACACTCGCCACGCTGTCGCTCTCGTCGACGGCCATCACGTTGACACCTTTCGTGTTGCGGCCGACTGTCGAAATCTCACCGACCGGACAGCGCATGATCTGGCCCTCGTCGCTCATGACGACGATGTGATCGTCTTCTTCGACGGCTTTGACCGTCGCAACCGGTCCGTTTCGCTCGTCGGTCTTGATATCGACCAGTCCCTTGCCGTAGCGGGACTGCGGGCGGTACTCGGTCAACGGTGTCCGCTTGCCGTACCCGCGCCGTGTGACTGTCAGCAGCGCGCGCTCGTCGTCGTCGGTCGTTGAGACCATCCCGGCCACGCGGTCGTCGCCTTCCAGATCGATCCCGCGGACACCGCGGGCTGTTCGGCCCATCTCGCGGGCCTCGCTCTCGTCGAAACGAATGGTCATCCCGTGCTCCGTGGCGATGACGAGATCACCGGTTCCGTCGGTCACTTCGACGTCGATCAACTCGTCGCCGTCTTCGACATCTGCGGCGATGATCCCCGTCGAGAGGATGTTGTCGAACTCGGTCGCACAGGTCCGCTTGACGTAGCCCTCCCGGGTAACCATCGTCAGGCACTCGTCGTCGCCGAACTCGTCGGTGTCGACGACGGCGGTGATCTCCTCACCGTCGTCGAGGTCGATGATGTTGACGGCGGATTTCCCGCGCGCTGTTCGGGACATCTCGGGAATCTCGTAGGTCTTGAGTCGGTAGACCTGTCCCTGATTGGTGAAACAGAGCAGGTAGTCGTGGGTGTTCGCTCGGAAGACCTTCGAGACGCGATCACCCTCCTTGGGATCAGAGCCGATGATCCCCTTGCCGCCCCGGCGCTGGGGATCGAAGGCGTCGGCGGGCATCCGCTTGATGTAATCCTGCTCGGTGATGACGACCAGACAGTCCTCCTCGGGGATCAGGTCCTCGTGAGTGACCTGGCCCTCGTCTTCGAGGATCTTCGTCCGGCGGTCGTCGTCGTACTCTTCTCTGATCTCTTGGAGTTCATCTTTGATGACGCCGAGCAGTTTCTCCTCGGACGCGAGAACGGATTCGAGATACTCGATGGTCTCTTGGACCTCCTCGTACTCGGATTCGATCTCGCCGGCCTCCATCGACGTGAGCGATCCGATCTGCATCCGGAGGATGTGTTCGGCCTGTTCCGCCGAGAAGTCGAAACCTGTCTGCACGTCGGTGTACTCCAGTTCGAGATCCGGATCGTCGAGATCTAGCTCGCCTTCCAGCGCTTTCTGGGCCTGGTCGCGGTCCTCGGATTCGGTGATGAGGTTGACGATTGCCTCGGCGTTGTCGACGGCTTTCATGCGGCCTTCGAGAATATGTGCGCGATCCTCCGCTTCCGCGAGGTCGTGTTCGGATCGGCGACGAACGACCTCCTTGCGGTGGTCGAGGTAGTGCCGGAGCGTCTCCTTCAGCGAGAGCACCTGCGGTTGGCCGTCGACAAGGGCGAGGTTGATAACGCCGAAGGTCGATTCGAGGTGGTGCTCCAGCAGTTGGTTCTCGACCACGTCGGCGTTGGCATCGCGCTTGAGGTCGATAGCAATCCGCACCCCGTCACGGTCGGACTCGTCGCGGAGGTCCGAGACACCCTCGATGGTACCTTCGTTCACGTCGTCGGCGATGCGCTTGACGATCCGGGCCTTGTTCTCTTGGAAGGGCAACTCGGAGATTATAATCTGATCCGCACCCGAGTCGTTGCGCTGAATCTCGTACTCGGCGCGCATCCGGATCCGACCGCGTCCGGTTTCATACGCCGAGTAGATGGGATCCTTTCCGACGATGTTGCCGCCGGTCGGGAAGTCCGGGCCCTTGATGTGCTGCATCAGGTCCTCGGTCGTACAGTCGGGGTTCTCGATCAGGTGGACCGTCGCGTCGACGACTTCGCCGAGGTTGTGCGGCGGGATATTCGTCGACATTCCGACGGCGATTCCCGAAGAGCCGTTCAGCAGGAGATTCGGGAGTTTCGCCGGCAGCACCTCCGGCTCCATGAGCCGGTCGTCGTAGTTGGGCTGGAAGTCGACGGTATCCTTGTCGAGGTCTTCGAGCATCTCCTCGGCGATGGGAGCCATCCGAGCCTCGGTGTACCGCATCGCGGCGGCCGGATCGCCGTCCATCGAACCGAAGTTCCCCTGCCCGTCGACGAGCGGATAGCGCAGTGAGAAGTCCTGTGCCATCCGCACGAGCGTGTCGTAAATCGCCGAGTCGCCGTGCGGGTGGTAGTCACCCATCGTTTCGCCGACGATGGACGAAGACTTGCGGTGACTCGATCCCGACGAGACGCCGAGTTCGTTCATCGCGTAGAGAATCCGGCGGTGGACGGGTTTGAGTCCGTCTCGTACGTCCGGGAGCGCACGGCCCGCGATGACGCTCATCGCGTAGTCGATGTAGCTCTGTTCCATCTCGTCTTCGATGCGAACGTGCTCGACGTTCGCGGCCGGTGCCTCAACGTTGTCCGGGTTGTCTGGTAGATCTGAACTCATAGTTTAGATGTCGACCCACTCTGCTTCCGGCGCGTGCTCTTTGATGAACTCCTTGCGCGGTTCGACGGCGTCACCCATCAGCACCGAGAACATCTTGTCCGCGGCGGCGGCGTCCTCGACGGTGATCTGTTTGAGATACCGTGTCTCGGGGTTCATCGTCGTCTCCCACAACTGGTTGGGGTTCATCTCGCCCAGACCCTTGAACCGCTGGACCTGATCGGGGCTGCCGTTGCACTTCTCTTCGATAATCCGGTCGCGCTCTTCGTCGGTCATCGCGTCGTAGGTCTCGCCGCGATACCGGATTCGGTACAGCGGTGGTTGGGTCGCGTAGACGTGACCCCGCTCCAGAAGCGGCTTCATGTGTCGGTAGAAGAAGGTGAGCAGGAGCGTCCGGATGTGCGCACCGTCAACGTCGGCGTCGACCATAAAGAAGATCTTCTGATACCGCAGGTCGTCGATATCGAACTCGTCGCCGATACCTGTACCGAGGGCGGTGATTAGATTGCGGATCTCGTCGTTTTCGAGAATCCGATCCAGCCGGTGTTTCTCGACGTTGAGAATCTTCCCCTTGATCGGGAGGACGGCCTGAAACTCCGGATCACGGCCCTGTTTTGCACTGCCGCCCGCAGAGTCACCCTCCGTGACGAACAGTTCGGCCTCGGTCGGATCGCGGGTCTGACAGTCCGAAAGCTTGCCGGGCAGCGCCGTCGAATCGAGCGCGCTCTTCCGGCGTGTCAGCTCTTCGGCCTTCTTGGCGGCCTTGCGAGCCTTGGCAGCTTCGACGGCTTTCGAGACGATTACTTCCGCAGTGTCCGGGTTCTCCTCGAAGTAGGTGCCCAGGTGTTCGTGGACCGCAGACTCGACGATGCCTCGGACCTCGCTGTTGCCGAGTTTTGTCTTGGTCTGGCCCTCGAACTGTGGGTCGGGGTGTTTGATCGAGAGGACTGCTGTGAGTCCCTCGCGGATATCATCGCCTTTGAGGGTATCGTCGAGATCTTTCAACAGCCCGTGGTCTTTGGCGTAATCGTTGACGACGCGAGTCAGCGCCGTCTTGAAGCCGGTCATATGTGTCCCCCCTTCGCGGGTGTTGATGTTGTTCGCGAAGGCGTGCAGCGAGCCTTGCAGTTCGTCGGTAGCCTGCAGTGCTACCTCGACGGCGACGACGCCGTCTGCGTCGCCGGCCTCGCCGATAGGTTCGTCCTCGTCGAAGTAGATGACTTCCTCGTGGAGTTCGGTCTTGGTCTCGTTGAGAAACTGGACGAACTCCTTGATACCGCCCTCGTATTTGAACGTCTGAGAGCGGTCTTCACGCTCGTCGGTCAGGACGATCTCGACGCCGGAGTTGAGGAAAGCGAGTTCGCGCAGGCGAGATTCGAGCGTCGAGAAGACGAAATCAGTCGTCTCGAAGATCTCGCTGTCGGGCCAGAACTGGATTTTCGTTCCCGTCTCCTCGTCGGGTTCCATATCGCGGACCCGTTCGAGTTCGTATTCGGGTTCGCCGTGGTCGAAGCGCTGCTGCCAGACCGCTCCGTCTCGTTTGACCGTCACTTCCAGCCACTTCGAGAGTGCATTCACGACAGAGACCCCAACCCCGTGGAGCCCGCCCGATACCTGGTAGGATTTGTTGTCGAATTTCCCGCCAGCGTGCAGGACGGTCATAATCACCTCGACCGCCGGCCGACCGTGTTCCTCGTGGGTGTCGACCGGAATCCCCCGACCGTCGTCCTGAACAGAGACAGAGTTGTCCTCGTGGATGGTCACTTCGATGCTGTCACAGTGGCCCGCCAACGCCTCGTCGATGGAGTTGTCCACGACCTCGTAGACGAGATGGTGAAGCCCGCGGGTGTCCGTCGAACCGATGTACATCGCCGGGCGTTTCTGGACGGCCTGCAACCCTTCGAGTACCTGTATCTGTCCTGCTCCGTACTCACTATCCTCAGACATGAAATCGTAACGTATCGTTGTACCCCACTTGCCTTAAATTCCACGCACGCGCGAGCGCGAGAGCGCGCAATTCTCCATCCGACATTTACTGCCTCCCTAGACGTGATCAGCCGTGATAGACTGCCTCGGCAGACGTTCGGTTCGCCCCGAACGAGGTGATCTTCAGGTCGATTCGATCGCCGACTTCCGTCCCCGGCGGGCAGTCCTCGACGAAGATCACGAAGCCCTCTACCTTGCAGATTGCCTGCTCGCCGCCGGAGTGGTGACTGCGGAACTCAGTCACACCGGCGGTGACCGACTCACCGATTTCGACCGGCGGCTCACGTTCGACCGCCTCGTCGTGTGCATCCTTCGATTCCGCTCGTTCGATCTGTGTTTTTAGTTCGGATTTCTCGACAGAGCGTCCGCGCCACTTGCCGATCTTGTAGAAGATGACTCCGCCGAGGAGAAACGATCCGATCCCGACGCCCACAAGGAGATTCTGCATACCGATCCATCGCCAGTCATCGTGTTAACTCTCACGGCCCTGGGCACTCACAGCGGAAAGCGCTCGACTATCGAGTACTCTGGCCCCTCCTCGGTGAGTTCGCTTTTGATCAGACGAATCTCGTCGAACTGAATCGTCCCGACATCCGGATCTCGACTTTCGACGACATCCTGTACGAGTTCCTTCCCGCCGGCGTGATCCATCCGCGCGATGGTCGCGTGCGGCGTGAAATCGTGGTCCTCGGGGTCGAAGCCGATGTCTGTCGTCGCTGCCTCGATCGATTCGTGTAGACGAGTCAGTTGCTCACTCCCCGCCCGAACACCGACCCAGACGACGCTGATGTAATCGAGATGGGGAAAGACACCGAGGCCGCCAATTTCGGCCTGGAAGGGGGAGACGCTGGCGTTGTCGACGGCCACTTCCAGCGCCTCGGTGAGTTCGTCGAGGCGGTCGGGGTCGGTGTCGCCGAGAAACTTCAGGGTGACGTGGGCCTGTTTAGGATCAGTGGTGCGAAGTCCACTGGCATCCTCGAACAGCGATTGGACGGCCGAAACCTCGTTGGCGAGTCCGTCGAGGTCGGCACTGACGAACAGTCGCATATCGACAGTTGGGTGACGCAGGCCTTAATGCTCACCCTCGCCAAGAGTGGAGTATGACAAAAGAGCCTGAGGATCACGAGTTCTCGGAGGGGCAAGGCTTCGACGACCCTTACGAGGGATTCGATATCGATCCCCCGGAACTCACCGTCGACACAGATCAGGTCGACCCCGTTGACTCTCACTCAGTCGCTGACCTCCTCGACGACGACAATCTCGCCAGTGAGGAGGTCGACGCTGCGAAACTGATCGACGTCGGTCTGGATTACATCCGCATCAATCGCCACGAGCAGGCCACAGAGACCTTCGAGCGGGCCGCTCGCTACACCGACGATGATCTCATCGAGCAGGAGGCATGGACCAACAAAGGCGTGGCACACGCCGAACTCGAAGAGTACGACGCCGCCATCGGCGCGTACAAGGAAGTGATCAACATGGAGGAAGACTCCGAACACGCAGCGACCGCTGAGACGAATCTCGCCTACGCGCTGTGGGAGTTCGGCCGCACCGAGGAGGCGCTGGAACACGCCGAGCGCGCGGTCGAAATCGACCCCCGCTTCGGACAGGCCTGGTACAACCGCGGCTTCTTCCTGAACGAGCGTGGCCTCGCAGAGGATGCCCTGAACGCCTTCGACAACGCGATCCGACTCGGATACCGCAGCGCGGACCTACTCGAAGAGAAAGCGATCGCCCTCGAAAAGATGGGCGAGGACGAACGCGCCGAAGAGGTCGCCGAAGAAGCCGAGGCAATGCGCGCCGACAACGAGGAAGAGGTTATCGGCGAGCAGTTGACGGAGTAAGCGATGGGCGAACTACTGCTGAACGAACGCGAAACCGGGAAAGGCCGACTCGTCTCGGTCTGTGACGCCGAGTTGATCGGCGAAACCTTCGAGAATGGCGAACTTTCCCTGACTGTGAACGCCGATTTCTACGAGGGTGAGGTGGCCGACGAAGAGGCGATTGTTGGCTCTCTCGCCAAGTGTTCAGTGGCGAATATTGTGGGTACGGAAGCAGTCGAACTGGCGATCGAACACGGCTTTGTCGACGAGGAGAACGTCCTCGACATCGACGGTACCCGGCACGCACAACTGCTGATGATGTGACGCTGGGCGGTGCCCGCGGATTCCTGTTCAGGCTTCACCGTAGACTGGAACGGCCGCGCCGCTGGTGACTGAAGACGCCTCGCTACAGAGGAACAGAAACACCGCCGCGATATCTTTCGGATCGACCCACTTCGAGAAGTCGCTGTCGGACATCATGTCACGGTTCATCGGCGTATCGATGACGCTGGGCATCACGGCGTTCGCTCTGACGGTCCCCAGATTCTCCTCCGCAATAGTCTCGGTCAAGATGCGAACGCCCGCTTTCGTGGCTCGGTAGATTCCGTCACCCTCGCCACCCTCTAGCGAGGAGCGTGCAGAGACGCTGACGATGGCACCCTCGCTGTCTTGCAAGTGCGGAAGGGCGTGTTTCGAGGCCAAGAACATCGTCTTGAGGTTAACGTTGAACAGGAAGTCGAAGGTATCCTCATCGGTCTCGTGGATCGGATCGCCACCGCGCCACGTGCCCGCGATGTTGGCGAGATAATCCAACCCGCCGTGGCTGTCGACAATCTCTTCGATCGTCGATTCGACGGTCGATTCCTCGGTGAAATCGCCCTGGTAGAAGTCGATGCGGTCGGGGTCGTCCAGTTGGAAATCGTCGCTGTCTGGCTCGATCAGGTCTGCCCCACAGACTGTCGCGCCTGTTTCGAGATAGGCCTCTGCGATTGCGCTGCCGAGCGCGCCGCCGACACCCGTGACGAGCACCACATCGTCGCTGAAGTCGAAGTCGACTGACATACGAACGTATTCGGGCGCATCTCACATAGTCACTGTGGCGAGCGGTGGCCCTTGCCGGCGAACAGACACGACCGGTGGGTATAGTTGACTGTCGACGCAAAGACGGGTGTAATGGAGCGTCTCGACTGGAGAATTGGAGATCTATTCTACGCTGGATTCCTCTTTGCTGGCCTCCTGATCGCTTACGGAGCGACCGGCTACCGACTCGTCATGGCCGGATTCGTCCTCACAATCGGCCTCGTCGACTGGGTTGAGTCCCGCCAGCGCGAAGCCTCGCAGACGCTCCCTCTGCTCGCGATCACTGCCATCGTCCACGCCGTGTTACTTGCTTGCCTCGCGCTCCCGGAGAGCCGGATGGCAGCGTATTTCGGTGGTCTCAGCGCGGTGTTTTTCCTACAAGCGATCAGGGATGTTCTGGTCTATGAACCGAATCCAATCGCCCTCTTCAGACACGGCTACCCGAGTCTCGTGGGGATGAGCATCGTCTGCAGTGCATTAGCCGACGGCCTCGTCCAGTTCCGCCGGACGCTGATCGTGCTCCTCGGCGTCGCCTTTCTGTTCAGGAAACTCTACGTCCGATGGTAGCTACCGCGACACGCTCGCACCGATGCCCTCGATTGTCTCGAAGAAGTTCGGGAAGGACACGTCGACGTGTTCCGCGCCGGTGATCGTCGTCGATCCTTCTGCGACCAGCCCAGCGATTGCCAGCGACATGATGATCCGGTGGTCTGCTCGGCCGTCAACCGTCGCGCCAATTAGTGACGATTCCGATCCCACGATGGAGAGTGTCTCCTGCTCTTCCTCGATGGTTGCACCCATCTTCTCCAGCGCCTCGGCCATCGCGCTCACCCGGTCGGTCTCCTTGTACCGGACGTGCTCGCAGTCCGTGATCCGAGTCGTTCCGTCGGCGACGGCCCCAAGGACTGCAATTGTCGGCAGTAGATCCGGTGTGTCCGCGACGCTGACCTCGACGCCAGTGAGCGAGCTTTCGGTCACCGTCAATTTGCCGGCCTCCTCGTCCCAGGAAACGTCGCCACCCATCTCTCGAATTATGTCGACGATAGCCTGATCACCCTGTGCGCTCGGGTACGCGCCGCCGATGGTCAGTTCGCCTTCGCCGGCGAGGACGCCGGCGGCGAGTAGATATGAGATCGAAGAGAAGTCTCCGGGCACAGTGTAGCCGTCGCCGGCGTCGTACTCCTGATAACCGCTGACCGAGAAGCCGTTTTTCGTCTTGCGAGCAGAGACGCCGAACGCCTCCATCACTTCGAGCGTAATGTCGACGTACGGCGCGGATTTGAGTTCGGTCTGCAGCGAGAGATCGATCCCCGCGTCGGTGACCGCACCGGCCATCAAAAGCGCCGTGATGAATTGCGAGGAGACATCGCCCGGAATTGCCGCGCTGCCACCGGTAATCGGCCCGCCGACCACCAGCGGCGCCTGCCCGTTCGAGCGTGTGCTCTCCGCGTGTCCACCGAGTTGGTCGATGGCCCGGAGCAGCGGTCCCTGCGGCCGCGAGCGTAGCGACTCGTCGCCAGTCAAGACAGTCAACCCGTCGGCGAGACTCGCTGCGGCCGTGGTGAGTCGAATCGTCGTCCCGCTGTTGGCGCAGTCGATCACGTCCGCCGGCGTCTCGGGGTCGCCGTCGAAGCCGTCGATTTCGAGGCGGTTTTCAGCCTCGTCGTGCTCGACGCTGCCGCCGAAGGCCTCGACAGCGCGCATGGTCGCGCGGGTATCGGCGCTGATCAGCGGATCGGCGACAGTCGCTCCGTCGGCGTATCCGGCGGCGAGAATCGCCCGATGCGTGTAACTCTTCGACGGCGGGGCCTGTGCCCGGCCCGCAACCGTCGATTGTGACATTGTCACGTCCATGCCTGTCGACTGGTCGGGAGGGACCTTGAGACTGCCGGACCGAATCGGAGACCGTCGGTTTCATTTCGGTGTCTCCCAAATAATCGATTATGACAGATGATGACGATCACGAACTCGCCCGAGAAGCGGGTTCGGCGCTGACCGAAGACGACGCGATGGTCGCGGTGGCCGAATCGAGTACCGGTGGACTCGTCGGATCGAAATTCACCAACGTCCCCGGCGCGAGCGCTTTCTTCGAGCGATCGATTGTGACTTACTCTAATGATGCGAAACTGGACCTGCTGAACGTCGATCTACATACGCTCGAAAAAACCGGCGCAGTCTCCGCTGAAATCGCCCGACAGATGGCGAGCGGCGTCCGTGAAAACGCAGGGACGAAGTGGGGTGTCTCGACGACGGGCATCGCCGGTCCGAGCGGCGGGACCCCTGAGAAGCCGGTCGGGACTGTCTTCATCGGAACGGCCTGTCTGGAAGATGGCGAGGAGACCGTCTCGGCAACGCGCTACGAGTTCGAGGGCGACCGAATCGAAAATAAAAACCAGTTCGCTCGACAGGCGCTAACCGATCTCATCGAGGCGATCACGTCGAGACGCTGAGTCTGTGTCACACGATAGCGGGCGAAATTAACTCCCACGCTGACGTTGGGCTATCGTACTTTGCGTGTCTTTTTAAGCACTTCATATATCGGCCAGAGTCACATGGAGATTGCGCTAAGAAGAGCAAGTATGTTAGACGCAACGCTGCACACCGGTATCGAACACCCGAACTTACTCTGGATCGGACTGTCCAGTCTCCTGTCGTTCGGGGCGGGGGTCGCTGTAGAACGGTATCGTGACGATTCAACATACAGCACGGAACCGACTGTCGATACTGAGTAACTATGACGACCACTGACACGGGGGGGGAGACGACGAGTGGTGTATCGGCAACGAGACGAAACTTCCTCAAACTGGTCGGGGCTGCCAGTGCGGGCTCTGTGATCACGGAGTACAGTACGGAGGTCGCCAGAGCGCTCGAGCAGGCCAGCAACGGCGAGAAAGAAGTCGTCTGGATACAGGGACAGACCTGCTCGGCCTGTACTATGTCGACGCTGCAGGGAACGTCGCCAAGCCTGGAAGAGGCGATTTCACAGTTCAAACTTGATGTCACCTTCCACCCGGAACTGATGGCCGAGTCAGGCGAGGCGGCCACCGACGCGATGAGCAAATCGCCGGATATCCTCATGATCGAGGGGGCGATTCCGACGCAGATTCCCTCGGCCGCGACGTTCGGACGGACTGACGACGGTCGACCCAAGCCAGTCGTCGACTGGCTGCTGGAACTGGCTCCAGAAGCTGACTACGTCGTGGGCATTGGCACCTGCGCCTGCTACGGCGGGTGGCAGTCCGCGGAGAACGGCGCGCCGGCCGTCGAGGACTTCGACGAACAGGGGCCGTGGATGGACGCGAACGTCACCGGCGCGAAAGGGCTGCAGTACACCCACCGGAAGGGAGACGCGGGCGTGCTGGGGCCGGAGTTTACCGCCAACTCCGGACTCCCGGTCATCAACGTCCCCGGCTGTATGACTCATCCCGACTACGTCCTGCTGACGGTGGCGACACTGCTCAACGGCCACGAGCCGGATCTCGACGAGTTCAACCGACCGAAAGCGTTCTACGGACCACTTGTTCACGACCAGTGCTCTCGGCGTGGCTACTTCGACCGCGGCGAGTTCGTCGACCACGTCGGCGACGGATCCGGAAAGTGTCTCTACAACGTCGGCTGCAAGGGGCCGTACTGCCACTGTGACGACTCGGTTCGGCTGTGGAACGACGGGACCAGCGTCTGTCGGAACGTCGGCGCGCCCTGTATCGGCTGTATGGAGCCGGGCTTTTGGGATCGGATGACGCCCTTCTACGAGCCAGTCGAATCGCAAGGGCTCGTCCTCGGCGATCTCAGTCTCGCCGGAAAATTGGCTGTCGGGGCCACGGCAGCGGGCCTGACAGCCCACGCGATTCGGAAAGCGATGGGCTACGGCGACGCGGATGAACCGGAGCAAGCGGTCGACCAGAGCGAACAGTCCGGGGAGAGCGAATCGGACGAAACTGCACAGAACGTCCAGGCCGACGGCAGCGGCGAACCATCTGAGGGTGAAAACTGATGCCAGAGATCGAAATCGATCCGACGACACGTATCGAGGGCCACCACAGCACGACGCTACAGGTCGAAGACGGCGTCGTGACGGAGGCCAAAAGTCACATGGATATGTTCCGCGGCATGGAGATGGTCGTGCTGAACCGACCGCCCTCGGACGCGCCGGTGTTTACCCAGCGAGTCTGTGGTGTCTGTTTCACCGTCCACCGCATGAGTTCGCTGCTAGCCATCGAGAACGCCGCGAAGAAGGCAGGCGTCTTCGACGGCGTTCCCGACACCGCCCGGCAGATGCGCAATCTGCTCGAAAAGATCGCGACGCTGTGGAACCACGCGGTCCACATGTTCGCGCTGGTGGGGCCGGACTACAGCGACGCCGTCGCGGACACGGGGCTGGAACGACTCGATCCCATGGAGGGTGAAGGATACAAACGGGCCCTCGAAGCCCAGCGAGAACTGCTCCAGGGCTTCGCGGAGTTTGGCGGGAAGGCTCCGCACCCACTCACGTACGCGCCCGGAGGGATGTCCGCGACGCCGACCGCGGGGAAACTCCAGAACATCCGCGATCAGGTCGAGTTCGTCAGTGAGTGGCTCGGCCCGACCGAGGCGATTCCCGAAGTGATCGAGAACGTCCGCAACGACGAGTTCGATTCGACCATCGGCGAAGGACTCCACGACATCGTCGGCTTGCTGTTTGCCGCCAAGGAGGCCGGCGCGGACGACTTCGGCGTCGGTCCCGGCCGGTACTACTGCAACGGTGTCTATCCCGACGGCGACGGCGGCCGCGAAGTCCCGCCGGGCATTTACGTCGACGGCGAACTCTCACACCCAGACAAAGAGGAGATCACCTCGGCGATCACCGAAAGTACCGCACGGTCGTGGTACACAGACGACTCCGGCGGTCACCCGATGGACGAGTCCCCGCCGAAACCCGACCCCGAGAAGGAGGGAGCGTACTCCTGGGGGAAGGCACCGCGGTACGACGGCATGAACATGGAAACCGGCTCGCTCGCCCGGTTGATCGTCACCGACCAGGATCCGTTCGACCTGCGGGCGACGCTGGGCGGCGATCCCACCAAAAGCAGCACGCTCAACCGGCTGATCGCCCGCGCCCAGGAGGCGGTGCTCCTGCGCGATCAGATCGTCGACCTCCTGGGTGAGATCGAACCCGACTCGACGGTCAATCACGGCTGGACGGACGATTTCAGCGGCGAGGGCGTCGGTCTCTGGGAGGCCTCCCGCGGCGCACTCTCACACTGGGTCAAGATCGAAGACGGGACGATCACGAACTACCAGATCATCACGCCGACGCTGTGGAATCTCGGCCCGCGTGACGAGAACGGAACGCCCAGCATCTTCGAAGGGTCTGTGGAGGGCATGGCCGTCGAAGATTACGAGAATCCAATCAACGTCATGCGGACGGTCCGCTCGTTCGATCCGTGTCTGGCCTGCTCGGTCCACGTCGAGAGTCCCGACGGGACGTACTCAGAGAAGGTCACGCCAGCCTCGCCGGGCGCTGTCGCGGCCAAATCCGAGAAACCCTTCGCCGGACAGGAGGTGGACGAACCGTGAGCACCGACTCAGACACCGATATCCGAGAGCGCCTGCGGGAGTTCGTTTCGGCGATCCGGGCACCCTCTGAAGAGGTCGACGACAAGTACGAGCGGGTTCGAGAGATCGACGAGCGCGAAACTGTCGAGCGCCACAGCCTCGGTGCTCGGCTCTCTCACTGGACACAGGCGACCTTGATGTTCGTGCTGATTGGGACGGGCTATGCCATCTGGACCGGGAGCTACGGCCCGCTGAACATCGCCCCCTGGGACGGCTACTACCTCGCCTTCGGCATGCACATGTGGGCCGGGACGCTGCTCATGGCCGTCCTGTTCGTCCTCTTCCCACTGTATCATGTCGTCGCTGACGGCCACCGTCAACTGGCCGAGCCAGACGATATCCGCGTCACCGTCCGGGTAGCACAGGCGTTCGTCGGTCTGAAGTCCTACATTCCGGGCTATCATCGCGCCCGGGAGACCTACGACGAAGAGGACGGTGACTGGCTGGCCTATCACCCGATGCAGAAGACGTTCTTCTGGTGGGTGTCGATCTTTTTCGGCGTGCTCGCGGTGACTGGCTTTAGCATGTACGCCGAGATGAGTTCCGATCCGGAGTGGTGGGCCGAGCTGATCGGCTTTCTCACGCCCTGGCTCGCCTTCGAGACGCTGCTGCAGATCCACCTGCTGGTGGCGTTTCTGGTCGTCGCCATGGTGATGGGCCACGTCTACTTCGCGATCCTCCCGAGCAATCACGCCGCGCTCAAGTCGATGGTCTTCGGGAAAATGGACGCCTACGTGCTTCAGGAGGACGATGACGACGACGAGTGACGCCCCGGAACCGACCGCCGAGGACGACAGTCATACACAGGCAGTCGTCGGTGTCGGGAGCCGGGTGATGGGCGACGACGGCGTCGGCTTTCACGCTGTCGAGTCGCTGCGAGAGCGGTCAGTCCCCGAGGAGACGACACTCACCCACGCCGGCACGACGGCCTTTCTCGCGCTGGAAGCGATGAGTGGTGCCGACCGGGCAATCGTCGTCGACGCGCTCGGAATCGACGAGCCGCCGGGGACGATCCGTGAGTACAGACTCGACCGCCCGTCCGTGGACGCGCCGGAGGTGACGATGCACGATTACAGTTTCACCGACGCGCTCGCGGTCGGCGATGCGGCCTACAACGTCCCCGAGCGGATCCGGCTGATCGGCATCGTTCCCGAGCAACTGGACCCCTCTCTGGAACTCTCGGAGCCAGTCGAAGCGGCGCTTCCAGATCTGGTATCGCGCATCGAACAACGACTTGCGGACTATCACGACCAATGAACGGACACTGGTACTGCACTAACTGCGGCGAGCGAATCGAACAGAGCGAGATCGACGAGCACGAATCGGACGGCCACCACGTCAAGGGTCGATTCCGTCCCGACCGACTGCTGGCGGGCGATCCAGAGATGATTGGGGCGCAGATCGACGACGGTGACGGAGGTGGCGTCTGATGTGTCTCGGTGTCCCTGGTGAGATTCAGGAGATCGACGGTCACGAGGCGATTGCGGATTTCTGGGGTGTCGAGCGCCGAGTCAGGCTCGATATCGTCGGCGACACAGTCGAGGAGGGTGATTACATCCTCAACCACGTCGGCTACGCCATCCGGAAGATTCCCGAGAACGAGGTCGAGGAGACGATGGAGTTGTTCGAGACGATGCTCGACGCCGATCCCGAGGATATGCTGACGGACGACGTGATGGACGAACTGGAGGCCAACAGCGGTGCGCCGGCCGACAGGCGAGGAACAGAAGCCGAAGAAGAGGAAGAAGAAGACGACGATCTACTCGACGAACTTGGTATCGATGTCTGAAAACGACCCATCCCTCGGCGGCCCGACTGGATCGATCCCCGGCGGCGCGGGCGAAGACGAACTACAGTTTCGCGACCCGGAGAAAGCGGAGGCGCTGGCCGACAAGATCGCCGAAATCGGCGAGGAGATCGACGAGACGCCGGTGAAGGTGATGCACGTCTGCGGGAGCCACGAGCAGTCCATCGCGAAGTTCGGCTTGCGAAGTCTGCTCCCCGACACTGTTCGGCTGGTCATGGGTCCGGGCTGTCCCGTCTGTGTGACGAACATGCCCGAGGTCGACGAGGCGGTGGCGCTGGCCGAAGACGGCGTCACCGTTGCCACCTACGGCGACATGCTGAAAGTCTCGGGCACGTCGAAATCGCTGGACGACGCTCGCTCCGAGGGGGCCGACGTTCGGGTCGTCTACGGCGCACAGGACGCGGTCGAACTCGCCGAAGATGTCGACAACGAAGTCGTCTTCTTCGCGACCGGCTTCGAAACGACAGCCGCACCGACGGCGGCAGTCATCAAATCCGACCCGCCGGAGAACTTCTCGGTGCTGTCGGCACACAAGTACATCCCGCCGGCGATGGAGATCGTCGCCGAGATGCCGGATACGGAGATCGACGGCTACCTCGCCGCCGGCAACGCAGCGATCATCACCGGCCACGGGATCTTCGAGGGCGTTGTCGACCGCCACGGCCTGCCGATCGTCGTCGGCGGCTTCGAGCCCCTGGACATTCTGGCTGGACTGGTCAAACTCCTCGAACACATCCGCGATGGTGAGGAGACGGTCGAAAACGCGTATCCGCGCTGTGTCACACGCGAGGGCAACCGCGTCGCCAAAGAACAGCTCTGGGACGTTTTCGAGGCCGTCGACGGCGAGTGGCGCGGCATCGCGCACATCCCCGACGCCAACCTGCAACTCCGTTCGGAGTACGCCGAGTACGACGCCCGCGAACGCTTCGCGATCGACACGTCGGATCTGCGCGGGGACTCCGGTTCACAGCACTCTGAAGAGTGCATCTGCGGAGATATCATGGCCGGGACCGCAGACCCCGTCGACTGTCCGCTGTTCGGAGAGGAGTGTACGCCCGCCAATCCGATCGGTGCCTGCATGGTCAGCAGCGAAGGAACCTGCAAGATCTGGCACGAATATGGAGGCCGCCCCGATCTATGAGCGAACACGTCTCCGAGTCTGAAGAAGACGAACGAATCACGATCACCCACGGAGCAGGCGGGCAAGCGACCCGAGATCTGGTCTCCGAGACGCTCACCGAGGGGTTCGGAGAGGCCGCCGAGGCGCTCGTCGGCCTGCACGACTGGGACGACGGAGCCGTCCTGCCGGTCGGCGACGAGAATCTCGTCGTGACGACGGATACTCACGTCGTCCAGCCACCCTTCTTCCCGGGCGGGGACATCGGCCGCCTCGCAATTTCGGGGACGGTCAATGACCTCGCGGTGATGGGCGCGACAGAGGTCAAAGGACTCACCAGCGCTGTCGTCATCGAAGCGAACTATCCCCGAGAGAATCTCGAACGGATCGCCGAGTCGATGGCCGAGACCTGCCGAGAGGCGTCGGCTCTAGTTGTCTCGGGCGACACGAAGGTGATGGGAAACGGCGAACTTGACGGCGTGACGATCAACACCGCCGGCGTGGGTATCGCCGAGCACGTCACACCGGATTCCGGCCTCGCTCCGAACGATGTCGTCCTCGTCACCGGAGCGATCGGCGAGCATGGAATCTCGCTGTTGGCCGAGCGTGAGGGTATCGACTTCGAGGCCGAACTGGAGTCCGACGTACAGCCGCTGAACGACCTGCTGGCGAGCGCGCTCGATGCCGCCAGCGAGTCGGTGACGGCGATGAAAGACCCGACACGCACGGGACTCGCTGGCTCGCTCAACGAGATGGCTCGAAAGAGCGATGTCGGCATCGAGATCACCGACGAGCGCGTCCCGGTGACCGAGGACGTGACCGGGGCCGGCGAACTGCTCGGTCTCGATCCCTACCAGATCGCGAACGAAGGGGTGGCGATTCTCGGCGTCGAACCGACCGCTGCGGAGAGCGTGCTCAAAACCCTTCGGGATCATCCGAAGGGAGCGAACGCCGCAGCCATCGGGAAGGCTATCGACGACCACCGTGGACGGGTCGTCCTCGACACCGGAATCGGAAATCGCTACCTGCGCGAACCGAGTAAAGAGGCAGTCCCACGGATCTGCTGACGATGGGCCGATCAGCAAGGTAACTATGCACGAACTTTCGATTGCTCAGTCGTTGGTCGATCAGGCCGTCGACGCAGCAGCGGAACACGGGGCGGAGCGGATCGACCGTCTCGAACTGGCCGTCGGCGAGGCGACCCATCTCAATCCCGACCAGCTAACGTTCTGTATCGAGACTGTCGCGGCAGAGACGCCCGCCGCAGACGCAGAGATTGTCGTCGACTCGATCCCGCCGGAGGGTGCCTGTGAGTGTGGCTGGACGGGCGAACCCGAGACGCTTCCTGATCTCCCGATGGCGGCACCGGATCTCCGCTGCCCGGACTGCGAGAACCGGGTCGAACTCACTGCCGGAACCGAGTGTCGACTCGCACGGATCTCCGTTCCCAATTCGACCGAACCGTGACCAACACTAACTATGTACCAGACACACCGATTCGACCGATCACTGGATCGACTTCTGACCGACCTGCTCGGGCCGCTCTCGGCCCATCGTTTTGGCCACGATCACGGCCACGACGACGGTGAGCGAACTGACGAGGACGACGTACTCGCCAGACTTCGCGAGCAAGCCGAAGAGGTACACGAGACAGTCGTCCACGACCACGGTATCTCCTGTATCGAGTTCCTCGGGAGCACCGGCAGCGGCAAGACGACAATCGTCGAACGTCTCGCCGAGCGCGCGCCGCCGGAGGAGATCGTCGGTGCGATCGTCGGTGACGTGGCCGGCGATGACGATGCCCGCCGACTCGAAGCCCTCGGTGTCGAAGTGGCCAACGTCAACACCGGGAAGGAGTGTCATCTCGATGGCTCGCTCGTCGCCGATGCAGTCACGGAGTTCGACCTCGATGCACTCGACCGACTCTACGTTGAAAACGTCGGCAACATGGTCTGTCCGGCAGATTTCCCGCTCGGTGCGCAAGCGCGTGTCCTCGTCGTGAGTACCACCGAAGGCGACGACGTGGTCCGAAAACACCCGCTGCTCTTTCAGGCCTGTGACGCCGCCGTCGTGAACAAAGCCGACATCGCCGAAGCGGTCGGGGCCGACATCGAGCGGATGCGTTCTGATATCGAAGAGATTGCCCCCGGAATGGAGGTCTTCGAGACCAATGCACGCGATGGCGACGGAATCGATGAACTCGCGGCCTATCTCGGAGAGTCAGCCCACAGCCACACCGGTCACCGCTATATCCACTGACGATGGGTGAGCGCGTCCGCGCGTCGGTCCGGATCGATGGCGTCGTGCAAGGTGTCGGCTTCCGACCGTTCGTCTATCGGACGGCCATCTCGGCCGGTGTCGGCGGCTACGTCCGTAACGACAGCGGCGCCGTCGACGCTGCCTTCGAAGGTAACCGAGAGTCAGTCGAGACCGTTCTCTCCACACTCGACTCGGAAAATCCGCCGCTCTCAGCAGTCGATGCTGTCGACGTGAGGTGGATCGACACGACTGGAACGAAGGAGTTCGAAATCCGCGAGTCCCAATCTGACGACGCCGAGGCCAGCAGGATTCCGGTACCGCCCGACACCGGCATCTGCGAGCAGTGTCTCGACGACCTCCGAGATCCGGATTCCCGATACCACGGCTACTGGGCGACCAGTTGTGTCGATTGTGGCCCGCGATACACCGTCGTCCGAGACGTGCCCTACGACCGAAAACGAACCTCGATGGACGAATTTCCCATGTGTGAAGACTGTCGGGAGAGCTACGAAACGCCTGCTGATCGACGATATCACGCACAGACCGTCGCGTGTCCGGCCTGTGGCCCCGAACTGCGATACGAAGTCGACGGCGACGTACTCGACGGTGATCCGCTCGACAGGGCGACGAAGGCGCTCACTGATGAGAAAATTGTTGCCGTCAAAGGAACCGGAGGCACGCATCTCGTCTGTGACGCCACTGATCCGAATACAGTCGACCGGCTCCGGGATCGAACCGGCCGGCCGAGTAAACCCTTCGCGCTCATGGCACCCTCAGTCTCTGCCGTCGAGTCATTTGCGACCGTGGGACCGACCGAGCGAGAGGTGTTGAGGGACCTTCGGCGACCGATTACGGTGCTCGAAACAGCGACCGACGCGTCGTGGCTGGATGCCGTCGCACCGGGGCTGCACACCGTTGGTGTCATGCTGCCGTACTCCGGCCTGCATCATCTGCTGTTCGACGGGATCGACGGACCGCTCGTGATGACGAGCGCGAACCGACCCGGCGAGCCGATGGTCACGACGGCGGCGGGCGTCTGGAATCGCCTGGACGAAGTCGTCCACGGCGCACTGGTGCACGACCGAGCAATCGTCACACGGTGTGACGATAGTGTCGTCCGGGTCGTCGACGGCGAGGATCGATTCATCCGTCGCTCTCGTGGCTGGACACCCCGAGAACTCCCCAATCCTGCTGGGACAGACGAATCACCGTCTGTGCTCGCGCTCGGGCCCGGCCGGGACGTGACGGTTGCCGTCGCCGACGGGACGACGGTCGTTCTCTCGCAACACGTCGGCGAGGTCGACGGGCCGGACGGAGTGGCCTTTCACCGCGAAGTCGTCGATCATCTGACCGATCTTTCCGGCATCGAGCCAGACCTCGTCGCCTGCGACCGCCACCCGGAGTTCCTGACGAGCGAAGAAGCCGACCGCCGCACAGCAGAACTCGACGGCCCCGTCCGTGTCGGCCATCACCACGCCCACGCCGCGGCGTTGTGCGCTGAACACGAGATCGAACGCGCACTCGTTATCACCGCTGACGGGACGGGCTACGGCCCGGATGGAACCATCTGGGGCGGAGAGATACTCGACACTCGCTACCACGAGGCCGACCGCGTCGGCGGGATCGCCGCGTTTTCCCTGCCCGGGGGTGACGAAGCCGTTCGGTATCCCGCTCGAACTCTGACGAGTCTGCTCAACGATCCAGACCTCGTCGACGAACGACTGATCGAGACGGGAGCGGTGGAGAACGCTGACCAAGCGAGAATCGTCCGCCAACAGGCCGGATCGGGGACCAACGCGCCCGAGACGACCAGCGCCGGCCGGTATCTCGATGCGGTCAGCGCACTGCTCGACATCTGCGGTCGGCGGCAGTATCAGGGTGAACCCGCACTCAGGCTGGAGGCTCGCGCGAGCGAGGGGACGGCGCGGGATATTGAACTCCCGACGAGAACTGCCTCGGGACGGTTCGTGCTGGATACTCCGGCGCTCGTCTCTCGGCTCGCGGCAATGGCCGAGGAGATGCCGGCAGCCGATGTAGCCGCAACCGCGCAAGAAGCCCTCGCTCGCGGCCTCGGACACATTGCAATCGAGTGCGCCCGTGACCGGAACGTCGAAGTGATTGGATTCACCGGTGGCGTCGCGTACAACGATGCGATTCACTCGACAATCCGAGAGACAGTGCAAGACGCCGGGCTGTCGTTCGTCGGTCCGGACCGCGTCCCGCCCGGCGATGGAGGAATCGCGTACGGCCAGGCGGTCGTCGCGACTGCACGACAACGGTCGAGAGACCTGTGATGGTGAATCCTCCGTCGATCAGACGAGACCCGACAGGACGAACAGAACTAGCAGAACGGCTGCGAGCGCGACACCCGCCACGAGAGGCTTGTTTTCGAGCGCTTTCTCGTGCAGGGGCATGGCTTCGTACTCCGCGCGGAACTGCTCCAGATTCGATTCGTCGTAGAAGTACTTCGTGCTGTAGAAGAACTGCTCGGTCACGGCACAGCCAGTGCAGACCGGGTCGCCGACGAGGCGTTCGGTCTTCGTGTGATCCGGGCAGTTGATGCTGTCGCAGTTTCCACAGAAGGTGAACGAGTCCTCGTCGGCTTCGCCGCACTGCCGGCAGCGGTGGATCCCGTCGTTGACGGTGTATCTCGACGGGCCGGCAGCGTAGTACTCGTAGGGATAGCTGTACCGACCGAAATCGACGATAGCACGGATTCGCGGGACGTATACCGGCGTGATCGACTCGACAGAGATGTCGGACTGGTTGGGTTCGCACTCCTTCGTATAGGTGACGTTGTTGTCGCCGGTGTACTGGACGGTCATCGTGTGTTTCCGCCGAAGTCGGTCGACCGACCACTCCTTGTACTCTGTCTCGGTCTGTCCGAACCGCTCGGTCGAGAGTTCGGTGAACGTCTCGGCCAATTGCTCCTCGTTCAGTTCGATTCGCTGGTCGAGGTTCGCGGAAACGAGTCGAGAAAGCGGTCGTGAAGCTCGCTCTGGCCCGTCCTGTGATGCCTCGATGACAACCCGATCACGCTCTCGGATCTGGTGGATGATGCCGACGCTGGTCTCGAAGGTTGCATCCACACGGGCGCTGACAGTCACGGTCGGCTGGAAGTTTACCCAGAGTTCGGGGTCGGGAATCTCCGTCGCGTCGATGTTCTCGATATCTCTAAACGCGTCTTCGACGGCACCGGCGGGCCCGCGGGTGGGGTCGTACGGCCGCAGGGTCTCGTCACAGAGAATTTCGATGCGGCCGTTGTACAGATCGAGTCCGACGTCGTCGGCCAGTTCCCGCAGGTCGGAGCCGTCGAGCAGTTCGATTGGGTACGGATCGTCGTTGGCATCCAGTTGCTCGGTGTACTCCTCGGCAGGCCCGGTGAATCGGCCGGTCGTGGCGACCATCCCGCGTTTGGGCCCGTCGTAGTCGTAGGTTGCCACCGCCGAGTGGAGTTTCTGGACGACGGGCCGCCCGACTGAATCCGTGTGCTTGCACTCGACGATAACCGCCCGGGACTCCCCGTCGACAGTCTCCTCCATGATGATATCTCTGCCTTCGTCGGCAACGCGGTCGGCTTGCCGGACGTTTTCGTAGCCGAGATTCCGGAAGACATCTTCCATCACGTCCTCGAACTCGAAGCCCGACAACTCGTCGAGTACAGTCATTCGGTACCGTGATTGGACTGAACTTACAAATAAGTGTCCGAGACGCGTAGTTTCTGCTCATGGACGAGCACACGAACGCATCCGGCGTCGACCCGCCGGCCGAGGACGTGCCGGGATGGCGCGCCGACGAGCAGCGGTGGGAACACGCGACTCTTCGCCGGGCGGTGGTTCACGGCGTTCGCCTGTACAATTCCGGCGCGTATCACGAATCCCACGACTGTTTCGAAGACGAGTGGTACAACTACGGGCGCGGGACCACCGAAAGCGCATTCGCCCGCGGGATGGTGCAAGTCGCGGCGGGCGCGTACAAACACTTCGACTTCGAGAATGACGACGGGATGCGGAGTCTTTTCGAGACCGCGTTGCAGTACCTTCGCGCGCCGCCCGCGCAATTCTACGGTGTCGACCTTCTCGATGTCAGAACGACGATCACGAACGCAATGGACGATCCAGCCGTTCTGGTCGGGTGGCAGATCACAGTAGACGGAGGGCGACCGGAAGCAGGACCGGACGATTACGAGTACGCCGAAGGACTCGAATGAGGGGCATGGCGCGGTTGAACCCACTACTACGGTAGATTAGAGGGGGTATCATAGATCGACAGCTTGGCGCGATAGTGACGAGGGAACCGTGAGTTGCAAGCGTGTCTGGCTTCCCTGTGCTGTCCCAATATCAACGACCGCCTCCTCGTCTGGCCGAAGTCCCAATCCCGGTGCGAGAGCACGAGTATCGAGGATAATCGTCACTCGGTCGCTGTCTTCCTGAAGAATAATGTCGTCTCCCGACAGTGCCTCAGTTCCGAACGTCGTTTCACTTGCACCTGATGATCCGTACGTGAGGTGCTGGTAGGTATCGGAATTGAGGTATCTGACGACAGCACTACGGAGGTCGATGGTATCCGCTCCCGGTGACCGCTGTACTGTGATCCGTGCCTCGGTCACAGAATCTTTTGCGAACCGGAGTTCTGCAGTGCCTGACTCGTCCACTTTCCAGCCTTTCTCGAAGTCATTCGTTTCGATAAAAGTGAGATGTCCGTCACAGCCTGTACTATCGGGATCATCGATCCGAGCAGAGAGCTCTGGTGATGCCGTTGTAATTACGTAATTCGGGTTGTCGTCGTCGAGGTGTCTTATACGCAGTTTCTCGTCGGCAGTCTTCGTTATCTTGAGTCTGTCATCGGATATGGTCACTGGATTGTCTGAGCGAGTACCATCGATAATCAAATCGAACGGCGGCGAGCAATCTGAATCCCCGCCCTGGATCTGCGCCTCAACTTCGTCTCCCGACCGAATGATGAACTGCTCCTCTGCTCTTCCGTTTTCTTTTTCGGCATCGTTGAGCGGACTGCTATCGAGTACGATCCGATCCTTGGCTTCGGTGACCGTTCCAGATGTGCCAATGACTGAAACGCGGTCGCTGACTGCCGAAGTAGTGTCTTTGCCCGTTTCCTGAGAACTCGTCTGAAGCGAATCACCAGTCGTGAGCAAGACGCCCGCGCTGATACTCGCAACCAGCACTAACGCAACAAATACGATCAGCGTCCCAATCCCAACTTGGGCCCTGAGTGGTTCGGCCTGTCCGTTCTTACTCATACTGCGGGTTGATAAATTCGAGTTTAGCCGTCTCTGAGTAATAACTACTGATGCGTTATCAGCGGTGAAATTACTATTATCAGTGTACCTCGAAAGAGTACAACAGATGCACCTTTGGAAGGAAAATCGGCTGAGTGAATTCGATCAGGCTATTTGGTGGTCGGTTTCTCGCAGTCGGCCCGGTTGCGATCACTCCTGCTGTCGCTTCCGCCCGGACTCCATTCCCGAGCGCATGAACGTCGACAGGATACGGCCGATACTCGAATCGCCCGTCCAGAGAGCCTCTTCCTCGATGGGTTCGTCGTCTGTTTCGGCGGCGAGTAACACAGTACGGTCGTCGACCATCAGCGCCCGGCCGGCGAAGTCCGCAGGATTGTCCTGGGACATGACGAAGACGCTCACCGGACTGTCCGCGAACACGTCTTCGAGTGCGTCGTCGGCGGTCACGACAGTGACATCCACCTCGTCGGTGCCTGCCACTCGGAGTGCGTCTGCAATTCTGTCGGTCGTTGCTTCCGCCGCTGGTGAGACGAAGACGACAGTGTGGGTCGCCGACTGAACTAGCGTCGCAATCCGGTCGTTGATCGGCTGTCGGCCCCGGAGCGTCGAGATATCCTGGTCATCTCGGGGACCGGACTCCATCGTGCGGATCGATTCGAGGTGGTCGAACGCCCGGTCAGTCTCCGTTTCGAGTCGGTCAGTCAGGATGTCACGCGCCGTCGACAACGCCACGGGTCGGTAGGCCTTCGGCGAGGCTTCGACGACTTCGACTAAACCGCGTTCTGCCAGGTCGTCGGCCGCTCCGTACACCTGCGAGCGGGGCACGTCCGAAAAGTCACTCACCTCCTGAGCGGTGCCGCTACCCAGTTGCTGGAGGGCGACGAACACCTGTGCTTCGTAGTTCGACAGCCCCAGCGTCCGTAACGACTTGACGGCCTCCTGTTGACTCATCGTCTGTTCTAGCTCCGTGGTTGCTGTATTTTGCTCTTGTCCCGTCTCGGACGACACTGATTCGAGAACAAATATAGTAATTTTCTACAAACACATAAATACGATGGCCGAGAAGAGTGCACAACGAGGTATTAGAGGTGTATAAGAACTACGGGAGTGATCAACGGGGAGTCCTGCAAGCGCACTGGTATTGGATAGCACAGCGGTAACCATGACCGGGAACCTATCGCGGTGGTACGCGGAGAAGATCACGGACCATAGCAAACTCGTCATCATCGCAGTACTGGTGCTGACGGCGTTCGTCGGTGCTGGAACGGCGATGGGTGGTGCAGGCGAGCAGGACCTCGGTGGATTCGAGGTGGACTCGGAGGAGACTGAGGCACAGGAGTTCGTCCAGAGCAACTACGGCGGTGATGCCGGTGTCGTTGCACAACTCGTGGTTCGTAACGAGAGCGGCGACGTGCTGACGCGGGAATCGCTGCTGGACGGGTTGTATCTGCAACAGGAGATTCGCAACGATGAGTCGCTCAATGCCACGCTTTCCGATCCGGGACTGGTCGGTATCGAGAACGTCGTTGCGACGGCCGCCGTCTACGAGCAGCGTCGACAGCCACCGACCAGCCAGCCATCGCTGTCCGAACAGATTGAGGCACTCGAATCGCGGGACAGCCAGGCAGTCGAACAGTTGCTCGCCGAGGTGCTCGATCCCGAGAGCGACGCGCTCGGCCAACAGAATCCGTACGACTTTCTGCCCGTGAGTTACGAGCCAGGATCGACTGAGGCGTCGGCACGGCTCACACTCATCACACAAGTCGACGACAGCGGCGAGAATGCAAATCCACAGGCGGCTTACGACGCCCAAGTGGAGATCGATCGGTTAGTTCAGGACCGATTCGACGACGCGTTCGTCTTCGGCCAGGGGATCCAGGACGACGCCTCCTCACGGGCAACGGGCGATAGTTTCGCGATCATCACACCGTTTGCGCTCGTGCTCATCGTGCTCGTACTCGGGATTACCTATCGTGATCTACTCGACATTCTGCTCGCGTTCGTTGGGATTGCCATCGTACTGGTCTGGCTCGCGGGCCTGATGGGGTGGCTCGCCATCCCGATGAACGTCATCCTCATCTCCGTGCCGTTCCTGCTTATCGGGCTGAGCATCGACTACGCGTTGCACGTCGTGATGCGCTATCGCGAGGCCCGCGACGGGACGTTAGACGAGCGAAGAGAGGACGAAGCAGTCACGTCGGATCGCTCAATTCGGTCTGCAATGACGGTCGGACTGGGAAGCGTGGTCCTTGCGCTTGCCGCTGCCACCGTCTCGACTGGTGTCGGCTTTCTCTCGAATGTCGTCAGCCCGCTGCCAGCGATTCAGGACTTCGCCGTCTTGAGTGCGGGCGGTATCCTCGCGACGTTCGTCGCCTTCGGTGTGTTTCTCCCCGCAGTGAAAATCGAGGCTGACGGACTCGTCGAGAACCGACTCGGGCGAAGCAGACAGAAATCCGCCTTCGGCGTCGACAGCGGCCTCGCCAACACCGCTCTCAAAGGGCTCGCAGATCTCACGACCCGTGCCCCGGTCGTGATCATCGTCGTTGCGCTGGTGCTGGCGTCGGCAGGTGCGTACGGCGCGACGACGCTCGACACGGAATTCAATGAGGCTGATTTCCTCCCCGAAGACGCACCCGACTGGGCACAGTATCTGCCAGGCGGGTTGGCACCGGACGACTATACGATCGCAGAGGACTTTCAGTACCTCAGCAACAACTTCCAGCTCCGAAGTGACAGTGGGCAATCACAGATACTGATACGCGGCAACGTCTCGGATCCAGCGCTTTTGCAAACGCTCGACGAGGTACGAGAGGGGAGCCAGGTCAGCAGTTCCGTCCAGCGGCAACCTGACGGTCGGGCGGCCGTCGACGGACCAGGGACGCTAATTCGCAACACTGCAGCAGAAAACGAATCCTTCGCGACGCTGGTCGAGCGCTTCGACGGCGACGGCGACGGCCTCCCGGACGAGAACGTCTCGACGGTGTACGCTGGGCTGTTCGAGGCCGACCAGCAGGCCGCCAGTCAGTTCCTCAGCCGCGACGACGACGGGCAAATCACGTCCGCACGATTGCTGCTGTCGGTCAAAAGTAGCGAGTCAGCGCAAACGATTGCGACGGATACCCGGTCGTACGCGGAGCGAATCGAACGTGGGAACGCCGATGTCAGCGCGGTCGCCACCGGCGGAATCGTCACGACCGCCGTCATTCAGGATGCACTGCTCGAAACGCTCGTGCAGGCGTTCGCGGTGACTCTCGTCGTCATTCTCCTCTTCCTTACCGGGTTGTTCTGGGCGCGGTATCGGTCCGCATCGCTCGGTGTTGTCGTCATCGTTCCGGTCGTCGTCGCACTCGCGTGGTTGCTGGGTGCGATGGCGCTGCTCGGTATCGCGTTCAACAGCGAGACGGCAGTGATTACCAGCCTTGCTATCGGTCTCGGCGTCGATTACAGCATCCACTTCGGCGAGCGGTTCGTCGACGAGCGCAAGAAGTGTGAGACGCTCGAAACGGCAGCCAGAAGTACGATCACCGGAACCGGCGGGACTCTGCTTGCCAGTGCCGCCACGACTGCCGCCGCATTCGGGGTCCTCGCGCTTGCGCTATCGCCCCCGCTCCAGCGGTTCGGCATCGTGACCGGGCTGGCGATTCTGTTCGCGTTCGCGGCCGTCGTCACGATGCTCCCAGGCCTGCTCGTCTTACGAGAGCGAGCGCTCCTTCGATGGCGAGATATAAAGTAATCTCTGGCCGTGAGCCGAGATTCGCTGGAACTGAGGAACGTAATGAACATTTGTCCAAAATAGTTGAATAAACTACTTTTATATCAGTGCGAGTTGAATACCAAAATGAGGGGAACAATGCTACTCGAAGACAGAACCTGTTTGGTAACCGGCGGTTCACGGGGAATCGGCCGCGGGATTGCAGAGGAATTAGGCGACCACGGTGCGAACGTCGTTATCAACTACCGATCTTCAGAAGACGAGGCCTACGCTGCGCGAGATACCATCGAAGAGGGTCCTGGGACGGCGGTTGTCGCGCAGGCCGACGTTTCCAACTTCGACGAAGTACAGGCGATGTACGAGGCGGTAAGTAACGAATTCGGCTCCGTCGACGTGCTCGTTAACAACGCCGGCATCACGAAAGATACGAAGTTCTCGGAGATGACCAGAGAGCAGTGGGAGCAGGTGATCGATGTCAATCTCGGGGGGGTATTCAACTGTACGAAGGTCTGCTACGACGACCTGCGCGAGGCCGAAGAAGGCCGGCTAATCAACGTGTCCAGCGTCGTCGGACAGCAGGGTAACTACGGGCAGGCCAACTACGCGACGACCAAAAGCGGACTGTTCGGCTTCACTCGGACGCTCGCTCTGGAGATGGCCCAGGCTGGCTCGACCGCAAACTGTGTCGCCCCGGGGTTCGTCGAGACGGATATGCTGGCTGACGTCCCGGAACGCGTCCGAAATCAGATCCTCGAACGGATTCCGCTCGACCGATTCGCGGAAGTCGAGGACATCACTGGTATCGTCCGATTCCTCGCGAGCCACGAATCGAGCTACATGACCGGACAGATTCTCGGTCTCAACGGAGGGATGGAGTGGTGAGCGACGTTCACATTGCCGGCGTCGGGATGACAAAATTCGGCGCCTCACCCGAGCGGACTGCACGAGATCTGTTCGCACAGGCATCTGGAGAGGCCTTCGACGACTCGGGTATCGATCCCGATCAAGTCGAAGAGCTGTTTTACGGCAACTTCATGGGCGAATTCGCCGAGACGCAGGGTCATCAGGGACCACTGATGGCCGACGCCGCCGGCGTCTCTGCGCCCGCGACGCGGATCGAATCAGCCTGTGCATCCAGCGGTGTGGCCGTCCGATACGGCGTCAATCACGTCCGCAGCGGGATGGCCGATGTCGTGCTGGTCGGCGGCGCGGAACGGATGAAAAATCTCTCCACGCCCGAAGGAACTAGAGCGCTCTCGGCGGCCGCAGACGCACTCTACGAGGTCAAATCCGGCGTGACCTTCCCGGGAGCGTACTCGCTGATGGCGAACCGATACTTCGAGGAGTTCGGTGGCACACGTGAGGATCTGGCACACGTCGCCGTCAAGAACCACGATAACGCCGTCAACAACGATCTCGCGCAGTTCAATCGTGCCATCGATATCGAGGACGTCATCGAAGCGCCGATGGTGAGCGCTCCGTTCGGCCTGTACGACTGCTCACCGATGAGCGACGGCGGGGCCGCGGCAGTGCTGGTCAGCGACGAGTTCGTCGAGGAACACGGGCTGGACACTGACGTGAAGATCACCGGCGTCGGGCAGGCGTCGGACTCACTGGCCTTGCAGGATCGCGTTTCGATTCCGCGGACACCGGCAGCCGTCGAGGCTGGCCAGACTGCCTACGACGACGCGGGTATTGGCCCGGAAGATATCGATATCGCGGAGGTCCACGACTGCTTCACGGTCGCCGAAGTGCTCGCACTCGAATCGCTCGGTTTCTACGAGCAGGGCGAAGCAATCACGGCCGCTCGCGACGGCGAAACGACCATCGACGGCGATCTGCCGGTGAACCTCTCCGGCGGGCTGAAAGCCAAGGGCCACCCGGTCGGTGCGACTGGCTGTGCCCAGATTTCCGAGTTGACGAAACTGCTCCGTGGCGACCACGTCAACAGCGATGCAGTCAGTGACGCCGAGGTCGGACTGACCCACAACGCAGGTGGGACCGTGGCGAGTTGTGTCGTCCACATCCTCGAGGAGGTGAAAGCATGACTGAAACACGTGACGAAGGGTACGACGACTTCCTCGACGCCATCGAGGAGGGTGATCCCTACTACCTCGAAGGGCCAGAGGGTGACGGCTCGCTACCGCCCAAACGGATCGACCCTGCGACGGGTTCACAGGAACTGACCGAACAGCCGCTACCAGAAACAGGTGAGATTCTGACGCTCACACAGACACACGTTGCGGCCCCGGACTTCGCCGACGACGCGCCATTTGTCGTCGCCGTCGCGGACTTCGGGCCAGTCAGCGTGACCGGACAGATCCGCGGTGCGGAACCCACCGACGTCGACATCGGGCAGGAAGTGACCATCGGCGTCGACCGAAGAGAGACCACAGAAGAACGCCTCGTCGTCTTCGAGCCGGTCTAACTCGGCTCGGCTTACGGTTCCGTCGGGTGTTCGATCCCGCGGACGAGCGTGTCGATTTTTCCCGATTCATCGCCGATCCCGAACTGCGACGGCGCGGGGTGTGAGCCGACGATGACGAGCGCATCGCCGTCGTTGGTGAGCGATCCGACGTGAATCCGGATGTCGACCGACTGTCCACCGATCTTCTGAGTCGTCTCGTACTGTGTGAGTTCGACCGATTGGTCCAGTGTATCGACGGATCGAGTGCCGACTTCTTCGAGATCGTTGTCTGGCTCGCTCCGCCCGGAGCGGCGACTCACTTCCCGGATCAATCGTTTCTCGCCGAACTGCTCGAACGGGTTGGCCGACTGGCCGCCGACGGAGATCGTCGGCGTACTGAAGAGCAAGAATCCAGCGGCACCGTCGGGCGCACCGCTGGGCGTTCTGGCGTACTCGCTCAGCCAGTTCGTCAGCGAAACATCCCGTTCCTGATCACCGGTGGAGACAGTTTGCTCGAACGTTTGGTCTCTCGTCCGCTGGTGCGTGTATCCCGTCTCCGATCGAGCATTCTCGGAGACGCGGGCGGGATTCGCTTCGGCTTCGATCGAGCCTGTAAACAAACCACAGCCTGCGACCGAGACTGTCGCCGCTCCGGCGAGCGTCGCCACGAGTTGCCGTCGAGTCGTCATATGGTATCGTGGCCAGTGAAGAGTATATCTCTTTGGACACCTCGGCTCGTCACGGAATCGAAACCGTGTGTTCCAGTCGACCGATACCTTCGATTTCGACGGTCACGGTGTCTCCGTCCGAGAGCGGGCCGACGCCCTCCGGAGTACCCGTGGCGATCACGTCGCCCGGTTCGAGCGTGAGATAGGTCGTAATCTCGCTGATGAGTTCCGGGATCGAGAAGATGAGATGCTCCCGAGTGGAGGACTGCCGTTTGTCGCCGTTGACCCACAGTTCGACGCTCGCGTCATCGGGGACGTGTTCTGGGTCTGCGACCACGGGCCCCATCGGTGCGGCGTTGTCGAAGGCTTTGCCGCGGACCCAGTTCTGTTCCTGTCGCTGGTCGTCGCGGTTCGAGAGATCCACCAGACAGGTGAATCCGTCGACGTACTCCATCGCCTCGCTCGGGTCGACGTTGCGACACTGCTGGCCGATCACGACGCCGAGTTCCGCCTCGTAATCGATCCGATCCTTGCCGGCCGGCAACTCGACATCGCTGCCGTGGCTCGTGACGGCGTTGGGCGGCTTGAGAAAGAGCAGCGGACGATCCGGGACCTCCGAGTCCTGCTCGTCGGCGTGATCCGCGTAGTTCAGCCCGATACAGACGACTTTCGAGGGATCGGTCGGCGGCAGGATGTCGACCGCTTCGGGGTCGTACTCGCTGTCGGCAAATGCGACGACGCCGCCGTCGCCGGCCGTGTCTGTGTCTGCTGGCTCCCCGTCTTCGTCGAGCCACTGCCCGGTTCTAATGGCGCCTGCTGGATCGCGGAATCTGACTCGTTTCATGCCCGCCGATTCAGCGGGCGGCAAATAAGGTGTTGCGGTTGGTGCTGTTCGGGTGACAACTCATACTGGTGGTTCGGAGAAACTGAAGAATTTTGCCCCCTCGTGGGACCGAATACCTTTCCAAATGTACAGCCGCCCGTATCAGGCGATATCTCGGCTCGTATCGATCGAAACCTCCTCGACCAGATCGAGTTTGATCGTGTCGGAGGGTGCCCGGCCACCGCGGAATTTCGGGATCGCCATCCGGTTTTCGACCTCGTCGCCCGTGATGTCTGTCTCCAGATGGAAGACCACATCGGCGAAGTGTTCGGTCGTATCTCGCAGCGGGGGCACGTCCCGGCCTTCGAGACAGTGCATGATCGCGACGCTGTTGGTATTGAAAATGTGATTCTGGAGGTCGTTCATGAACGAGCGAAACCGCGAGGGTGGCTCCTGCGATTCCAGCACATCGAGCGGGTCGACGATGAGGTTCGAGGTTTCGGGAAGTGCGCTGATCAGTTTACTGGCGTTGTCCAGCGGCGCTTCCCCGGAGATGTGTCGGACCGTTGGATCGCCGGTATCGGTCGGCGTGTTCTCGATGCTGTCGGTAACGGCTTCGGCGGTCCGATTGAGCGAGAGCCACAGCGTGCCGCGGGTTGCAGTGAGTTCGTACAGAAAAAGCTCCGCCTGGCTCGATGGCGGCGCTGACAGAGCGACCATACTCCCCGCTGGGATCCCCCCATCGAGTTTCCTGTCGAGAACGTCGATCCCTGTCCGCAACCGATCGGTCATCAGTACAAACCTATTCATTACCTCCCGTTAAAGATTCCGACTCGCACATTAGAAAGTCTGAAATTCTGTTTGAATATTACTTTTGAAATGACTGCCGGCCAGCCTCCTTGCGGCGAGAATCGCGTTCGTCCGTTGCCGGGGAGCAGTTGCCGGATGCGCCGGGAGATCCGGAGCGAATTCGCTGGACGACCCCGCTCCAGTTGGCCCTGACCTGTGGATGGTCCAGCGGAGCCTCGACCGAGTCGATACGGGCGAGAACCGGCGACCTGTCGGTCCAGTCAGCATCGCGGTCCGCGGCAGTCGACCGGACGATCGCGCCCGCCAGCGAAGTCTCGAGTTGGCGTGCGGTCTCCGCGGTCGTCCGTGCGTCGGCCACAGACTCGGGTTGGTCGGTCGAGACGATGACCGTCTGCTGTGCGTGACGGAGCGGTCTGACGGCATCGGGGCCGACACCCGGAGGGCAGTCCAGTATAACGGGGTCGTGCCAGTCGGCGACCCGGGAGAGCGCAGCGTCGACATTCGACCGCGCCCCGGCGGGAAGGCACCTGACGCCTGGGGCACGCGGCGAGAGTTGGCAGGCGCGTTCTATCGACGCTCCCGCAGCGACGGCATTTACTCCTTCGGTGCGCTCGATTTCGAGCAGATGGTGCAGATCAGGCATGTCACAGTCACAGTCGACGACGACCGGGTCCAATCCCTGTCGAGCCATCACGGTGGCGAGTCCGAGTGCAGTCGTCGTCTTGCCACTTCCGCCCTTGCCGCCCGCGATTGCCAGCATAGGGCGAGTGGTCGCGTGCCGGTACTTGAACGTTCGGCTCAGTCTCGGCCGTGGCGGGTGAGACAGTGCGGCAAACCGATCAATTCGACCGGCTCGGAGTTGTCCGGCGAGTAGACGACCATCTGCCCTTTCTCCATGTAGGGGACTTTAGATTCGAGGTTCGCGGGGATGTTGACCGCGCTGATCGCGTCTTCGTCGCCGAGATTGAGCACGATAGTGGTATTGATCTGTTTGAACACCGGATCCGCGATGTCCTGGGGGTCCTGCGTGATCAAAAAGAGCCCCAAACGTTCCTTGCGGCCCTGTTTGGCTGCGTCGGTGAATTTGCCGATGACTCGCTGGGCCTGGACCGTGTCGGCGTCGGTCAGGAAGTTGTGCGCCTCGTCCATCCCGACGATCAGCGGCGTCTCCTTGATCCGGTCGTACCGCGGATCGTTCGAGAGTTTCTGATCGACGAGCAGCGAGGACAGCGCCAGCACGACCGTCTCGGCCGCTCTGCTGTCCGCGATGTGGTAGGTCGGGACGACACTCAGTCGACCCGGGCGGACGAACTCGTGGATCATTTCGGTGATCGGCCGGGCGTCTCCGTCGAAAACGGCACCGAACCCGCGGGCACGGCGGGCGACGGCATCGAACGTCGCTTCGTGGACCTTGCCGCTCTCGTCGAGTTCCTCCTTGAGCGCTTGGTCGTCGAGGAAAGTCAAAAACTGGTCGTAGGTGGCCTCCTGGCCGTAATTGCGCCGGAACCGATCGAGCAGGATGTTCACGAGTGCGTTGTACTGGTTCTCGTTGAGTCCGCTGCCGGCGATCAACCAGGGATTGTCGTGGACCATCGAGAACGGGATGGTGAACTCGACCTGTTCGGCCCGGTGGTGGCTCGCGGAGTACGTCGCAGAACCGACTTTCGGAATGAAGGCGACAGTGTCGTCGTGGCCGCCGTGAGCGATACCCTCGGCGTCGAACTCGCGGCCGACCTCTGCGTCGTACTCCCCATCGTCGTGCATCTGGGCGTACTCGTCCTGGGGATCGAACTGGACGATTGCCGGTCTGACCGTTCGATCGCTCCCGCTCTCGACGGGGTAGGTCCTGTCTTCGTCGAGATACTGTCGCAGGATGTTTTTCGCGCCGTGAGTCTTCCCCGACCCCGTGCCGCCGGCAATAAGCGTATGGCGGAAGACGAGCGGATCGCCGGCTTCGTAGTCGTCTTTCAGCCGGTAATCGATGGTCGGCGGCTCTGCCGCAGTACGGACTTTCTGGCCGCCGACCGAGAGATGACCGAGGAAGACTCCCTCTTCAGGCATCTTCAGACCGGTCTTGATATCTGTCTTGTTCGAGGCCTGTTCGATGACTGTCTCGGGTTTCGGGACGCGGTCGGTCATCCGGCGTTTCAGTTCGCCGTCCTCTTCGTATAGCACGGCGACCGGATCGAGCGTCGCCATCAGTTTGAAATCTTCCTCGTCGATGCCGTCGCTTCGCATCGCGCGGCGGGCGTGGATCTCGGTCGCGTCGTCCGCTCGGTACTCCTGTGTGTATTCGAGTGCCTTGATCCGACAGAACAGACGCTCACCGTCCGGGTAAGGAGCGAGAAGATAGGACCCGATCCGGACGTGTGAGCGGTTGCCCGCAGTCACGTACGCACACAGATCTGTCTCGTCTTCGTCTTCGCTGATCTGGAGCCCCTTCGAGGCCGAGAGGACACCGATACCAGTATCGGTCCCGGAGGGTGTCGCGTCGTAGGTCTCGAATTCGTCATCCGTCGATGCTTCTGTACTGCTGGGTTCGGTGTCTGTACTCGATGTAGCCCCATCGTTACTATCAGTCGTCGACTCGTCCGTGAGATCACTACTGAAATCCCCGAGATCCGTCATTACACGCAACATGCGTGGCCATCGTCAAACCCGTTTCCCCGGAGCACCGCAGCGAAGCCAACGAGACCGCAGGTATTTCGACAGCTGTCGTATACAACCTTAAGTTCTGTCGTAACATATTCGTACACGATGACACCAGTCCCATACGACGAGACCGGACGGACAGCACCAGCCGATCAGCCAGTACAGTTCGCTTGCCCCGATTGTTCGCAGGATCTCACCAGAATTGGGAGGACAGTCGCCTGCCCGGAGTGTGGGTACGTTCCACGGCAGGGTGCTGATTAACCCCCGAGCAGGGCATCTTCTGATCGCTCGATTCGACTCGCGGACCAATGCTCGTATTTATCTCCGCCGCTATCCTGTAGTATGGACTCCGATCACGGGAGGTGGCAGTAATGGTCGCCCTATTCGGGACGGACGTTGTGCTCTTTTTAGTGATCGGCTTGCTGGCGGGAGCGCACTGTATCGGGATGTGTGGGCCGCTGGTGACGATTTACGCGAAGCAGATGGACGGTACTCGGACCGACGGCGGAACAGCCACCGCGAGGGGACAGCGACGGGGGCACCTGACGCTGTACGAGGTTCGACAACACGCGTTGTTCAATCTCGGACGAACGCTCAGCTACACGATAATCGGAGCACTCGTCGGATTCCTCGGTAGCGTGGTGTTTCTCGGCGCGGGCGAACTCGCTGCGACGGCGAACACGGTCAGAGGAGTCGTCGGCGTCATCATCGGAATCTTCGTTATCGGGACTGGTGTCGTGTACGTCCTCGGCCGCGTGTCGGTGGGTCTGCAACTCCCCGGAACACAGCGAGTCACTCGCCGTCTGACTGGGGCTGTCGACCGACTCGCAAACAGTCCGGGAATCGTCGGCCTGGGGGCGATTCACGGATTGCTTCCCTGTCCGATCCTCTATCCGGCGTATCTCTATGCCTTCTCGACCGGATCGCCGGTCGCCGGTGGCATCGCTCTGTTCGCGCTCGGGCTCGGAACGATTCCGACCGTCTTCGCCTACGGGACGATCATCGACAGCGTCGGCGCGGTCCACCGACGCCGAATGCACCGGGTGCTCGGTGTGTTATTCGTCGTCCTCGGTTACATCCTGTTCGCGCACGGACTGATGGCGCTGGGCTATCAGATTCCACATCCCATGTTTCCGTTCTGGGATCCACTCGGTATGCCGATGTGATGAGGCTCCAATTCACTCCGCGGGCGGCAGCATCTCGACATCACTGATCTCAAAGCGCGCCCCTCCGTCGTCACTGTCGGTGACAGAGAGTTCCCACCCGTGAGCGTCGGCGACCTGATCGACGATCCGAAGGCCGAAGCCCGTTCCGTCCGGTGTCGTCGAATAGCCAGCCTCGAAGACCTCAGCACGGTCTTCCGGCGGGACTCCCGGACCGTCGTCGGTAATCGCGAGGCCATTGGTTTCGAGTTCGATCACGACATCGACATCCGGTCCAGCGTGTTCTGCGGCATTACCGAGGACGTTTTCGAGCAAGTGCCGTAGTCGGTCTCGGTCAGCGACGAGACGACTCTCGGGGGAGGGCTGCCCAGTGAATTCGAGCGATGGCCGCTCGTCGTTGTCGACGACCAGTTCCCACGCGGATTCGACGGCGGATCGGATCTCGATCGGTTCCGTCTCGCCGAGTTCACGACCGTTTCGGGCGAGCCACAACACGTCTTCGATGATCCGCTCCATCCGGGTGAGCGCCCGATCGATCGGCTCGTGATGCGGTGAGTCACAATCGTCTCTGGCGAGTTCGAGTCGAGCAGTCGCCGTGTTCAGCGGATTCCGGAGATCGTGGCTGACGACGCCGGCAAATTCGTCGAGTTGTTCGTTCTGCTTTCTGAGCTGTTTCTCGTATGCTTTTCGATCGGTGACATCCCGAGAGTTGATCAGATATCCCCCGATCTCTCCGTCTGTGTGATCGCTGGCCAGCGATTCGAGCCAGATCCACGACCCCTCGCTGTCCTGGAATCTGAACTCGGCTCTGACCGAGTCTGTCTCGGGATCTTCGACCAGGTCGGTGAACACGGAGAGCACCCGCTCACGGTCCTCCGTATGCAGGTGACTGAAGCCATCTGTCCCGAGCAAATCTTCGGGCTCGTAGCCGAGCACATCCGCGGCAGCGGCGCTCTGATAGATGATCTCTCCCGTCTCGTCGAGCACAGTGATGATATCCTGCGTACTCTCGACGTAGGCCTGATATCGCTGTGAAAGCCGTTCCAGTTTGCGTTCCTGTGCCTTTCTGTCGGTGATGTTTCGGCTAAATCCAGCGACTCGGACAACGTTGCCCGCGTCGTCGAAGATCGGTGACCCTTTGACCCAGACCCAGCGGGTCTCGTCGTCGTGGCTCAGTTGGTATTCCAGATCGACGCTCTCGCCGGCGGAGAGTTCCGCCATCTTCTGGCGGACCAGATCACGATCCTCCTTCTTGACAACGGTGAGAAAATCCTGCGGCTTCTCTTTGATCTCGGAGACCGGCCTGTCGTACACCGCCTCGTAGCCCGAGATGAAGAGCAGATCCTTCCACTCGCGGTCGAACATCCACACGCAGTCCGGAATGTTCTCGGTTAGCTCCGTGAGTCGTCGCCGCGTCTGTTCGACCTCCCGTCTGATTCGTCGCTGTTCGACGGCGTTTCTGATCCGATTCGCGAGAATCGTATACTGACTCGTCCCCGACTCTTTCTGGAGGTAGTCCGTCACGCCGGCAGTGATTGCCTCGCTTGCGACCGCTTCGCTTCCCTTTCCCGTGAACAGAATAAACGGCAACTCTGGCGACCGCTCACGGACGCGCGTCAGAAAGTCGATCCCCGTCGACTCGGGCATATCGTAATCCGAAACCACACAATCGATCGCTTCAGCCTCCAGTACGTCCAATCCCTCGTCGATGCTGCTCGCTGTCCTCACCCGAAACTGTTCGCCTTCTGCCTCGAGGCAGGTCTTCGTCAGATCCGCAAACTGTGGATCGTCGTCGACGTGGAGAATCTGAACCGCGCCACCCATGATATCTATATCATCGGTAGCTGAATTAACTGTTCCGGGGGGTTCTCAGTTCTGATAGCGCAAGCGCCGCTATACGCTACATTTGATCTGGATCTGCTTCTATTTTACTGCTTTTTTCAAGTTATCATTCAGGTGGCCGAGGCGAGCACCAAGGTATTACTGCTCAGGATTGGTGATCCCATCGTCGGTAATGACACGGTTCAGCAGTCGCGTCGGCGTGGCGTCGTACGCCGGGTTTTCGATCTCGAACCCTTCGGCAGGTTCGCGCATCACCTCGCTGGCGACGCGCTCTTCGTTCTGGAAGGCGAATCCGCCGTCTACCAGTTTGGCCGAGGAGCCGACGATGTCGACCGGAACGTCGCTGTCGGATGCTGTCGTCGCAATCGGGTAGGTGCCGACACGGTTGTACAGCGTGTCGTCGACAATACAGGTCATGCCCAACAACACTCGGTCGACGTTCTGCATGACGTGTCCGCTGGCGCTGTCGACGATCAGCGTCGTGTCGATTTCCTCGATTTCCGCCAGTCTGCGTGCCATTTTCCGACCAATGTATCGGGGTCGCGCCTCGGTGATGTAGACGGAAAATTCCTTGCCGTCCGCGACGGCACGGGTCAGCGTCGACAGTACCGTCGTCGAATAGTCGTGGGTCAGTAGCGTCTCACCGTCGCGCAGTTGGTCGGCCGCTAGCTCCGCCGCTTTTCGCTTCCCCGCCTCGACCTGCTCGATCACGTCGTCGATAACCGTGAGTGTCTCGACCTGTGCGTCCTCGACTGTCTCGGCGTCGAATTCGTTGATATGTTCGACGATCTGTTGCTGCGTGTTGTGGAGCGAGGCGTGAGAGGGGTTCGCCCGCTGTAATGCGTTGCTGTTGCGTTCGAGCGCTCGCCGATACTCGTCGACGGTCGGAAACTCTCGGTCGGTGATTTCCCTGAGCGCCTGTGCTGCTTTGACTGCCACGACGGAGGAACTGTGTGTCTGCATGTCCGCAATTTCGCCCGCAGTCTCGTCGATCATATGTCGACATTCGACGGGCGACATAAAGTGCGTTCCGCCCCACCTTTTTCAGCGTCGGGTGTGCAGAGCGCACCCTCTTGGAAAACGTGGGGCGAAAAAGCTCTTGCCACGAACGAAGCGAGTGTCGAGTGGGAGGGCCTTCGGCGCGGATGCTCGCAGTTGGCATTCTATTCGACAGCCAACAATAATCGGATACCCACCGACTGAGAATTCAGGATAGACCTTTTTGAGTGTTCGAGAGATGCGAGACTGTGTTGCGTAGACGCATGCTACTCGGAACGATCGGGACGGCGGGAGTAATCTCGTTCGCGGGGTGTACCAACAGTCAGGACGACAATTCTGGAGACGATACCGACGAGAGTTCTCCTGCAGCAGGGGTCGTCGAGGAGTATTACACGGCAGTCGCTGACGGCAATCTCGAAGGTGCGGCCAGTAATCTGGCGATGACACAGTTTGAGGGTGGCGAAGGCCGGTCAGTAGAGCAAATGGCGACGGCACTCCGAGAGCGAGGGCTGAGCGAAGACGGTGTCGATGTCTCACTCGGCGAGTTTACCGAACTGTCACTGTCAGAGTTTACCGAATTCACGTTTCGATCAGACGGGGGCGAACAGCGCCAGCAGACTACACAGGACGTGTCCGAACTCGTACCGGACGCATCGGCCTTCGGTGGCGACGAGGAGCCGGTTACTCTCGTCCATCACACCGGCGGTTTCCTGCCGGAAATCTGGGTCCCGTACCAGCCGACCGAGGCACCCACCGACGGCTGGGGAGAGGTGATAATCGAAGTCGGATCCTACGACGGTGACCTGTTCGTCATTGGCGATTTCCGAACGTACACCGATCTCAAAGTCGTCGAAAGCTGAGGCTCGGAGGTCCGACATCGAGACCGTACCGCAGAACAGTTCTCTTGGTTTCAGTCAGTCTTCGAGGTCGTCGATATACTCACCCGGATCGCCGCCGTCGCTTACCAACTCGCGGTACTCCCGGTGGCTCACTTCGACTGTTTTCGTCTCGCCTTGCGTGACGACTTCAAGCGAGACGGTTCCTTGCGGGTTGTTCCGGAGTCGCGTATTGGCAATCGCCGTGAAGACGAACCAGACGGCAATCGCACAGCCGAGACCATACAGAAGGAGCGTCTCGAAGGCGAGCGGGTCGGCGGTTCGGGTCCACCGACTGGGGTAGGCGTACTGGAACAGCCAGAGACCGCCGCCGGCGAGCGTCGTTCCGGACAGGACTCCGACTCGAGTTCGCGTGCTCGCAGGCAGAACGACGACGATGCCCAACAGCATCAGCGGAATACCGACCCCAGCAGCGAGGCCGGCAGACAGTTTTGCGGTCGTGCTCTGGCCGCCGGTCCAGACGGCCGCCATCGCAGCGACGATGGCGAGCACACCGATCCCGACGAGCGCCCCGCCAGCGGCCGCCTGCCGCGGTCTCGATACCGGGGAATCCTCGTCGTATGCCTCGTCGAGGCTAGTCATACGAGACTGTTGCCAACCCGGACACAAAACTATACGTCAGACGGATGCATGACGAGACGACAGAACGCGCTCGCCGATCAGTTGCTCTGGATCCGCGGCGCGAGCATGTAGGTTACCGCTCCTTCGCCCTCGGCGATATCGAAATGCAGTTTGACGGGGAACTCCTCGCCGAGTTCCATCGTCACTTCGGCGTCTTTCGGAATCGCTTTGTTCATATCCTGCAGGTAATCCAGCGAGAACAGCGAGGAGGCCTCGCCGGCCACCAGATCGATCAGATCCTCGCCGTCCAGTTCGAGGTGCACGTCGTCGGTGTCGCCCTCAGCTTTGACGTAGAAGACCTCGTCAGTCTCGTTGACCCCGAGTTCGATGTGATCGCTGACCATGTCCGCCGCCGTCACCGCGCGGTCGATATCGCGCCCTTCGATGACAATGGTCGAGGAGAGATCGAGATCCGGTAGATCCGGCTCCTCGCGGATCGATTCGGGGTCGATCAACGCGAGCGTGTATTCGAGTCCGTCGATCGAAATATGCAGTTTCCGGGTTTCCTCGTCGAGTTCGAGTTCGACCAGCTGGCCGCTGTCGGCCATGCCGGCGATATCCTGCAGTCGAACGAGGTTGACGCCGATCAGTCCGCCGTCGGCCTCGTAGGACTCGAAGGCCTCGGCATCCAGAGAGAGATCGACCATCCCGACGTTGGCTGGATCGACCGCCCGGATCTCGATCCCGCCATCGTCGAGGTGGATCTTGCATTCGTCCACCAGCACGCCTACCGAGTCGAGCGTCGACTGCAGCCGTTCCGCTCGCACTATCGCCTTGAACATCTTGTGCCGGGCTACGTTGCCTTCGGTTAAAAAGGCACGTCATTACGCGCCGTCGGAAGCACTGTCCGCCTGGACGGTTACGTTCGTGAAATCGAATCTCGCCCCAGGGTTGTCCTCGTCCGTTCCATCGAGTTCACTCTCCGTGATCGTCAGCGTCCAGCCGTGAGCGCGGGCGATTTCGTGGACGATGGCGAGTCCGAACCCGGAGTGTTCTTCGTCGGCCCCAGTGAATCCCGGTGCGAGTACCTTCTCGCGCTGTGAGCCCAGAATGCCGGGGCCGTCGTCCTCGATGAAAAACCCATTCTCGAACACCCCGACACGGATCGTCGGATCCGGGCCGGCGTGGTCCAGCGCATTCCAGAAGAGATTTTCGAGCAACTGTTTGAGCCGACTCTCGTCGGCCCGAATGTATCCAACCTGACCGAGTTCGAGCGCGCCGCTGGACTGCTCTTCTCGACAGTTCTGCCAGCAGCCTTCGACAGTGTCGGCCAGCCGAACCCACGTCGTCGAGTCGATCTGCTCGCCGTGATCGACCAGCGTGTACATATCTGAGATGACCGATTCGATCCGGTCGTGTGCGGTCGAGACCTGATCGAGATGAGAGACGTCCTCGTCAGCGCGAGCGAGATCGACGCGGGTCTCGGCGACAGTGAGGTGGTTGGGGATATCGTGGGTAATCACGTCGACGAACGCTTCGAGTCGTTCGTTTTTGCGTCGCAGATCACGTTCGTGGTCGAGCCGTCTGAATGCCGTTTCCGCGTTCGACGCCAGTATCGATGCTAGATCGACATCCGTTTCGTCGAACGCGCTCGGCTCTTGATGGGCGATGCTGATGAGTCCGTACGATCCGACTGGGAGATACATCACCGACACCGTGTTGCCGCGATCGTAGCCATCGTCGACCTCCCTGACGTCGTCGATGACGACTGTTTCACAGTTGGTGAAGGCACGGACGGCTTCGGCATCTTCGTCCAGTTGATACGGCCAGGCGTCACCCACATCGGCTCTCGCACCCTCGGTCACTAACACGGGTTCGAGGACCCCTGATTCAGACTTGACTCTGACGACCGTCCGCTCGAAATCCAGAATCTGTTTCGCCGTCTCTGAGATGACGCGTGCAATCTCGTCGACCGAATTCGCTTCGATCAGTTCGTCGGAGACTGTATGGAGTTGATTGAGTTGGCGTTCGCGGCGTTTCTGGATCGAGATATCTTGGATGGTCCCGACATTGTACGGCCCTACTGGCGTCTCTACTCGCGTCGTCACCGTTCGCACGTTGACAGCAGTGTCGCCGAATTCGTGGACAGCCTCGGCTGTTTTTGTCTCTCCGTCGCTAAAGGAGTTCCAGTACGTATCGAATTGGTCGGGGTCGACAGCATCGTTGACCTCCCAGATCGGCGTGTCGAGCAGCGATTCGCGATCCGTTCCGAGTACGTCGGCGTACGCCTCGTTGACGTAGCTGTATCTTCCGGTTTCGTCGTATGCGCCGACACCGACACCGACCGCGTCGATCATCTGCCCGAACAACTCCCCGTCCATCTGTTAGACTTATATTAGTGAGGTTCACGTATCACTGTTTTCCCTTAACCTCCCCTGCTGAGACTCCCGAATACACACGCGCTCTCACCAGTCTCGAAGACCGGAGGGCTTTAGCGGCTCTCGTGAGTGTTCGACTCCATGGGGCCGACCGAACTCACCCGCGATCTCGCTGGGATCGCGAGCCACGACGACGAAACCGAAGCCGGCGACTACATCGAACGCTGGCTCCGCGACCGGACTGACGGCGAGGTGAACCGTGATCGACACGGCAACGTCATCGCCCGACGCGGTGCGGGGCCACAACTCGCGCTCGTCGGTCATCACGATGTCGTCCCGCCCGCCGACGAACAGGTCGACGAAAGCGGTGATTACCGGATCGACCGTCGGGACGACCGACTGTTCGGCCGCGGCACTGCCGACATGAAGGGGGCCGTCGCAGCGGCGATGTGTGCCTTCCGGGATGCGACACTCCCCGACGGAGAGTTGATCTTCGCCTCGTTCGTCGGCGAGGAGACCGGCGGCCGTGGCGCACGGGGGGCGATCGACGACGGATTTGCGCCGGCGTACGCCATCGTCGGTGAGGGATCGACGGGCTACTCTGCAGCGGGCGTTACGGACGTTGCAATCGCTCACAAAGGCCGGCGAGCGAGTACAGTACAGGCCGAGGGCGTCCGCGCTCACGCGAGCGAACCGGAAGCGGGGAAGAACGCGATCTACCGTGCGAGCGAGGCTGTCGAGGCGATCCGTGACCTCGCTGTTCCCGAGACAGACGTACTGGGCCGGAGATTGTCGGGATCACTCGCTGTGACGGAAATCGAGGGCGGATCCGCGTGGAACGTCATCCCCGATTCGTGTACGATCACCGTCGACGAGCGGACAGTCCCCGGCGAACGGGCCGACCTTTCCTCGGTGGCCCAGCGGCCGGGAATCTCCGTCGACATCGAGCAGGATCTCCCGCCGATGGCCTGTGACGAGCCGCAATTTGCCGACCTCCTCACAGATGTCGCGAGTTCGGCACAGGACGGGACCCCGGAGCAGATCAGCAAACCGCACGCGACCGATGCTGGCTGGCTCGCCGGGGCTGGAACGACCTGTGTCGTCTGCGGGCCGGCCGAACCCGGCGAAGCCCACACCGCCGAGGAGAGCGTCTCTCTCGATGTTCTCGACCGCTGTTATACGATCTATCGCCGGGCTGCCGAGCAGTTTGCGCCCCGTTTGATCGTCTGACCGACAAGGAGCCGAGTCTGTCGGCGATGCGTTGATGGGCCATCGGGCCAAATTCGGGGTATGGCCAGCAAGGAGACGACCGATTCGGACCGATACGAGGAGTTTCTCGATCACGTACGGAAGTACAACTACGTCGGCGACGCCGCGGGCGTGTTGAGCTGGGACCAACAGGTGATGATGCCCGACGACGGCACACCGGCTCGCTCGAAGCAGTCCTCCACACTCTCGACACTCGAACACGAATTACTGACGGACGACGATCTGGCGGCCCATCTGGAGGCACTGGACGGCTCCGTCGACGACGACCAGCAGGCTGTCGTCCGGGAGGTCAAACGGAAACACCGACGCGCACGCGAAGTTCCGGAAGAACTCGTCGAAGAACTCTCGGAAGCTAGCTCGAACGCGCTCCCGGTCTGGGAAGAAGCAAAAGCCGAATCCGACTTCTCGAAGTTCGAGGAACCGCTCGAACACCTCGTCGAACTCCGGCGGGAGTACGCCGCCGAAATCGACCCTGACCGTGACCCTTACGAGGTACTCGTCGAGGATTACGAACCGTACCTCGACATCGAAACGATCGAGAAGATTCTCGGGGAACTCAAGTCCACGCTGCCGGACCTGATCGAACAGGTCAGCGAGAGCGATGTCGAACTCGCCGATCCGTTCGACGGCGAGTACGACGAGGCCGATCAGGAAGCACTCGTCCGGGAGGCACTCGACGAGATTGGCTACAACTGGGATCGCGGTCGTCTGGACACTGCGCCGCACCCGTTCTCGACGGGCACGCAGTTCGACGCTCGCGTCACGACGCGATTTTCGCCTGATGATCCGCTGGACGCACTGGGCTCGACGATCCACGAGTTCGGCCACGCCAGATACACCCTGGGTCTGCCTGACGAGCAGTACGGCACCCCGCTGGGAGAGAGCCGGGATATGACCGTCCACGAATCACAGTCTCGCTTCTGGGAGAATCACGTGGGACGGACGCTTCCGTTCTGGCGGCTGTTCGGCTCGACCGTTGAGGACCATCTCGGCGTCGATGCCAGCCCCCAGGAACTGTACGAAGCCTCCAACGAGGTTTACGAAGACAACCTCATCCGGGTCGAGGCGGACGAACTCACCTACCACATGCACATCGTTCTCCGGTTCGAGATCGAACGCGATCTGATCCGCGGCGACCTCGACGTGAGCGAGGTCCCGCAGGTCTGGAACGAGAAGATGGAGGAGTATCTCGGCGTGCGCCCGGAACACGACAGCGAGGGCTGTCTACAGGATATCCACTGGACCTACGGAAACTTCGGGTACTTCCCGACGTACTCGCTGGGTTCGCTGCTCGCCGCACAACTGGACGCGACGGTCCGCGAGGAGTTCGACGACCTGGACGCGAAGATCGAAGCCGGCGAGTTCGAGCCGATTGCCGACTGGCTCACCGAAGAAATTCACCAGCACGGCTGTCGGTACACCACGCCCGAACTGATCGAGCGGGCGACCGGTGAATCCCTCACTGCAGAGTATTTCCTCGACTACGCTGGGGAGAAATACGGCGATCTCTACGACTTCTGAGCAGCCGTCGGCCAGCGGTACACTTGCCTTCGTTCTCAGGCGGTGGCTGTCAATTCTGCGAGTTCCGTTCCGTCAGTGACGATCCGGACGGTGACCGTCGAACCCGGCATCAGCTGGGGGTCGTTCGTGCTGGCAATCTGGACTCGACCAGTCTCGCCCGGGCGCCACATGTTCGGGCTAGCTGCGTTGAACGGCCCCGAGGGACCGCTCTCGAAACCAGTTGCGGCAAAGAAGGGAATCGGCGGATCGGTCTCCAGAGACTGGCCGTCGATTTCGACGTGTACCGCCGTCTCGGTGAGATCGATAGGGTCACCACCCCGATGAGTAAGAGTGAGCGAGTTACTCTCCGCGTCGGCCGCGAGTTCGAACGACGCTAATTCCGGGGACGTTCTCGGTGTAGATTCGACCGCGAGTCCCACGGTAGCAGCACCGATCACGGTGATCGCAACGAGCAAGATGATACCGACGACTGAACTCGTCGCCCGTTCCATAGCGGGCGTGGCCCCCCGGTCGTATTTCAACCTACGGGAACGAGACTGACGCCGTTTGCTCGTCTGGAGTCGTCACGGTCACCTCGAATTCGGTGAGTGGCTGTACCGTCCACAGTTGGCCCTCACCGTCAGTCGTGCCGACCAGTTGGCCGTTTACTCGAACGTCCGCATCCGAGATCGGCTGTCCGTCGTCCTCGACGGTCACTCTGAGCGGTCCGGACTCGTGAGTCAATCCGAGGCTGATCCGCAACGAATCAGTCCTGTTGGAGACGATTCCCTCGATCGAATAGGAGTCGACGGATCCTGCCTGATTCTCGTGGAAGACGTTGCGGGTCGCCCCGTCGAAGTATGTGGTAAGCTTCCCCTGTGGATTCGGTAAATTGAAACTGTAGATCCGGCTGAGTGGATTCACCGCCCCCGGCTGTATCTGTCTGATGTCGTACGCCCACGGATACAGTTCTGCGAGGCGAGTCTGTGCCTCACTGTACCCCTGCGGAGTCGCCCAGTCGTCGTCACCGATAGTGATGTTCTGTGCGAGTTTGAACTGATCCTGACCACCGAAGTCACGCTCACTGAGGACCGTCGCCTGTCGGGTGAACTGCTCGTCAGTGACCGTCGCAATCGCCAATCCCTCGTCGGTTGCTTGCAGGTAGACGATCTGTCCATCGTCGCTGCTCGACATCGTCTCCGCAACGAGGTCGACGACTGGCTGTTCCGGTGTCAGCCCGTCTGCGAGGGTTTCGAGTTGGGCGAGGCGTTCGATCTCGATATCGGTGTTGCTGACCGCCCTGTTGTAGTTCTCGACCTGTGCCTGTGCGATTATCTGGAGGGTTGCGAGATTGCGGAGGAGAACACGATCAGAGATTTCCCCAGCAGTGTAGGCCTCGAACAGTTCGTGTTGGCGCTGGGCGATCAGCTCGAATCGGGTCTCGACGTTGTCTAGCTGGGCGTCCGCGATGAACTGCCGGGTCGACTTGTTGGCAGTTGCCAACTGCTCGGCCCAACTCCGGCTGTCGTGTTCACTCTGAATCGTCTGGGCGCTGATACTCGCAGCACTCGACACGTCGGCGCTGATCTGTTCGTATCCCTCAGTATCGGGAGTAATCGGCGAGAGGTAGTTCGTTCCGTTCGCAGTAGCCGTAATCGTCGCCTGACTATTGGTGGTCTCCTGTCGTGCCAACTCGCCGCCAGCAGGCACGACAGCGCTGAACAAAAGACAGACGACCACCAGAAAAGTTCCACAGCGGAGGGCCCAATTCATCTCACGGTACAGTTCTCCGCAAGTGCATAAAAACCCAGTGGCTTTCGGGACTCTCTGAAGGCTGATCGAACCAGTCGATACCAGCGCTCAAACACCACGAACGGCGCCGAGATCGTTTATACAGCGATGTGACGTTTCATAGAAAGGGTTTTCCGGACAGGGGACGACAACCCGGGTATGTCTCCGCCGTCGCGTGTCGTCGCTGCCGCCCTCCTGTTTGCTGGTCTTGTCGCCGTGGCATCGGTCCCGGTCACGGGGAATAACCTGTCTCCAGACCGGATTGTCGACCAGGACGACCCCAATGGGCTCGGTGGCAATCCGGAAGTGAGCTTCGCAGCCGAGCTGCAGACGAATGGGGATGCACGGTGGAATATTACCACGACGGTATCACTCGACTCGGAGTCTGATGTCGAATCCTATCAGTCGACTGCTGCAGACTTCGAAGACGGCCAGTTACCGCCACTTGGCTACAGCGCCTTCGAGACTGGGATGGCGGACGTGAACGCCCAAACCGACCGTGAGATGGAACTGACAGATTTCCGTCGAGAGACTGCGACACAGAGCGAAATCGAAAATGGCGTCGGCAGATACACTGTCGAGTTCACGTGGAAGAACTTCCTGGTAGAGCGTGACAACCAACTGCTGATCGACCGTGGCGTACTCATCATGCAAAACGGTGATCTCTGGTTTCCAGGACTTAGTGACTCACAGACGCTAGAGGTTACTGCTCCACCGGGGTACGCGGTTCTCGATTCCACCGTCCCAGCCCGTAACGGGCAACTTCTGTGGCAAGGACCCGAGACGTTCGACGAGACATCCCTGCAGGCAACGTTTCTCGGAACAGGAAACGGACCAAACAACGACAGCAATGGAACCGAGCTAACTGATCGGTCTGGTGTCTTTCCGTGGCTGTTCGTTCCGATCATCGCGATTGGCATCGCCGTCGCGGTGTTTCTGAGCCGTACGAAGCAGGTTCGACTGGAACTTCCAACCGACCTCAACGTGACCGACGCGCTCTCGACGGGTACCACGGGTGGGGCCGCCGAGAAAGACGCTGTTGCAGACAAGACCGACACCCGCGACGGACCGACGGGCGACGATGTCGATGACGGCAGTGACGACGACGAGATAGATACGGAACTGCTGAGCGACGAGGAACGCGTCGAGCGGTTGCTCTCCTCGAACGGCGGGCGGATGAAACAGGCAGATATCGTCAAGGAGACCGACTGGTCGAATGCGAAGGTTTCACAGCTTCTGTCTGCGATGGAAGAGGAAGGCCGAATCGACAAACTCCGGATCGGTCGAGAGAATCTCATCTCGTTTCCGGACGAGGATATCACCGACTCCGGAGAGTAAGTTGCGCGTACGTGAGAGAATTTTCACATACCGGAGCGGCGGTCACAGACAACGACGGCTCCGTAGCAGGAATGGGATCAGTACCATCGGTGAGAGGTTAGCAACTGCCACGAGTACCGAAACTATTCTGTCCCGTGTAAGGACCTAACCGGGAGTTAATTACCATGGTAAAAACAAACTGCTTGTCGGTTTCCAGCCGTATCGAAAATGTTTACCTCATGTGCGAAAATATGCACAGTGTATGAAGATCCTCGTAACAGTGACAGAGGTCGCTGACGCGGACGACGAGTTCGAGATCAGCGGGACATCGATCGCCGATCAGTACCTCACCTACGACCTCAACGAGTGGGACGACTACGCCATCGAGGAAGCCGTCCAGCTCAGCGAAGAACACGACGACATCGAGGTCGTCACAGTAACCTTCGGCGCCGAGCGCGTCGAGGAGACCATCCGAACGGCGTTGGCCAAAGGAGCCGACCGCGCCATCCGCGTCTGGGACGACTCTTTCGAGGGCGAGACGGTCCTCGATCCCTCCCAGAAGGCCGAACTGCTCGCCGGCGTCGTCGAGGAAGAAGACCCCGACCTCGTCCTGTCGGGCGTCCAGTCCGGCGATGTCGCCATCGGCGCGACGGGCGTCGCGCTCGCCGAGAACATCGGCTACGAGTGGGCAGCAGTCGTCAACCAACTCGACCTGGACCGCGACAGCGGCGTCGCGAGCATCCACCGAGAGCTCGAAGGCGGTGTCGAGGAACTCACCGATGTCGAGCTTCCGGCCGTGCTGACGATCCAGACGGGTATCAACGAGCCACGCTACGCGAGCCTGCGCGGAATCCGACAGGCCCAGAGCAAGCCGCTCGACGTGATGAGTCCGGACGACCTCGGCGTCGAGGTTGGCGAGTCCGCCATCGAACTGACCGAACTGGTCGAGCCCGAAAGCGAAAGCGACACCGAATTGTTCGAGGGCAGTGCCGAGGAGGCTGCCGGGCAACTCGCTGAATACCTCCGCGAACAGGGGGTGGGAGCATGAGTGACGTACTCGTCGTCTCGGAGCACCGTCGTGGTGAACTCCGTGACGTGAGTTACGAACTGCTTACCGCCGGTCAGGAACTCGCAGACTCCACCGGTGGCGACGTTCACGCGGTCGTCATCAGCGGCGATGTCGACGAGTACGCTGACGATCTCAACCGCGAGGGCGTCGACGCCGTCCACACCGTCGACCACGGTGAGGAGTTCAACCACGGCGTCTACACGCAGGCTGTCGAACAGCTCGCCGAGGAAATCGACGCCCAGTACGTCGTCGCAGGAAACACCGTCAACGGTCTCGATTTCGTCCCGGCCGTTGCGGAGCGACTTGACATCCCGCTGGTCACTGACGCAGTCGCCTTCGACACGAGCGACGGCCTCTCGGTCGTCCGCGAACTGTACTCCGGTAAGACCGAAGCTACTGTCGAGGTCGACTCCGAAAGCGCCTTCGTAACGGTCCGACCCGGCGAGTGGCCCGCCGCCGAAGGGACCGGTGACGCCGCCGTCGAGGCATTCGACGCCGATATCGACGAGAGTGAACTCAACTCGACCGTCAACGGCTTCGAGGAAGTCGGTTCCGGTGACGTGGATATCACCGAAGCAGACGTGCTCGTCTCCATCGGCCGTGGAATCGAGGAGGAGGACAACCTCCCGCTCATCCACGACCTCGCCGACGCTCTCGGCGCGACGGTTTCTGCCTCCCGACCGATCGTCGATAACGGCTGGCTCGGCCAAGAGCGACAGGTCGGCCAGTCCGGGAAGAAGGTCACGCCGGATATCTACATCGCCATCGGCATCTCCGGTGCTGTCCAGCACGTTGCTGGGATGAAAGGTGCTGACACGATCATCGCAGTCAACAACGACCCGAGCGCGCCGATCTACGACATCGCAGATTACGGTATCGTGGACGACCTCTTCGAGGTTGTTCCTGCGCTGACCGAAGAGTTCGGCGGATAGAGTTAGTCCCGGACGCGAACAACGTGAGCGTCCAGCTTTTTCGCCCACGTTTTTGCCGCGAGCGGTGGCTAAGTGAGCGAAACGAACGCGGGCACCCGAGCGGCAAAAAGGTGGTACTGGTATCGTGGACGACCTCTTCGAGGTTGTTCCTGCGCTGACCGAAGAGTTCGGCGGATAAGTTCCCGAGAGAATTCGCGGTCGCCTTTTTTGAAGCAAGTTGAGCTGAGAAGTGAATACGCCCGACCAATCAGTCGTCTGCTGCGGTTTCGACGGCGTCGGTGTCCTCGCTGGTCTCGAACTGACCAGCAATATCGCCTAGCCGTTCGGCCCGCTCCGAAAGCGAGTTCGCACTGCCTGAAATCTCCTGAATCGCGCTGGTCTGTTCTTCGGCCGCGGCGGAGACGTTCTGTGATTCCTCGGCCGTTCGGTCGCTGACCTCGCTCGCCTCCTCGACCATCTCGACGACGTTCTGTGTCGATTTGGCCTGTTCGTCGGTCGCGTCGTTGATCGACTGGATGCCGGAGTTAGCTGCGTCGATCTTTTCGGCGATCGATTCGAGCGTCTCGACGGTATCGTCGACCGCTTGCCGGCCGTCTTGGACCTCGTCACGCATGTCGAACATATCTTCGGCGACAGATTCCGTCGAGCCTTCGACAGTCATGACGACTTCCTCGACTTCCTGTGTCGCGGCGGCAGTCTCCTCGGCGAGAGCTTTGATCTCGTCAGCGACGACAGCGAATCCTTCGCCGGCCTCGCCGGCGCGGGCAGCCTCGATGGAGGCATTCAGTGCGAGCATGTTCGTTTGCTCTGCGATCTCGTCGATCAACTCGACGATCTCGCCGATCCGCTGGACCTCCTCCTGCAGTGATTCCATCTCGGTCGCGGTGTCGACCGCCTTCGACTCGATGTCTGCCATCTTGTCGATCGTCTCGTTTGCGGTCTCCATGCTCTGTTGCCCCTCCTGAGCGGCTTCCATCGATCGCTCTGCGACCTCTCGGGAGGAGGAGGCAATCTCCTCGACCGTCGCCGAGAGATCGTTCATCTCCGCAGCGGCCCGATTGAGCTTCTCACTTTGGGTGTCGGCCCCGGCGGAAATCTCCTCGACGCTGTCGGCGACTTCGGTGCTGGAGCGGCGAATCTCGCCCGTCGAGTTGGTGACTTCGGAGCTTTGCTCGTCGACTTCGGTGGCGAGTGACTGAATCTGGACGACGAGCGCTTCGATATCAGCGAGCATCTCGTTGATCGAGGTCCCGATTTCAGTCATCGCTTCGCTCTCGCTTTCGGTATCCAACCGCCGGGTGAGATCACCGTCTGCGGCCGCCTGAATGTCTGTACGATACTGTTGGGCTTTCGTTTCGAGGTGGTCGCTGAGGGCTTCGGCTTGTTCTTTTGCCTGCTGGGCGTCGAGTTGTGCCTGTTCGGCTTCCTCGCGGGCGCGTTCGGCCTCCGTGGCTTGCTCCTCGACTTCAGCCAGTTGCTCGTTGAGTGTATCACGAATTCTCCCGAAGGCACTGGCCAACCCGCCAAACTCGTCGATTCTGTTCTGTTCGATCTCGACATCCAGGTTGCCGTCCTCGATCTCTTTCGCGTAGGTCGTCATCTGACCGAGCGAGTTGTTGATGTCACGGATGATCGCAGCACCCACCGCGACAAGTCCCAGGACGGCGATACCGATCAAAATCAACAGATTCTGAGAGACATCCTGTGCAGTCGAGAAGATGCTACTTCGGGGCCCCGCAGCGACGACTGACCAGCGAGCGTTCTCGACCGGGGCAGAGGCAACGAGCATCTCAGACCCGTTCACCTGGTCCGTCTCGGTCGAGACCTCGTCGATACGCGTCTCGGTGTTCGAGATCGTGAGAAACTCGAGTTCACTGGCGAGGAAATGTTCGTTGCCGATTTCGTCGAGATTCTGTGACAGCACCACCGATCCATCTTCGTGAGTGACAACCTGAATGCTGCCGCCTTCGATTGGCGATTCGAGCAACTCGCTCCGGTCAGAGAGATCGACAACGACGACAATCGCGTGTGACTGCTGTTCGTTGACGAGCGAGGTGAACCCAAGTTCCTTCTCACCGTCGACCTCGTACGGCTGGAAGGGGAGCGTATCGCTCGGCGTGATCGTCCCTGGATCGACAGCCCACGGGTACTCCCCGCGCTCGAATTCTTTGCCGCCCCACTGCTTGTCGGTACTCGTCTCGATCTCGTTGTTTTGGAGGTCGACGTAATGGATCGCCTTGACGGTATCTGGCAGGCGTTCGAGTTCGCCGCTCAATTCCTGCTGGCGACGCTGTTGGTCCCAACTCGAAATCCCCTCGACCGACGAAAGTCGGAAGGCATCTCCTCCTCGCTGTTCGATGAATCCTTCGATACCCGCCGCTTCACGTTCGGCCGAGTCTGCGAGTCGATCCTCTGCATCGGCCTCAATGTTGGCCTGCACCGTCGTGAACGTAAAATACCCAACCCCCACGAGCAGCACTGTGACGACCAGAATCGCAATCCCGATCTTGAACGCATACCGTCCCCGTATCCGGTCGTACACACGGCGAAATCCATTTCGTAGACTGTCAACCCGTGTCATTGGAGTACTGTATTCTGGACCCACACATAAACGTAGTCTCCGATAATCAGCACTGATAATTCGGTGATGTCACCGCCGTTGTCCTGCCTGTGTTCGGAGAGAACTCAGTCCCACGGGTGACTACCGGGATTGTCGGGCCAGAGCGGATACCAGTACTCCCTGTCGTCTTCGATCGTCAGTTCGCCGTCGAGGACGGTTTGCAGTTTCATCTCTGTCGACTGATCGCGGGACTGCTCACCGTCGGGAACGAACGGATAGAAATTGCCGCGGCGAAACGAGTAGATCCAGTACGCGAGCGCGCCCGTCTCGGCGCTGGCCCGGTCAGTTGCCTCGAACGCAAAGACAGCGGCTTGCAACCGCGAGCCGTATCGGTGTTCGATCAGCGTATCCGATCCAAAGTGAATGCCGGTCACGAGGTCCTCGAATTCGCTCGCTTCCAGAACGATCCAACGGTAGCCGTACTCGTCTTCGCGGAAATCGGCCACAGTGCCGGACTCGCCGACAGTCAGAATTTCCTGGACTGCGTCGACAGCGTCCTGAAAGTCAGTCGAATCGACGTTGCCGAAACAGAGCGCTGCCTCACCTGTCGGGACGAACCCCAGATTTGCCTCCATCGTCAGCGTAGCGGTGCTCATCTCGAAGAGATCCTCCGGATCGGCCTCGCGAGTCGCCGCCTGTTCGGCACTGATCCCGAGCAACTGCCGAACCGAACTGAGCAGTCCCATCGTGACAGATGATTCGACTGACGCGATAAAGAAGATACCCTTTGGAACCGGTTATCCGGAGGGGCTGGTCACCCGCGATCGATCAGCCGTCTGGTTTTGCAGCCACGGGACGACAACCTCGTTCAGTCGGCGGTGTGCCGTCTCGTAACTGGTACCCGAGGGTTCGTCCTGTCCCCGGTAGGTGCCGAACTGGCTGTGGTTCACCCCGGGCAATTCTGCTGTGGTCGCTGTCTCCGGCAGGTTCCTCAGGCCGCGCTCGTAAGCGTCCCGGTCGATCACAGTATCTGCTTCACCAGCGACCGAGACGACAGCAAGCGAGCGCTCACTGATATCCACGTCGCAGTACGACGCGTAGAGCAACAGCCCCGTCACCTCCCGATTCGAGTGAGCGTATCGACACGCCATCGCCCCGCCGAGTGAGTGGCCGCCGACGTACCACTCCTCGACAGCGGGATGCCGCGACATGGCCCGGTCTGCGGCGTGGCTTCCGACTGGGGTCTGACCGATCCCGTAATCGACGACAGCGAGATTGAGTGGCAGTCGTGGGACGACGATTGTCGCGTTTGCCTGCCGAGTGAGATCTGCGAGTGATCCGACGTATGCGCCCGGGCTGACGCGAGCACCGGGATAGAAGACGACGCCAACATCCGAAGACCCTGCTGCGGGTTCGATGACGTACCCCTGGTCCGTTTCTGTCAGCGTAACACCGTCGTCCGCTTCGACGGCGTCGATGCTCTCCGGCTGAGCCTGATACGGCGTCGACAGAAATACGAGTGCGACGGTCGCTGCGACGAGCAACGCTGCAACCAGCCAGACTGTCAGTCGTTTTCCCTGACGGCGAAGTCGCGGCCGGTATCCGCTCTCGGAAGCCATCGTACTGATATTCGATCGAGCGGACGACAAGAATCGTTCGGTCAGGTTGGGGGGTGACACAACTTTGAAACGAGTTCGGCACGATGACAGGTGCATATGCCGAGTCGGAGCAACAAACACATCAAAAAGTTCAATCAGCTTGTCGAGGTCTACGAGCCGGACGGGATCGACCCGCTCGATACAGTCACCTCTCGGGAAACGGAGTACCTTGAAAGTCGACAGGCCGAACTCTCCGACTACCGACCTCGGGTCGCAGAACTCGGAGCAGCGGACTTTTTCGATGCCGATCGAAAAGCCGAGATCAAGGAAACGGACAGCCTGCCGGACCCCGCCTCCGTCGCCCAGTCCCAGCGCGAGGAGATGCTCGACAGACTCGATCTAATCGAAGAGGCACTCGAAGAGACAATCGAGAACGGAGACGTACTCGACACGTCTGACGGTCTCGACTTGTAGAATGGAGTCGTTCGACCGTCGCGCTGCAAATTCACCGCCGGCCGAACCCGAGAACGTGGTGTTTACAAACGACAGCGGCCAATGGCTGGTATGAGCCGTTCTGGAGCGTTCTGTCCGCGATGTGGCGAAGCGATCGAGCGACCAGCAGAACGCTCATCGCGTCACGACGACCGACTCTGTGACGCCTGTTACATCGACGAGTACGACCTTGTCGACGCGCCCGACCGCATCGAGATCAGCGTCTGTGCCCAGTGTGGGGCCGTCCACCGGGGCAACCGCTGGGTCGATGTCGGGGCCGAGGATTACACCGACATCGCAATCGACGAACTGACCGACGCGCTGTCGGTCCACGTCGATGCCACGGGCATTTCCTGGCAGGTCGCCCCCGAGCAGGTCGACGAAACGACGATCAAGATGCACGTCCAGTTTTCGGGCGTGCTCCGAGAGACTGCACTCTCGGAGGAACTGATGGTTCCAGTCAAGATCGGTCGGCAGACCTGCACGCGGTGTGGCCGGATCGCAGGCGGATCCTACGCCGGAGTCGTCCAGTTACGGGGAGTCGACCGCGAACCGACTGAGGACGAACGCGACCGGGCGAAAGAGATTGCACACAGCCTCGTCGACGAACTCGAAGACAAAGGCGACCGCGAGGCGTTCGTCACGGAGATCAACGAAGTCGAGGGTGGGCTGGATATGCGACTCTCGACGACCCGACTCGGTGAACAGATCGCTCGCCGAGTAACGAACGAACTGGGTGGGGAGTTCACCGACCACGAGACACTCGTCACCGAGGACAGCGACGGCAACGAGGTCTACCGAGTCACTTTCGCCGTCCGACTGCCGCCGTATCGACCCGGTGAAATCGTCGATCCCGGTGACGGCGACGGCCCAGTGCTCGTCGAGAGCGCTCGGGAGACGATGCGCGGGACGCGACTCAAAAGCGGGGACACATACGAGACGCCCTTCGAGGACGGTTCCGCCCCGGACGCGGACCGACTCGGCTGGGAGGACGATACCGAGGAGACGACCCTCGTCGCTGTCGAGGACGATCACGCCGTGCAGGTGCTCGATCCCGACACTTACGAGACGAAATCAGTGCCGAGGCCGCCGTCGCTGGAGACGGACGCCGAGACAGTGCGGGTATTTCGGGGTGACGGCGAGCTATACATCGTTCCCGAAGCCGAGGAGTAGTGAGGAGACCGTTCACAACCCTTTTTTCCGGTCGGAATCTCTGAGAGTGCATGGTTGACTGGAAAATACTCCTGGGTGTGTTCACCGGTGCCAGCCCGATCCAGCGCCCGGAGTGGCTTCCGAGTCGGATCCCGACTGCTGCGGTCGATCTCGTCGCATCAATTCTTGTCGTCGTGCTCGCATGGGTAGCGGCGCGATTGCTCGTTCGCGTCTTTAGCCGGCGGATTGCCCACTACGTGGATCGGCCGAGTCTCACTCGGGTCTCCCTGGCGGGCATCCGAATCGGAGTGTACATCTTCGCGCTGCTTACGCTCCTGCGTATCAACGGGCTCGATCTCGGCAACATCGCACTCTCGGTGACGGTGTTCTCGGCCGTGGTTGGTGTCATTCTCGCACCGATTGTCGGCAGTGTGATTAGCGGCATCTTCCTGCTCGCCGACCAGCCCTACGAGATCGGCGATATGATCGAACTGTCCGAACGGGGCACACGCGGGTTCGTCGACGATATCACGCTTCGCTACACCAAGATCTTCACACTCGATAATACCTTTCTCGTGGTCCCGAACGGTGAAATGCGCTCCCGAGACGTGACCAACTACTCCGCCGAAGATACTCGTGTTCGGCTCACGCTCGATGTGCTGATCACCTACGAGAGCGATCTTGCGATGGCGCGACAGAAAATCGAGGAAGCAGCACGTTCCGTCGAGGATGTTATCGCTGGCGGCCCGCAAATACGAGTCGGCAGTGCTCGATACCCCGCGGGGCCGGACTGTCTGATCAGCGAGTTTGGCGATCACGGCATTCTTCTGCGACTGCGGTACTGGGCTAAAGAGCCCTATCGACTCCAGACGGTGCAATCGAAGGTCCAGACGAACATCTGGGAGGCTTTCGAGAAGGCGGACGTCGAAATTGCCTACCCGCATTCACATCTGTTCTTCGACGAGACCAGCGGGGAATTACAGATCGATACGACCGACCAGCGCGGACAGTACCGCGGTAGTCCGGGCCCGCAGGTCCGAGGCGGGAGCCAAGTCGCGGATCCTGATTCCCCAACCAATCCCACTGCTCAACGCGACCAAGATTCTGACAGTTCCCAAGAATGAGCGCCGGTCTGTCTGGTGTCGTGCGAAAGGGTACCACCGACCTCGCGGGGGTTTACATGCACGGGGAGCGTAGTGGAGGTGTGACAGAAGAACGAGGGCATAAGAATCTCAGAATGCCCAACGATGACGAGCTGTTTGCCGTGGTCGAGAGCCACGATGGCGGGAACCACGTCAGCCTGCAGTGCGAAGACGGCGAACGACGAATGGGACGCATCCCCGGACGCATGAAATACCGCGTCTGGATCGAAAAAGGCGATGTCGTCCTCGTCGAACCGTGGGACTGGCAGGACGAGAAAGGCGATATCGAATGGCGTTACGACAGCCAGGCCGCCGACCAGCTCCGGCGTGAAGGCCACATCGACTAATCGACGTTTTTTCTGCGTTTTTTCGACTGGTGAGCCGCTGGTCTCCGGAGCGTTCGCGATGAATCTCGGGGCCTCAATGGTCTCCAGTCCTATCTCGTTTCAGCAGGTAGCTCGCACCACCGAGCGCAGTTACCGCGCCGCCGATACCGAATCCGGGACCGAAGCCGTCGCTACTGGAGTTGTCGGCATCGGTCTCCCCAGTTCCGTCGCCCGAAGTCGCTGTGACGGGCCCACTCGCCGTATCGTGCGCTGTCTGGACTGCGTGAGATGACTTCCCTTCGTATCCGGAGGTATCGGTCACCTCGAACTCGATGGTGGTACGTTCACCGCCGTCGAGGGTCACACTCGTCGATGCCACGACCTCTCCGTAGAGGGTGTAGGTCACTTCCTCCGTCGTCTCCTCATCAAAAGCGTTCGTGATCGTCGCAGTCACGGTGATCGGCTCTCCCCGTTCGATGGTCAGTTCTTGGGGGCTGAAATCGGCCACTGATAGCTCCGAATTCGAGTGGTCGTACGTGACGGTCAATTGCCCGGTGTAGCTGTGGTCGTCGGTGTGAAATCCGTGTTCGTACACATCCGGCTGGTCCGGAGCGGAGACCTGATAGGAGACAGTCCTCTGCTGGCCTGCATCGAGAGCGACTTCGGTACTTCGGACTGTCTCGTCGTCGATTCGGAACTCGACGACTTGTTGGCCGCCCGCGGTTCCGAGGTTTTCGACCGTCGCCGAAACCTCGAACTGCTCGCCTCGGATCACAGTCGGCGCGCTCGGCGTGAGATCAGAGACCGCGAACACGGCCCCACCCTCTGATCCACCATCGTCGCCGCTGGACTGCGCACGGCTCGCAGTCACTCCGACCGAGGAGATCCCGAACAGAGCAGCCGTCCGGAGGAGGCTCCGCCGGGACAAAGACTCCACCCGTCTGTTACTCGAATCCGAACCGTGTGAGACCGAACTGCTCCCGTGGGAAGTGCCGTGAGAGGTTTCTTCGCGGAGACCAGGACGGTTCATACGTCAGTGTCCCCACAGGATGGTAAGTATTTTCTGGCAAAACGAATTGGAATAAATTCGCTGTCGGAGGTCGTAATCTCCTCACTACTTTCCGTCAGAGTCTGGCTTTTCGCGGTTCGGCTCCGTAACGCATATCCCTATACTATCTGACACTCCACGTATGAAACGTCGCCGTGTGCTCACCGTGGTAACGCTGGGCGCGACTGCCGGCTGTTTCCGAAGATTCACGGCCGACCGGGCAGACGGTCCGCCCTCGGTCGATGCACCGACAGTCGAACTAGCCCCGGGCGAAGAGACGACCGCCACGGTAATAGCAGAGAATGTCGGGTCGATGAGTATCCACACACTCGTCGCCCCGCCAGATGGCGAGAGAGAAAGCCGTCCAGTAGTCGAACTCGCGGACGAGAATCTGTCACCGTCGCCGACCAGCGTCAACGAGAGTATGCCGCCTGAGTGGCATTGGTCACCCCCGCGGGCGAGAGTTACCTATGAGGCACCGATCCGCGTTCCCAATGATGTCTCGTCTGGAACGTACGACTATCGAGTCGGCATCTCGAAGGAGACAGATAGAGACTCCGAACCAATCGAAATCCGAGTAACAGCGTGAGAAGGGTTCTCTGACACACCAGACATAGATACGTCGCCTTTTATTCGTCGGGAGACTTCTTCAGCCAATGAGTTACCGAATCGGTCTCGTCGGCAAGCCCTCCGTAGGGAAGTCGACGTTTTTCAATGCGGCGACGATGAACGACGTGCCCGAGGGAGCCTATCCCTTCACGACCATCGATCCGAGTCTCGGCGAAGCCTACGTGCGAACGGACTGTGCGGCCCCGGAGTTCGGTCACACCTGCCAGCCCTCGGTCGGCAAGTGCGAGGACGGAACCCGGTTCGTCCCCGTGAAACTCGTTGACATCGCGGGACTGGTCCCCGGCGCTCACGAGGGCCGCGGCCTCGGTAATCAGTTTCTCACGGACCTGAACGAGACGGACGTGCTCGTCCACGTGGTCGACTTCTCTGGAACCACCGACGCCGAGGGCGAGGCGACCGAGAACCACGACCCACGGGAAGACATCGACTTCCTCGAAGAAGAACTGGACGCGTGGTATCTCGATATCCTCCAGAAGGGGATCCAGCGCTACGAAGACAAACAGCTCTCGGATCCCGACCCCGAGGAGATTCTCGGCGAACAACTCTCGGCGTTCGGTATCAGCCCCGCCGAGATCAAGCAGGTCATCCTCTCCATCGACCTGCCGGTCGAACCGCCCGAGTGGGACGACGAGGATCAGCAGGATCTGGCCCGCGAGATTCGCAAACGGACGAAACCGATGGTTATCGCGGCGAACAAGATGGATATGCCACAGTCGCAGGACAACTGGGCGGAGATCACCGACGACCCCGCCTACGACCACCTCACGTTCGTCCCCGTCTCCGCGCACGCAGAGAAGGCGCTGAAAAACGGAGCCGAGCAGGACGTACTGGAGTACGTGCCCGGCGACGACGAGTTCGAGATCACCGGCGATCTCCCTCGGAAGAAAAAAACTGGGCTCGAACAGATCCGGGAGTTCGTCACTGATTTCGGCGGCACGGGCGTCCAGCAAGCGCTGGAAACCGCGGCCTTCGACGTGCTCGATCTGAAGGCCGTCTTCCCCGGGTCGGCGTCGGACGACTGGACTCACGGCCCGTTCCGGGACTGTTTCCTTCTTCCCTCCGATGCCACAGCCGAGGAGTTCGCCTATCACCTGCACAGCGACATCGGCGAGGGCTTCCTGCACGGCATCGACTGCCGGAACGACCGACAGGTCGGTGCCGAGACGGTGCTGGATCACCGGGCGGTCGTCGAGGTTATCTCGACGAATCAGTGAGCGGGGGCGCGAGCAACCGTGTCTATCGTCTCTGCTTTGTCCCACACGTTAGTCGCCAACGACTCGAGAGCGGCCTGTTCTGTCTCCTCGATGAATGCATCACGCGTCTTGGAGAGTACGACCGGCGTCGCCGGCCTGCGGGGAATATCTCGGAGGGCAACGTCACCAGAGGACTCTGTCGTTCGTTTTGATTAGTGAGTCGTTATTCCTGAGCGCGCAGTTCTTGCTCCCGAGCGACGCGGTCGAGAGCAGTTCCGATGTTCTTCCCGAGAATCTGAGCGAGCGTAAAATCGCTCTCGTCGAATGCGGCCTCCTGCCGGCGACCTGCGAGAAGGACACCGTGGTCAGCTAACGGTACGATCATCTCAGACGAGATCGGCGTGTCGGGGTTGTGAATCGAATCGAGTTGTGTCACATCTGTCGTATGCAGCGGTTCGCCGGACTCGTACACCTCCCAAGCGACTGCTTCGTCGCGTTCCAGTGGCTCGATTTCGTTGAATAACTCCTCAGCGTCCTCGCTGCTAGCGACCGGTTCGAGCTCGCCGTCTGATTCGAAGAACACCGTCGATATCGAAAGATCTAGAATATTCGACGCGGCCACGATCCCGGACTCTGCGACCCCTTCTGGTGTATCAGCCATAACCAACTCCCGCGTTGCCGAATGCAGTGCATTCAGTCGGCCCCTGTACCGGCGTTCTCGCTCTTCGAGTTCTCGTTTGCGGTCTTTCTGTTCGGTGATGTCCTGGACCGTACAGACGCGTTCACCCTCCTCCGTCGAGGCGAGCGTGTGGTCCTCGATGAACGTACTCCCGTCGGCGCGGATTCCGATCGTCTCCCCACGCCAGTGCCCGTTTTCTTCGACCGATGGGATGATTTCGTTGTGGACTCGTGGGATATCTTCGTCCCGGTAGATCAGTTCCCAGCGTTCGCCGATCATCTCTTCTGTCTCGTACCCGTATAGATCAGCGAACGCCTCGTTCACGTAACTGAACTCACCGTCCTCGTTGAAGATAGCGATGCCCTCGCGTGTTGTTTCGATGGCATCGAGGTGGCGCTGGCGTTCCCGCTGTGCGCGGGTCAGTCTGACGGCGTTGTCGATTCTGTTGGCCAGCAGTTCGTATCGTTCGGTGCCGGACGCTTTCTGCAAGTAATCCGTGACACCGGCGGAGATGGCCTCACTGGCGACTTCTTCGCTCCCCTGGCCAGTGAAGAGAATGAACGGGAGGTCGGGATAGTTCTCGCGGACACGTTCGAGGAACTCGATGCCGTCCCTCCCAGGCATATTATAATCGGAGACGATACAATCGATGTCGTCTTCGGCGAGTCGATCCAGCCCCTCCGTTGCACTCAGTTCCGTTGTAACGGTGAATCGCTCGTCTTCGTTTTCGAGCATCTCGGCCGTGAGCGATGCGAAGGCCGCATCATCATCGACGTGGAGAATCTGGATAAGAGGCGGATCATACATGTGGATTTATATGTACTTGAGGATGATAAAAATAGGCCAATATTTTACGAAACAGAGAATAAGTAGAAACCTCGACGAGATCGAGGCTAGCGACCTAAAAAATGTGTTCAGTTCCGATAGCGCAGTTACGACTCGGCGTTCTCGAAGGAGCAAACAGATCGCTATCAGCCGGTCCACACGCTCACCCCTGACAGTTGATCCGATAGCCAGCAGAACACAGCTAGTCGTCAGGGATGATTCGGCAACCATCACATACCCACTCGTCCGACGACCGTTGACCCAACAGTCATTGGGGCCGCGGTAATACGGTCGAGTATGCTTAACGGACTCCGCTGGCTGGCGCTCGAAGTCAAGTATCTCGACCGGGCACAGTCGTTCTACGAGGCTTTTCTCGATCTCGATGTGCGTTCGACGAGCGACAACGAAGTCGCCCTCGGGGTCGGCGAGACTGATCTCGTCCTCAGACGACCACAGAGCGTCCCGCGGGGCGGGCTACACACTCACTACGCGATGTCGATTCCCCGCGACGAATACGATTCGTGGTACGAGCGACTCGACGACCGGTTCGATCTGGTCGAGCACTCCTTCGGCGACTCGAAGTCGCTGTACTTCTACGATACGGAGGGCAACTGTGTCGAACTCGGGCAGTCGGACGTGGCTGGTCCCGGCGTCGACGGAATGTTCGAGGTCGTGTTCGAGGTTGAAGACCTCGACAGCGCGCAGTCGCGGTACGAGCGACTTGGTTTCGAGACAGTCGACGAGGGAGAGGGGCGCAAACGTGTCCGGATGACCGCCGGGTCGTTCGATATCGAACTCTGGGAGCCACATCTCGGACTCGCGGACGCCCGCGGGGGCGTCCACGTCGACGTGGGGATTGCGACTGAAGACGCCGAATCTATCGTCGCAGCGGTCCGGGACGACATGGCAGTCTCCGAACTCGACGACGGCTACAGGCTTCGGGATCCGGACGGCCACTATCTTACCCTCGTCGAGACGTAGAACAAACCCCACGCTTTTCTATCGGCGGGCGCAGAAATGAACAGCATGGAGAGTCTCAACAGGATGGCGACGGAGTTGGTCGACGAAGCGATCGAATTCGCCGACGAACTGACCGTCGACGTCCACCAGCTAACAGGTGACGCCGCAGTCTTCGATTTCGGCGTCGACACACCGGGTGCGATCGAAGCGGGATTGCTGCTCGTCGAAATCCAGACGGCCGGACTGTCGACGGTCCAGACAAAGAGCGGAACAGTCGGGGGGACACCGCGGACTCATGTCGAACTCTCGACCGATCAACCGGCACTCTCCTTGCTCTGTGCCGGCAAGGGGGGCTGGGAACTGGTGACCGACTCCTTCGAGGGGCTGGGAAGCGGCCCGGCCCGGGCGCTGGTCGCCGAGGAGGATATTTTCGACCGCGTCGGCTACGCCGAGGAATTCGATTTTGCCGTACTGGCCGTCGAATCCGAGCAGCTACCCGACGAATCTGTCGCCCAGCAGGTCGCCGACCGGGCCGGCGTCCCCGAGAGCGGTGTCTTCCTACCCACCTACAGCGCCGCGAGTATCACCGGCAGCGTCGTCGGCGCGGCCCGCGCCGCGGAACTGGCCGTCTACCGACTGACTGAACTGGGCTACGATCCGCTCGATGTCCTCTCTGCAAACGGCTCCGCGCCGGTCGCGCCCGTCGCTGGAGACGAATCGACTGCGATGGCCTACACGAACGACGCCGTGATGTATGGCGGTGAGGTCCACCTCGTCGTCGACGAATCGTTCGACCGCTTCGACGAAGTCGCCTCGACTGCCCGGACCGAGTACGGCGAGCCGTTCAGCGACATTTTCGAGTCCGTCGACTACGAGTTCGGCGAACTCGACCGGGAACTGTTCGCGCCGGCGCAGGTGACCATCGATGTCGTCGGCGGGGACACACACGTCGTCGGCGAGACTGCCGAGGACGTACTGGTCGAGAGTTTCGGACTCTAGAGCCACTGAATCACTCCGTTACTAGCTCTTTTGCCGATACGGCGAGAAACCGGGACACATTCCGAGAGCCCTTCTTTGCCGACCAGATATGCCGTTTGACTGATTGGATCCGGGGACGAAAGGAAATTCTCAAGTACTGACTGACCATTCAGTCAATGTGGTCAGCGGCACGGAACACCCCCAAACGAACTGGACGGTTTCTTCGCGACGGAACGACGCTCCCGATTGTCAGGGCGGGAGTGAGTTCCGATGAGCGGCGCGGACGCCACCGACGGCGGGTCGGGGCTGACACGCGAGCAGTACACCATCGTCGGGTCAGTCATCGCCAGCACGTTTTTCGTCGGCTTTGGCGGCGGTGTCATCTTTCCAATACTGCCGAATCTCGGCTCAGTGCTGGGCATTTCGCCGTTTTTCGTGGGATTGATCCTCAGCGCGAATCGATTCTCTCGACTCGTCGCGAACGCGCCGGCCGGGAGTCTGGTCGACCGCGTCGGGACGCGGACACCATTTATTATCGGCCTGTTCATCCAGGCCGTCGCCACGTTCGGATACGTCATCGCATACGCGGCACCGTTTCCAGAGCCGTGGTTTCTGCTCACACGGATCCTCTGGGGCGTTGGTAGCGCACTGGTCTTCGCGACGGCCTATACGATTGCGGCCGATGTCAGCCAGAGCGGATCGCGAGGCACCAGCATGGGACTCATCCGTGGCGGGACGATTTTCGGCTTCCCAACAGGTCTGGTCGTCGGCGGTGTCGTCTCCGATGTCGCCGACGGTGTCATCGCCAATATTCCGGGGGATGTCGTCGCCTTCGTCGTCGCGACGATGTTCGCGCTGTTCGCGACGGTGCTGGCCTACCTTTTCGTCCCCGAAACACACGTCGAAGGCGGCTCGAACGAGTCGGTAAAACCGTGGGAGATCGACCGCAGCGCGACGACACTCACGATTGGGCTGGTGAATTTCACGATCCTCTTCGGTTACATCGGTGCGCTGTTCTCGACGCTCGTGCTCTTTCTCGGCGAACGCAACCTTTCCGTCTTCGGCTTCGACGCACAGGGAACCTCCGGGATGTTCATGGCGATTACCGTCCTCTCGGCGGCCGTGTTCATGCTCGGCGGCGGCTACCTGAGCGATCACCGGAAATCCCGCGTGCCGACGCTTCTCGTCTTCGTCACAATCGCCGCGGTGGGCTTTCTCGTGCTCGCAGTCGCCGATTCAGTGCCGGTTCTGGTGGTTGCCTGCGTGTTGATCGGAAGCGGGCAGGGCGGGACGAGCGGCCCGCTCGTGGCGCTGCTTGCCGATCTCACTCCCGTCGATCAGATGGGCCGAGCCACCGGAACGAACAACGTCCTCGGCGATGTTGGTGGCGGATTGGGACCGCTCGTCTCCCTTCCACTGATAGAACTCGTCGGCTTCACGCCAATCTACGCGGCGTGTGCTCTGCTTCCACTCACTGCAGGACTCATCTTGTTGATCGGCATCCGGTACGAAACAGGTCGGCTGTTCCCCGAAACGGACTATATCGATGTCTCGACCGATTCGACCGCCGACTGAATTACAACACGCCCATCTCGTCGAGTCGCTCCGGCAGGTAGGTGTCGGTGACGAAATCCAGCCCGCGAGAGGCCAGTGACTGCTGTTCGGATTTCTTCTCGATGTCGAGTTGTAGTTCGATCTGTTCTTCCCAGAACTCGGTCTGGAACCGCGGATCGTCCAGTTCGGACTCCAGGGCGTTGATATCCGAATCGCTGAGCGGATCGGTCGGCAGATCGTATTCGACGATGTCCTGCGGTCGGATCCCGACGAAGTCCGCCTCGGGCGTCGCCAAGTACTCCGAGAGGTGTGCGCTCTTGATCGATCCGTAGGCGACGGAGCCGTAGATCCGGTAACTCCACGGGTCACCGTCAGTGAAGACCACGACCGGAAGGTCGAGTTCGTCGTGCAGTCGTTTGGTGATCCGGCGAGTCGCCCGCGCTGGCTGTCCTTTGAGGTGGACGATGATCGTATTGTACTCCTCGTCGAAGCCGTTTTCGACGAGTCGGTCCCGCATACCACCGGTCTCCACACAGAGGACGAAGTCGGCGTCGTTGTCGAGGAAGTCGATAGTGTCGGGGTTGTTCGGAATCTGGTAGCCGCCCTCACCAACGTCTTTCTGACAGTGAATCTCGCGCTCACCGCGGCGGGTCTGCTCGCGCAGTTCGAGCGGCCCCATGATCGTCGCGCCGGATTCTTCCGGGCGCATGTGGAAGTCCTCACGGGTCGCCCCGGAGACGATTTCCAGATCCTCGATCAGCGAGTTCGATTCGTCCTGACTGCCGAACTGGGCTTCGTTGAGATCCCACGACTCCGAGAGATAGTAGAGTTCTCGCAGCGTCGACGAGCGCTCTTCTTCGATCTGCTGGACGAGAAAGTCGATGGTGTAAGAGGCTTTCAGCAGTTTCTCTGCGCCGCTGACGGTCTTGGCCGTCCGCGTCGAGGTCCGGTCGCCGTAGACCCAGACGTGTTTGTCCTCGTCGTACTCGATGTTGGTCTTGGTCCGGGTCGGGACCTGCATCCGCGGAACGTCTCCCTCCTCGAACTGCTCGTAGAACTGTTCGGCAAGCGCCATCAGTTGCTCGCGTGCGTCGGGTGTATCTTCTGTGCTCATGTGTTTAGGCGTCGATTGTCAGTTTCTCGTCTTCGATGCCGTCGATGGAAATCTCCGGATCGGCCGACTCGGCAAGTTCGTAAGTCAGCGTCTGTTCGTCGCCGCTGTCGACGGTCGGATTCCATTTGATGAACCACTCGCCGTCCATCTCGATGACCTGTGCGTCGCCGTTTGGATTCGGTTCGGCGGTGACGATTTCGGTGATCTCCAGGTCTGCGTTCGTGTCGGCGTTGTTCTCCACAGTCAGTTCGACTGCGCCGTCGTTCTGTGTTCGCTCGACGAGCACGTCGTTCATGATCCGTGCCAGCGTGCCGTCGATTTCCAACTCCTGATTGCCGGTGACGCTGGTGAGTTTCTCGGCCATCTCGGGGAGAATCGTCGCCAGTTTGTCCTGCTTCTGGCGGCGCTGTTGCATCGACCGCCGCTTTTTGAGGAAACTCTTGAGTTCGCGGGCCGCCTCCCGCACCGCGAGTTCGATCTCGTGTTCGATCTCCGGGACGTTCGCCACGGCGTCTTTGGACTCGCTTGTGAACGGCACGTTCGTCGAGGCGATGTGGACCATGATGACCGCCGGGCCATTCGGGAGGCCACTCCCGCCGGGTTGATCCAACCCGTAGTTCCGCCAACCGATGTCTTTCAGTACGTCCGTCGTCGCACATGCCCCGCGCTGGTAGACCAGCGGGACGCGGTTGGCGAATCGCATCACGTCGGCTTTCCCGCCGTCTTCGAGGTCGCCGCCGTATGCGATGCCAGCCTCGACGATGAACGGGTCGCCGCCGTGGACGGAGGCATCGCGGGTTGACGCGGCGTAGAAATCGGCGTTGTACTCCTTGCGGAGGCCGGCCTCGACCAGTTCGTCGGTGATCGGTGCCAGACAGTCCGTCGGCGGCGAGATTATGTCCGTCTCCCGCATCGCTTCCAGTAGTTCGGAAGCAGCGTCCCGATCCGTCGCCACGTCGCTGATTTGAGGCGGATCGTCCGGGACGCGGGAAGCCGTCTCCCACAGTTGATCGGTGATATTCTCCCGGGCAGTGTCGCCGAAGGTCGCGTCGTCGCGGTCCTCGGTCATGTCGGCCGCGCGGTCCACGAGTCGGCGGACCTCGTCTTCGATGAGTCGGTGACGATCACCTGGCTCGAATTTCGCGGCCAGACGCTCGGCCATCGCCTGCACCACGGCGTCGTCCTTCCGGGTCGTCGTCGCGTCATCGACCAGTGTGTAGAGATCGGATTCGCGCTCGTTTGTGATCGCATCCCACGCGGCATCGCGGGCCTTCTCTCGAACCGTCGCACCGAATGTCGTACCGTGCTCGGTCTGGATCGCATCCGCCGTCTCTTCGACGATTGCGGTCAGTTCGTGGTGGGCGATCCGATCCTGGTCCTCGATAACGTCGAGTACCCTACTTGCAAACTCCGCGGTCACCTCCGACCCTTTGTTCGCGACGGCGTCGGTAATCGCCGCCTCTATGTCGACCTCTTCGTGGGCTTGCGGGGGCCGCCAGGTCAGTTCGCGGCCGTAGTGTCGGTCTTTGAACGCGTCGATGACCGAGTCGGCGGTCTTCTGGCCGACGCGGGTGAACTCCTCCTGCATGAAGCCAGACAGCGAATAGGAATCGGTCGCCTCGGCCATCTTGATGACCGTCCCGAGTTCGACGCCGTGGGGGTGCGGGCGGATCTCTTCGGTCTCGGCGGGGAGTTGGTCGGTCGCTCGCTCGAATTTGAACTCTTCCTGGGGTTCGCGAAGTTCGAGGCGGGCGTGGGGGTTGACGACCGCTGTGTGTTTGATGTAGTCGTGGAGTTGCTGGCGGGCGCGCATGTTCGCCTCCATCTCCAGTTCGATTCTGGTGCCGTGGGGGCGATCCCAACTGGTCGGCTCTTCTTTGCTAATCTCCGGTTCGTTCGTCTCGGTATCGACGATCAGCTCGAAGTATTGGGCTTGATCGCCGCCTTCCGTTCGAGAGGTGATCTTGGCGGGTTTGCCGGAGGTCAACTGTGAGTACAGCACTGCCGCAGAGATCCCGATCCCCTGCTGACCACGATTTTGCTCGCGCTTGTGGAATCGGGAGCCGTAGAGTAGTTTCCCGAAGACTTTCGGGACCTGCTCTTTCGTGATTCCGGGGCCGTTGTCCTCGATCACGAGGGTGTAGTAATCGCGGTTTTCCTGAATCTCGACGTAGATATCCGGGAGAATACCGGCTTCCTCGCAGGCGTCGAGTGAGTTGTCGACGCCTTCCTTGACAGCAGTCACGAGTCCTCGGGCTCCAGAATCGAACCCGAGCATGTGTTTATTCTTCTCGAAGAACTCGGCAATGGAGATAGATCGCTGGCTCTCGGCCAGTTCCTCGGCGATCCCCTCGTCTTCGCCGAGCTGGGACTGGTACGATGTCATCGCCTGTCCATACCCGGCCAATCCTTAAATGTTGTACGCAAGCGGGGTGAAACTGAAACTGTCCGGGGCTGGTTTCCAAAAACTCGTAGAAACCCGCACGTAGTTTCCAGCCGTAACCGAAATCCCAGTTCGGCTTAGCAAGCTATTTACTCCTCACAAGAAAATGGGGGGCAATGGCAACCGAATCTGATCTCGTCGACCGCGAGCATCTGCGGTCGTTTCTGGAAGAGCACCTCGGCGAGGCCGAGGAGTTCGATGTACAGCGCCACGATCAGGGCTTCTCCAACGAGACACTGTTCGTCTCGTGGGACGACACGGAACTGGTCATCCGCCGGCCACCCATCGGCGAAACGGCCGATACCGCCCACGACGTGCTGAGAGAGTACGAGGTGGTCGACGCCTTGCAGGACACCGATGTGCCTGTCCCCACGACAGTCGCGGCGACCGAAGATAGCGACATCATCGGCGTGCCGTTCTACGTCATGGAACGCCTCGACGGCGACGTACTGCGCTATTCCGAACCCGACCGCTTCCAGAATTCAGACGCGCGGGCAGGCGTGGGCGAAGAGATGATCGACACGCTCGCGGCAATCCACTCCGTCGATTACGAAGCCGTCGGTCTGGGCGAGTTCGGAAACCCGGAGGGGTTCACCGCGCGGCAGGTCGAACGCTGGCAGGGCCAGTTCGAGTGGGCATTCGAGGAGACCACCGAGTCCCGCGAAGTTCCGGAGATTGCCGAAATCGGCGAGTGGCTCGAAGCCAACGTGCCCGACGAACCAGCCCACACGCTCGTCCACGGTGACTACAAACTGGACAACGTCATCTTCGGTCCCGATCCGGAGCCGGAGCTGGCGGGCGTGCTCGACTGGGAGATGAGCACACTCGGGGATCCGTTGACGGATCTGGGCTGGTTCCTGTTCTTCTGGCTCGACCCAGTCGAGGGCGAGATGTCGTCGCTGATGCAGACGATGGCTCCCATGTTCCTGACCGACGACGACTATCACACTCGCGGCGAACTCCTCGACCGATACGAAGAGCAGACCGGCGTCGAGGTCCAGAACCTCAAATTCTACCGCGTACTCGCGGTCTACAAGATGGCCGCGCTGGGTGAGATGTTTTACGCTCGCTACCTGATGGGCAACAGCGACAGCACCTTCTACGCGATGATGGAGGACGGCGTCCCGCAACTGGCCGACCACGGACTAGAGATCATCAATGATGAACGACCGATCTGAAGGGGCCTGCGAGCGCGTCGAGCGATTAGAGGACATTCCAGAACCGGTTCCCACCGGCGAGTTCGTCGTCGTCGACGTGATTATCTCCTCGACGAGCATCGTGCGATTGCTCGAAGGCGGTGCGGAGTACGTCAAACCGTTCGGCGATCCCGAAGCGGCACTCCAATTCAAAGAACAGACCGAGGACGCCCTACTCGTCGGCGAGGACGGCGGCGGTGCAATCGAGGGATTTGACCTCTCGCCGCTGCCCTCGATCATTGCGGACGCGGACGTGGCGGGACGACCGGTCGGGATCCGAACCTCGAACGGCACCCGAGCGATGGATCGGATCGGTCACACCGACGGTCTACTCGTCGGGAGTACGGTCAACGCTGCCGCGGTCGCGGAGGAACTGTCCGAGCGCGGAACGAACTCACTGATCGTCGCCGCGGGTCGGCAGGGCGAACCGACGCCTGAGGACTCCGTCGGGGCCGAGTTGATTCAGGCCCGCTATCGCGCGAATTCGCTCGACGAAGATGCTCTCCGCGAGCGGATCCTGGAGTGCTCGACGGCCGAGTGGCTCAGAAGCATGGGCTACGACCACGAAATTGACGCGCTGCTAGAGTTCGATTCAACCGAGACAGTTCCCACACTCAAAGACGGCGTCTTCATCGACGCCTGAGAATCTATACGTCGTATCCTTCTTCGCGTGCCCGCTCGTGAACCGTCTCTGCGGAGACGCGTTCGGGTGAACAGCCCTCGTCGGCGAGTTCCAGCACCGCTTCTGCGAGCGGAACCGCTATCTCGCGCAGATCCCGGCGGTCGAGTTTGTCGAGGGTATCACCGTGAGTGTGGCCCCAGCCACGGCGGTCTGATCCGCCGATGGAGTAGGCCATCGCCGCTGGGACGCCCTCCCGAGCGAACGGCCAGTGGTCGCTGTGCGTGTTGACCTTCTCGTTGATATCGACGAGACTCTCCTGTGTCGCTGCGACACTCTCGAAGGCTGCACCGAGCGCCGGAAAGCCGTGCGTGTCGACCGCGAGGTTTCGCGTACTGCCGATCCCGTCGAGGTTCAGCAGCGCTTTGATTTCTTCCAGTGGGCGATTGTCGGCCGCGTGCGTCGAACCCAACAATCCGACCTCCTCGGATCCGAACGTCGTCACTCGGACGGCGGTATCGAGATCGTCCTCGACAGTCTTCAGCAGTCGAGCGACTTCGGTGACGAGCGCACAGCCACAGCCGTTGTCCAGCGCGCCCTCGGCGATGTCGTGGGCGTCGTGGTGAGCAGTGAGAAGCACCTCCCGCTCGGTGTCCGGTCCGAGTCGAGCGGAGACGTTTCCCGACGTGGCGGGTTCGGTACTGCACTCGACGGTGAGTTCCGCTTCGACGGTTGCTCTTTCGGCTTTGCGCGCGAGTCGACGACCGAGTTCGCGGGAGATACCCACCCCCGGGATTTCGCCGGGTGGGTCGCCGTCGCCGAGATCACCCGTCGGCGGCAGACAACCGTCTCGACGGCTCTGGAACAGGAACCCGTTCGCGCCGCGTTCGATCGCGAGTTCGTACTTCTCGCGGCGGTGGAACCACCGGTCGTAGCTCTCCGGCGTCCCGCCGGCGACAATGACGAGGCTGTCCTCGACGGATTGCTCGTCGAACTCCTCCGGTGTCCCGTGGCCGACATCGACGACCGGGCCGGAGGCCGTTCCTGCCGGCGACCCAGGAAGCCCGATGACCTCGTGGTCCCCGTCGTAGCGAGTCCCAGCGTCGACTGACAGCGCTGACGACCCGCGGGACCACGCCGAAAGATCGAATTTCTCGACTGTTACGTCGCGCAATCCCAGTTCTCGGAAGCGCTCAGCCAACCGATCGATCGCCGCCTGTTCGCCCTCGCTGCCCGCCATTCTGGGCGCACAATCGACCAGCGACTCCAGTACGTCCCACGAGACCGCATCTGTGTGTGCGGTCCCGACGCTTCTGTCCGGTAATCGTCCCATACTCCCGGTTGTATATCCAGGGGCCTGAAACTATGGATGACAGAGATAGCTCTCAGAGAGTAACTTCGGGAAAAGTTGCGTGGGTGCTGATCCCTGAAGGGATATGCACCCGCACTTTCTGTCCGCACCTGAGTCGGTGCATCTCGCACCTGAGCGCAGACAATCAGTGCGTGGGACCGGATTTGAACCGGCGGACCCCTACGGGACAGCGCCCTCAACGCTGCGCCGTTGGCCTGGCTTGGCTACCCACGCACGCTGTGTGCATTCCATCGTTCTGCCCGGGTGAATAAAAGGACTTTCCTTTCCGCCCGAGGGATGGCGGATAGCTATCAGGTTGCGAGCAAGTCAACGGGGCAACTCCTGTATAGGTCGGGTGTCTACTCGGAGATATGCACCCGACACGGAAGCAGATTCTCACGACGATTGCCGAGCGGCCGACCAGTGGCCCTGATCTCGCCGCTGAACTCGAGATCTCCCGGGCAGCCGTCTGGAATCATGTCGAAGGACTCCGCGAGGACGGATTCGAGATCGAGAGCCAGTCGGATGGCTACACACTCGCAGGAATTCCCGACTATGGCGGCCCGGCGCTGGAATACGGGCTGGATGCACCACTGGAGATCGAGTACCACGACGAGATCGATAGTACGAACGAGCGCGCGCGCACGCTGGCCGACGACGGCCACTCAGATGTTGTCGTCGTGGCAGACCGTCAGACTGGTGGCCGCGGACGCCTCGACCGCGAGTGGGCCTCACCGAGCGGCGGCATCTGGCTCTCGCTGCTTTCCCGCCCCGACATCCCGCCAGCGAGCGCTCCGCTGTATACGCTCGTCGCTGCCGTCGCGGCGGCCCGCGCTGCGCGCGACGCTGGCGTCGACGCGACGATCAAATGGCCAAACGACGTTCGCGTCGGCGACCGAAAGCTCGCGGGGATTCTCACCGAGATGGAAGGCGAAGCCGACCGGATCTCCTGGCTCGTCGTTGGCATCGGTCTCAACGCGAACGTCGACCCCGAAGACCTCCCCGGCGATCAACCAGCAACGTCACTACAGTCGGAGGTCGGCGCTGTCGACCGCCGGGCGGTCGCCCAGACGCTACTCGAAGAATTCTGGACGCTCTCGACCGTAGACGCAGAGGAGATCATGGCTGCGTGGCGAGAACTTGCGTCGACGCTTGGCCAGCGAGTCCGAGTCGAGACACCGCGAGAAACAGTCGTCGGTGAGGCTGTCGATATCAAAGCCCCGGGAACGCTCGTCGTCGAAACTGAGGATGGTCTGCGTGAGATCACCGCGGGCGATTGCGACCACCTTCGCCCAGCAGAGTGATCAGTCCAGTTGGTCGACGTTTACTGTCATCACCGGGACCGGTGCGGATCGAATCACTCGTTCGGCAACACTACCGAGCAGCAGTCTGTCGACCCCCGACCGACCGTGTGTCCCCATCACGATGACATCACAGCCCTCGTCCTCTGCGTAGGAGACGATTTCCTTCGAGGGGGATCCATCGACAACACCCGTCTCAACCGGCAGATTACCGATCGATTCCTCGACAGCCTGGACTGCTCGCTTGCCCTGCTGGTGCAGAGCGCTGTTGACTCCCTCCCACGAGGATTCCATCGGGAGATCCGACAGCGATGCCGTATTCGCCACGTAGAGCGTATGGAGCGTCGCGTCGTGTACCGCGGCCAGTTCTCGGGCGTGCTCGATGACGACGTCCATCCCCTCAGAGCCGTCTGTCGGGAGTAAGATATTATCGTACATTAGTTGAAATATCATCAGCCCCGGACTTAATTCCACCTGTCGATTCCAGCCGCTAGCTCCTAACTACTCGTTTGACATCGTCGACTCCAGCGCGGCGCACGACCGCGCGACGAGGATCCTGTGCGCCGCTGAGGTTGTCCGAATCTCCGTCGAGAACGAGCAGTTCGCTGTCCCGACCGGGTTCGACCAGCCCACAGTTCAGCCCCGCAATCTCCGCCCCGTTGATCGTCGCCATCCGTAGCACTTCGACCGTCGATACGTCCATCAATTTCGCCGTAAAGGCCATCTCTCGGAACATCGACGGGCTGTTGAGAAAGACGTTGTCGGTCCCGAGTGCGACTGTCGTCCGGTCGAGTAAATCCCGAACTGGCGGCAGTCCGACGTTGGTAACGGCGTTCGAGCGCGGACAGACGACGACTGGCAGTTCGCTGTCGGCGAGCCGTTCGAGATGGAGCGTTTCAGGGTGGACCATGTGAACGAGAAAGTCGGGCTTCAGATCGAGTGCCGGGTTGATGTCGCTACTATCGACCTCCCCAGCGTGAATCCCGAACAGCTTGTTAGCCTCGGCAGTCTCGCTGCGCTCGTGAACGAAATCGCCATCGTTCGCGCCACTGGCGCCAAATCCATCGGCAGCCTTCATCGCAGCCGTCGTCTCTCGGCCGAGCACGACTGCCTCGATATCGTCGCCAACGAGCGCCTCTTCGATCGCCTCGACTCCGTCGACCCCACCCTCACGGAACTCGATGAACCCGGCGGTACCAGACTGTTCCATAAAAGAGAGCGTCCGGGACATCGCTGCGACCAGTTCGTCTCGATTCGCTTCATCGAGTAGTCGATGTTTCAGCCCGTCCGGTGGCGCGACGAGTTCTTCGAGACTCAGCCCCTCGCCGGCCTCTTTGGCAACCGAGTCACCGATGTGGGTGTGTGCGTTGACGAACGCGGGGAGAATGATATCGTCGGTGTGTGCCGTCCCTTCCTCGATATCGAGAATCTCGCCGTCCTCGACGATGACCCGTCCTTCCACGGGTTCGAACCCACGGCCGCGGAGGATGGTCCCTTCGAGAAGCATACGCTCACCTTCGGGAGCCGCCGGTTTCAACGCACCGGACTCGGGGAGCCACGGGATACTTCTACCATCCCCTTCACAGTCACCCTATGTCAGACGCGATGCCCAAGTTGAACCACCGCACTGTCGAGACGAACGGACTGGAGTTGCACGCCGTGACTGCCGGCCCGACGACAGGCGAACCCGTCCTCGCGCTGCACGGCTTCCCCGAGTTCTGGTACGGCTGGCGACATCAGCTTCCGGCGCTGGTCGACGAAGGGTATCGTGTGATCGTCCCTGACCAGCGGGGCTACAACCTCAGCGACAAACCCAGCGGTCTCGACAGCTACCGACTGACCGAACTCGCTGCCGACGCCGTCGGGATACTCGACGCGCTGGGTTACGAGGAAGCCCGATTGCTCACCCACGACTGGGGGGCAGCCGTCGGCTGGCAGGTCTTGCTCGAATACCCCGAGTACGTCACACAGGCAGTCACGATGAATATCCCACACCCTGCAGTGTTCGACGAATACCTCTTCGGTGATCTGAAACAGACGATAAACAGCACCTACATGTACCTCTTTCAGGTGCCCGGGCTTTCGGAGTGGGCACTCACTGCTCGCAACTGTCGCGGACTCGAGCTCTTTCTCGACACGACCAACAGCGAGGATGCATTCACGCCAGCGGATCGAGAGCTGTACCGGGAGGCGTGGCAGCAACCCGGCGCAGCGACAGGGATGTTGAACTGGTATCGGTCGCTTCTCAGGCGTGATCCGGGAGGGGTTCCGTCGATGACCGTCGAGCCCGAGACGATGGTGATCTGGGGAACTCAAGACCGACTTCTCAGGTCGGCGATGGCCGAGGACAGCCTCGAATTCTGTCCGAACGGCCGCCTCGAACTGATCGAAGATGGTACACACTGGATCCACCACGAGTGTGCGCCGCGAGTCAACCAACTGGTCTGTGAATTTTTCGAGTGACCACTCGACGACCGGAGTAAAATGAGTTGACCCCCAGGGTGAGTTCCTGATAAATCTGCATCCGCCTTGCTTCTGTATATCGTCATGCGATTTATACGCTGCCACTCCGACAGTAGTAGATTTAATTTCGTGATGAATTCATAAGAATACAACCAATTAAACGCTTGTATTGGGGCAACCCGCTATGTTGCCGTGTTTTAGGTGTACCTAAATTTCGAAACACCTTTGTTTGGTTTAGGCAAGCCTAAATCATGGAGCAGACAAGACGCAAGTTGCTTCTCGCATCGGGAACGGCACTCGCAAGTGTTTCGCTCGCTGGCTGCTCAGGCGGGACAGGCGACGAAGAGCCCGACGACAGCCCCGAGAATAATGAAGACGATCCCGAGTCGGCCGATACCCCCACCCAATCGGAGGACGGAACAGCCTTCGAGGCCGTCGATGTCGGTGTCGTTTCGGAGTGGAATGCCATCAGGTCTCGGCTTCGTGACCCAGTGGCTCTCGGTCACGCAGGTGCCTACGAGTCTGCAAACAGCATTGTCGAAGATATCTTCGAGCGATTCGAGACGGCGTCCGGCGAACACAACGCCCACGAAACCCTCGAAGAGACCGACGAATCGTACTACGAAGGGTTCGAGGGCGCACTGAACGAACTCGGCGACGCACTCGACGCAGAGGACCTAGAGGGCGCACACGAGGCCATGCAGAGGGCCGACGAAAACCTGCTCTCCGCCCAGACGACGCTCACCGACGAATCCGTCGCAGAATCGCTAACTCTCCTCGTCATGGCCGCACACGTCGAGGACGGGCTGATATTGCTCTCGCGCGGAGAACCCGAGCCGGCCGCTGAGGAGTTCACCCAAATCGGTGACCGGTTCCTGGATACTGGTCTATACGACACTGTTGCCGAAGTCGATCAGGAGGCCGCCGATACCTTCCAGGCCGCAGCTTACGAGGCCTCGTCTGCCGCTGAAGATGAGGACGCCGAGGCAGCGACAGAGTCAGCACACGAGGCTTTTGAGGCCGCCGCACAGGCGCTGTACACCCTCGAACCGGAAGCTTTCGCGGGTGCGCTCAACATGGCCGCATTGCAGGCGAGAGGCTGGGACGGCGCGGCGGTGGCTGCTGCTGGCGGTCCAACACAGTCGTTCGCCCACGCCGCGTCCCTGAACGAGTATCGCGCTCGTGCCCGCGATGCAATGCTTCTCTTCGAGAATGATGCCCCCGATGCTGCAGCGGAAACCGTCAAAAAATCACTCGAAGGCTTCGAGACCGCCCGCGCCCACGACCCCCTCGAAGAAGCGGATCACGAGAGTTACGAATCCTTCGAGTCGGGGTTAGAAACGCTGCTGGCGGCCATCAACAACGACGACGCCAGCGGTGTCAAAGATGCCGTCGAGACGGTCGACTCGGCGCTCAGATCCGGTATTGGCGCGCTCGTCACCGGTGCAATGCCGAGCCTGCTCGAAGCCAGTCACGCGCGAATTCGCGTCGCTGACGCCGTCGAACAGTACCGCCTCGGGCGTCAGGAGCGGGCGCCCGAACTCGTCCAGAACGTGCTCGCAGACTTCGAGGCAGACCTCGCTGGCTTCCACGAAACCCTCGAAGAGACGGATCGAGAGCTCTACGAGGCCTTCGAGCACGAACACCTCGAAGGGCTGCTGACCGCATTGGAGAACGGCGACGACGAAGCCGTCGCTACGCACGTGGACGGGATTCACGAGGCCCTCAGCGACTTCGAGCAACAGCTCACCGGCACAGCGGCCGTCAGCGGCGCAGAGAGCGGCTACATGCTCGGGCGAATCCTGGATGCCTCCGCGGTCGCTGCACTGGGTGAATCGGACCGGGCCGAGACGATCACAAACGACACGCTGGGCTACTTCGAGCGGGGTGCCGCCGGCTTCCACGAAGCTCTCGAAGCAGCCGATCACGACCTTTACGAACGGTTCGAGGCGGCCATCGAGGCCGGCCCGTCCTCGGCAGAAGATGCCGTTAGCCGGGCTGTCGACGCTATGTACGCGGTCGTGGCAGCCGGCGGTGGCGCGGGTGGAAACGCTGGTTCGATCCTCAGCGACGTTTTCGCACACTTCGAGGAGGCGAAGGTCCACGATCTCGTCGAAGAGGCAGATGAAGAGAGTTACGAGACCTTCGAGCGGAATCTCGAAGCCTACATCGAAGGACTCGATGCCGGAGAATCGCCCGACGAATACGCCGCGTCCTACGCTGAAAGCTGTCTGCAGGCGCAGTTTGCGGTCGCGGGCGCCCCCGACGAAGCGCCGGCCGATCCCGAGAATGAAAACACGAGTAAGGAGTCCGAACCTGACCTCGAAGGCGGGCCGAACGTCGTAGAGGGCGTGCCGGACGAAGCGGATCACGTCGTGGACATGCAGGCTGTCTCGTTCGATCCCGAAGAGATCACATTCCAACAGGGAGAGACCGTCGCATGGCGGTTTGCAGCGGGTGAACCGCACAACGTCGTCGCTTACGAGGCCGAGATTCCGGACGACGCCGAATACTGGGCCTCCGGCGGGTTCGAGAGCGAATCTGCGGCCCGCGAGGGCTGGGAGAACGGTCAAGGAGCCGTTCAAGAGGGTCAATCCTACGTAAAAACCTTCGAGACACCCGGTGAACACGGGTACTTCTGTGTGCCACACGAGACAGCAGGAATGGTCGGAACCGTCGTCGTCGAGGAGTAGACTGGCGGTTACGCCGCTGCCTTACAGGAGCGAGTAGATATTTTTCCGGTACACCGTGCGAATCCGGTCGCCCCAGTCGTGGGTGTAGGTGTCGATCACGTCGGTCGCAACGTCGCCGCGCAGGTATTTGACCACGCCGCGGTCCCCCGTTCTATCCCGGAGATGTGTCGTGAAGAAGTGGCGGAAATAATGCGGCGTGACGTTCTCTTCCGGGCCCCCGTGGTCGTGATACCAGCCGTGCTCGCGGGCATGTCGCTCGACGATGTGGTGGATCATGTCTGGGGTCAGTCGCTGTCCCCAACTATCTGTCGTCGAGACGAACAGCGGCTCTGCCGGGGAAACCGGGTCTGGCCGAACCTGGAGCCACGTGTCGAGTGTCTCGGCGAGTTCGTCGTCGACCGGAATCGTCGTTGCCCGCTTGCGCTTGTTCGAGGCCGTCCGTCGCTCGCCGTTGTAGACCGAGCCCGCACTGGGTGTATCGTCGACGAATAGCGAGTCGGGTCGGCCATCGAGCCGTGGTCTATGCTCGCCCTCTCGATCCGAAAGCGAGAGATCTCGAAGGTCCAGATTGCACATTTCACCGGCTCGAATCCCGGTTTTCAGCAGTGTGAGTATAACCGCTCGGTCGAGTGGATGCTGAAGTTCGGCGACGAATTCCCGCATTGCAGGGACGGAGATATCCCGGCGTGCGGGGTCGGTGTTGATCTGTTCGTCCATCTCCTCGACGACGATAGACATGGGGTTGTCGGTGAACTCGTCGACGCGGATCATATAGTCGTAAAAGCGGTTGAGATAGGAGGCGTACGTCGCGACGGTGCTCTCTCCGAGTTCGCCGCGGAGCTGGTGGATGTAGGCCATACAGTCCCTGTGGTTCGCTTCGTCGATGGCGAGGTCTCTGGAGTCCAGGTACGCCCTGAAATCGCCCAAGACACGCTCGTACGCTTCCTGAGTCCGCTCGCTTTTCCCCTGGTAGCCGATATCTTCGAGGAAGTACTCGACGTGTGAGCCGCCGGATTTCGTCGGATCGAGTTCGCTCACGAGTCGCCCTCCACGAGCACGTACCCGTCCGCCCGGCCGCTGTAGCGGATCTCGTTCGACTCCTGAAGCTCTTGCAAGGTTTCGTCGAGGCGGCTTTCGATGTCGTCGGTCAGAGACGCCAGTAGCTCGTCCCACGAGAGCGCGTCAGCGTCTTCGAGTAGTGCCGTCACTTCGCTTCCGAGCGATTGCTCAGCGTCGCCGGAATCGTCGTCTATCGAGCCATCGGCATCGGGAATCAACTCCGGATCGTCACCGATCTGTCGACGACCCGCCTGTACCATCGTCTTGACGAACTCGCTGCGTGACATGTCTAGTCGATCGGCGTGGTCATCCCACACATCGCGCTGGTAAGCCGGCACGTATGTCTGGACCACTGTCCGCGAGGTATCGACTTCGCCGTCGCCGCTCATACAAGCCCGCTCACACCCCATCAACTTCAATCTAATGTCACACACACGTCTAAAAGGCATTATTTGTGGAAGTGATATTGCTATTTGCCGAGTGAGCGGCAGTAATCCAGAGAGTACTATTACAGACACAACTAAAAATTGAATTTCTAGCACAGTCGCCTCTGGCAGAATCAATTCGAGGTCCGAACTGGTGTTCAATTCACACTTGATGAATAGAATAGATCCTTTGCCAACACTAACCGCTGACATACTGCCGTCAAATCGAACCCGGACTTGGGCCCACGAACCCCACACATCTGATGATATGATAGTCATTGACCGGTGTTTTAAAATAGGGTAGATATGACTGCGTGGTGCCGGTTAATGATAGAGTAGTATCACAAATTCTCGATGAGAGCGGACAGAACTGTCCCGGGTTGCTCGATGTGCGGAGAGTGTCCCGCACCGTCGACGACGATTTCTTCGTATTCGCCCCCGGCATCCTCGTACTCTTCCAACAGATCACGAGTCTGGGCGACCATTGGCTGTGGAGGGTACTCCTCCTCACCTGGCCAGCCCGGCAATTCGCCGATCTGTCCCAGGTAGCCGGCCTCGAACAGCGAGCCATTCGCGACGACCAGATCCTCGGAGCCGCGAATCCAGCAGACTGGCGGTTTGGTATCAATATCGACGAACGCCGTCAGGTCGCAGTACTTCGGGGAAAGCGCGTTGTTGACACCGCGCTCGCCAGGTGCCATCCCTGGCCAGTGCTCGGAGCCAGTCTGGTCGCCGGGATAGTAGTCGTCCCCCACTTCGGTGTCGGTGATCGCTGCGACGTAGTCGTCTTCGACAGCAGGGTCGAGTTCTGTGGTGGCTGCTGTGTATACCGTGTTGAGAACGTTTCGCGGAGAAGCGTCTCCCTCGGCTCCGTGATAGTCGTTGGCCATCCCCTCGACGAACTCCTCGTTGACCAGTCCGCCACCTGTACCCGCGTAATCCGGCTGGCAGGGTGTTCCGTCGCGTTCCGTTCCGCCGTAGCCGTACGGTGGAACGGGATTGATCAAACCCACTGAGTCGACGCCATCCGGGTGATCGATTGTATATCTCAGCGCAACACCGCCGCCGGTCGACCACCCAACCAGCGAGGGAGTGGAAATATCGAGGGCCGAGAACAGCGCGTGTACGTCGTCGGCAAAATCCCTGAGTCCCCGAGTCGCATCGATCGGCCGACGCTCCGAGTCCCCGAACCCGCGGAAATCGGGGGCGACTGCGTGATACTCGTCCGGGAGTTCCGCCATCAATTCGGCGAAGAACCGTGACGACGAGGCATTCCCGTGGAGGAAGACCACAGTATGCTCTCCTCCGGGATTTGTTTCGAGGTAGTAGGTATCGAGTCGATCCGTCTCGGTCCGCTGCCCAGTGACGTTCGCTGGTAATGCCATATGCCAACTGTACACGTACAAATCGAAAATAGGTTGTGTACGAATAATATCATATGTATGATAATCCTCGGCAGTAAAAGTTGATTAATTACCCGTTATACTGGCGCAGTCCGCCTGATCTGTGACAAGTAAACCAAATAACGCTATATCAATGATTGGCCAGGCTGTTAGAATTTTTGCGGCAACAATATCCGCAGATAGCGAGGTATCGCAGAGAGTACGTGTTGGTCGTTGCTTCTCCCTTACAGCGAATCGAGAACCGCCTCCTCGGCAGCGCGGTCCGGTCCCGGATCGCGCTCGGGTTCACCCTCCCAGTCGACAGTGCGGGCAATCGCCTCTGCGGGACTGAGTGGTTCCCACCCGATATCTGCCAATTTCTCCGTCGAAAGGATGTGAACGTCAGGATTGTACAGCGGGAAGTCGGTCGATTGCAGGCCGGCAGCCGAGAGTTCTCGGTCGTTAGCAGTCACGAACTCCGGATCGGCACCGACTGCGTCCGCGGTCTGTTCGAGAAGGTCTTGGAGCGTGAGGATCGTCCGGTCACCGGCGTTGTAGGCTTCGCCGGGTTCGCCCGATTCCGCGACCGTCCGAATTGCGCGCACGGTGTTGTACACTGAGACGAGGTGGTGAATGTTCGTTCCGTCGCCCGGGACGAGTACGCGGTCGTATTCGGCGATGCGGTCGATCCAGTACTGATAGCGGCCGGTGTAGTCATGCGGGCCGTAGACGATGGTGGGTCGCACGCTCATCGCGTTCACTCCTTCCTCGGCGGCCTCGAAGACGATCCGATCACCCTCGGCCTTGCGAGCCCCGTAGGTCTCGTGGCTATCGTCGACGGCCTGGTCGTCGGTGCAGGGTTCCAGCGGCGTCTCGTCTTCGCGTTTCGGAATCACGTCCGGTCCGTAGGCGGCCCCGCTGGAGATGTAGACGTACGCCCCCACGTCCTCGAAGGCCTCGACTGCGAGTTTGACCTCACCCGGATAGTAGGCCACGCAGTCGACGACGATGTCGGGTTCGACGGCTTCGTTCGCCTCCTTGAGCGCTGCGCCGCTCGTTCGGTCCCCCGTATACTGATCCACGCGGTCGTGATCCGCGAAGGGATTCTCGCGCGTGCCGCGGTTGAACAGTGTCACCTCGTACTCGGCGTCGAGTAGTTCCGTCACCAGATGGCGGCCGATGAAGCGCGTCCCGCCGATAATGAGTGCTGTGTCCATACAGGCGGGGTCGTCCGTCAGCCGTGAAAACGCTCCGATTGCGACAAAAAAGTGTCCGCAGCGTGACGATCAGTCCGCGTTCGAGTGCATCGTCGTCGACAGTTCGCCTGCTTCAAGCGTCGCCGCTTCGGGGAGTTCGTTGCGAACGTCGTCACGTTCGCGCTCGGCGATGATCTCGGCGTAGGCGTCGGGCATCACGCGCGTGAAGTTCTCGATTTCCTCGTCCCACTCCTCGAGTAGTTCAGCCGCTCGCTCGGAGTCGGTATAGGCAGCGTGGTTCTCGACGAGTCGGGTCAGCATCTCCCGGTCTTTCTCTTCGAGGGTGTCCGACAGCGAGGCCATTCCGGTGTTGGCACGTTCCTCGAAGGAGCCGTCGGGATCGTACACGTAGGCGACACCGCCGGACATCCCGGCCGCGAAGTTCTTGCCCGTCTCGCCCAGCACGGCGATTGCGCCGCCGGTCATGTACTCACAGCCGTGGTCGCCGACCGATTCGACGACACCTTTGACTCCGGAGTTTCGCACGGCGAAGCGTTCGCCGGCAGCACCGTTGACGTAGCACTCGCCCTGCGTGGCACCGTAGAGTGCGACGTTGCCGGTGATGATGTTCTGGCTGGCGTCGTAGCTGGCCTCTTCCGGTGGCCGGACGATCAGTTTGCCGCCAGAGAGCCCCTTACCGAGGTAGTCGTTCGCAGAGCCGACCAGTTCCATCGTCACGCCGTCCTGCGTGAACGCACCGAAGCTCTGGCCTGCGGTCCCGTCGAAGCGAGTCGTCAAGGTATCTTCCGGCAGGCCGTCGACACCGTGGACTTTCGAGATCTCGTTCGAGAGCGTCGCACCGACCGCTCGGTGAACGTTGTTGATCTCCTTGGTGAGCGTCGTCGGCTCTCCGTGTTCGATAGCGTCGCTGGCCTCCTCGATCAGTTCCCAATCGAGTTGTTCGTCGACATCGTGATCCTGCTCACGAGTCTTGTACCGGTCGACACCCTCCGGACGCTCCGGCTCGACCAACAGCGAAGAGAGGTCGAGTTTCGCCGCCTTCTCCTGGGTTACGTCGTCGCGCTGCTGGAGCAGTTCGACGCGGCCGATCATCTCCTCGATTGAGGAGAAGCCGAGTTCGGCCATGATCTCGCGCAGTTCCTGCGCGATGAAGGTCATGTAGTTGATGACGTGCTGGGGCTGGCCGGGGAATCGCTCGCGAAGCTTCTCGTTCTGCGTTGCGATACCAACCGGACAGGTGTTCTCGTGACACTGCCGGGCCATCACACAACCGGAGGTAACCATCGACGCCGTCCCGAAGGTGTAGCCCTCGGCACCGAGGAGCGCAGCGATTGCCACGTCACGGCCGGTCTTCATCCCGCCGTCGGTCGTCACGCGAATCCGGTCGCGGAGACCAGTCTGACAGAGTAGCTGGTTCGCCTCGGCGACACCGAGTTCCCACGGCACACCGGCGTTTTTGATGCTCGTCTTCGGCGACGCGCCGGTTCCGCCTGAGTCACCGGAGATGTGAACCACGTCGGCGTTCGCCTTCGCCACACCGGCGGCGATAATGCCGACACCGGCCTCGGCGACGAGTTTGACATTGATGTCCGCCTCGGGGTTCGAGGCTTTCAGGTCGTGGATCAACTGTTTCAGATCCTCGATGGAGTAGATATCGTGCAGCGGCGGCGGCGAGATGAGGCCGACACCCGGCGTCGCGTACCGGACGTGAGCGATCATCTCGTTGACCTTCTTGCCGGGCAGGTGACCACCCTCACCGGGTTTGGATCCCTGCGCCATCTTGATCTGGAGTTCGTCCGCAGCAGTGAGATACGTCGAGGTCACACCGAAGCGACCGGACGCGACCTGCTTCGTGTGGGATTCTTTCTCGGTCCCGAACCGTTCCGGTGGTTCGCCACCTTCACCGGTGTTGGACTTGGCACCGATCCGGTTCATCGCGATGGCGTTGTTCTCGTGCATCTCGGGCGAGAGCGAGCCGAGCGACATCGCCGCCGTCTCGAATCGCTCGACGATGGAGTCGACGGATTCGACTTCTTCGATCGGAATCGACTCGCGGTCCTCGTCGTCGAATTCGAGCAGGCCCCGCAGCGTGGCGAGTTGCTCCTGCTGGTCGTTGACGAGGTCGGCAAACTCTTTGTAGGTCTCGTAATCGCCCTGCCGGACAGCCTGTTGGATCGTGCTGACCGTCTCGGGATTCCACTGGTGGTAGATGCCGCCGGTGCGGTTCTCGTACTCACCGACGCGCTCCATGTCGCCGTCGTTCCAGGCGACTTCGTGGCGGTCGAGCAGGTCGGATTCGATCTCGTCGAGCCCGATCCCCTCGGTACGGTTTTCGGTTCCCTCGAAATACTCGTCGACGAGGTCCGAGGAGAGACCGACTGCCTCGAAGATCTGTGCGCCTTGGTAGCTCTCGACCGTCGAGATACCCATCTTCGCCATCGTCTTGAGCAGGCCGTCCTCGACGGCGTTGATGTAGGCGTCGATGGCTTTGTGCGGATCTGCGCCGTCGGGTCCAGCGACGAGGTCGGTGATCGTCTGGTAGGCGAGATACGGGTTGACTGCGCCCGCGCCGTAGCCGATCAGCGTCGCGAAGTGATGGACCGCTCGCGGATCGCCCGATTCGAGGACGAGTCCGATGTGGTTACGCTGGCCGTTGCGGACGAGGTGGTGGTGAACGCCGCCGACGGCGAGCAGTGACGGGATCGGGACACGGTCCGGATCGTTGGTTCGGTCCGAGAGGACGACAATATCGTTGTCCTCGGCTGCGTTGGAGGCGTTCTCGCGGACCGCCTCGACGGCGGATTCGAGGTCGTCTTCGTCCGGGTCGTAAGTGATGTCAACGACGCCGGTCGACATGCCGTTCTCGCCGAGATTCTTGATGCCATCCATCTCCTGGTCGGTCAGGATCGGCGAATCGAGGACGAGTTGGCGGGCGTGTTCCGGCGTCTCGTCGAGCAGGTTGCGCTGGTTGCCGAGTCTCGTTTCGAGACTCGTCACGAGTTCTTCCCGGATGTAATCCAGCGGCGGGTTCGAGACCTGCGCGAATAGCTGTTTGAAGTAGGTGAACAGTGGTCGGTTGAACTGTGAGAGCACCGACAGCGGCGTGTCGTCGCCCATCGACCCGATCGGGTCCTTCCCTTTTTCGGCCATCGGTTCGAGCAGGTGATCGATCTCGTCGTAGGTGTAGCCGTAGGTCGACTGATGGGCGCGCAGTTCCTCGACGGAATGCTGTGGTGTGTTGTCGTCGTCCGGGGAGATATCCTCGATCTGGACCTGCTCCTGGTCGACCCATTCGCCGTATTTGTCGTCGATGAGGCCGTCGAAAACCTCCTCGTCAGGAACGACTCGACCCTCTTCGGGGTCGGCGAGGAAACACTGACCGGGCGAGAGGCGGCCGCGCTCTCGGATTTCGCTTTCGTCGTAGTTGAGCGCGCCGACCTCCGAAGACATCACGAGCGTGTTGTCTTCGAGCACGTCGTATCGGCACGGACGAAGTCCGTTCCGGTCGAGCACTGCACCGACGCGTTCACCATCGGTAGCGGCGACGAGTGCAGGGCCGTCCCACGGTTCGACGAGTGAGGCGTGGTAGTCGTAGAACTCCCGGCGCTGGCCGGAGACGTTGTTCTGTTCGCCGCGCCACGCTTCGGGGATGAGTGTTCGGAGGGCGTGTGGGAGCGAACGACCGGATTCCATGAGCAGTTCGAGCGCGTTGTCGACGCTCGCGGTATCGGACTGCTCGGGGTCGTCGATGATCGGCTTGATCTTCTCGATATCCTCACCGAAGGCCTCGTCCTGAATGTCAGTCTCGCGGGCGCGCATCCAGTTGATGTTGCCCTGAATCGTGTTGAACTCGCCGTTGTGGATGATGTTGCGGTATGGGTGGGCGAGATGCCACGCGCCGAGAGTGTTCGTCGAGAACCGCGCGTGGACCATCGCGAACGTCGAGTGCATCCGCTCGTCCGAGAGATCGAGGAAGTAGTCTTCGACCTGTTCGGCTTTCAGGAGTCCCTTGTAGACGACCGTTTTCCGGTCCAGCGAGACGATGTAGAAGCGGTCGCTCCCGTCGGGCTGTTCGTCTTTGATCGTGTTTTCGACGACGCTGCGTCCGATATAGAGCTGTCGGCCGAACTCATCCTCGCTCACGTCCTCGTTCGAGGTGACGAATACCTGTTCGATCTCCGGTTCGGAGTCGAGTGCCGTCTGGCCGAGGCCCTTGTTGTTCGTCGGAACAGAGCGCCAGGCGAGCACGTCAAGTCCTTCCTCGTCGAGCAGTTCCTCGACGCGTGTCTTCAGTGCTTCACGGTCGTCCTCGTCTTTCGGCAAGAAGAGCGATCCGACAGCGTATTCGCCGGGGTCGGGGAGATCGACATCCAGTTCGCCAGCAAAGAATTCGTGGGGAATCTGGAGGAGAATACCAGCGCCGTCACCAGTCTCTTTCTCCGCACCGGTCGTGCCGCGATGTTCCATACACTCTACCAGTTCGAGTCCGTCGCGTACGACCTCGTGGCTGCTCCCGCCATCGAGGTCCATCACGACGCCAACCCCACAGTTGGACCGAGCATCCGTGGGGTCTGCGAGACCGTCCTGACCAGTCTCTGTGCGTCGGTCTGTCATATCACGAGTACACAAGTGCCCCAGCCATATCAGGCTATTCCTGAAATGCCTCTCCTCTATAATAGTGAAATAAGGTGGTATTATGCCACTAATATGTCCTCCTGCAGACGACTCAAGGAACGATCTCTGCGAAGACGCGAGCCTCGATTTTGCGGAGATGTTCGCCGACAGTGACGGGTGCCAGATCGAGCCTGTCGGCGAGTCCTTCGTGGGTGACCGCTTTCGGGACGTTGTAGTAGCCGGCTTCGACTGCCGTGGCGAGAATCTCCTGTTGGCGTGGCGTGAGTTGTGAGTACAGCGTCCGCTCGGTGGGGTGATACTCGCCGGTTGCGAGAAGCTCCGTCTCGATTCGGTCGGGGAGGACGCCCACCGCGTTCGTGATGGTCTGCTGGTCGCCCATCACGAGGACGGTGATTCCGCCGCCTGGGAGACACTCGATGGGCGTTTCGATAACGAGGCTGTACTCCTGAGGAAGTTGGAAGACGGACACAAGCGTCTCGTTCGGATCGATGTGGATGTAGGTGTGAAGCGTCTGCCGGCGGGGTAAGCCATTCGACTGCCCGCGCGCGCTGTCCGGTTCTGCGCCGGGAGCGATGCTGTAGGCCAGCACGTCGTCGTTGGCGTCGAGAACCTCCCGGGCCCGGGACCTGATGCCCTGTAACTCGTACAGTAATACGACGGTCCCGTCGTCAAGTTGGTTGACGTGATGGATCGCAATCCGTTGGATGTGGTCGCTGTCGGTGAGTTTCCGGTCTGCCGGATGGAATCCCTCAGGGCCGGGGTCCAGTCTGACCTCCGCGTAGCGCATGTCACTCTCTTTGGAGCCATCGGCTTAACTATGGCTGGTCGAGTGACAGGATCAGTCCGCCGAACTGTCGTACATCGACTCGAACTCGTGTTCGCCGCGGATCAGTTCGTCGACGCCTTCTGTGAGCGTGACTGTCCCGAAGATAGTCGCCCGATAGTAGGTGTCCAGCCCATCCTGATCGCGGTCCGTTCGCTTGCGTTTCTCGACGAGTCCGGCATCGACGAGTGTGTTCAGGTGATAGTGGAGCGTGCTGTCGTCGATATCGACGACTGCGTCGAGTTCGGTCGGACTCATCTCGCCGTTATGGACGAGTCGGTAGAGGATTTCGTACCGGCTCCGGTGGCCGACGGCGGCGTGCATATCGAGATATTCGTCGAGAGAGAGGATACTGTCGTCCGGCAGCAACTCCTCTGGATCGGGCGGCATTCCCCCGTCTATCGTCTGGTCCGTTGCCATCGTATCCTAGATTACGCGGAGAGGTATACTTAGGTATTATCAAGCCAAATATTCTCAAAATCACTGTCTTTTATATACTGCCCGGGAGAACAGCGCGGCATGTCGGAGGAGATTACCCGGGATCTGATCGCAGATCGGTTGGGGGCAGTCCAATACGACCGGTTTCTCTTCTACCTCATGGGGCCGTACAAGTCGTTCAATCTGAACTACGTGCTCAGCGAGGACGAGCGCAGCCAGATCGATATCGAGGATCTGCCCGGGCCACTGCGTCGTCTGTTCCGGAACGAAGACGAAATCAACGAAGCTCAAGCCCTCCTGCGTCGAGTGCAGGGCGAACTCCGGACAGATCCGGGAGTGAACGCGTTCCTGGCACTGGATGTCGACATCGATACAGACGAGGTAGACGCGGTGACCCAGAGCATCGAATTCACGCGCTGCAGTAACGCCACCGCGTTCGTGCTGCCGTTTCTCGGGCACAACTTCGGCGTCGGGGAAGAGGCTGGCAGCATCCTCGAAGCCCTCTCGGAGCGCCACGGCGAGCGCGTCGTGTTTGTCCACGAGGACGACGTGACGAGTGCGATGATCCGGTCGGCGTCGACACGGTGGGATCTCCGGGTCGAAACCTACGAGACTGAGGCGGAACTCGTCGACACGCTCAGGCGGTTCGCGGGTGAGATCATGCATCGTGAACGGCGCGGCGCACTGGATCGACTCGACTGAGACCGTTCGAGGAGTGCCGTATTTAAACGAACAATCAATACACGGCAGTACAGCAAGGCGTTTGGGCCCATGAACTCGTGTCATGGCAACGAACGACGCCACGGGGATGCAGTTGGACGAGGGGGCACTGTCACAGGAGTATTTCACGAACGCGGTCTACCGACACTGGGACCCGGGAGCCATCGAGGAACTGGATGTCGACCGCGAGCGACTGCTCAACGCTGATCTCACCGAGGAACAGTTCGAGGGGATCCGCCGGACCGTCGCTCGGTTCGGCGCGGGCGAGGAGTCGGTGACGGAGGATCTGCTGCCGCTGGCACAGGTCAGCGAAAACATCAACGACCAGATGTTCCTCTCCAGTCAAATCTACGAGGAGGCCAAACACACCAAGTTCTTCGACCGCTACTGGCGGGAGGTGATCGATCCGGTCGCAGAGGGGCAGGGGTTCGAGCGGACAGCACCGACCGAAGACCGGTATTTCAACAGCCAGTACACCGAACTGTTCGAGCGAACCGAAGACGCGATGCAGCGATTGCTGACCGATGACACGCCGAAAAACCGCGTCGTGGCCTACTGCCACTACCACCTGACTATCGAATCGGTACTCGCTCAGACCGGCTACTACGGAATCCAGTCTTCGTTTTCCGAGAGCGGGAGCGACGAGGTGACCGACGAGGAGTTCGTAGAGTTGCCGGGACTGGTCAACGGTATCACGAAGATCCGAAGCGACGAGGGCCGACACGTTGGCTTCGGGATGGCGAAGGTCCGTGAGCACGTCCAGACCGGAACAGTCGAGGAGTCGGTCGTTCAGAACACGCTTCAGAAACTGCTTCCGCTCGTCGCCGGCACAGTCAACGACCTCGGGGTGGCGATCAATCCCGACCCGCTGGTCGAGTACGCGACCGAGAAACTGACACGACGCATCGAGATCATCGCCGATGCGGAGGCCGAGATTCCACCAGTCGACGAACTCGTCGAAATCGATGACACTGCAGCGCAGGCGTCTGATTAAGGATTCACAGACTCGCGAGGTTCTGTCGGAGTTTGATCGTCGCCGTCATCAGCGCCGTTGCGGTCATGATGAGAAAGACCAACTGGACGTGGAGGACAATCGTGCGGTCCGTTCCGAGGGGGATCGCAAGGGCGACGATGCTGACCAGCGCGCCGAAGGTGAGCACCGGGAGCAGATGGCGGACCAGCGAATCGAGCATCGTTCCCTGGAGGCGCGTGCTGGCAATCTGGCGTCTGAAGTACACGACGCCGTAGGCAAGAAAGCCAATTCCAGTCAGTCCCTGAACGATCGCAGATGTCGCCGATTCACCGAACACGAGCGTAATTCCAGCGTACAAAACGATCCCGGCGATGAGTCCGAGCCGAACGGCCTGGTCGAGTTGTATGAGTTCCGAACCGACATCGCCGGCGGCGGTGACAGAGATCTGGCGCAAAGAGAGCACCAGAAAGAAGATCATCGCCAGCCAGATCCCGTTTTTCGGAGCGATCCGGATCGAACTCACGATTTCGAGAATCCAGACCAGCGCGTAGAGCGCGCCGAGCGCGCCGATAAACTGCAGATACTCCCAGATCCGTCGCTGGGAGTCGATCCGGGTCTGACGCATGTTCTGGTTCGCGTAGTAGGAAAACCGCAGCCCCAGCGCTGCGAGCAGCGAGACTCCCAGAAAGGTGATAAACGTCAGGGTGGGGTCTTCTTCGACGAGATTTACCCCGAAGTCGACGAGCAACGTAACCGATCCAACAGTACTCATACACATCTAACCTCCGTAATTCGACCACGAGACCTGCCTGTCTGCACCGAGTCTACCCAGTCTTTTCCGCGGAGCTGCTTTTATGTTTGGGGATATGTCGACCCGGACACAAGATGGAGCGACGCCACCAACGCTTACAGTGCTCGGGTTGGTCTGGACCAGTATGAACGTTGCAGTACTCGGGACCGGAACAGCGGGGCGGGATATCGCCGCCCGGTGTGCACGGGTTGGACACGCCGTGAGTTTACAGGCCGACGACGCGACCGAAGCGATGGATCGCGTCGACGATATCGAGGGGTTACTCATCAACGCCGTCGAATCGGGGGCCATCACTGAACGACGGAAAGACGATGCGCTGTCGGAACTGGAAGCGACGACAGATCTCCGTGGTGCTGTCTCGGATGCAGATCTTGTCATCGAGACGACTATCGCCGACACCGAACCCCTCCAGGAGAAGTTTGCTGATATCGAATCAGCCGTCGACCGCGAGACGTTGATCGTCACGAGCCAGCCAGCGGTCCCGGTCACCGCCGCAGCAGCGGGGCTTCGACAGCCGGATCGTGCGCTCGGCATGCACTTCGTCGACGCACCCGACGCCGCCGTCGTCGAGCTGTTGGTTCCCGAGCAGACCGCCGAGGAACCGGTCGAGCGCGCAGAGTCGTTCATCTCAGAGTTGGGGGCGACGCCCATCCGCGTTCGAGATACGCCCGGTATCGCCTCGACCAGAGTCCGCCTCGCAATCGAGGTGGAGGCGATGCGGGCCATCGACGACGACGTGGCTGGCGTCGAGGGGGTCGACACGATTCTGGAAGAGGGATACGACTACCCAGAGGGGCCACTCGTCCGAGCGGATCGAATCGGTCTCGATAATCGGCTCGAAACATTGCGGGAACTGACGGAGACGCTGGGACCGCGCTTCGAGCCGCCAGAAGTACTCGAGCGACTGGTCGAAGCGGGCAAGACCGGTGCGGATGTCGGCGAGGGATTCTACCGGTGGGAACTTGGCGAAGCGGTCGAACCGGCCGTCGAGGGACCGGATCTGCCGAATCGGGAAGGCCGACCGGACGACCCGGTGAATCGGTGAGCGGGATCCGCGAGTAACTTGGCAAGGGTTAAAAACGGGGCTGCGGTATAGGGGTACATGAGCAAGAGTCAGCTAGACCAGTCACAGAAGTGTAACTCCTGTGGCATCCGCATTGCCGGGACCAATGCGGCCACGTTTGCGTGCCCGGATTGTGGTCACGAGATCCACCGGTGTGGAACGTGTCGCAAACAGAGCAACCTCTATCAGTGCCCCGACTGTGGGTTTACAGGACCATAACCATGGGAAAAGTAGCAGCCGCTATCAAAGTCATGCCGCAGGATCCGGAGATCGATCTGGATCAACTGCAGGAACGTCTCGAACAGAACCTCCCCGAAGGAGCCAAGATCAACGGCTTCGACCGTGACGAAGTCGCCTTCGGACTCACCGCGCTCATCCCGACGGTCATCGTCGCCGACGAGGCTGGCGGGACCGAAGCCGTCGAAGAAGCCTTCCAAGGTGTCGAGGACGTCGAGAGCGTCTCCGTCGAAGACGTGGGCCGACTGTAAAACAACGACTTTTTGCGGTTTTTGCGACCGAGTAGCACGACGCTTCTCTCAGTACAGCGTTTCGGGACCGGGCGGTGCCTGCCGTTTGTGCGCACTCCGTTCGTACAGGCCCCGAACGTCCTCGACGAGTGATTCGTCGACACCGAGTTCGCGGGCGGTCGCAGTCGTCGAGAGCGGTCCGTCGACGTGGAGCGCGAGAATCGAGTCCAGTGTCTCGTAATCCAATCCGAGTTCGCCTTCGTCGGTCTGGTCGGCCCACAGTTCGGCGCTCGCAGTCTTGGCTGCTAAATCTTCGGGGACGCCGATGTGGCGGGCGAGTTGGCGGACCTGTCCTTTGTAGAGGTTCGCGATCGGATGGCAGTCGACGGCCCCGTCGCCGTATTTGGTGAAGTAGCCGACGGCCGCTTCGCTGCGGTTGCCCGTCCCGAGGACGATTCCATTCCGGCGGTTGGCCTCGAAGTACGAGAGCACCGCGCGGAGGCGAGCCCGGAGGTTCCCGACAGCGACCCGAGTCTGTTCGTCTTCGCCAGCATCGGTGGAGACCTTGGGGTTGGCGTCGAGCACTGCTTCGACGAGTGGCTGAATTTCGATCACGTCGTACTCGATATCGAGCAGTTCGCTGGCGATCCGTTCGGCGTCGCTCATGTTCTGCTCGCGGTTGACGGTGCTCGGCAGGACGAGTCCGTAGACGCTCCCGGAGCCGAGCGCCTCGACGGCTAGGTGGGAGGTAAGCGTGCTGTCGATACCGCCAGAGAGGGCGATCACTGCCGTGTCGGCCCCCGCGGCCTCGTACTGCTCGGTGACGAAGGAAGTGATGTGCTCGCGGTGCTGTTCGAGTTCTGCCTCGGAAAAGCGCAGATCCAGTGGCGAGTCGGCGCTGTCGATTTCGGCCATATCATTCTGTTAGCGCTGTTGAACAAAATACCCCAGCATCCCAGCGGGGGTTACTGTGGCCGCAATACTTCCGAGACTTTTTCGATGGGATGGGCGGGCTTTTCGGACCGGTCCTCCGATGCGAGCAGTTGCGACCGACAGGAGGTGCCCGGTGCGACGACGGTGTCGGCTGGCGAGTCACGGACCTGTTCGAACAACAACTCGCCGATAGCCATGCTCATCGAGTAGTGTTCGGCCTCGTAACCGAACGAGCCAGCCATTCCACAGCAGGTCGAATCTATCTCTTCGGTGTCGTAGCCGACCGCCTCCAGTGCGGAGGCTGCGTGGTGTTCGCGCTTGATCGCAGTCTGGTGGCAGTGGCCGTGATAAGCCAGCGTCTCCTCCGAGACGATGTGATCGACATCGTCAAGCAGGCCGAAACGGTCGAGATACTCCATCACGTCGTAGGTGTTCGCAGCGACCGTCTCGACATCATCGCCAGCGAGAAGATCCAGATAATCCGACCGGTACATGGTCGCGTCGGAGGGTTCGAGACTCACGATGTCCCAGCCCGCTTCGATCTGTGGTGTGAGGCTCTCGACGTTCGCGCTCGCCGTCGCGCGTGCGTGGTCGATCATCCCCTTCGAGTGGGCTGGCCGGCCGCTGTCGGTGACCTCACTCGATACGTCGACGTGGACGCCGGCGGCTTCGAGCGCATGCACGGCTGCTTTCCCGACTTCGGGCTGGGTATAGTTGGTGTACGGGTCCGCGAGCACCAGCGCCTTCCGATCAGCGAGATCCGCGGGGATCTGTGGACTGCGGTCGGCGGCCCACTTCTGGAAACTCTCCCGTTTGAACGTCGGTAGGTCACGCTCGCGAGCGATTCCCAGCGCCTTCTCGGTGACCAGATCGGCACCGGGCAGGTTCATCGCCCAGTTCGAGACCGGCGCGAAGGTACTTCCCAGACGATAGAGTGTCTCGACGTTGGCGAACAGTCGATCACGCAGCGGAATTCCGTGGCGCTGGTGGGCCTGGTGGGTGACCTCCATCTTGAGTTTCGCCATGTCGACACCGCTCGGACAGTCTCGCTTGCAGCCCTTACAGCCCACACAGAGATCGAGCACTTCGGTCCGGAACTCCTCGGAGGTGGGGTCTTCGGGCAGGTCACCGTCCATGGCCCGTCTGAGCATGTTCGCCCGGCCGCGGGTCGAGGTGATCTCTTCGTTATCGGTCGCCCGGTAGGTCGGACACATCACGCCGCCGGTGGTCTCCTGATGACCGGTACAGCCGCCACAACCGTGACAGAGTTCGACCATCCCCTGAAAGCCGTTCTCGTTGTCCCAGTGCAGATCCGGTTCGAAGCCGGCGTCGAACTCGTAATCGGCGTCGTAGCGGAGGTTCTCGGTCGGATCGTGGTCCCCGCAGACGTTGCCGGGATTCAGCAGTCCCTGTGGGTCGAACGTCTGCTTGAGTCGCTGGAACGACCCCCAGAGCTGGTCGCCATACAGCTTCCGGTTCCACGTGGTCCGGGCCCGCCCGTCGCCGTGTTCGCCGGAAATCGAACCGCCGTACTCGATGACGAGGTCGGTGATCGATTCCGAAATCGAGAGCATCGTCTCGATGCCATCCTCGGCTTTGAGGTTGAGCAGCGGCCGGATGTGCAACACGCCGGGGCCGGCGTGGGCGTAGTACGAGGCGAAGGTGTCGTGCTCGTCGAATAGCTCCTGAATGTCGGCAACGTACTCCGGCAGATTCTCGGCCGGGACTGCCGTGTCCTCGACGAACGGCCAGTGCTTGTCGTCGCCAGTGCGAGAGAGCAGGATCGGCAGGCCCGCCTTGCGCATCTTCCAGAACTTCGCCTGCCGGTCTGAATCGTACGCTTCCAGCGCGTCGACGGCGCTGACCGGAGAGTCGGTCAGATCGCCAGCCCCCTCGCTCGGCGTCATGCCAGTTGCTGGCTCTACCCCCGGGAGCCGGTCGGCGAGCAGATCAGCGACTTTCTGTTTGCCCTCCGCTGGCGAGTCTGCGTAAAACTCCACGAGAAGCGTCGAATCCGTGCCCTCGGGGAGTGTTTTGACCAGATCGGAGAACTCGGCGGTCTCTCTGGCCAGATCCAACAGCACGTCGTCCATCACCTCGACGGCGGCGGGGTCGTGTTCGAGAATCGGCGCAACGTCTTCCATTGCGTCGAGAACGCCGTCGTAGGTGAGGAGCACGACCGACTTCTCCGGTGGGATCGGCTCCAGTGAGACAGTCGCTTCGGTGACGATGGCGAGGGTCCCCTCGCTGCCCGCCATCAGTCGCCCGACGTTGACTTCTCCCCGTTCGCGGGCGTCTTCGAGCAGTTTGTCGAAGTTGTAGCCGGAGACGTTCCGGATGAGGTCGGGATAGCGGCCCTCGATCTCTTCGGCGTCTTCGCGGAGGATACGCGACACTTCCGCGTAGACCTGCTCTTCGATGGGGTCGCCGTCCTCGACGGCGTCGGCGCGGTCGTGTAACTCGTCGACGTCCATCCAGCCGAAGGTCGTGACCGTTCCGTCAGCAAGGACGACTTCGACCTCCTCCAGATAGCCGTCTGCTTTCTGGTACTTCAGTGAGTGTGCGCCGGTCGTATTGTTGCCGATACAGCCGCCGAGGACGCTCTTGTCGCCCCAGGCTGGGTCGGGGGCATACTTCAGCCCGTGGCCTTCGAGGGTGTCATTGAGACGAGCGAGCGTGATACCGGGCTCCGCACGGGCAAGTTGGGACTCCGGATCCACGTCGAGCACGCTGTTCATCTGCTTTTTGAAGTCGAGTACGACTGCTTCGTTGACCGCCTGCCCTGCAAGGCTCGTTCCGCCACCACGGGGCAACACCGGGATTGATTCGTCGGCGCAGTACTCCATCACGGCCTGTACGTCCTCGGTGGAGACCGGAGCCACGACGCCAATGGGCAACTGCTGATATGCGCTGGCGTCGGTTGCGTAGAGGTTCCGCGTGTACGTGTCGAATCGGACTTCGCCGTCGACACGCGCACGGAGTTCGGCGAGGAGCTTCGGTCGCTTGATATCCTCGTTCGTATACTCGTATTCACTTCGGGGATCTGTCGCCGGATCGAACCCGGACTCGGCCGTGTCACTCATAGCGAACTCCCCCGGTCGGTGCGTTTCTGGCTGCCAATGGCCGCGTTCCACAGTCCATGTGTGCTACTAACAATCATATTTTGATGTGAGAGTACTTTTGTGTTATCCGTTCTGGCTCGGCCAGGCGCCTGCAACCGCAAATAAAAGCCGTTCTCCCGGCCGTTCCAACTACACGAACGGGAGGATCACGAACAGGTCAGTGAAGAGGACGAACGAAAACAGCATCGTCAGCAAGCCGACGAAGAAGGCGTAGTAGGCGACTGGTATCAGATTCAGTCGGATGACTCGCCCTTCCTGACCGATGAGTCCGACCGTCGCGACGGCGGCGACGACGTTGTGAATCGCGATCAGATTACCGATCGCTCCGCCGACGGCCTGGGCGCCGACGATCAACTGCGTCGGGACGCCGATCTGCTGGGCGGCGGTGAACTGGAACTGCGCGAAGGTGAGGTTCGAGACGGTGTTCGATCCGGTCATCGCCGCGCCGAGCGCACCGATCAGCGATGCAATAGCCGGATAGGCGTTTCCGAGCGCCCCCGCGGTGGCGACCGCGAGCACCTCGATCATGTTGGCGTTGCGCCAGAGGTCATCGCCGCCCTGGGAGATGACCTGCTCTGCGCCGGATGCGTCGATTCCTTCGATTCCGTAGTAGGTCCCGGTGTTGAGCATCACCTGGACCATCGCGATCACGAACACCAGCGCGATGACCGGGGAGACGAGTTTCTGTCCCGCCTCGCGCCAGGCGGAACCGATCTCGTCGCCGGACATCCCGAAGATGAAGATCGCTGCGACTGCGGAGACGAACAGCCAGAATCCGGGGACACTAACCCATCCGATTCCGCCGGCGAGCTGTTCGTAGCCGAGGATACTGCTCCAGTTAATCACGACGCCGAGCTGGAAGGAACCGAGCCCGGAGACGGCGAACTCGACGGAGTTCTCGGGGTTGCCGATCGGTCCGGAGATCGCGTCGACTGCGCGGGTGATCACCAGCAGAATCACGAGCAGGATGTACGGCGACCACGCCTTCAGCAGGGACATCTCGTCGCTGCCGTCCTCACTCATGTCTGCGCTACCTGGTTCGATATCGCCGACCCAGTGATCAGCCCAGCTGTCGCGGTCGGGGAACCGCCACTCGGTATCGGGAACCAGGTAGCCCGCTCTGAGCAGACTGACGGTGAACGCACCGCCGACCATCGACCCGATCAGCGACGGGAACTCCGCGGTGAAGAACCACGCGGAGATCCAGTACGGAATCGCGAAGGAAACTCCCGCGACCAGACACAGCGGGATGACTTCCTTCGCCGGTTCGAGCGACTTCTCCTCGCCGAAGAAGTACGTGACCATTGCGACGGCGATCAGCGGCATCATGAAGCCGACCAGCGCGTGGTAGGTCGCCGCCCATGCGGCGACTTCGACGGCGTAATCGCCTGCATTGGCGAATCCGCCCTCGGCGATGGCTTCCGGATACCGACCCGTCGAGAACGGCGCCTCGATACCGACGATGATCGGCGTGCCGACTGCACCGTAGGTCACGGCGATGATGTGGCCGATAATCGCCGCGATGACTGCCGCGAGCGCTGGGAATCCGAGCCCCAGAAGCAGCGGCGCGACGACCGCCGCTGGGGTCCCGAACCCGGCCGCGCCCTCGATGAACGTGGCCATGAAGAACCCGAGCAGGACGATCTGAACCCGTCGGTCCTCAGAGATCCGGGCGAAGCCTTTGTTGATCCTGTCGAGCGCACCGGCCTGCATCATCGTGTACAAGAGAACGATTGCACCGGCCACGATAAACAGGATCTCGAAGGCTGTCATTACGCCGACGATAGACGAGGCGGCAAGCCACCGTATCGGTACGCCCCAGATTACGAAGCCGATAATGACGGCTGAGATCCAGGCGATAGGCATCGCGCGCGTCGCTGGCCACAGGAATCCGACCAGAAGTACCGCCGTGATGAGCAGCGGGACGGCCGCGAGCAATAGTTGGAGCGCACCCGCCTCACCAGCGCCCGGAATCGCGCTGTCTTGGAGTTGCAGCGGGACGGTCGCGAAGGCCCCGGCAACGCTTGCTATCATCGGTTCCACCCCTCTGAACTGCGTCGTTCGTATTTGCCGGTCTGTGCAGTCTCGTGGTGAAGATCGTGCATATTGTGTACCCCCGTAGTGGACGAGTGTGTCAACCGACAGTCGGTCGCGACGACTCCTCAGCAACCCAGTCTCGCCAGACCGACACAGGCAACGGTTGTCTTCGACTCAATTACCAGCCTCGTTACCAACTAGCGACCTATACATATGATGGGGTATAAAAATTTTCGACACATATAAGAATATTGTTACTTTATCACTCAGCGGACAACCCTGTAGGAGGTCCAAAATTAGGATGTTAGGATATTCATACTTGTTATGTATCATCTACCGTAGCATCTGTGGCTGTGAGCACAGCGAAAGTACCCATAGTTCCACCGGTCGGGACGCGCATGACTGTGGGAGCTGGCTACAGGTGGGGGCGACAGTCGACAGTCCGGAGGATTTGTAAGTCCTGGCGTGGAACTTCGAATTGAGCGTTCGTGGTGAGCAAATCTAGCGGATTTGTGAGCCTCGGGGCGAACGGGCGAAGCGGACGAGCGCTGGTGATGAGTAAATCCAGCGGATTTACGAATCTCGGGGCGAACGAGCGAAGCGAGTGAGCGCCGGTGGTCTAGTGGTAGGACATGAGCTTCCCAAGCTCATAGCCCGGGTTCAATTCCCGGCCGGCGCACTACCTCTTTTTACTCGGTTGGGTTTCCTCGCGAGCCGAAGGCTCGCGGCTCCGCCGCTCGCCTGACGAGGTCTCACTTCGTTCGACCTCGCGCTCGCTGCGGGAACCACGCCCTCGCAAAAACTAGGGGAAAAACGACCTCCGCCGTCGCTTCGCTCCGGCGGAGTGAACCGCGCTCGCTCTGCTCGCGCGGATGCTAGCGGGCCTAGAGTGGACAAAGAAAATGGAGGCTACGGTTACTGTTTGGTTACTATTTACTGTAGCAAATATTATCATCTTGATGGAACATAGAAAATATATAATTAAATCATGGATGTAAGTAAAGCACATTTGAAAATTCCACTTTTGACATACAAGAGATCTTCACCACTCCGTAGTTGGATAGGTGCTTTCCTATGGGGGATACAGCAGTCTTTTATTAATTACATTAATGTATCAAGCAAATTAATATCCCAACGGTGCATCCGGGTACAGTATCGTATTAGTTGTAATATTACTCATTCTCAGTACGTTTGTTAGCCTTCTATTCAATGTGGTCTGGGATAGTGTTGTAGGAACAATCTTTGGAATGGCAACGATATTTCTCCTCTATCCAACAGTCATTTATATAGGGATGACAAATCCTATACTTTCTTTTACATATGAGTGTAACGGGTGCACAAACAGACCATTTATATTAGCAAGTACTGTTCAAACAGTTATCCTTGGGATGGTTTTTGCAGTGTACAGTTGTTCTCCGATTCCTAAGTTTATATTCCATATAGAGGCTCTTGAGTTACATCTAACTAGATGGTGGAGAATAACACAGGCTATTTTATCAATATCAATTGCGCTGGGCATTGGTTTATTTGCACAGTTTGTAATATCTAGTCAAAATATATTCATTGTGAATTTAATTCCTCTAATCACAGTATTGGGGATAGGGATAGTGGCAATACTCGTATTTATATTTTGGAAAATGTACTTAATTGAACTGAGTATTGACCGTAAGAGTGGAATAGGCCACCAATTCACTTGACTTAGGGTTGGTAACGCCAGAGGACACAGAAGTCCTGCAATTAATCTGTCTCTGTGGACGTAATCTTCTCATCGGTCTCCAGCACAGCATCGTAACTCGCCGCAATCGGATACTTCCAGCCGCGGTCGAACGATTTTTTGGTTATCCGGAGCGGCGGCGGCGTCTGCCAGCGTTTGAACTCCGAGCGGGCAATCCGTGAGAGCGCTTCGTCGACGACATGATCCGGGAACTCCCCGCGCAGGTTGTCACCGGTCGCCTGCCCGTGAATGTACGCTTCGAGAACCGGATCGAGAGCGTCGTACTCTGGGAGTTCGTCTTCGTCGGTCTGGTCCTCGCGGAGTTCCGCCGTCGGCGGTTTGTCGATGACGCGCTCGGGAATAATTGGCTCCGAACCGACCGGCGGGTGGTCGTTGTAGTACTCGGCCAGTTCGTAGACGAGGGTCTTGTAACAGTCTCCGAGTGGCGCGAGCGCGCCGACCGTATCGCCGTAGAGTGTGCAGTAGCCGACCGCCGCTTCACTTTTGTTGTCCGGCGTGAGGACAAACGCCCCTCGGGTGTTCGCGAGTGTCATGAGGACGACCCCGCGAGCGCGGGCCTGAATGTTCTCCGCCGCCAGCCCCTCGACTGCCTCGCCCGTTGCGGATTCGATCGTCGCTTCCAGCGTTTCGACCGCTCCGCCGACCGGGACGACGTCGAACTCGATGCCGAGATTGTCCCCAACAGCGCGTGCGTCTTCGATACTGGCGTCGCTCGTGATCGTACTCGGCAGTGAGACGCCGTAGACGTGCTCGGGACCGAGTGCGTCGACCGCGAGGATGGCCGCCGCTGTCGAATCGATCCCACCGGACATTCCGATGATTACATCGTCGAAACCCGTTTTTTCCATGTAGTCGCTGACACCGAGGCGGAGTGCCTTGCGGGCCTGCGAAGCGCGCGAGGCTCTCGTCGTCGAAGCGTTCGTATCACCGCCCTCGAAGAGATCGACAGTTGCCGTCGCTTCCTCGAAGGCTGGAAATCGCTCGATAACTCGGCCCTCACCGTCGATACCCAGCGAGTTGCCGTCGAAGAGCAGGTCGTCGTTGCCGCCGACCTGATTGGCGAAGACAATCGGAAGATCCGTCTTGGTCGCGTGTCCCGCGAAGCGTTCGACCCGCCGCTGTGGCTTGCCGAGACTGAACGGGCTCGCCGAGAGGGTAACGAGTAGATCCGCACCGGCGTCGGCGAGTTCGCCCAGCGGGTCGATGCCGTGGCGACGCTTGCCGGTGATCGAGGCGTCGTGCCAGGCGTCTTCGCAGATGCTCACCCCGACCGTCACATCGTTGATGTCGACGGTAAGCGGTTCCCGACCGGGATCGAAATATCGGTGTTCGTCGAAGACATCGTAAGTCGGGAGCAGTCGCTTGGCGTAGGTTGCTCGTCGCTCGCCACCAGCCAAGACCACGGCACCGTTCTGCAGCGGTGGACCAGTCGCGAAGTCGGACTCTGTCGCCACGCCGACGATCACCGCTGGACCGGTTTCGGTCAGGGCAGCGAGTCGGTCGATAGCGGCTTCCTGTGCTGCAAGGACGCCGTTTCGGTGGAGGAGATCACGCGGTGGATAGCCCAGCACCGCGAGTTCCGGAGTGACGACCAGATCGGCACCGGCCCGACTCGCGGCTTCGATCTCGTCTTCGAGTGTGGCGAGGTTACCGGCCACATCGCCCACTATCGGATCGTGCTGTACCAGCCCCACGTGAAACGATTGTGGCATTCAAGCGCTAGTTGGTGTACTCATTGAATTAAATTACGGTCGTCACTGTTGGTTTTCGTCGCGAGCACCGAAAAGACTCGAATTATTTGTCTGATGGCAAGAGGCCGCCGTAGTACAACAGGTGTGCTCCGGCGGCGACCAAACCGAGTCCGAGAGCGCGAACGCGGGTCGATGCCCCTTGACGAGGCTCGAAGTCGACGCTCAGGACGAGTCTGTAACTGCGCTCGGCCAACCCGAGCAGGGTCGTCGGTGCAACGAGGTGAACGAGCCCAGTGACGACTAACAGGGCACCCGCAATCCTCGGCTGTGTCGGGTCCGAGCCCGAATCACCTGGTGACTCTTCTCGTGTATCGCTCGGTGGCTGTTTCATTGTTTTCGTAGAGATGATACAACACTAACAGTCTAACGACTTCCATCAGGTGAGCAACTGGTTTCCGAGGGTGACTGCCGGAACGAGAACGAGCAGGTAGCCAGCGGCCATAATCGCCCAGTCACGGCCCGTCGTCCGCCGGCGATCCGAGGACAGTCCCGGGGCCCGCGGCAGGGGAACGAGCACGAAAAAGCCGACCATCAGGACGTACAGCACCACACCGGTGACGACGGTCGTCAGCACTGAGGAGCCGGACGCGAGCGCTTCAGTCGCAAGCGAGAGCCAGACGAAAAGTAGTCCCGTGCCGACACCGGCGAGATAGTGCGCAACAGTGCCGAGTCGGTCGGGGGCCTTATCCGGGTGAGTCTTCGTCAACACACCGGCCGCGACTCCGGGTGGCGTCTCCCCTTCCGGGAGTCGTGTCATGATGAGATCCATTGCCAGCGTTGCGAGCACTCCGCCGACGAGGCCGATCGGAAACCGGACGACCGGTGCTGGGACAGCGACAGTCTCGGTGACCATGCCGGGATTACGACCGCGTTCAAAAGAGGATATCGACCGCGTTGTCGGAACCACTACGGTTAATGATCCATGCTCCGATTGGTAACTGTGACTCGACGGTTCATCTCGACACAACCGGTAGAGGTCGGCGAGACGGCCCATCTTATCGAGTTGCTCTACGACGACGGCGCGCACGATGGGACGCTAATCTGTGCTGGCCACGGGGGCGCTGTCGAGCCCGGAACGGCCGAACTCGCCCTCGAAGTGGCGATGGACACCGACGACGCGAGCTGTTGGGCGACGCTCGGCTACGAGGGAGACGGCAGCGCGTTCGACCGCTTTCACCCCCCTTCGAAGGCAATCGATCCACCGAAGTATCCGCTGCTCGGCGAAATCGCCGAGAGAGGGTTCGAGCACGTCCTCAGCATCCATGGCCTCGCTGACGACGAAGTACTGGTCGGTGGGGGAGCCAATACCGCGCGGAAGGAAGCAGTCGTCGACCGACTAGACGAGGCGCTTTCAGTCCCAGTCCGCGTCGCGACTGACGGGCAGTACACCGGTACGCATCCCGAGAACTTCGTCAACTGGCTGGCCGAATCTGACGGAGGGATCCAACTCGAACTCGGACCCACCGCCAGATCAGCGCAAGCGACGGAACTCCGGCGGGCCCTCGGCGCGTTCGTCCGTTCAGCGGAGTGAGATCAACCTGAGGAACGAACGGCACGCGGAAGTTACTCCGAGAGATAGAAGTCTGATCGCGACTTTTTGTGCGGAGAGACATCGTTAAGTTTGGCAATCTTGGCCGGACTCCGGTCTCGAACGATGACGACATCGTAGGCTTCGTCCGCTGCGACAGTCTGTCCAACGCTGCTGACTGTCGTGACGAAGTGACCGGCGTTTTCGCTGCCAAGGAAGACCATCGATGCGTCTTCTTTACGGGCAATCTTCCGCAGACGTTTGGCTATCGAGCCTGCTGGTGCGTACCGGTCGACGACCGTGTGCCGGAAGTTTGTACTCGGGCACAGATCGGTCACCTGCTCGTGCAGCGTCGAAACGACAGCGTTTAGATCGAACTCCTCGCCCTCCTCGATCCAGCCGCGTTCGCTGGCGTAGTCCGTGTCTCCGTCCGGAATGACACTGACAGCCAGCACATCTTCGTCGAAGACGTGCCCGAACTCTGCGGCACGAACGAGTGCCGCCTCAGCCAGTTCTGAGCCATCGAACGGGACGAGCAGGGTCATAATGGCATCTCGAGTATCAATAAACAAAGAACATTGGGGGGGTTCTCGGGTGCTGAGAATGCCACAGTTGGACCGCACGTCGAGAAAGAGTTACTCGCCCACGTTGACCGATTCGCTGTTGCCGGAAATTCGCGTCTCGCCGTCCCACTCCGCGGAGTTGTCGTCTGGCTCGTAGCCGAGCGCTTCCTTGGCCCGTTCGAGGGAGTAGTACTTGCGGTCGTTGTCGGAGATGCCGTAGACAATCTCGAAGTCGTAGTCGGCTTCGAGTGCACGCGCGTGGATCTGGGCGCAGTCGCGTGGCGAGAGCCACATTGCTTGGCCGCGTTCGTAGTCGATAGGCGGGTGGTCCTCGTTCAGATTGCCGATGCGGATGTTACAGACAGAGATGTCGTGTTGGTCGTGGAAAAAGCGGCCGATCACCTCACCAGTAGCTTTGCTGATTCCGTATCTGTTTCCGGGACGGGGGAATTCGTCGCCTTCGAGCCGGAAATCGTCGTGTTCGCGGTACATATCCGGGGTTCGGTCGTCGGTCTCGGCGGCCCCAACAGCGTGATTCGAGGAGGCGAAGATCATCTTCTCGACGCCGGCCTCGATGGCACACTCGTAGACGGTGTGCGTGCCGTCGATGTTGTTCGAGAGGACACTCTTCCAGGGGGCCTCCGGGCGTGGATCACCGGCGAGATGGATAACTGCGTTGACATCCTCCATCGCAGGGCGGACATCGGCGTGGTCTTCGACCTCGCCGGTCCAGTAGGGAAACTCCGGTTCGTGAGCCGGCTGGCTGTGAAACATGAGTCGCCAGTCATACTCCTCGCGCAACCCGTTCAGGACTGTCCGTCCGACGTGGCCTCCTGCTCCAGTGAGTAATACCGGGTCGTCCATTCAGTTTTCACAAACACAGGGAGTAATAAGTAGCATACGATTCGGCCGTAACCTGTTGACAGCGCGCCGACAAACGGCCCACTCAGGGGCCGCTGTCGGCCCTTGCCGGGACCGACGCGCGGTTTATGCTCGGGCGGGAACGAGCAGTATGAGCGAACGAGAGCCACGAAAGACCGAGGAAGCCTGTTTCGAGGCGGGGATCAAGTTCGGGACGCTGTATCACCAGTTCGCCGGTGCACCGGTCAGCCCCGACAGCGCCGCCTCGCTTGCGGCAGCGATAGAAGAGTCAATCGAGAACCAACCCCACTGCGAGGCCGTCCGTATCGATATGGATACCGACGCACTCGCGTCGACTATCGACGAAGGACCGGCGTCGTACACCGAACTCACGGGGAAGTTCATGGACGTAGAGATGGACATCGAGTACGACGGAATAGCAGTAACGACGGAGATGCATATGGAAAATGGCTATCCACTGATGGAAGTGACCGGAGTCGACGACCAGTGACAGGTATTCCGTCGCCGCACTCAGGTCACTGTATTGATAAAGAATTTAGTTATCGACCGTCGAATCAGTGCATATGACAGAGTACACCGTCGAGTTCGTCGGGACCGGCGAGAGTCTGACAGTGTCGGATAAGGAAACGATTCTGAGCCGGTGCATCGAAGCGGGCATCGCACAGGAGTACTCCTGTCGGGTCGGAATGTGTCTGGCCTGTTCGGCGAAAATCGAGGAGGGCGACGTAACGCAACCTGCCGCTCGGGGACTGACACAGGCAGAGCGCGAGGAGTATGCGCTGACCTGCATGGCCCGCCCACAGTCAGATCTCAAACTCGACCGCGGAAAATATCCGCCGAGTATCGAAAAGGAGTATCCGACGACCGACGACGGTAACGATACCGCTGCCGCAGACGACTGATTACCTGCTTTTATTCGGACACCTTCAGCGTTGGCCGATCCTGCCCGCGGACCGGGTGGAGACAGCAACACCACCAAACGTGGGTAATCGGAGTCGATTTGCCGTTCTCGAAGAGTAGACCCTATATGGGTGGGGGCCATAGTTAGGGGTGAACACTCGGCGCCAGTGCAGGGCTGACGACCGAACTCGAACTCCTCAAACTATGACCAGCCGCGTATACAGACTTCATTCGACACTGGAACTCCCGCTCGAGGACGTCCACGAGTATTTCGAGGACCCGGAACTACCGGACGGAATCGAGGACGTGGATATCACACGACGAAACAATACACTCATCATCAGCGCGGTGCCGGATGATGACAGTATCAGCAAGTACACGCCGACTGCGCAGTTGAAAGCGAGTGTCACCGAAAACCGCGTGTACGAGGAAGACCCCGAGGCAGGGCCAGGCGGCCCCTCCCCCGGTGGCGGCCCGCAGTGGGGATCGCTCGAAGAAGAAGAGGAAATCGAGTCCGAACTCGTCGAGTATGCCTGTTTCAAGGGAGACCGCGAGACTGTGCTCCAGAACACGGCACTCCAGTACGAGATGTTCCAGGTTCTCTGTCAAATTGCCAGCCGAGCAGAGAAAGGGACGCTCACTGCCGTCGCCGCCACCGAGGAGGATATCAAGGCCATCCAAATCGTCGATGGTGAACGACGCCCGGCATCGGTCACCGTCGTCGAGGACCCAGGCGAAGCCGACGAAGACGACGCGGTCGATTGGCGAAACAACGAGTTCATTAGCTGATCCGGGACTCCGACAGGAGTTCTCTCTGAACAGTACTGCCAGTAGCGGTTAGCTCGTTCGGAATCCACCGTCGACGACGAGGCCGTGGCCAGTCACCCACGACGCCTCGTCGCTGGCGAGGAACAGAATACAATCTGCGATTTCTTCCGGTTCACCCAACCGTCCGAGCGGGTAGTCCTGGCGGAGTTTCTCGCGGGCTTGTTCGGGGTCGTCGGCCGCCGCGAGGAACTGATCCAGAAGCGGCGTGTCGGTGAAGCCGGGACAGACCGTGTTCGCACGGACACCTTTCGGGCCGGCTTCGGCCGCGACAGCGCGCGTGAAATTGAGTACTGCGCCCTTGCTCAGAGAGTAGGCGGCCTGTTTGGGGAGGCCGAAGATACTCGCCAGTGAACCGACGTTGACGATCGAACCCGACCCTTGTTCTTTCAGATGTGGGAGCGCAGCGTGACAGCCGTTCCAGACGCCCTTGATGTTGACATCCATGACGAAATCCCGCATTGTGGTGTCAGTATCCTCGACGTAGGAGGAGGGATGACCCGTGCCAGCGTTGTTGACCAGAATATCGAGTCCGTGTGTCTCGTACACCTCCTCGACGAGGTCGTCGAAGCGCTGCTCGTCGGTCACGTCGAGTTCGTAGAAGGTCGCTTCCCCGCCCGCCTCGTTGATCTCTTCGGCGATTTTCGGCCCTTCGTCGCTGTTGATGTCGGTGACGATGACCTCTGCGCCCTCTTCGGCGAACCGCAGGGAAGTCGCTTCGCCGATGCCAGATGCCGCACCTGTGATAAGTGCTGTCTTGTCTTCGAGTCGCATGATTCACACGGGACTACCAACAGCAAAATAACTGTCCCTTTCCATCGGAAAACCCAACAGTAGTTTCGCCCAACTGCGGTGGTTGCATATCGTGCAGGGGCTACGTTGTTAACATAACAGCCAGCAGTCGTCGTCCTCTTCAGGTGCGTTCTCGTCGGGCCGCTGTGGGAGATGCAGCCGTGAGTTTGTGGCGTCGATTGTCACGCCGTCGGACTCACGGGAGTCGAGATACCACGGGTTCGTGACACTGATTTCGAGTCCGATGGAGTCGCCTTCGTTGACGAACTCCTGAATCGCAGGATACTGGACGCTGATGTCTCGCGTGCTCGAAGAATCGATCAGCATCGGCTGGTCCATCCCGTTGATGTTGTCACCGTCGTGGAACAACTCGAAGAAGAGTCGCGCTTCCGGCCCGGCCACGTCGACGGTCAGGTCAATGGTGGGTTCGCCGATCAGTTCGATATCTTCTCCGGCGGTCCACTTGTAGGTGACAGCCTCGTCGGTCCACCAGCCCCAGCCCTGTTCGAGTTCCGCGCTGGAGCCTTCCCCGCCGTCGGCGAGTTCGTAGGTCTCCGTGGTCGTGTCTGCGGGCGGGAACTGCGCGTCTTCACGCCAGCGGTCACGCTGTGGCAGGTAGTTCGATATCTGCGCCACGTCGGTTTCTCCGCCGCGGACGTGCTGGTCCATCCACCGGACAGCGTGATCGTTCATCCGGCCGCGGTCCGAGAAATCGACCGTGAGTTCGGTCAGGTCGTGGCCACCCTCGTAGAAGAGCAGTCGGCTCTCGGTGCCTGCGTCCTGCAGTTGCCGGTACGTATCGAGCGCCTCGGTCGGGTTGAACAGTGAATCGGTCCAGCCCTGCATCAGGAAGGTTGGCGTATCGATGCCGTCTTTGTACGCGACTGAGCGGCTCTGGAACGCCTCGATAGCCTCGTCGGGGACTTCGTTGTTTTCGATGCTCTGTTCGTACCAGCGGCTGAGATTGTCAGTGACGTCTGCATCGTCGTCGAACAGCGTGTTGATCTCACCGAGGCCGAGCAGTGCGGTCAACCAGCCTGATTTGACGACGCCACCTGGGGCCAGCGAGTATTCGAGGTCGTTCCAGGTGATCCGCGGCACCAAAGCGTCGAGTCGGTCGTCGGCCTCGGCGACCTGGAACTGGATCCCTCCAGCGTAGGAGATGCCGTCCATCCCGACTCGCGGATTGTCCGGTCCGTCGAGGGCGACATCGATGCCGTACTGACCGGTCTCGTTCGCGAGGAAGTCGATCATCCGCTGGGCATCTCTGGTCTCGTTGGGCCCGTTCAGGCCGACAGTCCCCTCGGAGGAACTGAACCCACGAGAATCGTAGGTCAACACCGTATAGCCATTTTTCGCGTACTCCTTGGCTTTCGGGACTGTGATCGGACTCTGCCGGAAGGCACCCCAGCCGTGAGTCATCAGTACCGACGGACGCGGGCCGTTCTCCGGCGGGACGTACAGCGTCGCGCCGAGTTCGGTCCCATCGAAGGACTCGATTGTGGTTCGTTCGAAGGAAATTGATGCCGTCGAGCTGGCCCCTGCCGATCCGGAGACACCCGCACCGCCTGCGGCCACCGCCGCCGCCGTTGCCGTTGTCTTCAGCACTGTCCGCCGGTCGATTTGACTCCCCGATACCCCACACTGAGTGGTCTGTTCCCGTGACATGGCTTACATACCCCCTCACAGACCCCCCGGCCCGTGAGTAGCGTTATCACAATACGATAGAGGATACTACTTAGCTACTGCCAAATTACTGGCACGTTTATTGCCGTTCCCTGTACCAGTTATCGATACTAATAGCAGAGATGCCGCCGGGTCGATCAATCAGTCACGCCGAACGGGAGTGAGACGGGTTCGTCGCCGTCGAAGCGATTTGGATCGAAGCCAGGAATCGATTCACCGCCGAGGATCTGGTCCGCGATTGCTCGGCCGAGTGCAGGCGACCGCATCAATCCGTGACCGCACAAACCCGTGACGACGAAGACGCCGGGTTCGAGTTCGCCGGCCAGCGGATCGCGGTCCGGGGTCGCCGTACAGAGGCCTGCCCACGACCGATCGGCGGTCAAATCCGTCCGTAGTCGATGATCGAGTCCGCGAAGTCGCTCCGAGACGAACCGCTCGTCGGCCCCACGGTCGTACTCGGTCGGCTCACCGTGGTACATTTCCGAGCCGTCACCGGCGAGAATCCCACCGGGAGTCGGGCGGGCGTATCGCTCCGTCGACGCGTCGTAGTAGATCGGAAGGGCACCCTCCACAGGGCTCGCTTCGAGTGCCTGCGTTCGGTACAGACCGAGCGCCAGTCCGGAGTCCAATTCGGAGAGTGCCGCCGACGTTCCTGCACCAGCGGCGACGAGGATAGCATCGGCCTCCCGAACCGACCCGTCTACACGGACACCCCCATCCACTGTCACCGTGGCTGGTGTGTTCGTCTGAATCGAGACGCCTGCGGCCCGTGCTCGCTCTCCGAGATGGGTGACGTACGCCTCTGGATCGACGTAGCCGGCGTTGTGCGCGACGGCGGCCGTCTCGATATCTTCGGTGACGAGTGCCGGGAACCGATCCGCGACAACGTGGTTGTTGATAATCTCGACATCCCGGCCGTGGTCGGCCATCCTGGCAGCCTGCGATTCGATAGCGGTGGCCGTCTCGTCGTCGTGGGCGAACCAGAGATAGGGGCAGTCGGTCAGGAGGTCGTCTGTCCGGAAGTACTCGACCGACTCGGCTGCGATATCCGCGTCGCGTCGGTCGGCGTATGCGTCGTAGCAGATACCCGCGGCGCGGCCGGACGCACCGCTGCCGAGTTCGCCAGCCTCGAACAGAATCACATCGATATCGCGGTCTGCGAGGGCAATTGCGGCTTGGAGGCCGATTGCGCCCCCGCCGACGACGGCGACTCGGTCGACCATCGTCACCCGAGAATCGGATCGAGGCCGCGGGCCGGATAGCCGACGATCCGGTCGACACCTGCGTCGTGAAGCCGCTGGACGCGGTCACGGACCGTTTCGGGACTGCCGACGAGGGCGTAGGCACGACAGCCACGGAGGAGTTCTTCCCGACCCTCGCCCGTGGCGTTGCTGTCGTGGGGCGTCCCCGCCGGCAGTCGTTCTCGGACGCGCCTGCGCCGCGCAGCGTACTCCCCGACGGCGTCGAGAATAGTCGAATCGTCGGTCGAGAGGACAACCGGTGCATACAGCGCGACATCTGTGGAACTATCTGCTTCCCGCAGTGCCCGGACGGAACTGGCGGTGCCAGGCGAGAGCAACTCGAACTGCGTGCCGCCGACGGCCAGTGCGAGTCGTTCGATCCCCTCGGTTCCGATCCACGGATCTGTCGCAGCGTCGGCGGCCGCGGTGAGACGGGGCGCGACGGCTCTCTTCTGCTCGTGATCGTCGAGATAGGCCTGATGGCCGGCGACGAGTACCTCGCCGACAGAATCCGGAAGCGATTCGCGAGCGCTCTCGTCGCCCTTCGGATCGAAGCCATCGACTCGAATCGGTGTGGTCATCCGAACCTCGTAGGTGTCGGCCAGTTCGTGAAGCGTCTGCGGGTCCGGGACGTGTTCGCGACCCTCGAAATCGATCGTAATCGTCTCGACAGCGAGTTCCGCCGCGCGCTTGACAGCAACCTCTGTCGGTTTGATCGCAACGGCATCGATGCCGACATCGGTCAGTGTCGTCCCGGTCAGCGCAGTCATATGGCCGTTTTCGCGTCTGGACGCGCTTAGCCCTGTCGTTTGCTCTCAGACCGGGTAATCGGCGTCCGGGCCGACTTCGCGGTCTGGTTCCGGCGGAACCGTCCAGTCGGTGGCGAGTTCAAGCAACTGGACGAGCATTCGCGCAGTCGCTCCCCAGACGGTGTAGCCGTCGACGTAGAAGTAATGCAGGCGAATCTCGCCGTAGTGAGGGTGTTCGCGGTGTTCACTCTGGTAGTTCTCCCGATCGATCAGCGCCGAGACTGGCAAGATTGCCAGTTCTGCAACCTCGCCATCGTACGGCTCGTACGTTCGGTCGGGGATTTCGGCGACGAACGGCCGGACGGAGTAGCGAGTGATCGTCCGGATATCGTCCAGTCGGCCGACGATAGAGACCTCTTCGGGTCTGAGCCCGATTTCCTCGTTGCCCTCGCGTTTGGCAGTCGCCTCCAGTGAGTCGTCCTCGGGTTCGCGGCCGCCGCCGGGAAAACTCATCTGGCCGGGATGATCCGAGAGATGTTCCGCTCGTTTGGTGAATAGGATATGCGAACCGCTCTCCCTGTCGATTACGGGGGCGAGCACGGCCGCTTCACGCTCCTGATCGTCGACCGTAACCGGCTCGTGATCGCGCACACCCACGAAATCCATGTATCGGACACGGAAGGGGTCCAGAAGCTTAATTTGTTGGTATCACTCTCGGGTTAGCGGCTCTCGTCGAGGTGACTGCGGATTTCGTCGAGTGTCACCGGAGCCCACGCCTCAATGTCGTAGCTCACGTCGATCAGTCGCTCGATTTCCGCAGTATTTCCCATCTCGATGGCGAGTGCCGCCTCTTCGCGAAGGCGTTCCATCGCAGCCTCGCCCGCGCGCTCGCGGTCGATTTCACGCTCGCCAATATCGAGAATGTGTCGCAGGTCCTGTGTGCCCTCCGGGCGGGTCGGAAAGGCGGAAGGGCCGACGACGAGAAGCGGATCCCGGCCGGACTCCGTGGTGTCGAGACTGATCAGTTGATACCCGTCGATTGCCTCGTCGATCAGGTCCTCGAACGTTCCGGAGTCGGCGTCTTCGCCCTGTTTGAAGGCGAGTTCGGCGAGCGCATCCCGGAGTTCGCCACGCGTGAGCGCACCGAAAGAATCGACCACACCGGCCAGGTCGTCGCCTGAAAGCTCCATACCGGAGGCTGGCCCGGTTCCCTCTTAGAAGTTGTGTCCCGCTATCGGCGCTCGTCGAGTGCGGCTTCGGACCGCTCGGCGACCGCTTCGGGGTCGATCGGAGCTGCTCGCCACGTCGGAAGTCTGTCGTCCTCGCCGGGTTGCTGGATCGACGGCGCGTACGTGTCGACCTGTTCGCGCTCCTGCTGGGGATCGTACGCGAAGTCGTTGAACGCCGCATCGCCGGCGTACTGCTGAACGAGTCGCTCTGCGTGCTCCCGGTATCGTTCACGCAGTCGGTCGTACTCGATGTCGACGCCGTGTTCTTCGACGACGGTAAACAGCGTCGCCGCGACCTCGTTACACATCTCACCCAGTCCGCCCGACCCCTCGACGGATCGGTGTTCGTGTTCGTGGATACCGAGATCCACCTGTGCACTGTCGGCGAAGCCAGCGTGGTCGAAGACACCGCCGAGTGTGCCCAGTTCGAGTCCCCAGCCACGCGGCGCGCGAATCGAGTGAGCGAGATCGCCGGTCACCGCAAACTCGCCGGCGAGCGCGTACCGGAAGCTATCGAGATAGGTGACGAAGTCCTCGGTGCTCTGGTCGCGGAGCGCACTCACCAGCGGCGCGTAGAAGAGCCGGAAGAGCCGGCCGTACAGCTGTTCGTCCTCGACGCGAGCGTAGTATCCCTTCGTGAACTCGTAGCCGTCGGCCAGCGGCGAGAGCAGTTTCGGGACGTGGCGGTCGTCGTAGGTCAGCGCATCGGCGTCGTGGACGGCGACGTACGGCGACTGGCCGGCGATTCCGAGCCCGAGCCAGACATCTCGGCCTTTGCCGGCCGCACCGTTGAGGCCGTACTCGGCGAGTAGCGATTCGACTTCCGGGGCGGTACACCACAACACCGTCAGATCGAGGTCGAACGATTCCAGCCACTCGGTCACGTCGGCGACCGTCGACTCTCCGGCCCGCAAGGGGACGAGCACGCGGCCGGGATCGACGGACTCCAGCGTCTTGAGGACCCCCTCCGTGGCAGGACTGCCCTGATCGCGTTCGGCGAGCGGAACGACAACTGTCGCCTGATCGACCGGCGCGGAGGGATCGGCACCGCCGTAGTCGTGGAAGGTTCCGATCCGCTCCTGAACGTATTCCATCGGCTAGAGGTAGGGCAGGAGCTCAAAAAGCGCCGCGATTACCGGGGTATCCTGCCGGGGTCGACAACCCGGATGCTCCTGTACCATGGTTAGTCGTCCTCCTCCGGCGCGACTTCGCCGATGAGCGTCCAGTGAGTGTGCGTCCCACCTTCCGGGCGTTGTTCTTCCGTGACATGATAGAGGTACGGGCCGTGCGGGCAGTCCTCGCAGCCCTCCGCACAGGGGACTGTCTTGACGACTTCGGTATACCCATCCTGCTCTTCGATTCTGATTACGTTCTCACCCGGGTTGAGTTCGATAAGTGACGGAGCATCCGCCTGATGCTGAAGTAATTCCTGCGCGTGGACGATCGTCCGGCGCAAGTCTTCGAGGGACAGATCACCGAGTTCCGCCACGAGCGAATCAGGTAATCCGTCCGGCGGAGTGGGCCCATCAGAATTCTGAGACATAGCTGATCGTTCGTCTCCGTGCGATATAAATAATCTGTCGAGGCACAGGACGGGAGACGGGATCAGCCAGGGATCAAGACCAGTGTCCGTTTTTCTTCAGTCAATCGTCGGCGGACTCTGAGCGCGGCAGAGCTATTACAGGTCGGTCTCCCTGTGTGACCAGTTTCAGCGAGAGATCGCCGGAGAGAAATTGCATGATTCGGTTGTCGCTGCGGGCTCTGTACGCAACGGCACTCGCGTCGACTTCCTCGGCGGCCGCGAAGATTTCGTCGACGACATCCCGGCCGTATGCGGTGTGGTCGTCTGCATCGGGAAAGACCGTCCGGACCGCATCATAGGATTCCTCGGCGACTTCTTCGGATTGCTCGACCGGCGTCTTGTCGGGAACTCCCCTGCCTTTCTCGACGACGTGGAGAGCCGTCACGTGCTCGGGGTCGTACGGTTCGAGGGCGGTCGCCGTCGCAAGCGCGTCCTCCTCGTTAGCGACCGGCAGGAGGACGTGACCGAGTAGCTTTTCGGACTCGCTTTCGCTGTGGCTGTTCATATCGGCTGTAACCACCGCTTGCGTTAAGAATGTGCGTCTTCCCCGCCCCCAGTGGGGGTCCTGCGGTCCGAGAAACCAGAGAGACGATACGTTTTCAATCGAGACGGCTGAATGGAAGATATATGTACATCATCGTCGTCGGTGCAGGCGATATCGGACGCCCGCTGATCGATATCGCGACGAAGTCCGGCAACGAAGTCGTCGTCATCGAAAAAGACGAGCAACGCGCGGACACCATCGCCAGTGAATACGACTGTTTGGTGCTCAACGCGGACGCGACGATCAAAGAGACACTGAAAGACGCCGGTGCAGACCAGGCGGATGCGATCATCTCGACGACCGATCAGGACGCAACGAATATCATGATCTGTCTGCTCGCAAAAGAACTCGATATTCCGTCAGTGATGTCTGTCGTCCACAACCCCGAACACATGGCACTCTACCGGCAGATCGGTGTCAACACGATGGAGAACCCGCAGGAACTCATCGCCGAATATCTCTACCGGGCAGTTGCTCGGCCGGCTATCGTCGATTACATGCGGATCGGCGAGGAGGCGGAGGTGTTCGAGATAACCGTCTCAGACGGCGCACCGGTTGCGGGCAAGACACTGCACGAAGCAGCAAAAGCCGAGCTGATTCCGAGCGATGTACTCATCGTGGCAATCGAACGGGAGGGAGAGGATCCGCCCATCACCCCCCGCGGAGACACCGAAATTCACCCCGATGACCTGTTGACCGTCTATTCTGCCTTCGGCGCAACCCCCGAGCTAACGGATATCTTCGGCCACTACGAGGACGACGCCAAATAACACGATGAGGGAAGACGAATGTTGCAAATCGCGACACAGATGGAAATTGCTGTCCAGATGGAGCTAAGCCGATGAGAGTGAACACACCGACTGTCGCGCGCGACGTTGGCCGCATCCTGCAGGTGGTTTCGTTGATGCTGGTCATCTCGCTGATAATCGGCGTTCTCAACGGGGAGTTCTTCACGGTTCCAGCATTCCTGCTCTCGGCGGGCATCGTCGCCGGCATCGGAACCGGACTCGCAGGACGGTATCGGGACGCGGAGCCGCCGGAGAAACTGGAGGCGATGGTAACGGCCGCAGTTGGCTGGGCCGCCACCGGTGTCCTCGGTGGTCTCCCCTTTATTCTGGTCGCAGCGACGATGCAGTACGATCCTCTCCCCGCGTACGCCAACACGCCGGCGATGAACGATACGGTGGTCGTCTTTCTCAACCCGCTAGATGCGGTGTTCGAGAGCATGAGTGGCTTCACCGGGACCGGGTTGACGATGGCCGCTGTCGAGGAACAACTGCCGAGATCACTCCACTGGTGGCGGTCGTTCACGGAGTGGATCGGCGGCGTGGGCGTTATCGTGCTGACCGTCGCGATCCTGGCTCGGCCCGGCAGCGGATCGCTCACGCTGTACGAGAGTGAAGCTCGTTCCGAGAAGATTCACCCAAGTGTTGTCTCGACAGTGCAGGAAATCTGGAAGATCTATCTGGGACTGACCGTCGGTTCGATTCTGCTCTTTCTCGTGGTCGGGATGCCGCTGTGGGACGCGATCAACCACGGGATGACTGGCATCGCGACTGGGGGATTCTCGGTGCACGCGGATTCGATCGGGCACTACGGCAGTCCCCTGATCGAGTACGCCGTCGTTCCCGTCATGGTCGCTGGCAGTATCGCATTCCCCGTCCACTATCTGATCTTCAAAGGCGAACTGCGGAATTTCTATACCGATCTCCAGACTCGGTGGGTGTTCATCTGGTTCACTGTCGGCTCGATCGTCTTGACGGGACTCCTGCACGCAGGTGGCCAGTACGAGACACTCGAAGAGACGTTCCGAATCGCGCTGTTCCAGTTCGTCTCGGCGACATCGAACGCTGGCTTCGGGACCGCGTCCGTGGGTGCTGGAACCGAACGAGTCTGGGGAGCAGGCCCGACGCTTTTGGCCTGTCTCGGAATGTTGACGGGCGCAGCCGCGGGGTCGACGGTCAGTGGTCTCAAACTCATCCGCGTCATCACGCTGATCAAGGGAACGGTCTGGCAGATCAGAAACGTCTTCCAGCCCAGCACAGCCGTTCGCTACCTGCGGATCGACGACCGCAAACTCAGCGAGGAGCAGGTCCAGCGGGAGTACACCGAGGCGACAGTGGTGCTAGTGCTGTGGCTCTCGGCGCTCGTCGTCGGAATCACGGTCTTTCTGGCCGCTCTCCCACCAGAATATCCGCTCGAATACGTCATCTTCGACGTGATGAGTGCGCAGAGTAACGTCGGTCTCTCCTCGGGAATCACCGGCCCGGAGATGCCATCGGCCGCCAAAACCGTCTTGCTGTTCAACATGTGGGTCGGTCGGCTGGAGATCATCCCGGTCGCGGTTCTGCTGGGTGCGGTTTTCCAGCGGCTGAATCTCTATCAGTGAGCGGCCCCGTCTTCGGTTTCGTTTTTGCACGGAGTGTTCCAACAATTACCGCACTGCTAATTCGGGTAGTGAACATTCTACCAACAGTCGGTGATCGCCGCAAGGAAGTTGTGGGAGTTGGTTTGGCGTCGATGTGTGGCACCACTTGAGCCCGAGTACCCACGAGCGGAGAGTCTGAGTTGGCTGTCTGTGCACCTGTGAGCGGCGGGGTTCGTGAGATGGGGTCAGGACTCGCGCCATTTGTGGCCACACTCGACGCAGGTGAACAGCCGAACCTCGTAGGAGCCACCCGGCTTCGGTAGCATCTCGTAGTAGGCCTGATCGCTGTCGCAGTCCTCGGCCGGACAGGGCTCCTGCATCGTCTCGGAGGAGTCCTGGGTCGCGTCAGCCACGTCGGGTACTCCGTCGTCCCGCTGTCCGTCCTGGGTTGTCATCGCCGCTTCTGCTTGTGAGTCCCGCTGCTCCTCGTTCTCACAGGAACGACACACCCACGTGTCGTCCTCCGTGTGCATCATCGAGCCACACTCGTCACAGAATCGCATATAAAATAGGGATAGATGGTTGTTGGATATATGTGTTAACTTCCAATCCGTCGTGGATGTCGCACTCACGGTGGGTATGGACAGTGGGTGTGCCTGATCGTGAGTGAATCCCGGTGACGGTCTTCCCACGAGCGGTCTTTGGGATTGTCTTGTCCGATTCAGGAATTCGAGTGCCACTCCGTAGCTGTGGTTCTTACCATGCGGTCAGTGCTCTCATTCCGTGGGTGAGGAGAAGAATGGTCACAAAGACACCAGCCCCCGTGAGTGCGAACGCACCACCAATATAAAAGACGGAAGCCATGCTGACCTCCACCATCAGCCACCCAGCGATGAGTGGACCCAGCACGGATCCAGGCCGCCAGACGAGTTCGCGGACGCCGAAACTCGACGCGACGCTGCCGTTGTCGGTCCCCTCGTCAGCAAACAGCGCCATGCTCGCCGGTTCTCGAAAGGAGTCTGCGACGCCAAGTAGTCCGGAGAACACAACGAGTGGAACGTACGCTGCAGGGATGGAGCCGAGGATTGGGAGCGTCATTGCCGTCCCGAGGTTCGACCCGATTGAGGCGGCGAATGGAATCATGATGGCAACGAGCCCGTACGCAGTACCGCCGGCGAAGACGAACAATGCGCGGCCGTACTCGTCCGAGAGTTGGCCGGTGAACAGCTGGCCGACCATATTCGTCGCCTTCTCCGCTGTGACGGTGACGGCGACGGCGGTGCCGGCGACACCGAGCCCACCCGATGCGACCGCCGTCCCGGCGTAGATCGGGACCCACGTCCGGACGATGGTTACGGCGAAGGCGTACTGCGCCCGAAAGCTCGTCATTGTCAGGATCCGACGGTTGACCGCCAGATCAGAGAACGGAAATCCCTCGATCCGCGTCGGGTCGGGATCGAGTAGGCCGTACAACCCGACCCACGCGACGGTCAGCAACACGACGATAATCGCAAAGATAGGGGTGAACCCGAATAGATCGAGGAGCCAACCAGCGAGCAGCGAGCCGAGAATCGACGCCAGAAAGGAGGCGGCGTTGGCTCGGCCGATCCGCTTGGCACGAGTGCTCATCGTCGCGAGTTCTCCGACCAGCGAGAGCGTCATCAACCCGGCACCGGTGACCGCGACGCCCTGCAAGGCGCGGATCAGAATGAACGAGGCCGAGGAGTCGACGAGCGGAAAGAGCGCGTACACTCCTGCACCGAGACCGAGGATTACAAGCAAGATTGTTCGCTTATCGAATCGGTCACCCGCCCACGCCAGCGGCACGACTGCGACGGTCTGTGCCAGTGTGAACCCGGTGGTGTACATCCCGATTATGAAGCCAGCGCTGACTGTTAGTCCGAGAATTGTGGTTTCCTGCGGCTGCAGCGTATTGATGTACGCCGGCAGGAGCGTCAACAGCGTGATGAAGCCGAATCCTTCAGCAAACCGCGTGAGATAGAGAACATAGAACTGAACATCTACTCCGCCCTCGTCTATCGAGAACCGGGTACTCTCACCTTCTGTTTGCTCGTCTCCGTCCACACATTGTCTGCTTGGTTCTTGATAAAATCTATTTTGATTCGATTGTCTTCCTTATGTGAATTATTTGGACTGAGATACCGATCTGATGTTAGCCACTAGCAGGCTCGTCACCCACAGAAGGGCAGAGCAGTGGAAGACCAATGTTCCGAGCTAACTTCTGTATGGTTGTTCAACGCCCGAAAGCGTGGTGTCCACGACACAGACGACCAACCGAAATATCGCGGGTACAGGAAGAAACCATGGCGCGGTGGATGTCACAACCGTACTCTTCAGTTGCACTTGGCCGATTTTGAGGGGCTTCCAACCGGTAGGCTATGCTTCGACTCCCAGCAGGCGGTGTACTTCCTGCATCATGGCGGCGCGGCCTCCGGTACAGGAGACGACCACAGTTTTGTGGCTGAGCCATGCTGTACAGTGCTGCGGTCATCCCAGCAGGACCGCCCCCAGCCACGTCGACTTCGTACTTCTATCGATATCCAAGCGCGGACTGGATAGAGAGACAACCAGTACGTCTCTGGGTTACCAGACCGTAAGTGAGAATTATACATTCAGCTTCTGTCTTATTCACTATGATCGCCGAAGGAGTTGCAGCACCGACCTTCGAGTTGCCTGGAACGACCGACGGGAGCGAGGATTTTGAACAGTATGGACTCGCAGAGGCGTTGGCTGCGGGACCCGTCCTATTGAATTTCTACCTGTTCGATTTCAACGCGGCGTGTACGGACCACGTCTGTTCGATAAACGACCTCGCGTGGTTCGATCTGGAAAAGAACCTCTCCGTGTTCGGCATTTCGACGGATCGGACATTCAGCCACGCAGCCTTCGCCGAACGGGAGGGTGTGGAGTTCCCGCTGTTGTCGGACAGTGATGGCAGCGTCGCCGAGGAATACGGCGTACTTTACGACGAGTTCCGAGGGCACAAACGCATCGCCAAACGCTCGGTCTTCCTGATCGATTCTGACGGAGCCATCCAGTATGCGTGGAGCACTGACACGCCGGACGAGCAACCAGACTGGTCGGCAGTCAAGACGGCTCTCGATCAACTCCGAGAGTAAGTTAGCGCCCGCTGGATTGTTTTCACTCCGATTCCGTCTCGCGGTCGTACAGCACCACATCGTTGTCGGCGAGTTTTCCAGAACCGCAATAGGTGAGCGTTTAATCCTCACGGGTTCGGTCGGACTCACCGCGCTAGCACAGAGCGAACACCCCGTCACTGCGGCCGGGTCGCCGTCGATAGACGGGATCTCATCCTTCGGGAGCAACTCGACGACGGTGGATTCACTCACCCCGGAGATAACGTGCGAATCTACCGGAATCTGTTTGAGAGCACAACAACACTCACCCGCGGCCGCCAGCGAGCAATTCCGCTCTGGGAAGGCGACGCAACATAAGCATCGCACTCGTGCCGACTAGGGGGCCGATTGCGAGCGGGGCGAATGCCCACTGCCACCCAACCCAGTCCGCAATAATGGGCGTCAGTTGTATCGACCCCAGCGTGAGAAGGTATCCGATCGCAGTCTGGAAAGTCAGTGCGCTCCCAACGTACGAATCGTCCGCGAGTTCCGAGACAGCAGCAGAGAACTGTGCGGAGTCTGCGACGATAGCGAACCCCCACAGGAGGACGAACGGAACGACCACGACTGTCGGCGCACCGAAGACGAATCCGGCGGTCAGGCACGCACCCCCGCTGACGACCATACTGGCGCTGGTGACGGTCGTTCGGCCCAGCCGATCCGCGCTGATGCCGGCAAGCACGGCACCGATCCCGCCGATGGCAATGGTCCCGAACGTCACGAACGCAGCAAACGCGTCACTCTCGCCACCGTTTTCGGCGAAACTCAACGAGAGATACACCGGAATCCATGCCCAGACCGCGTACAGTTCCCACATGTGACCAAAATAGCCGAGATTGGCGAGAGTCGTCGCTCGGTCGCCAGCGATCCGGCGGATCGCACTCGGATCGAACGGTGCGGCCGGTGCCTGGTGCGGACCGGGTTCGACAAACAAGACCAGCACGGCTCCGACGGTTGCGAGGCCCGCAGCGCCGAGCAATACAGGGGTTGGCTGTCCGACACCGCCGATTCCGCGCAGGAGGTGTGGCGTCGCGGACCCGACAGTCAAGGCACCGACCAGCACTCCGATTGCGAAGCCTCTGCCAGCCTGGAACCAGCCCGCCATAATCTTCATGCCAGGCGGATAGACCCCTGCAAGTGCCACGCCGGTCAGGAATCGAAGAACAACCGCAGGGAGAAAAGAACTGACACTGGTCGCGATGATTACCGTCGCAGCCGCACCCACGAGCGCCGAAGCCGAAAACAGATACCGCGGCTTGATTACATCGGACACTGTGAACAGCGCCGAGAGGAGCGCGCCGACGACAAAGCCGAGTTGTACCGCGTTGGTCAGCCACGCAGTTTCGGCACCCGAGAGCCCCCAGGCCGTCGCCAGTTCTGGCCCAACTGCCGAGACGCTGAACCACAGCGTCATCGCCAGTAATTCAGCTGTTGCCAGCAGCGCGAGCACCTGATACTTCCGCGAGCGCGTGTAGCCTTCAGCCATTATCTCACGCGAGCAGTGTCGCTGTACCAGCCGCTCCAGTAGTTCGAGCAGTCTCTGACTGGCCGAACAATGGGGTGTATTGTATTCTGAGTCATCAAATGTATTCGTCCGTCTGTGAGAATCTCACACTAATACGCATTAAATCCCAGCCTACGTGGAAGTAGGTCCGGTCCGGCTACGCAATATAGATAACAGAGTGACTGAACCCTTCACTGGAGGGGTCGATTGTGTGATGATAACACATATGTGAGCTAGTTACATTCGGGCCGATCAGAGAGTATCAGGTATGATTCAGATCGGACAACAGGCTCCCGGTTTCGAGGTTCCGGGGGCTGCCGGGGGGCGAGTAGACACACACAGCCTCGAAGAGTACACTGAACACGGCTGGGCAGTCGTGGTCGTGTTCTACCCGTTCGATTTCCACCCTAGCTGTACCTCACAACTGTGTATGCTCCGGGACGCAGACGATCTCTCGATGGTTGAGAATACGGTCGTCTTGGGTATCTCGACGGACAGCGCACATTCGCACCGAGCGTTTGCCGAAGAGCACAGAATCGACTTTCCGCTGCTGTCCGACAGCGATGGGACCGTCGCCGAAGCGTACGGTGTACTCGTCGAAGAGATGGAAGATCACCGACGCGTCCCCCGATCGGCGCTATTCGTCGTCGATCCGGGCCAGGAGGTCCAGTACGCCTGGCAGAGCGAGTCGCCGGACGATGCGCCGGATATGGCGGCTGTCGAGAAGGCGACAAACTGTCACGGGAGTCGCTGTGAGTTGCCGGAAAGCAAGTCCTATCTCTGATCGCGGTCCGCGGCCCACTCCAACAGCGGGGTGAGACGCGTTCGGATTCTCGCACTCTTTTCGGCCTGCTCCCAGTTTCTCCGAAGTGTTCAAGCAGGCCTGTCAGGCTTTCCGACGAGATACTTTGAGGATAAGTTGCTGCATCGAATAAACTACTCGTCCCGGTAGACACAGTGGAAGTCGGCGACGTGCTTGTAGAAGGTCGGAATGATATCCGTCCGGAGGTCGGCGCTGGGCTGGTCCGCGAACTCCGCTTTCGTATGAGCGCGGGCATCGTCTATCGCTGCCGCGACGTGTTCCGGCACGCCACGCTCTTCGGTCGTCCCGAGATACGCCCAGATGAAGGCTGACTCAAGGGCATCAAAAAACGACTCCGTCGGCTGGTACTCGGTGTGTGCCGAGCGCAGCCGGTGATAGGTGCGGCGGATGAGTGTCGAGCCATCACTGATTTGATGGTCAGCGAAGGAACTCGTGGTTGTACACGCTGGCGTCCGGTCAGAGGTGTGTGGTTCGTCGCCCCCCATACCGTGACAGAAGATGGGAACACACTAGTATCCGAGTCGGATATGCAACAGTGACACACGTTACCAAAAAGGTGTTCGGAGACTCGCCCTGCCTGCATTTCTCGGCGCAGTTGCTCAAATCCAAAGACTGTGTGTTGCAGGCCCGCCAGGAGTAGTCCATCCTAAAAAATTGAATGCCAGACGGAACAGTCCAGTGTGGACCCAGTCACACAGACTTGGAGCCGTTCCGGTCACAGGCAGATACTCGCGAAGCCAGTCGAGGCTGCCGAGCGGTTGGGGTTCGGCAGTTGTTTTCGGCAGCCCCATCTGCCTGTTTTAGAGCCGTCCATATATCCCTAACTGAGGTACTCCTAACCGCATGAGCCTAATGTTACCCGTCGTAGAAATCGAGTCGATCAGATATGCTGGTCGTCTCGGAGCCGTTTCTCGATGGGGCAACAAACGAAGGCGAATCTGCACGGAACTCAATGAGCAACATCCGGGGGAAGGAAACCCCCGCAACGATCGTTCCGGCGATTGTCGTGTCCGTTCCGTGTTGCTCGAATCCGACCAGGTCTCGGTTGCGGTTCTCGGCCCACTGTTTAGCCATTCGATGCCGAGCAAGCAAACGTTGTCCGATTTTTGTCTCGGCGGTAACCGAGGAGGGGCAGACCGTCTCGCCACAGACAACGACCTCGAAGTTAGCGATAGTGTCGTCAGCATCGAGGTGTGTGAGTCGTTCGAGGACCTGTTCCTGTTTGTCACGAATATCTGTCGGGGCGAGCGAGCGCACGTACAATTCGACCCGCGGCGGATCGTTGGTGGCTGGATCCCCAGTCATAGCTACACTCTCAATGGCCCCCATCAGTGGCCGACTCACCGCTCAGATCTCCGTCGAGAAACGCCGCCGCCCGTTCCCGGCCCAGATCGATCAGTTCGTCGATGAACTCGGGGTCCCTGTCCATCTTTGTCGAGCAGTGGTACCGCCGCCCCATCTCGATGCGGCGAATCTCGGTGTGTCTGAACTCGTCGGACGGGAGTTTGCCCGCTTCGATCCAGTCGTTGATTCGTTCGATGAATCCCAGTTCCTGATTCAGCGAGATATTTCCGGAGAGTTCGTTGCGCCGATCGCCGATCTCGTCGAGACTCGTCGGCTCACTCTCCAGTTGCTGCGGGTTGATCTGAATGATCCAGAGTTTGTCTGGCTTGCGCTCCGGTGGCTGATGCATCAGATCACGGACCGGCGGATTCTGTGAGAACAGTCCATCCCAGTGGTAATGGTCGTCGATTTCGACGGCCTCGAAGAGATTCGGAACCGCCGCCGACGCCAAGACGGCATCGACGGTGACGGACTCGTTGGTGAACGTCTCGAAGACACCGGCGTTGATATCGACTGTCCCGACGACCAGATCCGGTCTCGTCGGCTGGCAGTGGGTGGGGATGGCGTCGAAATCGATATGCGCTTCGAGAATCTCTCTGATTCGCTCCTTCCCCAGCTCGGGGCCGGGTATCTGATACGGGCTAAATTGTGGGAACGGCATGCCCGCGCTCTGGAAGCGATTGAGCAGTTTTAACCAGTCGTTCGTCGCTCGTTCAGTGTATCCGTTCGCAGCGATGTCATCCCAGAGGTCAATCACAATCCCAGCGGCATCGTCAGTGTCGCCCGTTACCAGTCCGTACCACGCGGCGAGCGCGTTGAACGCACCGCCGGAAGTGCCGCTGATCCCGACTAACTCGTACTCGTCGTCCCAGTTCTCGAAGAGGTGTTCGAGGACACCGGCAGTGAAGGCGGTGTGGCTCCCGCCGCCCTGGCAGGCGATTGCGATGTTTGTCGACTCGCTCATCTGTCAGTCCTCTGCCATTCTACGTCGATCATTGGTAGGTGTTTGTGTAGCCGCCGTCCCAGAGCATGTCTGCCCCGTTGAGGTGTTTCCCGTGTCGAGAGAAACCGATGGTGAAGAGGTTCGCCACCTCCGCGGGAGTCATCATCTCTTTCGTTCGGGCCTGTCCAAGCATCACGTCCTCAACGACTTCCTGTTTCGAGATACCGCGCTGCTCGGCGGTGTCCTCGATCTGGTTGACCATCAGCGGCGTCAACACGTAGCCGACCGAGACCGAAAAGCCGCGGAGAGTCCCGTTCCCTTCGGCAGCTATCGCACGTGTCAGTCCGGCGATCGCGTGTTTCGCGGTGATGTAGGCAGGCTTGCGCTCGGTCGCGTAGTGGCCGTGAACCGAGGACATGTTGGCGATTGCGCCGACGCCGTCGTCGGTGTTCTCGATGTGCGGAATAGTCTTCTTCGCCGTCACAAAGGGCGACCGGACCATGAGATCCTGCAAGAGATCGTACTTCTCCATCGGGAACTCCGCGATGGAGTCGATGTGTTGCATCCCGGCGATATTGGCCACGTACCGAAGGTCGCCGAGGTCGGCGGCCGCCTCGACGACTGCGCCGACATCCTCGTCGTCGGTCAGGTCTGTCTCGACCGCTTCGATGCGTCCGCTGGCGCCCACATCGTCTGCGATCTCTTTTGTCTCCTCCATCCCGTCGGTATCGATATCCGCACCGACCACGGTCAGGCCGTTGGCGGCGAGTGCAACCGCTGTCGCCTGCCCGATACCCGAGGCCGCACCGGTCACGAGTGCGACTGTCTCCTCGGTGAAACGCGGGTCATCCACGATCAGGAGATCCTCACGACTCAGTTCTGGCTGGGTCAGATCGAAATTGTCGTCTGTCACAGGTGAACTACGTCACAGTCACTGATAAAAATCGGAGTTAACGCACGATAACGTCACTCCAGCGTGTCCGTCCGTCCGGGGACACCGCGGCCCTGATAGAACTCCCCGCCCCACTGGCTGATCCAGATCTCTTGATTCGAGAGATACAGCGCCATTTCGGTGTCGAAGGTGTCGTCGGTGACCGACCACTCGTCGGCCGCGGTGTCGTAGGCAACCTCGCGGTTGTAGACCGCCGCCTGACCGAACTCGCCACCGGCGTTCGGCGGCAGCGGGAGCGTGTACTCTGCGTTTTCTTCCCGAGAGTTCGGCCGCTCGGCCCGCTGGAGGCGGCCGCGATTGAACGTCTGGTTGAAGAAGGAGGCGTACTGGGACTGTATCTCCGAGCGGTCCAACAGCACGTCCGCAGCGTTCAGCCCACCGGTGATGTCGCCCGCGTCCCGCGCCGTGATGGTGTACGTCGAGTCGTCCGGCCCGGATGCGAAGGTGCCGGCATCCTCGTCGTACAGCTCCTCGGACAGGTAGCCCAGCACGTTATCGGCCGTATCTGAGTGGTCGACGCCGTCGATCTGTGAGGCCCAGAGCAGCCCCTGCCCGACGACGCCCTGCGTGGCGGCCTGGTTGGCAGCGCCGCTGTCGACGCGGCCGTTATCATCGAGGTTGGCCTCGATACGGCCGGCCAGTCCGTCGGCGTAGTCGGCCGCCGCAGTTCGGAGTTGGTCCTGTTGGGTCTGGGTGCCGAACCAGCCGATAGCGCCGAGCAGTTCGCCAGCCAACCGGGTGTTCTCTACACTCGCGGGATCGACGGCGTTCATCGTCGTCTGACCCATCCCGTTGGTGAGCATCTGGATGTTCTCGGACGGGATCAGCGGCTCGGGGTTCTCGTAGCCGAACCAGCCGCCCTGTGCGAGGCTGTTGAGGTTCGAGAGAAACCACAGCATCGAAGAATGGTGACGGGGCTGTGGCGTCTCGTCGACCAGTCCCTCGCCCGGCCGGAACGCAGAGCCGACCAGCAGGTTCTCGTCGTTCAGCCGGAAATTGCCGCCGCCCTGCTCGCCGACGAGGGCGAAGACGGTGCCAACCTGGGCCATCGTCGATAGGACCATCGCCCGGAACCGAGGCGCGAGTGCCGCCGGCAGAATATCGGCGTGATCCTCGAAGTTTTTCGCCCAGGTGATGCCCTTGAGGTGGGTCCAGGCCAGCGACGAGGGACTGACTGTCATCGACGAGCCCTCCCGGTCCCACATGAGTGTGCGAGCATCCGGCCGCCCGCCGTCGCCGTCGAAGACTGGCTGTTCGGTGAACCTCGGATCGCCCTCGGTGAACGGCGCCATGTTGAGGTTCGGCTCGATGACCGGCGGTTGGTCAGCGTCGGCGGCCTCGACGATTGCCGGGAATCGCTGGTTGAACTGTTCTCGTTGCTGGTCGGTGGCCGGGAAGATGATCCCGTTGCCCGAGAGCGTAATCGTCGTGCTCATATTGTACAGCGAGTACCAGTACGAATCCCACGTCCCGTCCGTCCAGTCGTAGCTCACTGTCGGGGCTTCGATCTCGACGCCAGTCAGTTCGAGCAGGTCGGCCAGTCCGGTGCTCTCGGAACTGCCGAGGTCTTCGATCGGAGCCGTTCCGGGACCGGTTGCAGCCTCGCCGACGATCACGAGCCCGACCATCCCCAGCCCGCGGTGCGGCCGGCAGTAGTAGTTGTAGACGCCGGGCGTCTCGAAAGTATGCTCGAACGTCCCGCCGGACATCGTCCCGGAGTCGAAAGAGTCGGCGCCCTCTGGAATCCGCAGCACTGCGTCAGTGTCCGGATGGTAGGAGGTCGCAGAGTGGTTTCCGCTCGCAATCTCCCATGTGACCGTCGCGCCCTCCTCGACCCACGCGACCGCGGGCGAGAAGACGTTTTGCCCCGCACCCTGATCGGAGTCGAGTGAGAGCGCCTCGACCGTCGCGGAGGACTGGAGATCGTCGGGGCCGCCGATGACATCCGCGCCCGGCACCTGTTCGTCCTCCGTTCCCGATCCGTCGTCGGTCTGGTCGGCCGAGTCGTTGTCGTCGTTCGGCCCGTTGGTATCGTCGTCTTGGCCATCAGAACTATCGTCGTCGCTGCTCCCACAGCCGGCCAGCCCGACCGTTGCGCCGGCACCGAGCACCTGCAGGAGTCGTCGCCGGTTCGTCTCTCCCGTGTTTCGTGTCATACAGCAACACCTTCGAGAGTAGGGGGTATGATGCTGTGTTCGTCGTGTGTCCACGACACCAATCTGCGAAGGGATTATGTGATAGAACGCGCCTACCACGGGGTTTGGACCAGTGTGACCGGTTGTGCAAACAGGATACACATCACCGGGAAAGGTTATTGTGTCCTCCACGACAGTGAAATGTATGGCAAAACAGTCGCGTTCTGACGAAGCGACTGCGCTGTCGGAGATGCCGCCTAGCGCGAAACTTGTCGTCAAGACGCTCGAACACGAAGGTGAACTCACACAGCCACAACTCGCCGAGCAGACGCTTCTCGCCGGTCGAACAGTCCGGTCTGCCCTCTCAGAACTCGAAGACGCCGGTGTCGTCACCTCCAGAAGTTCCGTCGTCGACGCACGGAAGACGCTGTACTCGCTGACCGAGTCGGAGCAACAGACAGAGTAATCTCAGCGTGCAGTCGAGGGTTACCGGATTCTCACCAACACTTACCAGCGAGACGGGAGAGAGGCCTGTATGAGCGAACCATTCGTCGTCGTCGGCGGCGACGCCGCCGGGTTGAGCGCAGCGAGTAAGTGCAAACGAGAGGATCCCGACCGGGAGGTTATCGTCTACGAAAAAAGTGACTGGATCTCCTACGCTCACTGCGGGATGCCATACTACGTGAAAGGCGAGGTCGATTCGATCGGCGATCTACTCTCGCTGTCACCCTCGGAGGTCCGCGAGCGCGGCGTCGACCTCCACCGCAATCACGAAGTCGTCGATATCGACCCCGACCGACAGGTCGTCCGCGTCGAGGCTGACGGCGAATCCGCTGAGCAGTCCTACGGTGATCTTCTGATCGCGACGGGCGCGCGGGCGGTCAGCGCTCCCATCGACGGGACCGATCTGGACGACGTCTTCACGATGCACCACATGCACTCGGCGGCGGCGCTGCGGGCGCTTCTGACCCCGCCCGAGGAAGCCGACGACTCGATTTTCGACGCTGGCTACGTCGACCTCTCGGAGATGACCGAGTACTTCGAGCGCGACCCGCCCGAAACGGTCGCCATCGTCGGCGGCGGCTACGTCGGCGTCGAGATGGCCGAGGCATTCCTCGCGTGGGACCTCGACACGTATCTCTACCAGCGCCCCAGTCGTCCGGCCCCGCCCTTCGGCGAGGCTGTCGGCGACGAACTCGTCGAGTATCTCGACGAATCCGGAGTCGAATTGCATCTCGACACCGAAGTCGAAACCCTCGACGGCGACGGAAGCATCGAGCGCGTCGTCGCCGAGGACGGGACAGTCGAGGTAGATCTAGCACTCGTCGGGATCGGAATCCGGCCGAACACGGGACTCGTCGCGGACACGGGCGTCGAGCTCGGCGACTCCGGCGCGATCACAGTCGACGAGTACGGCCGGACAGCGGTCGAGGATATCTACGCGGCGGGCGACTGCGCGGAGGACCGCCACGCCGTCACCGGGGAGGACGAGTGGGTGCCGCTCGGACTGACGGCCAACCGCGCCGGCCGCGCTATCGGCCAGACCGTCGCTGGCGGCCTCGAACCCGTCGGCGATATCGCCGGAACGGCGGTGCTGAAGGCGTTCGATCTGGAGTGCGGTCGGACGGGAATCGTCGACCACGACCGCGCCGAGGCGGCCGGCTTCGATCCCGTCTCGGAGACGATCACTGCGGGGTCGCGGTCGGGCTACTACCCCGGCAACGCGGAGACGACAGTGACGCTGACCGCCGACCGCGGGAGCGGCAAACTGCTCGGTGGCACCATCGCCGGCGAGGATCGGGCGGCGATCCGTATCGACACGCTGGCGTCGGCGTTACACAAGGAGACGACAGTTGGCGAACTCGAACGGTTCGACCTCGCGTACGCGCCGCCGTTTAGCCCGGTCTGGGATCCGATTCTCGTCGCGGCAAAAGTGCTAAACGGGTCGCTCACGGGGTGAAAGTCCGGTAGGCGAAAGATCGAGAGCGGAAACTGCGAAGGCAATACGTTGTGCTGTGACCCGGGAGGATATCGCCTCACAGGAAACTTTATTCGAGCCCCTAGAGAAGCCAAAGATATGAGTCATCGCCAGCGCTGTGGGGGGAGGTGACGTGCCGGGGCTCGTTTTTTGGGCGCTCGTCGCACTGGCAACCATCACCAGTCTCGCCACGGCGTGGGCCCTCGGGGCCAACAGCAACTCGCCACCCTTCGCCCCCGCTATCGGTGCCAACGCCATCTCGACGATGCGGGCGGCCTTTCTCGTCGGGATTCTCGCTGCGCTCGGTGCACTGGCACAGGGCGGAGCAATTTCCGAAACAGTCGGTGCGGGCCTCATCGACGGCGTACAGATCACGTCGCTGGCAGCGACGGCGGGCCTGCTGACCGCGACGACGTTCATGGTCATCGGCGTCTACACCGGCTATCCAGTGCCCGCAGCGTTCGCCACGACGGGGGCGATGGTCGGCGTTGGACTCTCGCTGGGCGGTGATCCCGCCATCGACACCTACCGCCAAATCGCGATATTCTGGGTGCTCGTCCCCCCTGTGTCGGGCGGACTCGCCTATCTGACCGCGACGCTACTCCGGCGCGACGATATTCCCGAGACCACCAGCGTCCCGTTGCTGGCGGCAATCGTTGGCGGTATCATCGCGAACGTGCAACTGACGATCATTCCCTCTCCTCCAGGGGTCGATCAGAGTTCCATCGGGTCGTTTTTCGCGAGACAGGTCGAGACACCGACAGTCGCCGGGATCGATCCGCTATTGGTGCTCGTAACGCTGGCCGTCGCGGCGGTGAGTTTCTCGATCATGCGCCGACGGACAGAAGAGTCCGCAGAAGGAGGAATCCGGGCCTTTCTCGTCGTCCTCGGGAGTGTCGTCGCCTTCTCCAGCGGCGGCAGCCAGGTTGGATTGGCGACCGGTCCGCTCGAAAACCTCTACGGGACCGAACTCGGCCTGCCCGGAATCGTGCTGCTCGCTCTCGGTGCGACCGGCATCCTCGTCGGCGCGTGGATGGGCGCACCCAAACTGCTCCAGGCGACCTCCCGGGAGTACGCGCAGTTGGGCGTCCGCCGCTCCATCGCCGCGCTCGTGCCCGGCTTTATCATCGCACAGCTAGCCATCGCGCTGGGAATCCCCATCTCGTTCAACAACATCATCATCTCTGGCGTGATCGGCGGCGGCCTCGCTGGTGGCTCGGCGGGCGTCTCGCGGCGGAAAATCGGCGTGACGCTCACGTTCTGGGTGATCACGCTGGTCAGTTCGATCGCGGTCGGATTCGGGTTGTACAGAGTCTTTGCCGCGGTACTCGGCGGCGGAGTTTAGCGGACGACAGTCACAGTCACCGGAGCCTCGCCGACGACAGTCGTCGCAACGGTCCCGAGCAATCGGCGGGCGATACTGCTCCGCTCGCCGCCGTGGCCACCCATCACGACCCGGTCGACATCGTGTGCGTCGACGTACGCGAGGATGGTTTCGGCCGGGTCGCCGGTCTCGACGGCTGTCTCGATCGTTCGCTCGGCCTCGGCAGCGCGCGTCGTTGCCGCCTCGACGATGTGGTCGGCCCGCTCACGTGCGCTTTCGCGGCGGTCCTCGCCGGCGTCGAGCACGCCGCCCTCGCTCATCCTCACGTCGAGCGGCGTCACCACGTTCAGCACCGTCAGACGACAGTCGAAAAGTTCCAGCGCCTCGTCGAGTGCTGCATCGGCGAGGGGAGAACCATCGAGTGGAACGAGGACGTGCGATGGAGCCATACGACGAGTTGCATCCGATGGTACATATCGGCAGCGGTCACCCAGGCCAGAGAGACGTATGCTTACATGCGATTGCGGGGCCAGCCGCCCTATGTCCGAACAGGCCCACGTGATCGCTGGCCGTCGTACGACCGTCTTCGAGGGAACCCGTAAGCAGGAACAGCACGGCGAGATGCTCGTCGTCAAGCCCGACAACACTGGATAACTACTAGTAGCAGACTGTCAAGAAGCCAGCTGATGCAATCAAGGACGAAAGCGTCAGTAAATACTGCTAGTGACTGAGGAGCTATCGCCGCGGCTGTCGAAGAGTACGAGATGCTGTGCGTTGGAGAGTCTGAACCGTCGCTTCGCGAACGCATTTGTTGGCCAACACCGGCTCAGGTCGTCGAGCGATTTTCTCAACCAGTGCTGGTCGTCCGCGACCAGTAATCGTGTGCAGTGACAGTGATTATCACAGGTCTTTCCCACCATGCCAGCACAAAACGCAAATCCCACACCGTAATCTGTGACGTAGCCACGAAAACAACCACAATAATCGCGATGAGAAGCAAGTAGTTGGGTCCCCGTCACCTGGTTGCGCTATTGTTGCCAGAACTATATATTAGTTCAATGGCTAATTAGAGAACGAAATGGCGTTGCAAGATTCGACGGTGCTCGTGACCGGTGCCACCGGGAACATTGGGTCCGTAGTAGTTCAGCTACTCGCAGAAACTGACGTATCAGTGAGGGCGATGACGCGCAATCCGGAGAGCGTCGATTTGGGCGAGAATCAGAATGTAGAGGTAGTCAAAGGCGATTTTATGGTTCCGGAAACACTCGATTCTGCGCTTCAGGGAGTCGAGAAGGCATTCTTGCTCTCACCGAACGTCGAGAACATGGCTGAAATGCAATCGAACTTCGTAACGGCTGCTGAACGTGCCGATCTCACGCATCTCGTCAAGCTCTCTGCTGCTGGGGCAGATCCCGACACGTCGTGGGATATTGCACGGTGGCACGGTCGTATCGAGGAAGAAATTGAAGCATCTGATATCGAGTATACGTTTGTTCGGCCGGTCAGCTACATGCAAAATCTGCTGGATGACGCAGCGACGATTCGATCGCAGGGAGTGTTTGCCCGAGCAACTCCAGCAGACGCCAAAATCAACGTTGTCGATACGCGCGATGTCGCGAGACTCGTCACCCATGCCCTTCGCGACGAAGGCCATCGGGGACAGGTGTACAAACCGACCGGTCCGGAACCGATTACATTCGGAGCCATGGCGGCAGCACTCACCGAAGCCACCGGCCGGCAGGTAGAATTCGAGGAGTTGACACCCGCTGAGGCCAAACAATCGATTCTGAACGAGGGAAATCCGGAGTGGTTAGCAGACGCGATGGTCGGTCTTCAGGTGGCATTTGGAAACGGGATTGCCGACTTGAATACCGATCACATTACCCAAGTCACCGGGGAACCGCCGGGGAGTTTCACCGAATTCGCTCACGACCACACCGAGACCTTCACTCCAAACTGAGTCATTATCAGAAAATTCCAGATAGATGTTAGGTTATACATTGTCCTGGATACACAACCTATCGAGGACCGGTTACTACTCGACGGTACTGCACAGTATCGGAGTCGTGCTTAGTATTATCGCAGTGGGTTTGCGAGGTCTCGGACATCCAGCGATTGGATTCCCCATCGCGATAGGGATCCTCGCAGGGCTAGGATTACTGTCGTCCCCACCCACGACGGATGCACCAGCAGTACTCCGGACTATCTCCGGCGGCCCGACAACCGGTGGAAAAAAGCAAGGAGCCACGATCAAACTGTTGTTCGCGGTGGCTCTGCTCTATACCGCACTATCTCCCGCACTGACAGCGTTCGGAGAACCCTCGACCACGGACATGCTTCTTGGGGTTGCGCTGTTTTCATCTAGTATCGGAACCGCTCTAGAGGCAAAAGAGATCGATAGACGAATTACTGACTCCGAGATGTCCGGTAACTAAAACCACTGAGCAGGATATATGAGAGCTTATCGCTAACAATTCAGTGATGGCAATACCAGACTGGCGCTGGTCCACTGCTAGTTTCAGGGACCAAACGACGCAGTCGTCTGCTGAATTTCTCCAAGAGTCTGAAATTGAAGCCGCAACTGGGCTATTTGAGGTACTATCGAATACGACCCGGCTTGAGATTCTTGCCGCCCTGTACAACCAATCAGACTCACTCTCCTACACAGCGCTTCGAGACTCGACATCAGTCAGTGATAAAGGGAAATTCAACTACCATCTTCGGCAACTCGAACAACTCGTTCAGAACCAGGATGGACAGTATACGCTTTCTGACCGCGGTGAAAAACTAATGCGGAGCGTACTCTCCGAGACAGAGATCTGTCGGTTCGGAGAGAGGTAGGCGGCCGAGGAGAAATTGAATTCTCCGAGCTTTTAGGTCATTCCGTCGTCTTACCCGTGTTGTGACCGTGTTAGGCTCGACTACCAACCAGAGTCACGTCTATCGGAGTCAAGACCATGAGTGGTAACAAGGCTGATATTTCGCACCAAACAGCGTCCTCCGGAGAGTCGTCTCTGCGATTTTCCGTTGGAGGGCTTCGGGATGGATTCATCGAGTGCGTACCGATTGCACTCGGTGTGGCCGGGTACGGGATTGTTTTCGGCGTCCTTGCTCGGCAGGCGGGATTAAGCGTCGCTGAAGCAGCCTTCATGAGCGCAACTGTTCTCGCAGGGGCGGCACAGTTGATTGTGATCGAGTTATGGGAAATGCCGATCCCCGTGATCGCTGTCATCGGGACGACATTCATTGTGAATCTTCGCTACGTGTTGATGGGAGCGGCGCTACGACCTTGGTTCAGTCGGCTCACCCCACTGAAAGCGTACGGCAGCGTCTTTTTCACCGCAGACGAGAACTGGGCACTGACCATGGGAAAGTTCAAATCCGGGAGCCAGCAGGGAGCGTATCTTCTCGGGAGTGGGCTCGCTATCTGGTCGTTCTGGGTCGTTGCGACAGTTGTCGGTGCGATCGCCGGCGGCGCGATCGGTGAGCCGTCACAGTACGGCCTCGATTTCGTTCTCTCAGCCGTCTTCATCGCGATTGCAGTTGGACTCTGGGAAGGCAAATCGAGTCTGTTACCGTGGATTACAGCCTTTGGAGTCGCCATTCTCGCTGCTCAGTATCTGCCTGGACGGTGGTACATCCTTCTCGGCGGAGTCGCCGGCAGTGTCGTCGAGGTGATTCGCTTCGATGAGTAGACTCCAGTTGGATCCGTTCGTCGTGGCCGTGGTCCTTGGAATGAGTGTTGCGACCTACGTGACGAAAGCAGGGGGACTGTGGCTTCTCAGCCGTATCGAGGTCTCAGACCGGGTTGAATCTGGACTCGAAATACTGCCCGGCGTAATTATCATCTCTATTCTCGGCCCTGAACTGATCAGTGCTGGCCCAGCAGAATGGGGCGCAGCAGGTATCGTTCTCTTTGTGATGTGGCGTAGCGACAACGTCGTTCTTTCGCTCCTCTGCGGTGTTGTCGCCGTGCAGATATTCAGACTTCTGTTGTGACCGTATTCGTCGATCCTGTCTCTGCGTACGAGACCAGTGGTTGGGGCGGCAGTACCTGATCACCGCAGTGTTGCCTGAGCTATATTTGGGTATACAAACAAACGGAGTACTGTACTCGAACGCCAGAATGCAACAGTACTCGCGACCGGTGCGACCGACAACAGGGGCCCAGATGTGACGAGCCAGTTCAGTACCCACGGCGGCCCACCTCCTGAGCTGCCTCGACCGAGGGCCAGGAACCGATTAACAGCACTCGCTTTACTGACTCATGAATACAGACGAACTCCCAGAAGACACACGGATTGGACGCACAGCACTCCTGGTCTCGAATCTCGCGGAGATGACCGAATTCTACCAGCGTGTCGTCGGGCTCAGTGTTCTGGACCAGTCGACCACCGTCTCGGTCCTCGGTACTGGAGAGACCCCTCTCCTCGTCCTCGAGGAGGCAAACACACTCCCGGAAAGTGGACCAACTGCAGGGCTCTTCCATACTGCATTCAGAGTTCCCTCGCGTGCAGCACTCGGTGATGCACTCGGTCGGATTCGGGAACACTCGCGGCTCAGCGGTGCGACCGACCATCGGGTCAGCGAGGCACTCTACTTCACAGATCCCGAAGGGAACAGTGTCGAAATCTACCGCGACTTCCCAAAGGCGGAGTGGCCTATCGCCGACGATGGCAACATTCGAATCGGTAACGATCCGATCGATATCGATGGGATCGAAGACGCAGCTGAAGGAGAAACACAGGCACCCGCGGGAACAGACATCGGACATGTCCATCTCGAAGTCTCCTCACTCGAGGCATTCAGGGAGTTGTATGTAGGCACTCTCGGATTCGGGGTGAAAACTGCGTTCCCAAACGCATACTTCGTCTCCGCCGGGCAGTATCACCATCATATCGCGGCGAACACGTGGCATCATCGAACGAAACCGCGCAGCGGGAGCGGCTTATCCTGGTTCGAGGTGGTTCTGCCGGAACAAGCGGCACTCGAAGCCCTTCGAGACCGTCTCGCCGCCAGTCAGTGGACAGTGACCGAAACAGACGAGGGCATCTCTGTGACAGATACGGACGAGATCGAGATACGGTTCAGATGGGATACTGCCAGCACTTGACATTCCGAATCAACAAGAGGGCGCCCAAAGAGTGCGTGTGGTCAGTAGGACCGCCTCAGGATTGTTTCGAGTTCGTCCTGCGTAGGGTCGAGTCCTGGCGGCGCATTCCTCATGAAGGGGTCGTTGCGGACAGCCTGGGCCACCTCGGAGAATTGTGCAGGGTCGGGCCCAGAAACGTCTCGTAATCTGGTCGGAAGGTTCAGCGAGTCCCCAACACGCTCGACAGCCTCAACGATGGAGGTGGCGGAGTTGGACCCCTCAGCAACACCAACTGCATCTGCGAGCACCTCGCGTCGAGCCGCACCATTCTCGAAAAGATATCGAAGTACCTGGGGCGCGATTATCGCATGCGCAGCACCTTGCTGGACATCGTACGGTCGGGTCAATCCGTGACCAAACGCATGGATAATCGAAAGCGTCGTCTCCTCAGGTCGGGATACGCCGTACTGAGTGAGCAGAATACCTTCGACAATGGGTTCCAAGACTGCTTCGTCAACGGTGTGCTCGCCAAACTGTTGCAATCCGTCGTGAAGCAATCGAAGCCCTCGACTCGCAGTCGCGTCGGTCACCGGGGTCGCGTTACGAGCATACAGGGTCTCGATGCCTTTGTTGAACCCATTCATCGCGGACGCAGCCAGAATCGGTTTAGGTGTGGTCGCAACCAGTGCAGGGTCGTATATAATCGACCGTGGCATCAGCTGGGAGGCAGAGATGCTGCCACTCGCCTGTTCGTCGACCAAACCAGACGAAGGGGATGCTGTGAGGCCAGCGACACTGGAGTGGTCGGCACCAGCTAGCGTCGTCGGAACGGCCACGATTGGCGTCAGTGATCCAGATGGAACGGAGACTGATCCGGTCTCAGCGAGTTCTCGTCCGACTTCGGACGGTTCGCGGTCGGTTGCAGCGAGGACGCTGATTACTTTCGTTACGTCAAGGCTGCTGCCCCCACCCAGGCCGACCAGTACGTCGGCATCGTGTTTCCGCATCACTTCGAGTCCGCGGACTGCTGTCTCCAGTCGCTTGTCCGATGTCGTCTCCGGGAAGATACCTGCCAACCGCTCACCGAGCCCTTCGATAAGGGGGTCGATCACTTCGGTTGTATTGCCGACGGTTGATCCGCACACCACGAGCGCTCGTTCGAGCCCTTGTTCGGCGAGTTCATCCGCAAGCCTCTCGACAGTTCCGGTGCCGAATCTGAGGACTGCGGGCTCGTACTCGAACCGAGATTGGGTGCCCTGGCTCACGTCAGTTCTCTCCGGCTCCGACTGTCGTCGGATCGAACTCGGGGAGTTGTGCTTCGATCTGTGTGCGCTCATCTTCCAGCCACTCCGGAAGAGTCAACCTCGATCCCAGTTCGTCCACCTCCTCATCGGCGGTGAATCCAGGGTCAGTCGTTGCAATCTCGAAGAGAACGCCCCCCGGTTCGCGGGAGTAAATCGAGTGGAAGTACTTCCGATCGATGACCTCGGTCACGTTTTGTCCGTGAGAACTAAGCGCATCCCGCCAGTGTTCTTGCTCTTCGACGTCAGTCGCCTCGAACGCGACGTGGTGGACGGTTCCGACGCCCATCTGCCCACGTCCCGCGTCGATTTGAACGAGGTCGACGGTCGATGCGGGGCCGGAGCCGACCACGTAGCGTCGTCTCCCGTCAGCCTCAGCCTCCAGTTCGAACCCAAGAACCTCTGTGAGGATCGATTCGGTTGGTCCGTACTCCGCGACGGCCAGGGTGACACTGTGAAACCCACGGAGCTGATGGTCTTTCGGGACTGGACTCTCTTCCCACGGCTTCGCATCGGCAGTTGCAGCCGAGTCCGAAGCGACGAGTTCGAGTCCGATTCCGTCCGGATCGTCGAACTGGAGAACGGTCTCCCCGAACCGTTCGCTACGGTCAACGTCTACGCCTTTGGATTCGAGACGATCAACCCAGTACTCGACTGACTGCGGATGGATGAGGTAGGCCGTATCTTGGGTCTGTCCTGCACCGAACTCCCCCTGACGACCGTGATCAGTCCACGGGAAGAACGTAATGTTCGTTCCGGGTGTCCCTTCTTGATCACCGAAGTAGAAGTGGTACGTCTTGTTATCGTCGTGGTTGACGGTCCGTTTGACGAACCGCAGTCCGAGTGTGTCTACGTAGAACTTGGCGTTACGTTCCGGATCACCCGCGATCGCGGTCACGTGATGAAGGCCAGATGTTGTCGACGACATTGTGTGTCCCAGTAGCAGACGGACAAACATATCGTTTTCCAGACACTTATGTGACCAGGTAACGCTAGGACAACTCGCCGGCATACATGTCGCCAAGACATTATAAAATCCCTCTCGAAAGAATTGGGATGATGAGTTGGCATCTGGAATGTCCACGAGAGTCGAACGGCAAACGGATCATCGCCGGAGAGCCACGGATGTCATCTTCGATGGAAACAGTTCGGGGTCTTGTTCGAGGAAACCAGCCATGAGTCTCTCGACGTCTCTCTGTGAACGGCTCGGAATCGACTATCCCATCGTACAGGCTCCAATCGGCAGCGCGACCCAGCCAGAACTTGCCGCAGCGGTGTCGAACGCCGGCGGCCTCGGCATGCTCGCGGTTACATGGCGGTCGCCAGAGAAGGCCGCCGAATTTGTCGAGCGAACCCATGAGTTGACCAACGCACCATTCGCCGTGAATATCGTCTTGGACCCCGAGGCGAAAGAAATCCCAACCGAGGTACATCTCGAGGCAGTTCTCGAGGCGGGAGTTCCCGCGGTCTCGTTTTCCTTCGGTGACGCGACACAATATATTGACCGCGTTCATGACGCGGATGCGCTCGCGCTCGTAACGGTCGGGAGCGCTGACGAGGCGAGGGAAGCCGTCGATTCCGGCGCGGACGTGGTCGTAGCGCAGGGCTGGGAGGCTGGCGGTCATATCCAGAGTGAGGTTGCGACGCTCCCTCTCGTCCCATCCGTCGCCGACGCAGTCAACGTACCGATCGTTGCAGCCGGTGGAATCGCCGACGGTCGCGGCGTCGCGGCCGTTCTCGCCGCCGGGGCTGATGGCGCCTGGCTGGGCACCCGGTTCGTTGCGACCGAGGAGGCCGCTGTCGAATCACTCTACCGGGAGCGAATCGTCGAAGCGGACGAAACTGATACGGTACATTCGGAGCTATTCGACAGCGGTTGGGAGGGGACGCCACACCGAACGCTCCGCAATAGCACCATCGAAGACTGGGAGTCGGCCGACCGCCCAGCATCCGGCGAGCGACCGGGTGAAGGCGAAACCGTCGCAGAATCCCCGACCGGACATCCGATCGAGCGCTATAGCACGGATCTACCGGTGGCAGGCAGCAATGGCAACCTCGAGGCGCTCGCTCTCTATGCAGGCCAGAGTAGCGGCCAGACAGACGATGTCATTCCGGCTGCCGACGTTGTCGAGCAGCTGGTCGCAGAAGCCGAATCCTGTATCACACAGCTTTCGCGTATTGTCGACTAGCTATTCGCAGCTCTAGGCCCGGTTCCCCGCAGCACGCCTGCCAGACGTGCCGACGGTTTTCTCCAACTGCCCTCGTATACCCGAAGTTGTCGGTACGAGTCGACAGTGAGGCTATTCAGTTGTGAACTCGACGCCGGTAATCTCGAACCGTGCTCCCTGCTTCGAGCCGTCAGCGACACTGATCTCCCAGCCGTGGGCGTCAGCCACCTGCTTCACGATCCGGAGTCCGAATCCGGTACCTCCCCTGGCGGTTGAGTAACCAGATTCAAATATTCGATCACGCATCTCTTCAGGGATTCCCGGACCGTCGTCCTCAACGACAAAGCCTGTGTCTGTCATCTCGAACCGAACCGTCACGTCTGGACCGCAGTGATCGATCGCGTTCCGGAACAGGTTTTCGAGTAGTTGCATGAGTCGATCCTCATCGGCGCGGACGGAATCTTTTGGTTCCGAGCTATCGTCGGCGAATATCAGCTCCGCCCCCTCTCGATCGTTTGCCGTAATCGTCCACGCGGCTTCTGCCACACCCTTGACCGTTACTGCCTCGGTCTCGCCAATCTCCTGTCCCTCATTGGCGAGCCACAGCATGTCGTCGATAATTCGGTTCATCCGATCGAGTGCGTCTTCGATAACTGCGAGGTGATCATTATCAGATTCATTACGCGCGAGTTCGAGCCGTCCCTCGATCAGGCTAAGTGGGTTCCGAAGGTCGTGCGACACGACGCTGGCGAATTCGGCCAAGCGTTCTTTTTGTTGTCTGAGAGATTCCTCTCGATTGCGTTGCTCCGTGATGTCACTGATTACTGCGACGACCTGGTCTGTCGTCTCAGTATCGGCCGTGAGCGGCGTCGCACTGACCGAGAGGTACCGTTCCTCGCCATCGGGCCATCTGATTCCATGTTCGTAGCCGTGGACAGGCTCACCGGTCTCTCTCACCCCCGCAAACGGGAGGTCGTCATCCGGAATCGGCTCGCCGTCTTTGTCGATGATTTCCCACTCCGGGTCATCGTAGGTTAGTCCGGTCCCCTCTGGTTCGGTGAGTCCGAGTACCTCTTCGGCACACTGATTCGCTTGTGCGATCGTTCCATCGGCATCGAGAATCGTGACGCCAACGGGTAGTGTCTCGAACAGTGTCGTCAGAAGTGTGTTTGCCGCGTCGAGTTCCTGTTCGCGGGAACGGAGTTGTTCGGTCCGGTCGGCTTGCCCCAACGCCGCAGTGATCGTATCGGCCAGAATTTCCCCGAACACGACATCTTGCTGATCAAATGCGCCGGGCGTCTTGGAACTAGCTGTCAGGATGCCGTGGTCGCCGAGCGGTAGATAAAGTTCGCTCTGTAGATCGGTGTTTGGATTGTGGATATCCGGATCTTCGTGGATATCGGTAAGCGCGAGTGACTCGCCTTGCTGGTACACTCGCCATGCGATGCTGTCTCCGCCGGTGAATGTCGGCGGATCCGGCACGATATCGGCCATCCCCTTCGTCTGCGCGACCGGCGCGAGTCCGGATTTCTCGTCGTCAAACAGATGGACCGCATTCGTCTCACACCGCAACACGTCACGAGCCGCCGTAACACTGCTCTCGGCGACGTGCTTGCGACTTTCAGTGTGTAACAGGTTATTGGTAACGTCGTTGAGTGTTTTGAGTCGTTGCTCACGCTCCTTGTGGTGGGTAATGTCACGAACGACGGCCAGAACTCGCTCGGTACCCTGGATGCGAACGGAAGTAAGATAGACGTCTACCCAGAGTCGGTCGTTATCAGTGGTGACCCCGAGCCATTCCAGATTGTGTGGGCCTCGGGTGACGGTCTCGTGAATGTGCCCCCGGGCTTGCTCTCCGGTAAAGGGAGACTCATCGGAAAGAATCGTCTCAAAACCGGCAGCCAGTAACTCCTCCCGCCCGTAGCCGAACAAGGAGGCAAATTCGGCGTTCATATCGGTAAATTCGCCGGTGGCTGGGTCGTGGATTGCAATCCCACCGGGGAGGTTTGTGACAATTTCACGACAAGCTTCTGTCGCGTTACGGTGCTCGACCGCAGTCCGGACTCGGTTCGCCAGAAGCTGGTATTGTTCTGTTCCAGTCTTTTTTTGGAAATAGTCGGTGGCCCCGGCAGAGATTGCCTCGCTAGCGACGCTCTCTGCGCTCTTGGCCGTGTACAGAATAAATGGGAGGTCAGGATGGTCCGTGCGGACAGCTTCGAGCAACTCGATGCCGTTGCGCCCGGGCATACTGTAATCGGAAATGATACAGTCGAACGTAGCTTCAGAGAGGCGATTTAACGCGTCCTCTGCGTTGATTACCATCTCAATGTCGAAGCACTCGTATTCTCGTTCGAGGAACGTCGCAACGATGTCGGCCAGTTCTGAATCATCGTCAACGTGTAGGATTCGAATCTCGGTAGGTGAGAAGCCAACAGGGTTCAGTTCACTACTCATTATGAATCGCCCGCAATTGCGGCCACATGATGGAGGCCAAGTCTGGTCAACAACATGATGTCCGTGGCAGTAGAGCGCCAGTAAAATATTGTTTTCCGGACAGGAAGACCACCAGGTAATATCAATGTAATCCCCCGGCATAAATGTCGCCAAACCATTATTTGCTCCTCCTGATAATGACGCATATGACCTGTCCACATCTGGAGTATCGGCGTGAGTCAAACGACGAACAGTTCGACCACACACGAGCATACTGCACTGTCACAGGCCAGTTCGTCCAACCGATGCGGGCCGATATCTGTAACGATCGGTACGATCTCGATCATTCGGAACACTGTGAAATCTACCGCGAGAACCGTGGGGAGGAAGACTCGTGAGCTACGAGAACTACCTTGCCGGCGATCCGATGATCATTACGGCGGCCTTGACTGGTGGGGTACACGGAAAGGAGGCGAACCCGAATCTGCCAGAGACCCCCGACGAGATCGGGCGAGCAGCCGCGGCCGCGGAGGATGCGGGGGCCGCCGTAGTCCATCTCCACGCGCGGCGGCCGAACGGTGAGCGATCATTCGCTACTGAGCGATTCGAGGAGATCGATGAGGCGGTTCGAGCACATGCTGACGATATTATCCTCCAGCATTCGACGGGCGGAACCGGCGCACCGGTCGAGCGTCGTGTGCTCCCGCTTCGGACGGATCCGCCGCCGGAGATGGCGTCGCTCGATATGGGTCCGCTGAACAGATACGACCATCTGACGAGTGAGAACACACGAGCAGTGGTCGATACACTGTACGATGAGATGCAGGAGCGCGGTATTAAGCCGGAGTTAGAGGTGTTCAACGACGGTCATCTGAACGAGGTTTACGGGTTGCTCGAACGGCATGAACTTGCCGAGCCCGTGTATGCAACCCTGATTTTCGGAGAGGGGACACTCACTCGCCCCCGGCCGCGCAATCTGCTGAACGCGGTCGAGAACCTTCCAGACGGTGCCCTGTACAATACACTCGGGTTCGGTCCGCATCAATTGCCGTTTGCGACGATGGGGATTCTTTTCGGTGGGCACGTTCGCGTCGGGTTAGAGGATAACGTTTACTACCAGCGTGGCACACTCGCTGAGAGTAATGCACAACTCGTCGAGCGCGTCGCCCGTGTTGCCACCGAACTCGGACGTGAGGTTGCGACGCCCGCACAGGCACGGGACATTCTGGGGCTCTGAACGGATGTCGCTGTACGATTTGCTGGCCGATTTATCGGTCGAGATCGCGGACTACGAGATCGAACTGTACGAGCAGGAAACGACGAGCGAATTCAAGCGAGTAACGAGTGTCGTTCGGCTATCTGGTAGTGGAGAGACAGGCACAGGGGAAGACGTTACCTACGAACCCGAAGTTCATCGGGCACTCATCGAGGACAATCCATCGCTGCCAATCGCTGGAGAGTACACCCACCGATCGTTTTCAGACACGGTCACAAGTCTCGACCTGTTCGGAGCCGCCGATCCAGACCGTGCTGACTCACACCACTACCGCCAGTGGGCCTTCGAGAGTGCTGCACTCGACCTCGGGTTGAAACAAGCAGACACAAACCTCGCTGCCATGCTGAACCGTGAGTACGATCCGGTTCGATTCATCGTCAGTACGAGACTAGGAGAGCCACCGACGCTCGACCGATTATTCACCTGGTTGGATATGAATCCCGAACTGGAGTTTAAACTCGATCCTACGTCCAACTGGACCCAGGAGATCGTCGATGAGTTGGCAGCGACTGGGGCGGTAACGGTCGTCGATCTAAAGGGGAAATACAGCGGCACTCCAGTCGATCAACGGGCGGATCCTGACCTATATGAACGCGTACTCGACGGGTTTCCGGAGGCGCTTATCGAGGATCCAGAACTCACCGACGAAACACGACCGCTGTTTGACGGCCACGAACACCGTGTGACGTGGGATTATCCGATCACAGGCGTCGAATGTATCGATCAACTCCCGTTTGCGCCCGAGTGGCTAAACATCAAGCCGTCGCGGTTCGGTACCGTTGAATCGGTTCTCGATACGATCGAGTACTGTACCGAAAATGATATCCAAATGTACGGAGGTGGACAGACCGAACTAAGCGTTGGCCGGAAACATATTCACGCATTCGCGTCGATATTCTATCCGAACTCGCTAAACGATATCGCACCCCGGGAGTTCAACGACCCGATACCACGTGCTGGACTCCCAGCGAGCCCACTCCATCCTCGGAGTGATCTTGACGGGCTCCACTGGGTGTGAATCCGGGCCAGAGAGCCACTCTTCGACCGGGCGTCAATGACGAATCCGCGGTCGATTTCTCATCATCGTATCCGGTGCACCTCTGAGACGACAGATGACATCGATGTTACGCCCTAACCCAAGTATCGCATGAATTATATATTGATCTGGCTGCAACGTAGGTATTGTAGTGAACGTAGAGAGACCAGCACAATCGAGCGCACGGATCGTAGTCCCCACCAGGGCCAAGAGTGGCTTGGAGATGAGTACGTAATGGTGGCTCTTGGGATCAACATAACAGGTCTGCCGAAGCTAGTGTGCAAACACTACTCGGTACGATTATCGGGTGCCACAGAAGGGGTTGGCAACTGGCAACAACGCTGGTTCACCACGCCGATTCGCGTCGTTAGCTTCTGGACGGCAGTCGTACTCCCCTTTCTGTATCTCCCGCTAGTCGCGGCAGGTCTCGATTCCACCAGTGAGATCACTGGCTTTGCGGTCCTGCTCGTGTTGAATCTCATAGCCCTACTGTTGGGACACGACTACAACTCAGGATAAGTGTTCAAGCAAATCACTCAGCCGCGAATCCCGACCGCATCCCGTGCCACAGCCTCAACCACACCCAGTAGAACCGAACCCCTGGGCTAACTCGGGCGGCGGTCGATCAAGCAGACGGACATCACACCAATCACGCTAACGCAATCATGACAACGACAGAACGCACTACGCACGAAATTGTGACCCGGGTAGCCGAACAGGAAGGGATCCAGCGCACCGAGTTACCCCCCTTGGCCGAGTGTATCGATCCAGATGCGTTGGAGACGTTGGTTGACTCCGGGGTAGACTATATCGAGTTCGAGTACTGCAAGCATCGAGTCGTAATCAAGCAGTCCGAGGTAACGGTCCGAACGGCCAACTGACGGACTCTTTGCCTCTGGCCCCTCGGCAGGAATAACAGAACTGATGAAGTCATCGGTCGACTTCAGCTCCAAAGAGTCGAGATATCAGTTCGCATAGCGAGGACTTGTTTTCGATATGCGTGAGCGAATGAGAGTCGAGGAACGATCGTGGATCTGGTTTAGAGCCACTCGTTCGACCAGGCTTCGATCGCACCGAAGACAGGGCAAAGTGACTCCCCTTTCTCCGTGAGTGAGTAGTACGTGGCAACAGGTGCGTCTTCTTCGAGCCGGCGATGGACGAACTCGGTATCCTGGAGATCGTCGAGAACCCGCGAGAGCGTCCGCGAACTCGCTCCGGTCGAGCGTTTGATCTCGTTGAACCGCTTCTCATCACCCTGGAGATCGTAGAGGATGATAAGCCGCCACTGTGATGCGATCTGATTCAGTGAATCGATAACCGAACACGCACTTTCACCGTACCGTTCCTCAGTCTTGGACTGTCCATTAGCTTGAGCCATCTGTTTGGTCCTACATACCAATATATTCTCTAGACACATATAGATTCGTTTTCGAACCAGGTAACATTTTGAAACTGGGAGAGACACCAATGTCCTCGGCTAACGAGTATATCTCCCGGTACCACGACCGTCGGAGCATACACAAGTAGCTCCAAAAGCAAGTTATCGACGTGATGCCAGCGGCGAGTAGACTACTGCTCGGATCAGAGACCAATCAGTCACAGAGCCCAGAGATGAGCTGACATGTCCGGCCCACATGGAGACCAGCCGTTGATCACGGCGGGAGCGCCTTTCGAGGTCGCTGAGGCTGCGCTCATCCTCGTCCACGGCCGGGGAGCGCGCGCCCAGAACTTCGTCCAGATAGCCGATGAATTCCACCAACACGGTGTCGCGTATCTCGCTCCACAGGCTGCGCGAGACACGTGGTACCCGGATGCGTTCACCGCACCTATCGAATCGAATGAGCCCGAGCGTTCGTCGGGATTACAGGCGATCGACAATGCAGTACGTGAGGCGACAGACGCGGGAATTCTGAGCGACCGAGTCATGATCCTCGGATTCTCCCAGGGTGCATGTCTGGCCAGCGAGTACGTCGCACACACACCCCGGAGATACGGCGGGCTTGCAGTGCTGAGTGGTGGTCTCATGGATGAATCCGTCGATCTTGCTGACTACGATGGCGATCTCGAACGCACGCCAGTGTTTTTCGGATGCAGCGATGATGATCCGTACATTCCCGAACGTCGGGTACACAAATCGTCGGCAATATTCGAGCAGTTGAATGGTGACGTGACAAAACGGCTCTACGAAGGGTTGGGTCACGGCATCAACCAAGACGAGCGTGAATCTGTCTCGGAGATGGTCGCGAACCTCCTGAAGTAGAAAACCGACGACTACCTCGAAGACTGATTACAAACCAATTTTTCGGCTTCGGCGTGTGCTCAGTCTGGGGTGGCTGGTGACATCGGTACTATCTACTAACCGCCATGTCACCAAACCTACATGTAGGGCCGAGACCAACGTCGGTAATGTAATGAAACAACCGTCTCCAGACGCTCACGAATGGGACTTCGAGAAGCGCGGCGCCGTCGGTATCTGGAACTTCCACGGATGGGAGGGCTGGGACAACGAGGAACTCGAATCACTCAGCAATCACTATCGCACGCGTGCAAGCAAGGCAGATATTACCGCGACGGTCGCAATCTTCGGCGAAAAAACGAACCTGCCGGCGGAAACGCAGGAGTATATGGCCAGTGAGTGGACGGACAACGTAAACTACGCCGATGTCCAGCGAGTTGCGTTCGTCGCCGAGGGAATCACCGGCATGGCCGTCAAGTCGCAACTCGAAGTCGACGCGAAAACCGAAGACTTCGATACTCTCGACGCGGCGCTCGAGTGGGCGAGGCAATAAGTAACAGTCGTGCTCACGTCGGTACCGACGTAGAAGAGACCCAATTGACAAGCACGAACATACCACAGATCATGGCAAACGAGACACCCGGCCTGCATCACGTATCAGTGATGGCAGGTCATCCTCAGGAGACCGTCGACTTTTATACCGATGTGCTCGGGCTCAAACTCATCAAGCAAACAGTGAACTTCGACGATAAGTTCATGTACCATCTCTATTATGGAGATCACTCGGGCTCGCCGGGGACGATCATCACCGTCTTTCCCTCTGCACGTGGGAGAGAGGGACGAATTGGGAAGGCTCAGCCCTCTGCGACCGCGTTTACCATTCCGAGCGACGCTGTCCAATACTGGTGTGACCGACTCGAGAGTCGTGGCGTAGATGTTACAACGCCTTCCGAACGTTTCGGCGAGACCGTGCTGACGTTCCGCGATCACGACGATCAGCCACTGGAGTTCGTCGCACGCGATACCGATCGGCCTCCAGTGACTGGGTCAGTTCCCGCAGAATACGCGATTCGTGGGCTTCACAGTGTCACCCTGTTGTCGGCGAGTGTATACCATACTGCGGCGACACTGGAAGTACTGGGGTTTACATTGATCGGTCAGGAGGGTGACCGCGTCCGGTATCGTTCGCCAGGGCCGGCTGCTGCCACTGTCGATCTTCTCGAGAGAGAGTCGTCGTATGGCCGGGAGGGGATCGGAACTATCCATCACATTGCATTCCGCGCCGGCAAGGGGACACTTTCTGAGTGGCGCGAATGGCTCATAGACGCGGGATTAGAGCCCACCTGGATCAAGGACCGACGGTATTTCGAGTCGATATACTTCCGTGAACCGGGTGGCATCCTGTTCGAAATTGCAACCGACAATCCAGGGTTTACGATCGATGAAAACCGAGCGGATCTGGGGACCTCATTGCAACTCCCCCCACAGTACGAATCAGATCGAGAGATGATCACCGAACAACTTCCCGCCCTCGATCTATCCTCTACCTGACCTTTTGTGAGTTTGTACTGAGTTGGTTCACGGTATTTAGCTCCGCCTACGCGGCGACGATTATACTGTTGTATCACCAGCGGACCTGCTGGCCTCCGGCTCGACGAATGCATACTCGACGAGTTGTCCACCCAACAAGTGTGTTCATTGCGCTGCTCAGTTGGCAACCGACTTCCAGAGTGATCCGGTTCCGCGCCTCGATCGCTCGATAACGCCATCGGTAGCAAGTTCCTGTAGCCGTTTTTCGGCTGTCTCGTCTTCGAGTTCGTAGACTTCCGCGACTTCACGCGTTGCAACAGGAGTATACTGCTCGATAAACTCCGATAACGGCCGTGGTGCGGTCTGCTCCAGTCCTGGATCTACCGCTTCCAACTCTGAGACAACAGTCTCGAACGACTGTGAGCCGGCGAGCCACTGTTTCGTATCGTTTCCCGAGATACGGAACGTGGGAAAGGTCTGGACGCCGAGATCGCGGGTATAGGCTCTATCTTCTTCGAATGCCGCTTTCGCTCTGTCACTCTCGATATCCGTTTCGAGTTTGTCAGTGTCGAGACCTACGTCCGCTGCTAATTCGAGGAGAACATCTCGTTCGTCGATTTTCCGCCGTTCCGTCGCGAACGCTTCGCGGAGTCGCCGAAGGTATTGATTTGCGAGATCCCTTTCCTGAAACTCTGCTGCCTCGAACGCAATCGAGGCCGGGTACGAAGACTGTGGCGGGTTTTCATGCCAGACGTCAGCGTCGACTGGCATCCCGTGACGAGCTGCTGCTTCCTCCCAGTGGGGGGCGACATCCGAGGGCTCCGTGATCCCGTTCGCCGGATCGTGAAAGGAATCGAAATCTGCAATCAATCCACCCATCACGAACTCAACATGAAGTTGCTTGCCGTACACTTCTTCGAGACGGCGGAGGAGCGGCTCTGCACCCCAGCACCACGTACAGAACGGATCAGTAAACTCGGTGATTGTCACTGACATCGGACTAGAGCACTCCGATATCTGCGGCGTACGGCCACACCGTGCTCGAAAGGGCAAAAAAGACAAGTGCCCCAGCAAGCAGACCCACGTTTTTCAGGAAGTGAATCTGTTCGTTCTGTCTGTCCTGTCCCTCCATGGCCCAGAAATCGTGCATCACCGGAGTAGTCCCGATCAGAAAGGCGATGATTGCTATCGCACCGAGGGCCGGGTACGCACCAACGAGAATTGATCCCGCGCCTGCGAGGAGCGTCACCGACATCATCGGGACCATGAACCGCGGCGCGGGCGCCCCTTTACTCCGGGCGTATGCAATCGTGTTCGAGAGATCCAACAGGTTCCCGAGTGCGAGGTAACCGAGAATACCTGCGAACGCGATCCGAGCCAGGAGAAACGCCTCAGCGGTGACTGTCGATTCGAACGTCATCGGGAGACGCCCTCCAATCCTGCGGTACCTTCATCTGTTCTGTGCTGCTGTGATTGTTTCAATTTGTTCATCACACTCCGACAAAGGGACCGTGACTACATAAATTGTCAAGTATATTAAACATTACCGGGAGGAGTTATGATAACCAGGTATACTGTGGTATATCGGATATGCTGTGACGGGAAATCAGATACAGGATATATAGCCAAGAATGTCGTATAATGAAAGGGAACGACCATGAATTCCGGCGATAACGACGAAGTGGTTGAATTGAATCCAGAAGCCTGTCCGACCGTCGAATCACTGGACGCCATCGGGACGCAGTGGCGGCTGAACGTGCTGTACGATCTGCAGGACGGCGAAAAGCGATTTAACGAAATCAAAGAATCCACAGGTGCGAGTTCAAGAACTCTCTCTCAGACGCTAGATCGACTACAGGCGATAGGGCTTGTCACAGAACGAACGGAACGCGATGCGCCAATAGCTGTCTATTATAAACTCACAGAACGTGGAGAAGCCTTAGAGACGGTTTTTGACGAACTTGACGCGTGGGCGCGAGAACACATGGACGTTACCGAACCCGATATCTAAACTGCGACTTACATCATCCAGGTGGCGGTGCACAGATTAACACCAGTCAGAGTGTCTGTTTCTGCCAGCAAACCAGCCGAATCCCGGCAGCCTCCGAAAATCTGAGGGTTTCGGACAGTCGGAAGGCACCGTCTCCGGGCAAACTGAAAGGACGTTCACGTCTTGTGCGGCGCTACGCGCCGGGGAAGCGGTGCAACCGCCACTCACAGAGTTCGGGAGACGGCATTCGCCAGTGAGACACTCCCGACGAAACAGCCACATTTGTCGAACCCATGGCGGAACTGGTTGGGGAGCTCAGCCAACCACAGCGGGACGAACCCGTACTGACGTTTATATCCAATCACGGGACCAGCACGGTCCATGCCCGAGCAAGCCCACATCATCGCTGGCCGCTGTACGACCGTCTTCGAGGGAACCAGAGAACAGGAACAGCACGGCGAGATGCTCGTCGTCGTCAAGCCCGACAACACCGTCCTCGTTCACGACGCGGACGGCTACCAGCCAGTGGCCTGGCTCACCCGTCCCGACTCTGTCACTGTAACCAGCGATACTGTCGCCGCCCGCGACGGGGACCAGTCGCTCACCGTCACGGTTCACGAATCCCGCACCCACGGGCGACACCAGATCAGCGAGGCAGGGCTTCCGGTCGGTGACTGCCCGGAATGTGGCAACGAACTGCTCCGGACCGACGGCAGGATTTCCTGTCCCGACTGCGAGACGGCCTCTCCGGTTCCCCGTGACGCGACGGTGCTCAACGACCGGTGTGCGGACTGCGGACTCCCCCGGGTGCGGGTGCAGCGTGGCTGTTCGCTGGTCTGCTGTCCCGACTGTGACTCACTGACTGACCGCGTGCGCGAGGCCTTCGACCGCCAGTGGGGCTGTCCGGAGTGTGAGGGCGACCTCCGCGTGCTCTACCGCGGCGGACTCCTGCTGGGCTGTGATCGCTATCCCGACTGCGAGGTGGCCTACTCCTTCCCGACGGGCACCCACGATGGCGAGTGCGAGTGTGGGCTCCCCGTCTTCGAGACGGCGACGGGCCCGCGCTGTCTCGACAGCAGGTGTGAGTCACACCACGCCAATGTCGCGGACTGAACCGCAGGCATGGAGGCTCCTGCGGTATCCACCACCTCTATGCCCGTCGGTCGCAAACTGAGAGTATGCGAATCGAATTCGACCGGGATACGTGTATCGGCATGTTCCAGTGTACCGCGGAGTGGGACGCGTTCGAGCGCGACGAGGACGACGGCAAGGCAGACCTGGCCGATAGCGAGGAGACGGACGAAGATCTCTTCGTTCGCGAGGTGCCCGAGGGCGAGGAACTCGACGCGAAATTCGCTGCTCGGAGCTGTCCGGTCGACGCGATCGTCGTCTACGACGAGGACGGAGAACAGCTAATCCCGTAGTTACTCGAACTCGCCTTCCTGAACGTCCTGTTCCGGCCGGGCGGCCATCGTGATCCGGTTGCGCGGGAAGAAGTGTGCCAGATCGGTCGTCGTCACGATACCGACGGGCTCTCCGTCTTCCGTGACGGGGAGTTTCTTGACGGCGTTGTGCCCCATCCGCTCGCCAGCGACGTGGACGGCCTCGTGTGGGCGGACGGTCACGACAGGATCTGTCATGATCTCTTCGACCGGCGTCGAGTCGAGATCGAGCCCTTCACTGACCGCACCGACAACGTCTGTCTCCGTGATGATCCCCTCGATGATGTCGTCCCCCACGACGAGTGAGCCGATGCTTTTCTCGCGGAGCACCTGTGCGGCTTCGGTGATCGTGGTGTCGCTCGTGACCGTCGCAACGGGTGAACTCATGATCTCCTCGACAGGAGTTTCTTCTTCGGACATAGCTGTCCCTTCGGTGCGGTCTGTCTTTAATTCCGGTGGCTGTTCCCGCGGTCGTTCAGACAGGAACGACGACGACCGGCCGTTCGGTCTCGGCGAGTAGCTCCCTGGCGGTCGATCCCGGTGGCTCTCCTGCCGTCTCGGGGTCGCCGCGATTGGCGCCGATGACAATCTCGTCGGCGTCGTATTCGTCAGCCAGTTGTCGGAGCACCCCCGAGATGGTCTCGCTTTCCGGGAACGAATCGGGATCGAGAATTTCGACGGCAGGTTCGATCAGGCGAGTCCGGGCGACGTTTCCGGCGTCGCCGGCGTCCCGTTCGGAGACTTGACTATCGGGAATCGAGCAGAGATAGGCCGTATCATCGCTGTCCAGACGCGGGCCGAGATAATCGCAGGCCGCGGCCGTCGTATGGACCGAATCCGTGCCGACGAGGACTGTTGTCATGGGTCAGTATCGGGGAGCCGAGCAAATATAGCCACGGTCCGCGGTCAGTCCACGATGCCGTAGCCCCGCCGGAACAGCCAGATATCCAGCCCGATCACCAAGGCCGTGAACGCGCTCAACACCAGTAGCGCCATCGTCGGTTCCACGTCGGAGTAGCCAAGGAAGCCGTACCGGACACCGTTGACCATGTAGACCATCGGGTTCGTCAACGAGAGCAGGCGGTAGACCGTCGGGAGCACGTCCAGCGAGTAGAAGACGCCGCCAAAGAACACCAGCGGCCGGACGATGAACTGATTCATCACCGTCAGGTAGTCGAAATCCTGCGCCCAGAGGCCACCGATGATGCCGAGGCCGGCAAAGAGCACCGAGATGACCAGCATGAACGCGACGAGATACAGCGGTTCGGCGATGACCAGCGAGCGGTCGGTCAATGTCACGAAAACCAGGCCGATGGCTGCGATGATCGATCCGACGAGAACGCCGCGAATCGCCGAGGCGATGACGTAGGCGGCGACGAACATCCAGTTCGACAGCGGTGAGATGATGACCGTCTCGATGTACTCGTTCCAGCGGCCGTGAAAGATCGAAAACGAAGCGTTCTCGAAGGCGTTCGAGATCGTGCCGAGAACGATCAGCCCCGGCAGCAGGAAGACAATGTAATCGAAGCCAGCGATTTTGTCGATCCGACCGCCGAGGATCACGCCAAAGACGGCGAAGTACAGCACGTTCGTGATCATCGGCGGCAGGAAGGTGTTCCGCGGACGGCGAACGAACCGAAGGATTTCCCGGCGGAGCAGCGCCTGAAAACCGGTGAGTCCGCCGGCTTTCTGCCCCGCCTCGGCGGCCGTCGTCGCCTCCGTCCCGAGGAGTGAGATGTCCTCGGCCTGTCCGGTGCCGCCGTCTGTGCGAGCCTCGTCTGCCTGTTCAGCGGCGTCACTCATGCTTGCCCCTCCGCGGTACGAGTCATGTCGACGAACACTTCTTCGAGCGACGCACGGCGGATGTCCAGATCCGAGACGGTGTAGCCGTCGGCCTCCAGATCACGGAGGATATCGGGGACGAGTCCGCTGCCGCCGCGGGCGGTGACGAGGAGGCGGTCGTCGTCCATCCGGGCGGAGACGACACCCTCGCGGTCGATGTTGGGGGCAGTTGCGGGCGGATTTTCGAGGCCGATATCGAGCGTGTCAGTGCCGCGGCGAGTGAGTTCGTCCGGCGTCGCCACCTCGACTTTCCGGCCCTGATCGAGAATCGCCACGCGGTCACAGAGCCGTTCGGCCTCCTCGATGTAGTGGGTGGTGAGCAGGATGGTCGTCCCGGCGGCGTTCATCTCCTCGATGATCTCCCAGAGGTCGTGTCGGAGTTGCACGTCGACGCCAGCGGTCGGTTCGTCGAGAATCAGCAGTTCCGGCCCGGAGACCAGCGCGCGGGCGAGCATGAACCGCCGCTTCATCCCGCCGGAGAGTTGGTGAAAGCGAGCGTCGGCCTTCTCGGCGATATCGACCATTTCGAGCGCTTCGCGGGCGCGCTTGCTTGCGGTCTTGCGGTCGAAGCCGTGGTAGCCGGCCTTGTGTTCGAGCACCTCCTGGATCGGGAAGAAGCGGTCGACGTTGTACTCCTGTGGCGCGAGACCGATCCGGTCGCGGACCTCGCGGTAGTCGTCGACGACATCGTAACCGAAGACGGAGGCTTCGCCGCCGCTGGCGCGGACCAGCCCCACAAGAACGTTGATGAACGTCGTTTTGCCCGCGCCGTTTGGACCGAGCAGACCGAAGAACTCACCTTCCTCGACCGACAGCGAGAGGCCGTCGAGCGCCTGCACGTCGCCGTAAGATTTCTCCAGATCACGAACGCGAATAGCCGCATTCATTACCTGAAAGGAGGCGATTCACGCGGTTAAGGCCGTTGCACTGGCCCTAAAATGATAACTGTCGTGAGACGACTACTCGGCGTCGCCAGTCAGGATGTCGATATCGGTCTCGCGGTCGTCGTTCAGAAAGTCGGGGTCGCCAGCGCGGGACGAGATATCGACCGACACGTCGACCGCGTGTTCGTAGGCTTCGTCGATTGCCTCGGTGGCCTCGTCCTCGTCGTCCAGATCCAGCAGTTCGCGGGCAATCGCGTCCTTGGCCTGCATATCCGAGTGGAAGGGGACGTACATACTAGCTAGTTCGGTCTCCAGGGTGGTATGGGTTGTGCCGGGCTATTCGAGGAGGGACTGGCCGGTCATCTCCGCGGGCTTCTCGACCCCGAGGAGACGGAGAATCGTCGGCGCGAGGTCTGCGAGCGTACCGCCGTCGCGGATTTGCTCGTCGCCGTCCGTGCCGTCGGGCGCGCGGTAGAAGACCGGGACCGGATTGGTCGTGTGAGCGGTATGCGGCTGTTCGGGCGTGCCCATCTCGTCGGCGTTACCGTGGTCAGCCGTAACCAGGGCGTGGGCACCCGCATCTGCGAAGGCATCGAGCAGGCGTGAGAGATTCGCATCGACGGCCTCGACGGCTTCGACGGCAGCCTCGAAGTCGCCAGTGTGGCCGACCATATCCGGGTTGGCGTAGTTGAGCACGATCACGTCCGGGTCGTCCTCCTCGATGCGTTCGATGGCCTGGTCGGTCACGCCCGCAGCGCTCATCTCCGGCTGCAGGTCGTAGGTAGCCACGTCAGGGCTAGGGACGATTTCGCGGAATTCGCCCTCGAACTCGACTTCCCGGCCGCCGTTGAGGAAGTAGGTGACGTGGGGGTATTTCTCGGTCTCGGCGATGCGAAGTTGTGTCAACCCGTGAGCGGCGAGCACCGCACCGAGCGTGTTTTCGGGCTGGTTGGGCGGGAAGGCGACGGGCAGGTCGAAGGTCTCGTCGTACTCGGTCATCGTCACGAACTCGATCTTCGGGGGATTGGTCTCGAACGACCAGACCGGATCGATATCGGCGAGCATCCGCGTCAACTGCCGGGCGCGATCCGACCGGAAGTTGAAGAAGATTGCCGCGTCGCCGTCGTCGAGCGCAGGGCCGCCCTCGATCAGCGTCGGTTCGATGAACTCGTCGGTCGTCTCGCGGTCGTAAGACGCTCTCACCGCGGCGGGGGCGGACTCGGCAGTATACTCCGCCTCACGCGAGACGATAGCGTCGTAGGCGCGTTTGGTCCGCTCCCAGTTCTCGTCGCGGTCCATCGCGTAGTATCGTCCGGAGACGGTTGCGATGTGGCCGGTTCCCTGCTCCTCGGCGTGGGCCTGGAGTTCGTCGAGATAGCCCGCGCCGGATTTCGGCGCGGTGTCTCGGCCGTCGGTGAAGGCGTGGGTGACCGCTTCGACGCCGCGGTCGGCGGCGAGTTCAATCAGCGCGTGGAGATGAGACTGGTAGGAGTGGACGCCGCCGTCGCTGACGAGGCCGAGTAGATGCAGGCGGCCGCCAGACTCCTCGACGTGCGCGAGGGCGTCGGTGATGGCGTCGTTGTCGTCCAGCGGCGGGTCGGTCGGATCCTCGAACGAGCGGTCGGTGCTACCGACCGCCTCCTGACGTGGCGGCGAAGCCGCCACGCGCTCTTCGCCGCGCCAGCGCGCGATGGCGTCGGTGATCCGGGCGGATTCCTGGACGAGCACCCGGCCCGCGCCGATGTTGAGGTGGCCGACCTCGCTGTTGCCCATCTGTCCCTCGGGAAGGCCGACACGGCGGCCGTACGTTTCGAGCGTGCTGGACGCGGCCGTCTCGCGGAGGCCGTCGACCGTCGGCGTCTCCGCTGTGGCGACGGCGTCTCGGGCCTGCTCGTCCGGATTCAGCCCCCAGCCGTCGAGAATGACGAGTCCAATCTTCATACTCGGTGCTCGGGCCGCCCGCCTACGACGTTTTCGGAACTGGCCGGTGAGTGAATCTGTCGAGTAGGTTGGAGAGCCCACCGGAATTATGTGCCCGCGGCGAGTTGGCTCAGATATGACCAGCCAACTGCTCTCCGAGGACTTCGCCGAGAACATCGTCACGACCGCACGGACGGCGACGGGCGATAGCCTCCGCTCGGTCACCTACTTCACGCGGTCGGATTTCGACCAGTTGTATCTGCGCGACGATCTCGAACAGGACGCCGACCTCAACACCTTCGTCGGCCACGAATGGCGCGGTTACCGCGAGACCCAAAACGCCTACCAGCAGTCGGAACTCGGCCAGTGCAAGTTCACCGTCCGCTCGTTCGAGAACGGCTATCTGCTCCGGGTCGCCGAGGACCGCCGGGGCGTGCTGATCACCACCGACGGCCTCTCGATGCAGAGCTACGAGGAAATCGCCGAGGCGCTGAAACGAATGTTGCAGGACGCCGACGAATAGGTGATCGCTGTCGCCGTCGAGGTGTGATCAGTCGTTGCCGCCGACGTTTTCTACACTTCTGAACGACGGCGGATCCGGTTCGATGTTCGCGTATTCAACCGTCCGCTGGCCGAGGACGGCGACTCGTTCGGCCATCTTCTCGTCGACGAACTCGCCCTCGTCGAACTGTTCGTAGGCGTTCGGGACCACCGCCTGATGAGGGATCACCCAGGCGTTGAGCGCCCGACAGATCGACCGCAGATGTTCGACCGTCCCGGTTGGGAACTTCCCGCCGGAGATGCCGAGCAGGCCGACCGTCGTGTTCTCGAACTCGTCGAATCCCGAGTAATCGAGCGCGTTTTTCAGCGGGGCGGAATAGGAGCCGTGATACATCGGAGAGCCGAGAACGATAGAATCGGCGCGCTGGAGTTGCTCCTGAAGCCTGTCGGCGTCACCGGCCTCGCTGTCGTCTGGATCGAACACCGGCAACTCGTACTCCCGGAGGTCGATCATCGTCGTCGTTGCGCCAAAGTCCGCTGCCTCGCTCAGTGCGTGTCGAAGGGCAATCCGTGTGTAACTGGCGTCTCTGAGGCTGCCACAGAGTCCTGCAACGTGTGGTTGCTCACTCATACCCTGATTACAGAGAGGGATGCAAAAATAGCCACGGGGCTTGAGATGCCAAGAGGTTTATTTTGAGTTACCGTATACCAAGATAGTGGCACAGCCTCTCCGCTTTCGATTCTCGCCTCACTCCTGGAGCGACTCGCAGGTTCGCTCCCAGATCCTCCAGCCCTTGCAGTCGAACATCGGCGCCCAGTCGGTCGACCCGCGGTTCGATATCAACGGCCCCTGGGAGACCTACCGCTTCGAGATGGACAACGACGATATCGCCCTGTTTGCGACCGACGAGGACGCTTACTGGATGGGCAACACCGAGACGCCCGAGTCGCTGTGGCGCACCGACAAGATCGACTGGGAAGAGGCCCCCTATCCGGTCGCGCGGTGGGCCCAGCGCGAACTGCTCGATACGCTGCACGAGCGGGATCCGTGGCTGGAATCGTATCCCTATCTCTCGTGGTTCTTCCTGCCGGTGTTCATGTCCAAGGACGGCCGCGGGTCGACGCAGGATTTCTTCAGGAAACACGCCGCGGGCTTTCCCGAAACCGGCTGGCGGGAAGCGGTCGCCTTCTTCGAGAACTTCCTCGCAACCGGTGTGCTCGACGAGTACCGCTACACGATGGCCGGGAAACTCGGGACGAGTCCGTCGGTCGACGACACCCGGATGTCCGCGGCGATGGCGGAGTTCATCGGTGCTAAACTGCTGACCGAGGCCGGCTACGATGTCGTGCCCGAAATCGAAGTGACGACCGGACATTCGCTGGATTTCCGGGCGACCGATTCGGAGACGAACGTCCTCGTCGAGGTGACACGGCCAGTCAATCCCGACGACAGGCAGGCGGCGGCCGTCGCTGCTGTCCGCGAGACGGCGGCGACGAAGACCAGCGGCCAACTCGCCGAACACGGCGGCGGCGCAGTACTGTTCGTCGATTGCTCGAATTTCCGTCGTGTACAGTGGGAGGAGGTGCTCGACGAACAGCCCTCGGTCGGTCACCGGCCGGCAATCGTCTATCGCGCGCGCCCCTCCGGACACATCGAGGGCTACGCTGAAGGACGGCTTCCGCTCGCTCTCGACGAGTCGATGGAGTTCGTCTGACCCGCTCGGAGAACGCGAGCGAAACCATCATAGGTCCGCTGTTGGATGAGTACAACAGATGGTCTCCGCGACAGGCAGCCTTCTCGCGATCATGTTCGTCGCGGGGAGTCTGCTCTGTGTGTTCGGGGTCGTGAGCTATCGGCGGCGAGACGATCCCGGATCGACGCTGTTTGGCGTCTTCGTCGGACTGTGGGGAGCCATGCCGATCATCGACGCCGTCGCCGGCGCCGTTCTCGGAATCGCCGGAGTGTCCGGGATTCTGTGGGTCGTGGCAGTCGTGCCGTGGTTCCTGTTTACGCTCCAGTACACCGGCAGAGAGTTCGGGTACCGAAGTTGGCTCTTCTTGCTGGCTCCGGCGCTGGGTGTGCTTCCGTGGCTCTGGTCGGCCAGTATGGGACGGGTCGTCCCCGCCTTCGAGGTGGTCGGGATTCTCGTGTTCGTCTACTACGCTGCGGTGGCGGTCATCGGATCGTTGCTCGTCCTGCAGGCGGCAAACAGGTACGGCCACCTCTCGCTGGCACAGGGGGTGTGGCTGGCACTGGCCGGAGCGATTCCAGCGGTGACGATGAACACTTTCGGCGTGTTGACCGAACAGTTCGACGATGCGCTGCTGTTCGGGGTCTACACCGCCGGACTAGTCGGGAGTTGTGTCGTCGTCGCGCTCGCGCTCTTCTGGGAGGACGTGTTCGACTCGACACCTGCCGCGGGAACGGTCGGCGAACGAGCGATCATCCGCGAGACGGAAGACGTGATCGTCATCACCGACGACGGGGGTGAGGTGATCCTGCACAACGAGACGGCTGACCCGAAAGTACTGGCCTTCGAGGGAGACGTGGTCGGTGATCCGATCGAAGTCCCACTCGGACTCAGTATCGACGACCTCGCCGCGAAGGAGACGGTCGAACTCCAGACCGACGAGGGGATCCGCCGGTTCGATCCGCGAGTGACGGCACTCACGGACCAGCACGACCGGCGGATCGGATCGATGATCAGTCTGCGGGATATCACCGACCGAGAGATCCGTCGCCAGCGACTGACGGTGCTCAACCGGATCGTCAGGCACAACTTCCGCAATCAGGCGAGTGTGATCAAGGCCAACACCGAGGTCGTCGCCGACGAACTAAACGACGAGCAGCTGCTCGACCGACTCGATACCGCCGCCGAGTCGGTGGATTCGCTGACCGCGCTCAGTCACAAGGCGAAAACAATCGAGACGATTCTCGGCGACGAAAGCGAGACGACGACCGTCGACCTCCGTGGTGTGCTCGACGATATCGCAGCCGAAAGCAGCGAGCGGTGGCCGGAGGCGACGGTCGCGGTCCGAGAGTGTCCGGACGTGCGTATCGAGGCCAACCGTCGAGCGGTCGAGTTCGCCCTCTCGAATCTCGTCGAAAATGCGGTCGAACACGCCGACAACGATGCCCCCGCGGTGGAGTTGGCCGGGTCAGTCGAGCGTGACGCACAGCGAGTGACGATTACGGTCGCCGACGACGGGCCGGGCATCCCCGACCGGGAGGTCGAAGTACTCGAAGCAGGAGAGGAAACGCCGCTGAAACACGGCAGCGGAATCGGGCTCTGGGTGACGAACTGGACGGTTCGCGAACTCGGCGGCGAACTCACCTTCCCCGAGCGTGGGCCGGACGGGAGTACCGTGGCCGTTCAGTTGCCGACCCGACCACGGACGGATTCCCAGTCAGCCTAAAAGGTGGGACCGGCCGTCACCGCGGGACGTACGGATTCAGCGGTGCGGTCACCCGCGCCAGGACCTGCAGGAACTGCTCGCGGAGCGTCGGCGCCGGGCGACGAGTCGTCGCGGTTCGGAACGCCCTCCCCCCGCAGTGCGGACACTCCGTCGGAAAGTCGGTCACGACGGACTGACAGTCGAGACAGACGTAGTGCCGGTCAGACTCCGTCTGTCCTGAGTGATCGTCCCGGATGGTGGTCGGACCGCGAGCAGTTCGTGCGGGTCGGTCGGCTGTTTGGTCTGTGCGATGCATCTGGTCGTCAGGTCCACGTTGTTGCGGACCGGTGTGGTTCCCCATGTGTGATCCCCGTCTGCTGGCGTCGTTGCAATACGATACCGGTGCCTGCGGGAGCGCGAGACAACGGCGACTGGTTGGACGGCAAAGCGAACTGGCATCTCCGGGCTCGGCGCGGAGTCAGTCAGTCTCCGAACACACCAGACGGCCGACGATTGTCGCGGACAGCGGTGCAACGCTGTCCGTCCCCCGTTGGCGACTGACCTGTTCGCGACCCACCAGTATTAACGTTGAGCCTGAAATTCAATGCAGTTTATACTTCTGTGGCAACTGGCGTGTGAGATAAAAGGGTCCGCAGGAGAGCCCGCGGAATTATGTGCCGGGTCGAACTAAGCAGGGATATGCGAGACGTATATCTGGTCGGGGCGGGACAGACCCCCTTTGGCTCCTTCCCGGAGCGGAGCTACCGGGACCTGTTCGCCGAGGCGTATCAGAACGCACGAGAATCGGCCGATAACCCGCCGGATCCGGACGATATCGACGAGGCTGTCGTCGGGTCGCTCGGTGTCGGCGGACGACAACTCGGGCTCTCCGGACCCGCGGTCACCGAACACGTCGGCCTACACAACGTGACCTGTTCGCGGATCGAAAACGCCTGTGCAGCGGGCGGGTTCGCCGTCCGGCAGGCGATTCAGGCGATCAAAAGCGGGATGGCCGATGTCGTCGTCGCCGGTGGCTACGAGGTGATGACAGACATGTCCAGCGACGCGACGAAGTACTGGCTGGGTGTCAGCGGCGAGACCGAGTGGGAACGACTGACTGGTACTACCTTCGCGGGCGTCTACGCCCAGATGGCAAGCGCCTATCTCGACGAGTACGACGCGACCACGGAGGACCTCTCCCGCGTCGCCGTCAAGAATCACGGTAACGGCGCGAAGAACCCGAAGGCACATCTCGGCTTCTCCTGTTCGCTCGAAGACGCGGTCAGCGCGCCCGATGTCGCCGCGCCGCTCAATCTCTATCACTGCTGTCCGACCTCCGACGGCGCGGCCGTCGCGCTCTTTGTCAGCGAGGATGTCGTCGATCAGTACAGCGACGAGCGGATCCGCGTCGCTGGCTCCGGCGGCGCGAGCGACCACGTCGGCCTCGCAGAGCGGGACAGCTACACCTCACTGTCGGCGACGAAAACGGCCGCCGAGTCGGCCTACGAGGAGGCCGACGTTGCGCCCGACGATCTGGATTTCGCCGAGATTCACGACTGCTTCGCCATCGCCGAACTGCTCGCCTACGAGGATCTCGGCTTCTGCGAGGAGGGGCAGGCACACACCCTGCTGCGTGAGGGCGTGACCGATCCCGACGGCGACCTCCCGGTCAACACTTCCGGCGGGCTGAAATCGAAGGGTCACCCCATCGGCGCGACGGGGACCGGACAGGTCGTCGAGGTTTTCGATCAACTCACCGGTTCGGCGGGTGAGCGCCAACTCGACGATCCGACGCTCGGGCTGACACACAACGTCGGCGGCAGCGGCGGGGCGACCGCTGTACACATCTTCGAGCAGGAGGTGGGACGATGACGGCAATCGAACAACTCGGTACGTACGTCCCGCGGTACGCGCTCTCGGCGGAGACCGTCGAGGAAGCGTGGGGGCAATTCCACGGGGCTGGCATCGAGCAGACGGCCGTCCCCGGCGGCGACGAGGACACGCTGACAATGGCCTACGAAGCCGCGGCGAACGCGCTCGCCGCCAGCGACAGAAACACGGCGGAAATCGACCGGTTGATCGTCGCAACGACGACCCCGCCGCTCGAAGAGGAAGCGATGGGGTCGCGCCTGCGGAGCACTCTCGGACTCGACGAGTCGATCCGCTCGCGGCAACTCACCGGGAGCACACGCGCGGGCGCCGAGGCGCTGCTGACCGCGGCAGAAGCCCCCGGGACGGCGCTGGTCGTCGCCAGCGACAGCCCGCGGGGCGCACCCGACAGCGAAATCGAGCAGGCCGGCGGCGCGGGCGCTGTCGCCGCCGTCGTCGGCGACGACGACGGGGGAGAGATCACGGATCACGCCGCCCACGTCGAGGCGGTCCCCGGAACGCGGTTCCGGCCGGCAGGTGACGGCGAGACCGACGGACTAGGAATCGCGACCTACGACAGAGCGGCCTACACCTCCGCGGTCGGTGCCGTCGGAACCGAGGTCGGCGTCGAGGGTGTCGATGCCGTTGCTCTGCAGGCCCCGAACGGCAAACTCCCGTATCGGGCGGCAGGTGCCCTCAACGTGGAGACAGAGACGATTGCGGCCGGCACGAACGTCTCACAGATCGGCGACACCGGCGCGGCCAGCACGCTGTTCGGATTGGCGACGGCCGCCCGGTCCGAGGCAGAAGAGACGGTGATCATCGGCTACGGTTCCGGTGACGCGACTGCCCTCGCAGTCGACGGATCCGTTCCGGTTGCGACAGATCCCCACGACGAGATCGTTCCGACCGAGCGGAAGTCGCTCAGCTACGGCGAGTACCTGCGAATTCGCGGAGAGATCACCACCGGCGAACCGGAAGGCGGCGGCGCTTACGTCAGCGTCCCGAGTTGGAAGCGCACGATGCCCCAGCGGCACCGACTGGTCGCCGGGGAGTGTACGGACTGCGGAACGCTCGCGTTCCCGCCGGAGGGTGCCTGTACGGAGTGTGGGACCTTCGAGTCCTACGAGCAGATCGTACTGCCTGGCACCGGCACTGTCGAGGCGGCGACAGAAATCGGCGCGGGCGGCGCGCCGCCTGAGTTCGTCGAACAGCAGGCCAAGGCCGGCGCGTACACGAGCGCAGTTGTTGCCCTCGACGGCCCCGATGGTGGCTCGGTCTCGATCCCGGCACAGGTGCTGGGCGACGAGGAGACGACGGTCGGTGATCGCGTGACCGCGACGATTCGGCGCGTCTACACCCAGGAGGATGTGATTCGGTACGGGTTCAAGATGCGCCCGCTGTCAGAGCCCTGATCGGTTCTGACCCGGAGACTGTCCGTCTGCTTTTTTATCCCCGATGTGAGTATGGTCGGGTATGTCGGGAGACGATTCAGATCGCTCACTCGGCGGCAAGTTCGCAGATGTTCTCGACAGCCTCGGACTGGAGAATCTGACCGACGACTACCGCGACCACAAACGGGAGGCCGACGACCGACTCGAACGTGCCTTCGAGGTGGGGCCGAAGGCGGTAGCGACGACGCCGGAACTCGCTGAGGTCGACAAGGTGAACGTCCACCGCGACGGCGGAGACGTGCTCGTTCCGGTCGTGACCGTCATCTTCGAGGATGGCGGCGAACCTGCAATGGAGACGGTCTGGCGACTTACGGATGAGATTCTGTCGGCGATTCACCCGGTCTTTCGAGACCAGCACGTCCGTCACTACGACATCCAGTTCGGCTACGCGAACGCGGAGGAGACGGAGGCGGTCTTCCGGCGGATGACCGCTCAGCAAGAACTCGCCGAGGAGTTCGTGACCGATCCGACGGTAGATATCGAGATGCTCCGTGAGCGAATCGAGGCGGGAGACGACGGCGACGACGGCGTCCCGCCGGTGTACTGGCAGGTCTTCGACGCTCGTTCGCCGGCCGGGTCGGGTGCGTACGCTGGCCCCGCACCAATCTATGCGGCCTGTCAGCGTGAGCCATCCAGTGCGGTCGGCGAGGTGCTTGCCGGCCAGGAGATGGTCTACACCGGTGGTGCGGCCGGGTTCTGAGAGTTCCGAACTCGTTTTGTGTCACAGAGACGTACGGAGTCTAATGGCAGAGAAGACCGAACTCGAAACCGAGACCGAACAGTCCCCAGCAGAAGCGGCGGAGATGCTCCGTAACATCGCCGACGAAATCGAATCCGGCGACGAGATCACGGTCAAAGGGAACGACGCAGCGATCACCGTCCCCGGGACCGTCGAGAAACTCGGGACAGAACTCGAAGTCGAACACGAGATCAAAGGCAAGTACGATCAGGTCGCCGTCGAGATCGAATTCGACTGGACGATCATCCCCGACGAAGAAGACGAGGATCACTCCGAGTCGTCGGAGTAGTCGCGATAGACGCCCTTTTGTTCGAGATTCGCGCGCTTTCGGACGATCGGCGGCGTGCGACAGCGCCCGGGTTCGCCGGTCGCCTGCGGAACCGTACAGTTGTTACAGCTCTCACAGAGCGCGCGCTCACCACGGAGCAGTCGGGCGGGAAGCCGCGGCTCCGCGTAGAAGGGGCGGCCGATCCCGACCAGATCGGCAGCCGGCTCCGAGCCGCCAAGCAGTTCGTCGGCGTGCTCACGCTCGCGAATCCCACCTTCACAGAGGACCGGCACGTCGACAGTCTGGCGGACCCGCCGACAGATGTCTGCGTTCCAGCCCGGTTCGGCCGGAAACTGGCGGGCCTGTAAGCGATTGAGGGCGGAGACGGCACGCGCTCGGAAGCGAGAGCCGAACACCGAGGCGTACTCGGACTGCAGATCTTCGGCCGCCCACGCACGGTCGGGGTAGGCCCCGCGGATGAGACTCATATCCCAGTAGACCGAGCAGTTGACCGGGACGAGTGCGTCGTAGCCGGCGTCGTCGAGGCGTCGGGCAATCCTGACGGTGTCCTCGGGAGAAAGATGCGTCCGAACGAACGGCGGGGCCGCCGTCTCGGCGGGAATCTTCGTCACGAGTGGGATGTCGCCGGCGTGTTCTCGAACAGCGTCTCGGATTGCGAGCAGAAAGCGAGCGCCGTCGCCGAACTCGTCGTTGCGGTCGTTGTAGTACGGAGAGAGAAACTGCTGAATGATGCCCATGTTGGCTCCGGAGAGGTGGATGCCGTCGTAGCCCGCGTCGGCCGCGTAGCCCGCCGCGCGGCCGAACTGCTCGGCGAGTTCGCGGACCTCAGGAGTCGAGAGCACCTGCGGATCGAGGTCGATCAGTCCCGCCCGGTCGGCGAGTCTGAGATGGAGGGGTGGCTCGGAGACGGCGAGTTGTCCCTCGTCGGGGTTGCGCTCGCGGTACTCGCTGTGCCAGAGGCTCATGCTTCGGAGGCCGCCGTGGGCCAGTTGGACGAAGATCCGCGAGCCGTGCTCGTGGATGCGGTCGGTCAGTTCTGAGAGTCGATCCACGAAATCGGGGTCGTGGACCCGGGTCATGTTCGGCGCGGCACAGCCACCCTCCCCGGTGACGATGCTCGCACCCTGACAGATCAGTCCTGCGCCGGATTCGGCGGCCGGTTCGAGTTCGTCGATGTAGGTGTCGACGGCATCGGGGCCGTTGCCGGCGCATTCGAGTAATGGAGCGCGATAGAGGCGATTCGGGAGTTCGACGCCGCCGATTTCGACGGGATCGGTAATTTCCGAGTCAGTCGCTTGTGGATCGGTTGCGGTCATGAGTTATCGGTCGACGACGAGCAAAGTAACGCGCTCGCGGACCAGATCGCTGAGCGTCCCGTCAGTCGCGGCCAGTTCCCGGTCCGTGACCTCGAAGTACGAGCGCAGTCGCTTCTCCTCGGTTGCGTCGAGTGTCGATTCGGGGTCGAGTTCGGCTTCGAGTGCCGCCGCAGCGTCTCGTTCTGCTTCGGTCGAGGGTCGGTCGGCGGTCCCCACGGGGTCGCCGCGGTAGTCGTGAGCGTCGCAGTCGACAGCTACCCCGACGACGGGACACTTGCCGGCGGAGACACCCATCTCCAGCGCGCGGTTAATTTGGCGGCGGCCCGCCGCGTACAGCAGGATCTCGACACCCGGATCGTCGGCGATGGCCTCGCCGCGCTCGATTGCCCGGACAGCGTGATCGACGGCGCGGCGGAGGTGGGCGGCGTCGGCGACGTAGCGGGCGTCGAAGGTCTGGACAGTGACGCCGTGTTCGGCACCAATCGCACTGATCTTCTCAACGAAAGTATCGATGTCGTCGATTTCGGTGCAGCCTTCCACAAGATGCATCAGAAATCACCCAGGTTCGCCTGATCGTCCGAAGCGCCGGCGTCGCCGTCAGTATTACCGCCGTCCGGTGTCGTCACCTCCGCAGATTCGACATTCGGATCGGGCACGACATCGTCCATCGATGGATCACGGTGGCCGGCGTTTTCGAGAATGTTCTCTGCGGTCTTCTCGCGGCCCCGAAGTGCGGCGAGGACGACCGATTTGTCGGCCTCTCGTAGCGCCGCCCGGTCTTCGATGCCGGCGTCGTAGAGTCGACGGGCGCGCTTCCGGCCGACGCCGCGAACTCCTGCGAGGTCGACCAACTCCGCCCGGACGCCGTGTTCGACCCGAAGCCGTGCCTCCCGGATTGCGCCGCCGACGCCGAGACCGAGTTCGGTCGACAGCGACTCCGCCGCGCCGAGCAACCACTGTGCGGTGTCGACTTTCCCACGGATATCGCCGGGCCCGATTCCGTACCGGTCGGTAATCTCCGATTCGTCGAGTTCGCTCGCCCAGTCTTCGAGCAGGCGGGCGGTTTTCAGCGCCGACAGCCAGTCGTCGAAGTCGTCGTCGAACTCCGAGGGCGCGTGGCCGAGTAACTCGCTTTCGCGCTCGTGGGCGAGCATCGTGTACTCCTCATCCTCCCCCGAGCGCAGGTAGAGTTCGTACATGTCCGGCGTCCGGCAGACCAGATGATAGAGGCCAAGCGGCGTCGGATCGCCGTCTTCGAGGCCGTCGATAATTTCGGCGGCGCTCATCGGATCGAGATAGAGCCGCGAGACGGTGTGGCCGAGGTTCGTCGCCGAGAGGTCGTCGCCCTCGCGTTCGAGGAAGTCGTTGACTTCGAGATACTCGATCACGTCGTCGACGACGAGTTCGAGGCGGTCGCGGTCGGCGGTCTGGGCGGCGTACAGTGTGCCGTCGAGGAAGTCGAGCAGACCCTCCCGGGAGCGGGCGAACCCGGAGGCGACAGTCGCGAGGATGTGGGTGCGCAGCGCGGGTTCGGCGGCGAGTTTCGACCGCACTGGCTCGGGATCGGCCCAGACGTACCGCTCGAACAGTTCGTCGAGTTCGTCGTGGCCGGAGGCGAGCAGAACGGCCTCGCCGTAGGGGTCCCGGCCCGGTCGGCCGGCCCGGCCCATCATCTGGTGGACTTCGAGCACCGAGAGTGGTTGCATCCCGCCGGCGGTGCCGTCGTAGCGCCGCCAGTCCCGGACGACGACCCGCCGCGAGGGGGTGTTGACACCGGCGGCGAGCGTCGGCGTCGCGGAGACGACCTTGACGAGTCGGTCCCGGAAAGCGTCCTCGACGAGCGTCCGGTGGTCCCGCGAGAGCCCTGCGTGGTGAAAGGCCGCGCCTTTCTCGACGGCCTCGGCCAGGTCATCGCTCGTGTCCGTGTCGCTCACGTCGCGGATTTCCTCGGCAATGTCCGCGAGTTCGGCCTGCTCCTCGTCGGTCAGTGCGTCGCCGGTCGTGCTGGCGAGTCGGCGGGCCGCGGCCTCGGCGTTGCGCCGGGAGTTGACGAACACCAGCGTCGAGCCGTCGTCTTCGAGTGTATCGCGAACGATTGCGGCAGCCTGTTCCTCGCTCGATCTGACGGGCAGGCGTTGCTGGCTCCCGTCTTCGAGATGCAGCGCTTCGCCGTAGTGGACGCCCTTTTTGAGTTCGATCGGTCGCCAGTCAGAGTCGACCAGTTCGGCGTCGAGCCAGTCTGCGAGTTCGTTGGCGTTGCCGATGGTCGCCGATAGCGCGACCGTCTGCAGGTCGGGGTTCAGTGAGCGGAGTTTGGCGAGGGTCACCTCCAATGTAGGGCCGCGTTCGCCGTCGTCGACGAGGTGGACCTCGTCGGTGACGACACAGGAGAGGTCGTCGAGCCACTTCGCGTCGTTTCGCACGAGGGAATCTACCTTCTCGCTGGTGGCGACGATGATGTCTTTGCCGGCGAGCCATCCGCCGTCGGACTCGTAGTTGCCGGTCGTGACGCCGACATCGAGGCCGTACTGCTCGAACTCAGCGAACTCTTCGTGTTTCTCGCTTGCGAGCGCGCGCAACGGGACGATGTAGAGGGCCGTCCCGCCGCGGTCGACTGCGGCCGCCATCGCGAGGGTAGCGATGAGCGTCTTGCCGCTGGCGGTCGGAATCGAGGCGACGAGATTCTCCCCCTCGGTGACGCCGGCCTCGACAGCCTCCGCTTGTGGTGGGTACAGCGATTCGATCCCGTCGGCTTCGAGATGCTCGGCCAACCAGGAGGGAATCGCCGGAATCTCCGAACTATCCATTACCGATACGTGGGGCGTGCTCGGTTTTTAACGTTCGTGTCCTAGTTCATCCCGTCGTCGAAGGTGCCCTCTTTGACCTCTTTGGCCGCTCGTTCCATCTCTTCGAGGTCGACATCTGCTTCCTTGTCGATTTCGCCGAGAATCTCCTCGATGTCGTCTAGACCGAGCATCTTGCGGGTCTCGTCGTCGAAGTCGCCGCTGTCGAGGACGTGGCCGTTCTCCTTGGCGTCACTGCCCTGGAGATGTTTGCCGTACCGGCCGACCAGCGAGGTGAGTTCCTGCGGCAGCACGAACTTCGTCGATTCGCCCTTGCCGATCTCTTCGAGCGTTTCCATGCCGCGTTCGATGACCGCCCGTTCGCCCATCGACTCGGCGGATTTCGCTCGCAGCACGGTCGAAATCGCGTCACCCTGTGCTTCGAGGATCTGGCTCTGTTTCTCACCCTGGGCGCGGATGATGTTCGACTGCTTGTCACCCTGTGCCTCCTCGATGGCGCTGCGGCGTTCTCCCTGGGCTTCCAGAATCATCGCACGGCGGCGACGCTCCGCGGAGGTCTGCTGTTCCATCGCCGTCTGGACTTCGGGACTCGGATTGACCTCACGGACCTCGACGGACTCGACGCGAACGCCCCACTCGTCGGTCGGTTCGTCCAACTCCGTCCGGATCCGGGAGTTGATCTCGGAGCGTTTCGAGAGCGTGTCGTCCAGTTCCATGTCGCCGAGCACCGCTCGCAGCGTGGTCTGCGCGAGATTCGAGACAGCCCGGCGGTAGTCGTCGACTTCGAGGAAGGCCCGTTCGGCGTCCATCACACGGATGTAGACGACGGCGTCGGCGGTCACTGGGGAGTTGTCCCGGGTGATCGCTTCCTGCTGGGGCACGTCCATCGTCTCCGTCCGCATGTCGAAGGTGTACGTCGCGGAGATAAAGGGAATGACGAGGTTGATCCCTGGGTCCAGCAGACGGCGGTACTTGCCGAAGACAGTGAGGGCTTTTTTCTCGTATGCGTTGACAATCACGACGGATTTGTACGCCGTGACGACTGCGAAGACGAGCAGTAGCCCGGCCAACAACAGAAACGTTGGGGCGGTTTGCAGGGGGATACTCATACACATGTTACGCGCGGAGACATAAATAGTGCCAAGTTCACTCGGTTCGTGACGCGGAGTCACAGGGGACCGGCGTGTTTTTACCCCTCAGTCGAGTACCGGCGGGTATGAGTACGCAGGCGCTCACGCTGGGGCCGGCCGGCACCTACTCGCATCGGGCGGCGCGTGCCGTCGCCGACGACGAGGAGATTACCTTCACCGAATCGGTCACGACGATCATCGAATCGGTCGCCGAAGGCGAGTACGGCCGCGGGGTCGTCCCCGTCGAAAACAGTATCGAGGGCTCTGTCACCGAATCACTCGACGCACTGGCCGAACACGAGGTGGCGGTCGTCCGCGAAGTCATCACGCCGATCCGCCACGCCCTGATCGCACAGGGCGAGGAATTTTCGACGGTCGCGAGCCACGCACAGGCGCTCGCGCAGTGTCGCTCCTACCTCGAAGCGAACTACCCGGAGGTCGAACTGGAGGCCGTCGCCAGCACCGCCCGCGGGGTTCAGCGCGCACGTGAAGATGGGTCTGTCGCCGCAATCGGCCACCCGGCCAACGCTGAGGACGGTGACAGCCTCGTCGTTCTCGGCGAGGACATCCAGGATCGGAGTTCGAACGCGACCCGGTTCCTCGTCGTCGCGCCGGCCGACGAACGGACCGAAGCCGGCAGCAAGACCTCCTTCATCGTCTACCCGAACGTCGACTATCCCGGCCTGCTGTTGGAGTTGCTCGAACCCTTTGCCGACCGGGATATCAACCTGACGCGGGTCGAATCCCGCCCGAGCGGCGAACGACTCGGCGATTACGTCTTCCACATCGACATCGCCGCAGGGCTGTACGAACAGCGAACACAGGACGCCCTCGCGGTGATCGAAGAGATTGCAGAAGACGGCTGGGTCCGGCGACTCGGCTCCTACGACAGCGAAACGGTCGTCTAACGGTCAGTCAGGGTTGACGAGACTCATTCCCTCGCGAACGGTGTCGTGTCGACCCATGAGCGTCACGTAGTCTCCTTCTTCGATGACGGTGTCGGCAGTCGGTACCTCGCCGGATTCGCGCCCCTCTTTGCTGAGCAGCGCAATCAGGCAGGCCTCGGGGAGCTTCGGACCGACCTCGCGGACGGATTTGTCAAAAAGCTCCGGATTCGTGACTTCGATCTCCTGGATATCGCCGGTATCGCCGACCTTCGTCATCCAGTGTGCGATTGCGGGCCGTTCGATCTCGTTATCGATGGCCCACGCGGCCGCCATCGCCGACGAAATCGTGTTCACGTCTAGCTCCTCGAAGGCAGCGACGTTGTCGGAGTTGTTCGCCCGCGCGATGACGTTCTCGACGCCAAACTTCGATTTCGAGAGCTGTGAGACGAGCAGATTCGCGTCGTCGTTACCGGTGGCAGCGACGACGATTTTCGCGTTTTCTGCGCCGGCCTCACGTAACACATCTGTGTCCGTTCCGTCGCCGATAACGGTGGCGTAGCCGGCGTTTCGGACCAGTTCGACTGTCGGTTCGTCTTCTTCGATGATGACGACGTTCTCTCCGCGGTCTTCGAGGCGTTTGGCGAGCGCACGGCCCACCTGTCCGCCTCCGACGATGATTACTCTCATTGGGATCACGTTCAGGTATTGTGCGATGTAGCGTGCCAGTCCGCCCTCGACGATGGCGGTGGCGAAGATGACCAGAAAGACGGTCCCGAGCAGCAAGTCAGCCTGACTCGCCAGCGCGGGATCGCCAAGTTCCTCGGCGGCAGTCCGGAGTTCGATGGCAAACAGCGTCGCGACCGACGCCGGAATGATGCCGCGCGGTCCGACGGCACTGACGAACAGTCGCTCCTGGAAAGTAAACCGGTCGCCAATCGTCGAGATAAACACCAGCGCCGGACGGATCACCACCGCAACGACGAGCACGACAGCGACACCGCCAAGTCCAACGTCGAGGATCGCGCCCGGCGGCAGTTGGGCGGCCAGCGCGATGAACACGAACGACAGCACCAGCAGCGTGATATCGCCCTTGAAATCGGTGATCTCGGACTTGTACGGCACGTCGAGATTCCCGAGAATGATGCCAGCCGTCGCGGCCGCCGCAACGCCAGCCTCGCTCGCGAGTTGGTTCGCGCCCGCGAAGGAGACCAGCGCACCGGCGAGGACGAGCAGGCGTGCGTTTCGCGGGGCTGCTCCCGGCGAGAGATCGACGTACCGCAGCAGATAATAGAGGATGGCAGCGACGACAGCGCCGACGAGCAGCCCCTCACCGAGACGGAGCGCAAATCCCTGAACGATCCCCTCACCGCTGGCAGTCGGGTTTGCGACCTCGAAGATGACGACCGCAGTGATAGCGGCGGTCACGTCGTTGACGATTCCTTCTGTTTCGAGGACGGCCGCGACGCGGTCACGAACCGGAACGACATCGAGGATTGGGGTAACGACGGTCGGCCCGGTCGCAACCAGCAGCGCGCCGACCACGAATGATAGTTCCCAGGGTAACCCGATGAAAAACCGGACAGCAACGGCAGTACCGATGAACGCAATTGCAGCACCGATGGTCACGAGTCGAAGCGCGGCACCCGGCGCTTCCCGGATACGGTCGAATTCCAGGTGGAAGGCACCCTCGAAGACGATGATCGCAACCGCGATTCCGACGATTGCCGGCAGCGCAGAGCCGAAACTCTCGCTCGTGACCAGCCCCAACCCCGGTCGACCGATGACGACACCCACGAAGAGAAAGAAGATGATACTGGGGACTTGCAGCCGCGCAGCAACGAGTTGTGCGAGCACTCCAAGTGCGATAATACCGGCGACCAGCGGGATCAGTAGTCCTTCTGCCACGGCTAATTATCCGTACAATCTGTCCGATGGCGCGTCGGGGTAAAAAACAGTTGGTTGCCGCGAACTGTCGGCGGAGACCCCTACTTTCTTGAGAGTATTGCCCTATTGCGGTGGTATGACACACCGCGAGGACCGCGACCTCGATGCGCTGATCGAACAGGTGCGCGAGGCCAAGCAGGCGGTCGAAGACGAGGGCCGCCCGGAGGCCGTCGACAGCCAGCACAGCCACGACAAACTCACCGCACGCGAGCGCGTCGAGTATTTCTACGACGAGGATACTTTCGACGAAATCGGCCAACTGGCCGCACCGGCACCCACGACGCCGGAAACGCAGAACTGGGAGCGCGAGGACGCCCCCGCCGACGGTGTCATCACGGGTATCGGCGAGATTGAAGGGCGTTCAGTGGCGATGATCGCCACAGATTTCACCGTGAAGGGCGGGTCGATCGGTCACACCGGCGGCCGAAAGATGGACCGGGTCTCCGATCTCGCACTCGAACGCGGGATTCCGCTCGTCATGTTGCACGACGGCGGCGGCCATCGGATTCAGGAAGGACTCGACGCGCGGCCCTTCGCCCGTGGTGACGACGGTTTCGCGAACAAACAGGAGACGATGTCCGGATGGATCCCGATGGTCTCGGCGATGATGGGGCCGGGATTCGCGGCGGCGACGAACTTCGCTGCGCTCTGTGATTTCGTCCCCATGGTCGAGGGGACCTCGACGATGGGCGTCGCGGGCCCGAAACTCGTCAAGGCCGCCCTCGGCGTCGACATGACGAAACAGGAACTCGGGAGCGCACAGTTCCAGACCAGCGAGACCGGGATGGCCGACCTGTCCTGTCCCGACGACGAGGCCTGTCTGGACGCCATCAAGCAGTATCTCTCCTATCTCCCCCGGAACGCCGAACGCGACCCCCCACGGGTCGACGACTGGGACGCCCCCTCCGACGAGCAGGTCGCCGAGATGCAGGAGGTCATGCCCGCCAACCCGACGAAAGGCTACGACATCTACACGATTATCGACGGTCTGGTCGATCAGGACTCCTTTTTCGAGAAGAAACCGACCTACGCCCGAAATCTCGTGACGGGGTTCGCCCGCCTGCGTGGCCGGCCCGTCGGGGTCATCGCCAACAACCCGCGGATGAAGGCCGGGACTATCGACACGGCGGCCTCAGACAAGGGGAGTCACTTCCTGAGTATCTGCGATGCCTTCGGGATTCCGATCGTCAGCCTCGCCGACGTGCCCGGCATTTTGCCGGGCCCGGACTCAGAGCGAGAGGGAATCGCCCGTCACTCCGCGAAGATCCCCTTCGAGTTGAACCGCGCGACGGTGCCGAAGCTGAGCGTCGTCCTCCGGCGTGGCTACGGCTTTGGCTACGTGGCGATGGGGGCAGGCCGGTCGACGGACACCGACCTGACCGTCGTCTGGCCGGCCGCCGAAATCGCCGCGATGGGGATCGAGGGAGCGGTAGATATCGCCTACGGCGACCAGATCGAGGCCGCGAACGACTCCGAGGCGGCCCGCGAGGCGATGATCGCAGAGTTCACCGAACGCACGAACGCCGTCCGCGCCGCCGAACACATCGGCATCGACGGCGTCGTCGAACCTGCCGAGACACGGGAGTTACTCTGTCGGACACTCGACCGGGCGGAAGCGACCGGTGACGACGATTGGCCCCCCAAGAAGCACTCGATTAACCCAATTTAGACAGACCTTTGTTATCAGTTGTACTAGAAATATAAAATTAATAAACTTTATTTGATATGGTAGAGGATGGCTGATTGTTAGTAGACACAATGTCAGGGAACAATCGACAGGGCAGACAGGGCGGACAAGGCGGACAACAGCCACAACAAGGCCGACAGCAGCGCGGTGGCCAGCAACCGCAGGGTCAGCGCGGGCAACCGCCACAGGGCGGCGGCCGACCGCCGCAGCGAGGCGGTTCGAGCGGTGGTGGTGGTGGTGGCGGTATCGACACCGACGCGATCAGAAGTGTCGTCGTCTGGGGTGTCGCCGCGTTCGCCGTCGCCGGCCTGGTTTTCGGACTCTCCCCGTTTTTGTTCGGGTTTGCCGGTGACGCCAACGGAGTCACCGAAGATGTCAACGCGAACTCGACGCAGGCCCAGGAGGCAAACCAGGAAGAGCAGGTCGCCAACAACGTCATCTCGAACGATCTCTCGAACGACAATCAAAGCGCTGCTGCCGCGTACGCACAGATGCAATCACAGAACTCCGTGATCCAGGTGATTGTCGGACTAGCCCCGTATTTCGGGATTCTGTTCGCCATAATCAGCGCGTTGCTGATGGGACTGCGAAGTTCCGCTGACGACAAGACGCTTGCCGCCGGTGTCGCTGTCGCGACTGTTGCCGGCCTCGTTCTCTTTGTCGTGTTGAGTACGGCCGTCGCCGGGTTCCAGTACAACTCCATGTCAGAGGACGACTGGGTTGAGCAGTACAATACGAACCCGGACGACTGGGGATTCAATCAGTATCCAGCCAGCGATGTTGATCAGGAGAGCCAGGAGCAGTTCGTGAACGACTACGAGGACCAGTACGGTGATACACCCAACCAGAACGTCGCAGAGGCATCGTCGATACCAACGATCAGTACGATCAGTGGTCTGAGCATTAGTTACGGAACGCTGGTCATCAACGGCCTGTTGTTCGGAATCGTCTCCGCACTCGGTGGTGCCGGGATTGCCGTCGCGAGCAGTCGGATCTCCGGGATTCTCGAGTAATCTGCGCTATTCCGGTTTTTAAAAACGAGTTTCCTCGTACTTGCGAGTCAGTAACACGGCCCAGTCCCCCCGGTACGGGCGGCTGAATTGTCCCACACCAAAGGGTTTATATAGAATCACATTCAATCAACGAGTGATTATGGCTCAGCAGATGGGTAACCAGCCGCTTATTGTACTTTCGGAGGAAAGCCAGCGAACGTCCGGGAAGGACGCCCAATCGATGAATATCACGGCCGGGAAGGCCGTCGCGGAGTCCGTCCGGACGACACTCGGTCCGAAGGGGATGGACAAGATGCTCGTCGACGACGGGGGAAGTGTCGTCGTCACCAACGACGGCGTCACCATCCTCGACGAGATGGACATCGAGCACCCGGCGGCCAACATGGTCGTCGAGGTTGCACAGACACAGGAAGAGGAAGTCGGCGACGGAACGACGACAGCAGTCGTCATCGCCGGTGAACTGCTCTCGAAGGCCGAGGAGCTTCTCGACCAGGATATCCACGCGACGATTCTGGCGCAGGGATACCGACAGGCCGCCGAGCACGCCAAAGACCACCTCGAAGAGGCCGCGACCGACGTCGACGAGGACGACACCGAAGCCCTCGAAAGCGTCGCCCGCACGGCGATGACCGGCAAGGGTGCAGAGAGCGCCAAAGACCACCTCGCCGAACTCATCGTCAGTGCCGTCCAGTCCGTCTCCGACGAGGAAGGCGTCGACACGGACAACGTCAAAGTCGAGACGGTCGTCGGCGGCTCCATTGACGAGTCCGAACTCGTCGAGGGTGTCATCGTCAACAAATCGCGCGTTCACGACAACATGCCCCAGATCAAGGAGGACGCCAACATCGCCCTCCTCGATACGGCCATCGAAGTTCCCGAGACGGAACTCGACGCCGAGGTCAACGTCTCCGACCCTGAACAGCTTCAGGAGTTCCTCGACCAGGAAGAGGAACAGCTCAAGGAGTACGTCGACGACATCGCCGACGCCGGCGCAGATGTCGTCTTCGCGAAGAAGGGCATCGACGACATGGCCCAGCACTACCTCGCCGAAGAGGGTATTCTGGCCGTCCGCCGCGCCAAGAAGTCCGACATCGCCGCGCTCTCGCGAGCGACCGGTGCCTCGACGGTCTCGAACATCGAGGACATCAGCGAAGACGATCTCGGTCAGGCCGGCTCCGTGACCGAGTCCGAACTGGCCGGCGACGAGAAGGTCTTCGTCGAAGAGGTCGACGACGCACGCGCAGTCACGCTCATCCTCCGCGGCGGCACCGAGCACGTCGTCGACGAGGTCGAGCGAGCAATCGAGGACGCACTCGGCGTCGTCGCCGCGACCATCGAGGACGGCAAGGTCCTCGTCGGTGGCGGTGCACCCGAGACGGCTCTCTCGCTCGGTCTGCGTGACTTCGCCGACTCCGTCGGTGGCCGCGAACAGCTCGCCATCGAAGCCTTCGCTGACGCCATCGAAGTCATCCCGCGCACCCTCGCCGAGAACGCCGGGATGGACCCGATCGACTCGCTGGTCGGACTCCGCAGCGAACACGACAGCGGCAACAGCACGGTCGGACTCGACGCCGAACTCGGCGAGGTCGCCGACGTCGAGGATCAGGCCGTCGAGCCGCTCCGAGTGAAAACGCAGGCAGTCGAAAGCGCCACCGAGGCCGCCGTGATGCTGCTGCGCATCGACGACGTGATCGCCGCTGGTGACCTCAAAGGTGGCCAGGGCGACGATGACGACGAAGGAGGCGGACCCGGTGCCGGCGGCCCAGGCGGAATGGGCGGCGGCATGGGCGGCATGGGCGGTATGGGCGGCATGGGCGGCGCAATGTAAGATAGGCCCTTCCCAGACCACTCACTCACCCATCGCAGCCACTTCGTTCAGCATAGACACCGCTGCCGTGCGTAAGTGACGAGCAGCAACCAACCGATTTTACTCCCGACCTTCGCGAGTCCCGAGCACCAGCTATCGCTCCGCGTCGTAGAGTCGCTGGATCTCCTGGTGTAGCCGCATCGTATTTTCGTAGCGGAGCAGTTTCTGTGTGGCCGTTGCTTTGGCGACGATCTCGTCTACCTCTGCAGGCAGATCCGGATTCACCGTCGTCGGCGGCGCGGGAGTGGCCGTCTGGATCTGCTCGCGGACATCCTCGGCCTCGCCCTCGTAGGGCGGTCTGCCGGTCAGGACCCGATACAGAACCATCCCGAGTTGATAGATATCGGTCGTCCCGTCGATACTCCCCTTCGCACCGAACTGCTCGGGAGCGGCGTAACGGATGTCGAGCATCTGCCCGAGATCGGCCCAGCGGCGGTAGACAGAGACCAGCCCGATCATATCCAGCATCGGGTCGACAGCGCCGTCGAGCGTACTCGGCGGATAGCCGACCGTCCGCGGATCGATCCCGCCGTGGACGACGCCGCGCTGATGAACAGAGACCAGCGCCCTGCTCAGCGTTCGGGCGTGTTCGAGTGCCTCCCGGCGAGGGAGTCGGTCGCGGGCCACGAGTGAACTCCCGACAACATCCGTCGCGACCCACGGACGGGGTGACTCACCCCAGTCGGCCACGGTCACGACACTCCCCTCGTCGAGTCGGTCCCAGGCGCGGAGCCGATCAGTGAGCAACTCCCTGAACCCGGGCTCGTCGACCTGATGGAACAACAACAGCGTCAGGGCGTACTCCTCGGCACCGATCCGACCCCGGGTCCGGATCGTCTTCCCGAAACGGTGGCTCCTGAACGGCGAGAGGACTTCGAGTTCATCGAACCGACTGCCCCCCTCGATCACTCGAAAGAGCCGGGAATTCGCGATCCGCTCCATCCGGCGGTGGCGTCGTCTGACCGTCCGTGGCCGGGAGTCCTGTCTGTCTGCCGCCAGTTCGATCTCTTCCTGTGTGGCAGACTCGCCCTCCTCGCCGGGCATCTCCTGAATGAACCGCGTCCAGGCGTCGCTATCCAGCGGATCGCGGTGTTGTTCTTCCAGTTCGACCAGCCGCATGACGGCACTCACGAAGGAAAAATCAGCCTCGTCCGCCTCGGGAACCTCGGTATCGACGGCGGACAGCTCCCAGGGGTCGACGTGTTCGATCAGCCCGTAGATGCGGCGAGCGTCGCTGTATCCCGTCTCAGTCATCAGCGCGCCGCGGATCTCACGGCCGTGATCACCGCGTAGGGTCGCGAGCGTGCGGACGACCGGCTCTGACTCGGGATCCGTGGCGACGAGTTCGACGAGTCGGCCGATGATCCGGGAGGCCTTGCTCGGCTGGTTGCGGGCGACGAGACAGAGCGCAATGCCGCAGTTCTCGGCCATCTCTCCGTCTGCGCTGGTGAGGCCGGCACAGAGCGAACTCACCAGTGGGTGTGTCCGCTCGCGCGGCGGTGGGAGGTCCTCCTCGGCAGCGTCGGCTTCCTGGTCGGAGGAGTCCTCCCGATCAGACGCCATACTGGTGGTTCGAGAGCCACCCTAAAAACCTTCACTCGACTTCGAGCTCGAACTGCTCGTGCTCTTTTTCGGGGTTGAGCACGACGCTGGTGTTAGACTCTTTGATTTCGGGGTCGTTCAGCAGTTCCTTGATCGTGTCGTTCATGTCGTCTGTGTCGTGGAATTTTCCGATGGCGATGATATCGTGATCGCCAGTTGTCTCGTAGACGCTGACCATCTGGTGGTGAGCAGCGAGTGTCTCTGTGACATCGACGAGCGAGCCACCCTCGACTTTGAGTTGGAGGATCGCCGTCACGTCGTATCCGAGCGCGTCGTAGTCGATTTTGGGCGTGTATCCCTGAATGATTCCGTCCTCTTCGAGGTCGGAGAGATGATTCGAAACAGTCGTTACCGAAACGTCCAGGTCCTCGGCGAGACTCCGCAGACTCGCCCTACCGTCACCCAAAAGTGCATTCACTAACTTTCGGTCCAGATTTTCATACGTCATCAACTGCGACAACGACGGCCACCCACTATAATTTTACGAATATGCAATTTCTATCTGAGAAGGCAAGGATTGCGCACTCTGTGTGGACTTTAGTGTATACGCCCCTCTCTAAGACATGTCGAAAGATGACAAGCGAAAACCTATCTCCAGAAGCAGAAGATGTGCTCGATGCGATTGACGAACAGGACGTAGATTTCCTTCGTCTCCAGTTCACGGATATTCTGGGGACACCGAAAAACGTCTCCATTCCGTCCGACCAGGCCGAGAAAGCCTTCGAGGAGGGGATCTACTTCGATGGGTCCTCGATCAACGGCTTTGTCCGCATCCAGGAGTCGGATATGCGCCTGGAACCGGACGCGAGCACCTTCGCCGTGCTCCCGTGGCGCAACAGCGAGAAGGTCACGAGCGCTCGGCTAATCTGTGATGTCATCGATACGTCGACCGGCGAACCGTTCCCGGGCGACCCACGCCGCGTACTGAAAAGCGCAGTCCAGCGCGCTCACGATATGGGCTATACCGTCAACTCCGGTCCGGAGCCTGAATTCTTCCTCTTCGAGGAGGACGAAGACGGGAACGCGACGACGACCACCCACGACTCCGGCGGCTACTTCGATCTCGCCCCAAAAGATCTTGCACAGGACGTGCGTGGCGACATCATCTACGGACTCGAAGAGATGGGCTTCGAGGTCGAAGCCAGCCACCACGAGGTCGCCGAGGGTCAGCACGAAATCGACTTCAAGTACGACGACGCGCTCACCACGGCCGACAACATCGTCACCTTCCGCTCGGTCGTCCGAGCGATTGCGGCCGAACACGACCTGCACGCCACCTTCATGCCGAAACCGATCCCGCGAATCAACGGCTCGGGTATGCACACCCACCTCTCGCTGTTCACCGAGGGCGGCGAGAACGCCTTCCACGACGACGACGACGAACTCGGCCTGAGTCCCACCGCGAAGAAATTCCTCGCTGGTGTCCTCGAACACGCGCCAGCCCTCGCGGCGGTCACCAACCCGACGGTCAACAGCTACAAGCGACTCGTCCCCGGTTACGAGGCCCCGGTCTACGTCGCCTGGTCCGATGTCAACCGCTCGGCGCTCATCCGGAAACCGGCCGCACGCGTTCCGGCCGCGTCCCGAATCGAGGCTCGCTTCCCCGACCCGTCCTGTAACCCGTATCTCGCACTCGCCGCGCTCATCCACGCCGGTCTGGACGGCATCGAGAACGACCTCGATTGCCCGGATCCGGTCCGAGAGAACATCTACGAGTTCGACGAGGAGAAACGCGAAGAGTACGGCATCGACACGCTGCCGTCGAACCTCGGCGAGGCCGTCGACGCACTCGAAGAGGACGAAGTCATCATGGACGCACTCGGTGAGCACGTCTCCGAGAAATTCGTCGAGGCAAAGAGCCAGGAGTTCGAGGAGTACCTGGTCGAAGTCTCCGAGTGGGAGATCGATCGCTACCTGGAAAAATTCTGAAGCGGCGTCGCTGGTTGCCAATCTGCGCGTCGGGTTTCATTTTCCGCGGTGTGAGCCATCGCAATCGGATCTCACGGGATTTATTGTGACTGGCGGTAGAGTGCAGATGTCTACCAATGACAGCCGACCTCTCTGCAGAAGCGGAAGATGTCCTCGACGCAATCGAGGACCAAAGTGTCGATTTCCTCCGTCTCCAGTTCACGGACATTCTGGGGACGCCAAAAAACGTCTCGATCCCGGCCGATCAGGCCGAGAAGGCGTTCGAGGAAGGGATCTACTTCGATGGATCCTCGATCAACGGCTTCGTTCGCATCCAGGAATCGGACATGCGCCTGGAACCGGATCCGAGTACGTTCGCCGTGCTCCCGTGGCGCAACAGCGAGAAAGTCACGAGCGCCCGGCTCATCTGTGACGTGCACGATACGACGACCGGCGAGCCGTTCACGGGCGATCCGCGACTGGTCCTGCAGGACGCCATCGACCGAGCCGAAGAGATGGGCTACACAGTCAACATCGCACCCGAACCCGAGTTCTTCCTCTTCGAGGAAGACGAAGACGGGAACGCGACGACGACCACCCACGACTCCGGCGGCTACTTCGATCTCGCCCCGAAAGACCTCGCGCAGGACGTGCGTGGCGACATCATCTACGGACTCGAAGAGATGGGCTTCGAGGTCGAAGCCAGCCACCACGAGGTCGCCGAGGGTCAGCACGAGATCGACTTCAAGTACGACGACGCGCTCACCACGGCCGACAACATCGTCACCTTCCGCTCGGTCGTCCGAGCGATTGCGGCCGAACACGACCTGCACGCCACCTTCATGCCGAAACCGATCCCGCGAATCAACGGCTCGGGTATGCACACCCACCTCTCGCTGTTCACCGAGGGCGGCGAGAACGCCTTCCACGACGACGACGACGAACTCGGCCTGAGTCCCACCGCGAAGAAATTCCTCGCTGGTGTCCTCGAACACGCGCCAGCCCTCGCGGCGGTCACCAACCCGACGGTCAACAGCTACAAGCGACTCGTCCCCGGTTACGAGGCCCCGGTCTACGTCGCCTGGTCCGATGTCAACCGCTCGGCGCTCATCCGGAAACCGGCCGCACGCGTTCCGGCCGCGTCCCGAATCGAGGCTCGCTTCCCCGACCCGTCCTGTAACCCGTATCTCGCACTCGCCGCGCTCATTCACGCCGGTCTGGACGGCATCGAGAACGACCTCGATTGCCCGGATCCGGTCCGAGAGAACATCTACGAGTTCGACGAGGAGAAACGCGAAGAGTACGGCATCGACACGCTGCCGTCGAATCTCGGCGAAGCCGTCGAGGCACTCGAAGAAGACGAGGTCGTGATGGACGCACTCGGCGACCACGTCGCCGAGAAATTCGTCGAAGCCAAAACCCAGGAGTTCGAGGAGTACCTGGTCGAAGTCTCCGAATGGGAGATCGACCGCTATCTCGAGAAATTCTAACCGCCACGGCCGGTCGCCGGCGATTTTTTGCGAATAGCCAGAAGGGATTTGACAGTGGCCAGTCAATCCACAGCTATGCGCGCAAGCATCGAGGTGGAAACCCTCCTGAAAATTATCCTCGCGCTGGTCGTGGTCTGGCTTGCCCTCCAGATCGTCGAGGCGACACTTGGAATACTCGGATTCCTGCTGGGACCGCTGTCGAACGTCTTCGGTCTCGTGATCATCATCGTCATCATCCTCTGGTGGTTCGATTACATCTGATCGACGGGCTTTTCTCTGTAATCGCCGTGGGATAGAGCGTGTACAGCCTGAACGTGCCTGTTCCGACCCGCGTCGCCAGCGCCGCCCGTGAGGTCGCACGGGAGTTGCCACAGGCCCGGATCCGCAACCGCGGCGAGCACACGCTCGGTGTCAAACGGCTGGCGAGTGATCCGGACGCCCCCTACAGTCGGATCGAAGCACGGACGCGCGAGGTGCTGCGCGGCCAGCCAGCTTTCGAGGTCCGAATTGCTGAGATCGATCTCTTCGAGGACCCACCGCTCGGATCGGCCCCGGTCGTGCATTTTGTCGTCGAATCGCCGGGACTGCTGGCGTTACACGAACGACTCGTGTCGGCGTTCGATCCCGTCGACGAAGCTCTCGAAGGCGACAGCTATAGTCCGCACGTGACCATCGCCCGCGGCGGCTCGATAGAGATGGCCGAACGGGTCACCGGCGAGATCGATCCCATCGAGTGGACGGTGTCGGAACTGATCTTCTGGGACGCGACCCACGACCAGCAGATCAGCACCGTCTCGCTGCCAGCTTAGCTCTCTTCGACAGCCTGCTGTGCATCTTCGAGCGTGAACTCGCCCTCGTAGAGTGCACTCCCGACGACGACTGCACTGGCTCCGGCCTCGCGGAGCGCGAGAATGTCCTCGATTGTGGCGACGCCACCGCTGGCGATGACGGGAATATCGACCGCCGCCGCGAGTCGTTCGACCGGCTCCGTGCGGACACCGTCGAGTTGGCCTTCGACATCGACGTTCGTGAACAGAATCGCGCCTGCGCCGAGATTCTCGTACCGCGTCGCAGCCTCGACTGGATCGAGACCAGTCCCCTCTTGCCAGCCCGAGACGACGACTTCGCCATCCTTGGCGTCGAGACTCACCGTCACAGTACCGGGGTGTGTCTCGCTGATCTCCTCGACAATCTCCGGATTCTCGACCGCTGCGGTGCCGAGAATTACGCGGTCGAGGCCCTGGTCGAGCAGTCCCCGCGCGCCTTCGGCGGTGCGGATTCCGCCGCCGAGTTGCAGGTCGATCTCGCAGGCGTCGACGATGGCATCGATGGCGTCGGCGTTCTTGCGCTCGCCCTCGAAGGCACCATCGAGATCAACCAGATGGAGAGTTTCAGCGCCGGCCTCGACCCAGTCGGTCGCGGCCTCGACCGGATCGCCGTAGGTGGTTTCGGTGCCGCGCTCGCCCCCGACGAGTTGGACGACCTGTCCGTCCTGCATATCGACCGCTGGAATGACCTCGAACTCGTTCATACCGAAAGGTGGCCAGGGAGCGTCGAAAGAATGTCGATTAGGATCAGTCGCGCGCGTACAGCGGCGCGCCGACCAGAAGTGCCGCCTGCTCGCGGTCGGGGACGACAGACAGATACGGCTGTTCGACGGGGCCGAAGACGCTGACGACCGCGCCAACCTCATCGAGATTTTCGTCGATGACATCGGTGCCGAGATCCGGATAGCTCTCGTCGGGGCTGCGGACGATCAGTTTGCCCTGTGCCATCCGCACGGCCTCGCCGATGCGTTTCATGCCCGAATCGCGTCGAGATAGGCCGCCGTCGCCTGCAACAGGTCGCTCTTGCTCGCGTCTTCTGCTCCTTTGACCAGCACGCGGCCGCGGGCCTCGTACTCGCGGGGGTACGTCTTCGAGCGCTCGATGACTGCGTCGTAGCCGACCTGTTGGACCGCCTGTGCGATTTCGTCGACCTCGGGATCTTCGACGGCGAGTTCTTTCGAGACGCGCCGTCCCTCTTCCCGCGTGAGATCAGCATCGAGATAGGCGGGCCAGATGACGTTTTCGACCATACAGAGGATTGCGGGGTCGTGGTACAAACGTCTTATTCTAGCGAGATTTGAGCGCAGCGAAAATCTCGGTACTGCGAGCGGCGCAGCCGCGAGCAGGGAAATCCGAGCATCGCGAGGATCTCGGTTATGTGAATGAACCGACTACGTTGAAATCTCGTCAACTGAGACGAAGGACATGCTGGAAACATTGCGAGAGTTTCGCACTCTCTGCTAGCCGTGCCACGCAGCGAAGGTTCAGGGTTGGGAGTTCCCAGATTATGTACGAACTACTTATATTTTGTTACAAATACAGTGAAATATGCACAATCGTCGTGAGATTCTGGCGACTATCGCTGGAGCAATTGGTGTAGCTGGATGTACTGAAGAAGGAGAAAACCCGACTGGAACGTCTGAACAGCCATCAGCCGACAGTGATGGCGAATCGGCAGCGAATGAAACGGAATCCAACGGAACCGAGGAAGAAAGTGTCGAAGACGAAACCGATGAGGAGGGCACCGCTGACGACGACTCACCCGATTGTGCAACGACAGTAACAATCGAGAGTGGTGGGATGGAGCCAAATCTTTCGAGGAGTGAAGAGGTATGCATAGTCCAATACGACTCCTACATGCCGGTCGAGAATCCTGAAGAGACTGGCGTCATCACCGTCGAAACTGGTGAAGAGATTGGCTACGAGAAATTAGGCGGGACTGGAGACATAATTAGATATTATCCGGATGGCGACGAAGAGGGCACGCCGGTACTTGCGCGTGCAGTCAGGTGGGAGGATGGATCCTATGTCACGAAAGGCGACCGAAACAGCGAACCATATCCGTGGGACGCACCAGTTGAGTCAATCATCGGCGTCGTTCGAACAACTCTCGAATAGGTATGCCGTTGTCCCGATCCGTCTGCCTGGCCGCTGCTGAAGATACGCCGTGTATCGTGCACCGCGATTAGAACACCGTTTTGGCTGGTAGAGGACTCAGCGATCAATTCGCACCGTTCAGCGACCAACTGTTTCGGACAAGGACAGACCTAGTAGAGTGGATTTCGACAGAGCCACCGAAGCGACAATCCCCCCTGCTCACGGGTCGTTCCTCCCCGTTCGTATTCAGGAGATCCGAGCGCCAGCGAGGATCTCCCTGTCGACAACTCCAAATCCCGGGCGAGTGAATGCGACGCCATGAGCGACGATCCAATCGATCCCTCGGATGACCCACCCGAACGGACCCCGACGGTCTCCTGTTCGCGCTGTGACCGCGAGTGGGATCTCGAATACGAACTCGAAGAACTCCACGCCGGCAACAGCGCCGTCGAACAGTTCGCGATGGACCACTTCCGCCACACCGGCCACTACCCCGACGACGTGACACCGTGGCAGGTGGAGTGTCGAGAGTGCCCCAACGGCGAGCAGTTTCTCAGCGAACGCCCCGCTCGACGCTTTGCACGCACACACGCGAGACACACTCGGCATACGGTCGGGATAACGAGTCCTGACGAGGAAACCGAGTCAGTTCAACGGGAGTGATCACTCTCCGCCACGCCACGCAACGACCCGATCCTCGACAACCGTCGAGTACTGCATCAGCATCGTCCCGAGGATACTCATCACGAGGACGTAGCCGACGGCGAAGGCGTTGAGTTCGGTCGCAACCGCCGCCGGGAGCGTCCCGCCGCCGGGAGCGGTGACGATGAGCAGCGAGGCGATGATCAGCGTGAACTCCCCGCGGGTGACCATCCCGAGTCCGACGCGGGTCGCCCGGCGATCCGAGAGGTCGTAGACTTTCCCACCCCAAAAGCCACTCACCAACTTCGTCGGTGTCGTGATGACCACAGCAACAGCGACGAGTCCAACCACGCCAGCCAGCAGCGTCGGGTCGGTGACGAGGCCGATCCAGAAGAAGAAGACCCCCGCGAAGATATCTCGAACCGGTTCGAGCAGTTCCTCCAGCAGTTCGGCCTCTCCAGTCGAACTGAAGGCCATCCCGACGAAGAAGGCCGCGACGGCCTCGCTCACGCCGACCGCCAGTGCGATGCCAGCAATCAGGACAGTGACGCCGGTGACGCGCAACACCACGAACTCGTGGGAGTTGGTGTCGATCAAGCGGCTGAAAAAACCAGTTCCGAGATAGACGACCGCCAACAGCAGGAGGATGAAACCGACTGCCGTTCCGACCGAGAGCACGGCCGTCCCGAGATCGCCGCCGCCGACGACCAGCGCCGAGAGGACCGCCAGATAAACCGCGATAAACAGGTCTTCGTAAACGAGAATCCCCAACATTGGCGAACTCTCCTCGTTTGCGATCCATCCCAGATCAATCAGCGACTTCGTGATGATTGCAGAGGAAGAGATGTAGACCATTCCGGCGACGACGAACGCGGCCAGCGGGTCGCGAAATAGGGCGAAACCGAGCACGAGGCCAACGCCGAAGTTGACGACGAGATCGATCGTCCCGGCGGTACCGATGCGGTCTCTGTTGGCAAACAGTCGTTCGAGATTGAACTCCAGACCGAGGAAAAAGAGGAGAAAGACGATCCCCAACTCCGCGCCGAGTTCGATGAAGTGGTCGGCCCCCGCCGAGAGCCCGACCGCGAGTTCGGTGCCGAGATATGTCTCGGTAAGGCGGCCGGCGACGAAGCCGCCCGAAAGCATTCCGACGACGATGTAGAAGGGAATCACCGACTGGCGGAGTCTGGTCGCGACGGCACCGACAATCGCGAGCGCGACGAACATCACACCGACCTCGAACAGTTCAGCAGCCACGGGAGACACCTCCGGAGCCTGGGCTGCGCGGAGTCAGTGCCGGGACAGAACCACAGATCGCCCTCACGTATATGCCTCGGCGAACTCCTCGTGATTCTCGCCGGTGCCGACGACGATGAGTTGGTCGCCGGCCTCGGCGACGAACTCCGCTTCGGGACTCTGGACCACATCGTCGTCGCGCTCGACCGCTGCGACCGTCGCACCGGTCGCCGAGCGAACATCGGCCTCCGCGAGACTTTTGCCGACCAGTGGGGACTCTTCGTCGAGGGTATACCATTCGAGCATGATGTTGTCCCCGATCCGTGTGGCGGTGTCGTCCACTGCGACGGGCTGGAAATGAGCACCCTCCAGAATCGAACCCACAATACGGGCCTCCTTATCGCTCAAATCGAGCAGTTCCTCCGCGTCAGCATTCGGCTCGGGACGGACGAACAACTCACGGCGACCTGTGTTGTGGACGACGATAATCGCACTTTTGTTGTCCCCAATATCGAGCTCGAACCGTTTGCCGACGCCGGGCAGATCGGTCTCCGAGACGTCCATACCGTCCGTTATCGGGAGACAATGATAATCCTGTGGGATCTCAGGCTAGCTCGATCCGCTCGACGAACGGCAGCGCGCGGATATCGTTGATCAGCCCCCCGGTGATGGGATCGTCAGTGATGACGTACAGTTTCGGCTCGTCGGTAAACTCCGGATCCTCGGTCATTACTTGCCGGATCGAGACATCGTGACCCGCAATCGCCGTCGTCACCTCGGCGACGATCCCCGACTCCTCAGCATCCCGAACGGTGACGGTACAGACCGCCAGATCCAGTACGGGCGCGAGATCCATCAGACTCGGGACGGCAGAGATATTCTGAAAGATCGGCCGGAGTTCTTCGTCGTCGAGAATCGCGTCGGTGGTCGAATCGACGACCCGACGGTCGACGCCAATCTCGCGAGCGATCCCGGTGTTGGGAATCTCGATCCCCCCGGAGACGACCCGGCCGTCGTCGTTGACCGAAAATCCCCGCTCCAGCAGCAGGCGGATGACCTCCTGCTGGCTCGGCGAGTCGGAGAACTTCTCCATAATCTCCTCGAACATACCGGAGGGTCACACTGCAAGAGTAAATGTGTTGGGCATAGTTGCCCATTACTGTGCTAATCTGTGCATTCGCTGGCAGGTGGCTCAGAGTTCGCCTTTGGTGCTCGGCGTGTCCGCACGACGCTCGTCGATTCGGGTCGCGTCGTCGAGGGCGCGAGCCAGCGCTTTGAACAGCGCCTCGATCTCGTGGTGTGCGTTCTCGCCGGTGACGGAAGCGTGCAGCGTCAGCCCGGCGTTCATCGCGAGCGAGCGCAGGAAGTGCCGAGCCATGTGGCTGGTCATCCCGCCGACGGAGTCCTGGCTGAACTCGCCGTCGAACTCGAAGTGCGGTCGTCCGCTGATATCGAGGACGATCCGGCCGCGGGACTCGTCCATCGGGACTGTGCGGTCGGCAAAGCGGGAGATGCCGCGCTTGTCGCCGAGTGCTTCGTCGAGGGCGGTGCCGAGCGTGATCGCCACGTCCTCGACGGTGTGGTGGTCGTCGATATCCAGATCGCCGTCGCAGTCGACGGTCAGATCGAACAGGCCGTGCGTGCTGAAGGAGTCGAGCATGTGGTCGAAAAAGCCGACTCCCGTGTCGATTGTCGAGTCACCGTCGCCGTCGATATCGAGGGTCACGTCGATATCGGTCTCGGCGGTTTCGCGGGTGACTGCGTCGGTGCGCTCGCTCATACCTCTACCCAGCGGGGCCGGGTATTTGGCGATTGTGCCTCTTGGACGGACCTGTGTTCTCAACAGAGGATCGACCGGTGGCAACAACCAGAAAGCCCCCTTCCAGTCCCACCCGCAGTGGCCTGTGACACGAGCAACAGGGTGGGGCTTTCTGGTTCTCCAAGTCTGTGCTCGATAAATCACATACGCGATCTCCAAATCCACTGACCATCACGGGTCGACATGAAACTGTGCTGTCGAAGTTCCTTTCTATCGGCCCCACCCATGAGTGGTATGGAACGGATCGAGTTGTCCAACCACGCGTTCGAGGGAGACAACAACGCCTACCTGTTCGACGACGGGCCGGAGACGGCGCTGGTCGATACGGGCGACTGGCTGGAGGGCTCTGAAGGCCAACTCCGCCAGGAACTGACTGATCGGGGGATCGAATTTTCGGACATCGACCGGATCTTTCTGACACACTGGCACGGCGACCACATCGGACTGGCGAGCGCGATCCAGGCCGCAGGGGATGCGACAGTATACATCCACAGTGCCGACGCGCCGCTGGTCGCCGGTGACGAAGATGCGTGGGCGGAGATGTACGACCGACAGGAACGGTACTTCGATCAGTGGGCTATCCCGAAAGACAAACAGGAGGTCCTGTTCGAGTTGTTGGACGGCGAACCCTACACGGAGAACCCGCCGACAGTGACACCAATCGAGGACGGAGACACGTTCACGATCAACGGCATCGAACTCGAAGCGGTCCACGCGCCCGGCCACGCGGCGGGGCTGTGCATGTACGAGGCCGACATCGACGGCAGCAGCGAGGTGTTCACCGGCGACGCGCTGCTCCCGCAGTACACGCCAAACGTCGGCGGCGCAGACATCCGCGTCGACCGGCCACTCGCGAAGTATCTCGACACCCTCGGTGACATTGCCGAGGCCGATTACGACCGGGCGTGGCCGGGCCACCGCGACCCCATCGACGACCCGACCGCCCGGGCAGAGCATATCATGCACCACCACGAGGAGCGATCCTGGCGGGTGCTGGACGCGCTGCGGCGACTCGGTCCATCTGATGTCTGGACGGTGAGCGCAGATCTGTTCGGCGACCTCGAACACATCCACATCCTCCACGGGCCCGGCGAATCCTACGCCCACCTCGAACATCTCGGGCGGGATGGACTGGTCGAACAGGAGGGCAACGAGTATCGACTGGCCGACGGTGTCGAGGCGGAACTCGACGCACTCGACGAGCAGCGCTGGCCGCTTGTCTGATTCGACGCTCGTACCCGAATGGTAAAGCAGTTCCTGGCCGAAGAGAAGTACAATGACCCGTTCGGAGTCGGTTTCTCGCCGTGAATATTTCAAGTGGCTGGTGTCTGTTGGCGGAACTGCAGCGCTCGCAGCGTGTCTCGACGCCCAGAACGAAGCGCCGGGTGAGGAGTCTGTGCCGATCCCGAAAGGCGATCCGAGCGAGCGACCCGACCGCCAGCACGCGTGGAACGACGCTCTGGAAACCGACGATGCCGGTAATTATCGGCTGCCGACCCACCACGTACTGGTGGCGTTCAATCTACTCGACGATCCGACAGCCGACGATGCAGACACCGTCGAATCGGCCTTGCGTTCGATAGAGTCAGCGTACGGCTACGACTCGGACGGACTCCTCTTTACCGTCGGCTACGGACCGTCGTACTTCGAGCGTCTCAGCGCTGACTCGCCGATTCCCGAACCGAGGGCACTGACAAGCATCGAGGATCCCGTCTTCGACGAGTTCGACGGGCTGATCCACCTCGCCAGCGACAAGCCGGACGTAGTGCTCGAAGCCGAGTCAGCGCTGTTTGGCGAGCTTTCGAAACCGAACGGCGTCGAGATGGATGCGACGCTCAACGGAATCGTCGAGCGGGCCGACCCGCGTCGGACCGGCTTTCTCGGGACCGGTCAACCGGCCGCACACGCCGACGAGATTGGCGGCCTGCCCGACGGAATATCCGAGGAGACGCCGGCGTTCATGGGCTTCAAATCGGGTTTTCAGTCCAGTCAGGCCCCCGAAGATCGGGTTACACTCCAGTCGGGCCCGTACGCCGGTGGGACCACGACGCACCTCGAAACCCTGGATATACAGCTTCGAGCGTGGTTCACCCAGGAGGACCACTGGCTGCGTGTCGCAAAGACGTTCAGCCCGGAACACGCCGCGGAGGGGACAGTCGGAGAGACAGGCGAGAAACTCGATACGGCGACGGGGGCCGCGGAGGCGGCCGAACAGACTGCGTCGGATGCCCGGACTGAAGGGGTCGTCGGCCACGCACAGAAGACCGCCCGCGCCCGCGACGAGGACGGGACAGCGCCGCTGTTGCGCCGGGACTTCAACACGACCGACCGCGACGTGCCCGGGTTGCACTTTCTGGCACACCAGCGAACCATCGACGACTACGTTCGGGTTCGACAGGCGATGGCCGGCGAGGATATCGACGGCGTTGGCCAGCGAGTCAACAACGGCCTGTTACAGTACATCTTCGTCGTGCGGCGAGGGAACTTCCTCGTGCCGCCGCGGTCCAAGCGGTCCTTGCCGGGCATCGGAGAAGCGTAATCGGAGACTCAGACAGTGATCGTCACGTCGGACATCTCCAGGAACGCGGACTCGTAGCCGGCGTGTCGGGCGGTCTGCGGTGGGGCGTCGATGCTGATCGTAATCGTATCCCCAGTCTCGACTCCATCGATCGGACGGCGATAGTGGTAGTCACGGCTCGGATCGATCGTGGGTGTCAACGAGCCCTCGGTGACGGTCTGACCATCGCGTTCGATGCGCGCCGACAGCGACATGAGCGGCAACACGAAGCGGTTGAACGGCGTCCGCGGCGAAACCACGAGCGACGAGTCATCCGCAAAGACCAGAAAGTCAGCGTCGCCGCTGGTGGCCCGTCCGAGCAGGCGACCGGGGATCTCGCTCGGTCGCGGCGCGAACGACAGTGGGTGTCTCGACATCTGCATCGGCGGGACAGCGGCGTGCGTGCCGCGCTTGTTGATTTTCTCTGTCCCGCTAATGTTGTAGTTTCGTTTCGAGAGCTGGAAATTGTACTCGAAGCTCACCGAGTCAATCCCCTCGAAACTTCCCTGGAGGCCACCGCGCTTTTGCAGCGACGGGCTGCCGATATCGACAGTGATCGTATGTTCGCCCCACTCTTCGAGCGTGAAGTTATCGCCGAAGTGAAATCCCATTTTCTGGCTGAGCATCGGCCACAGCGCCTTCTGAATGGGGGACGATCCGTCCCGCTCGACGGAGACACGAAGCCCAGAGGCAATCGGGAAGACCGTCTCTGTGTCGGTGTCCCAGACTGACGCCATGATGTGAACGGCATCATTCCGATCCGTGAGGTCGATTCGATTTCGACGAGAGCCGGCGACTGTCCAGAACTGCGTGGGAAACGCATACGAGAGCCCCACGGTAAGTGAGCCGGATTGGGCGAAGCCGATCATCTCCATTCCGCCGTCGTGACCGGTGTGATAAACTTCGCCGTCCCGTCGCCACGGCGGGCCGGGTTCGACCTCCGGTGAGGGAGAACCCGCAGAGAGACAGCCAGCCAGCGACGCGAGGCCGGCGGCACCGCCAATCTCCAGAAATACTCGGCGTCTCATAGCTACTTATAGGGCAAAACGCGGTTAACCGTTCTGGTGTAGCCCTCGAAGGCCAAACTCACTCCGGGCTGACCAGCGACGCCTCGTCAGGGACGACTTCCCTGTCGAGTTCCTCGACGACTTGCTCTAGAACGGGCACCATGTTCTCGGTATCTTCCTGGTTGTACTCGATGAGTCGCTCCAGTGCGCCGTCGGCACCGCGTTCGTGTTCGTGCCAGAGGCGGACGGCTTCCCGGCCGTCCACGTCGGGCAGTTCCCGGCCGATCCCGAGTTCGCGTTCGATCTCGCTCAGCCCGCCAGAGAGGCCGACTTTCCGACAGGTCGGCATCAGATCGATATGCGGCAGATCGAGGTCGAGATCGAAGGCGTATTCGAGAAACGGGATGTCGAATCGGGCACCGTTGAACGTCACCACCAGCCCAGCGTCCTCGAAGACGCCGAGCAGATCATCGCGCGTCAGATCGTCACCGCGGACGAGCGTTTGGGTCTGACCGTTCTGATGGACGGAAACCGTCGTGACGACGTTCGAACGCTTATCGAGTCCCGTCGTCTCGATATCGAAAAAGCAGGCCTGCTCACGGAACGTCTCGTAGAGTCGCCAGCGCGATCCGGTCGGGAACGACTGCGCGAAATAGGAGACGTTGTCGTCGTCCAGTGCCCGGCGCCCCCCCTCGATGAACGACTCGATTCGGTCCGCCCGGGTCGGCCCGACACCCTCACAGTCGTGATCGAACTCCGTCCAGTGAGTGACTCCCTGTGTCCAGAGACGGCGCTCGATGGTCTCGCCGATCCCCTCTGCTCCGAGAAAGCTGTTCTCGACTCGCACAGGTCTACTGTGTGAGCGGCCGGATTAACCGTTTCGATCAGCGACTGGACTCTCCGTGCGGGTCCGGGCGTGTCGATCTGCGAGCACCGACGACAGGAGTGTCCGTTCGGCTTTGCGGAGATGTTCGTGCAGCGTCGCACGGCTGATCTCCAGTTCCTCGGCTAGCTCCTCGTTGGTAATCTTCCGCGGCCAGTCGTAGTACCCCCGCGAGAGGGCTTCGCGGACGACTTCGCGCTGGCGGTCCGTGACCTGTGACTCGCTTTGTTCCTCGAACTCCGTGAGTGTGCCGAGCGTGACGGTCCCGAACGCTTCGAGGTCACTGATGATTGCCTTGAGATCCTGCCGCCGGAAGACCAGCACATGATACTCGCGCTGGCGACCAGAAATCGTGTTCGACCGGCGCAGCGTCCCGTGGTTCTGGTAGATCGCAGAGTACGCGCCACAGGACGGTTTCGTGACGAGCAGGTTCTCCTCGTCGAGTTTCGCGACGTGTTCGACGTGGTCGGCCGCGTCGAGTTCGGAGTGGAACCGGTCGGTGTGCGAGCCAGATCGCAGGACGAAAGTCACCAGTCCGTCCTGAATCTCCTCGATTTCGATCGGTACTGGCTCCGGGAGGTCGGCGGTCAGCCGGCGGAGGATGCAGTCGCGGTCCTGCGTGAAATGAATGGTTGCGGTAAACATGCTCCCCCTTAGACAGAGACACGCAAGCGGAGAGCAAAAAACCACACCCCGAGAAACGGTTCGAGCGACCCGCAGATCAGGCGTTGACGCGTTCGAGATACTGCGTCACGACAATCTGGCCAGTCGAAGTGAGTATCGGGGCGTGTTCACCCGACTCGACCAGCCCCTTCTCGTGGAGTGCGTGCAGCAGTTTCCGGATCTGATCCGGGTCCGTTCCGAGTACGCTCGCGAGAGAAACCTGCCGGTCTCCGGTGGAGTAAAGCGTCGTCAGCAGTTCGGTTTCTGCCTCGGACAGTGAGAGCTCACGGAGTGTGGCCATCTGCTTGTCGTACTCTCGACGGAGATACCGTCCGAGCACCGAGAGCGTTCGGGCCGAGTCGGTCGCCGCGACCGTCGTGATGGTGTCGCCGGTCCGGACGTGATCGACGACGACCACGGACCGGTCCAGTCCGTCGATCGTCCGCTGCTCGCGGCTGAAATCGATCACGCCGTCGAGCGCGACGACGACGGGCCCGCGTCCCGTCTCGAAGGTGAGTCGCTCGCGTTCGACGGCGAGAACGGCACTGCGGAACCCGGCGTCGAGCACGCGCCCGCCGAGTTTGGCCGGGTGTTTGATCGTGGCGTGGGTGCCGTTCAGAATCGTCTTGAACAGAATCGTAGTGAACTTCCGGACAGTCGGTTCGTCTGTTGCGATCAGCGCGACTTCCTTCCCGCCGGCCCGCTCGAAGGCGACTGTCACGGGTGTTCCGGGCAGCGGGTCGAACAGTTGCGGGACGGAACCGGTTCGAATGTCGAATACCGCCGACAGCGGGATCGCTAACTGTTCGTCGGCCGTCGCCGCCAAGACGAGTTGATCCTTGCGGAGGACGAGACGGCCCGTCGTCGGCGTCTCGATGCCGTCGGCTTCGACGGCGAACTGGGCCGTGAAGTCTGCGAGGACCGACGACATGCTCTGAACTGGCCTATCGGACAGGACCTTCTTTAGCCTTACTACGGAGCGAAAAGAGGCCTCGCAGGAGATCCGATGGCCATCCGCGAGGATAGCCGCCCTTCCGTTCCTGCACAGCGGGATATATACAGCCAACAGGTGTTGGGAGTACTATTAGGCCTGTTTCGACCGTGTGAATACACGGTACGATATAGCATGACACACAATCTCGGCGTCGACGTCGGTGGCACGTTCACCGACGTCATCGTCTTCGATCAGGAGACACACGAACTGACCATCGACAAGGTGCTCTCGACGCCAGCGAACCCCTCAGAGGGAGTCATCGCGGGCGTCGAGGAGGCGGTTGCGAAGGCCGATGCTTCGGTGAGCGACCTCGACCTGCTCTTTCACGGGACGACGGTCGTCACGAATATGCTGCTCGAAGAGACCGGCTCGCGGGTCGGCTTGCTCACCACGGAGGGCCACGAGGACATCCTCCATCTGGCGCGGGCGTGGACGCCCGGTCCGCTGTACGGCTGGATGGACATGGAGAAGCCGGATCCGCTGGCTGATCTGGTCGACACGCGGGGGATCGCGGGGACGATCAGTTCACCGGACGGCGAGGAGACCGAACGGCTCGACGAGGCTGCGGTCAGAGAGGCCGTGCGCGAACTCGACGAGTCGGGTGTCGAGTCGCTGACCGTCGCACTGTTGAACTCCTATCTCAACCCGACCCACGAGCAGCGAGTCCGGGAGATCGTCGAGGAGGAGACTGACGATCTGCCAGTCTCGATCTCTTCGGAGATCGTGCCGGAGTACGGCGAGTACGAGCGAACGCTGACAACAGTCATCAACGACTACGCGCGTCCGACAGTCATCGAGTATCTCGACGACCTCGACGAGTCGCTCGCGGACATTGGCTCGGAGGCGACCATGAACGTTGTGCGGTCGGATGGGGGGCTGATGAGTTCCGAGGCTGCCACGGAGCGACCAGTCGATCTCGCGCTGTCGGGGCCGAGCGGCGGCGTCGTCGGCGCGGCGACCATCGCCCAGAAGAAGGGTGTTCCGGACGTATTGACACTGGACATGGGCGGTACGTCGACAGACGTGTCGCTGGTCGAAGATGGCACGCCGGAGACGAGTCGAGAGACGAAGGTCGGCTACCGGGAGTTCAAGTCTCGGTCTGTCGACGTGAACACGGTCGGGGCCGGCGGCGGCTCGATCGCACGCGTCCAGTTGAGCGGCGCGTTACAGGTCGGGCCGGAGAGTTCCGGTGCCGATCCGGGGCCGGCCTGTTACGGACAGGGCGGCGAACAGCCCACAGTCACGGACGCAAACGTCGTCCTCGGCCGCATCCCGCCGAACGTCGAACTCGGCGGGAAGATGGAACTGGACCGGGAGGCCGCCCGCGAAGCCGTCGCGACGATTGCCGACGAGCGCGACAGCACGGTCGAGGAGGCCGCACAGGCTATTTTAGACATCGTCAACGAGAACATGCACGGCGCGCTCCGTGTGGTGTCGGTCGAACGAGGGTACGACCCCCGGGAGTTCGGACTGGTCGCCTTCGGCGGTGCCGGGCCGATGCACGCTAACGCGCTGGCGGATATCATGGGCGCGTATCCGCTGATCATCCCGCCAGGACCGGGTGTCATGTCCGCCTTCGGCTTCCTGACCTCGGACATCCAAAACGAGTTCTCCGAAACCTATCTGGAGACCGATCAGGATGTGGAGGGAGCAGATGTCCACGACCAACTCAAGACGCTCGAAGCCGAGGCCAGCGAGTGGCTGGCTGGCGAGGGCGTCCCCGAATCTGACCGCGAGTTCGAGTACTTCGCGGAGTGTCGATACTTCCGGCAGGATATCCAGATGTCCATCCCGGTCGATATCGAGAATCTGACCGAGACCGGATTAGGCGAGATTAAAGACGACTTCGAGGCCAGACACGACCAGCGGTTCGGCTTCTCGCTGGACGCGCCGCTGGAGATTGCGAACCTGCGAGTCATCGGCAAGGGTATGCTAGAAGGCGTCACTATCGAGGAGACCGAACCCGGGGATCCTGACCCGTCGGCCGCCGAAATCGACGCAAACGACGTGTACTTCGACGGCGAGTACTACGAGACGCCGACCTACGACCGGACCGAACTGCGACCGGGCAACGAACTCGCTGGGCCGGCCATCGTCACCGACGACGACTCGACGGTCGTCGTCCAGCCGAATCACACCGCGATAATCGACCGCTACGGAAACATCGAAATCACCCGAGGTGACGCACAATGAGCACCGAAACACCCGACTTCGTCGGCGAGCACGATATCGACCGGACCACACTCGATATCATCGAGAGCACACTCGCGAACACTCGCGACGAGATGGATCGAGTCGTCGAGACGACGGCGATCAGCCCCGTCATCCGCGAGCAGTCCGACCAGTTCCCGCTGATCGCCGATCCGCAGGGCCGGATGGTGATGGGACAGTTCGGCTCCGCCATCGACGAGATTATCGAGAACTCCCCCTTCGAGCGCGACGACCTCGAAGACGGCGACGTGATCGCCACGAACGACCCCTACGCCTGCGCTGGCGCAGTCTCGCACACGCCGGACATGCTGCTCCTTCGGCCCATCTTCTACGACGACGACCTGGTGGGCTTCTCCAGTCAGTGGGGTAACCTGATGGACGTCGGCGGGAAGACGCCGGGCAGCATGCCCGTCCAGGCCCGCACCATCTTCGAGGAGGGGATGCGCCTGCCGCCGGTCAAGTTATACAAGGCCGGCGAGTTCGACAGCGAACTCCTCCAGACGTTCGCGCACAACACCCGCCTGCCCGAACACGCCGAGGCGGATATCAAGGCACTGGCGGCAGGAACCAAGGCCGCCGAGAAGCGCATCCACGAACTCTGTGACCGCTTTGGCAAGGAGACCTACCTCGAAGGATGTGACGCCATCCTCGACCGCACCCGCGACGGGATGATCGACCTGATCCACGAGTTCATCCCCGAGGGCGAACGATACACCTTCGTCGATTATGTCGACGACGACGGGATGGGTAACGGGCCGATCAAACTCAAACTCGAAATCTACCGCGAGGGCGAGACGGTCTATCTCGACTGGAGCGGCACCGACGGCCAGGTCGAGGGCACGGTGAACTTCCTCTTGAACGAGGAGATGTTCAAGATGTTCACCGGCGTGTTCCTGATCATGGCCTTCGATCCCCTCCTCACGTTCAACGACGGCTACTACGATCTGTTCGAGGTGAATCTGCCGAAGGGGTCGGTCGTCCAGCCAGAGTTCCCGGCCGCACTCGGCAATCGCCTGCCGATGATGGCTCGGCAGTTCGACGTGCTGCAGGCGACGTTCTCGAAGCTCATCGACGGCTTCTCGGTGGCGGGGAGTTACGGCACCTCGCCGAATCTCGTCTACGCGGGGACGGACTCGGAGGGCAACGACTTTCAGATGCTCGAAATCCTCTACGGCGGGATTCCGGCCCGACCCGGCGGCGACGGCCTCGACGGCCACTCCTGGTGGCCGCTGTTCAGGACCGTGCCGGCGGAGTACCAGGAAGCGTACTACCCGCTGACCATCGAGGAGTACAGCACCCGCGAGGACACCGGCGGAGCCGGGCAGTTCCGCGGCGGCCACGGCATCACGAAAGTCTACACCTTCGAGGAACCCGGCGCGATCACGTTCCAAGACGACCGCGCGCACACCTACCCGTGGGGCGTCGAGGGCGGCAAACACGCCCAGACCAGCGAGAAGAAACTGATCCGCGCCGACGGCACCGAGGAAGAATTACCCTCGAAGGTCGAAAATGTCGCCGTCCAACCTGGCGACAAGCTGCTGTTCAGAACCGCCGGCGGTGGCGGTCTCGGCGACCCGCTCGAACGCGACCCCGAGGTCGTGGCGACAGAGGTCGACCGCGGACTGATCAGCGAAGACGCCGCTCGCGAGGAGTACGGCGTCGTCCTCTCGGGTGGATCGGTCGACGAGTCGGCGACGAAAGACCGCCGGAGCGAGATCCGCGAGAATCGCGGCGAACCCGAGGCCTTCGACTACGGGCCGATGCCGAATGAGGAGGACCTCGCCGAAACCATCGCCGCGGAACGCGACGAGTTCGAGGATCGACACAACTGAGCCATGGACTGGCCATACGACCCCGACGAGGATAGCGGGCCCGACCAGTTCGGCGAGTCGGTCGGACTCGGCGACCGGCCCGCGCTGCTCGTCGTCGATCTCATCAACGCTTTCACCGATCCCTCGACGGGACTCGGCTCGGAGGTCGGCGACGTGCTCGACGAGACAGAGCGCCTGCTCGCGGCCTTCCGGGAGCAGGATCTCCCGCGGTATTTCACGACGGTCGCCTATCAGGACTCCTACGGCGACGCCGGACGGTTCGTCGAGAAAGTGCCGGCGCTGAAAGAGTTGCGTCAGGGGACAGAAGCCGTCGAGGTCGACGAGCAGATCGCACCGGAAAACGACGAGCGCGTGATTCTGAAGAAGTACGCGAGTGCGTTCTACGGAACTGATCTCGAAACAGAGTTGACCACCCACCGGGTAGATACGCTCGTGCTCGCCGGTGTGACCACCAGCGGCTGTATCCGCGCGACGGCCGTCGACAGCCTCCAGCACGGCTATCGGACAATCGTACCAGAAGATGCCGTCGGCGACCGCGAAGAAGGCCCGCACCGGGCGAATCTCTACGACATCAACGCCAAGTACGGTGATGTCGTCACGACCAGCGACGTGATCGACTATCTCGACGATGATTAGGACTATACCACAGATGGCGGCAGGCATCGACAGCGAGCAATCAGCAGGCAAAATGAGAGAGGGACAGCGATGACCGAATCCGGCGCACAAATCAGAAGCCATCTCGCAGGCGACGACCTGCTCGTCTGTCCCGGCGTCCACGATCCGATGACGGCCGCCGCGGCCGATGCCGTCGGCTTCGACGCCATCTATATGACCGGCTACGGCACCTCGCTGTCACAGACCGGCTACCCGGACGCGGGGCTGGTCACCATGCCAGAGATGATCGACAACGCCGCGAACATTCAGGAACGGAGCAGCGTGCCGCTGATCGCCGACGCCGACAACGGCTACGGCAACGCCACCAACGTCATCCGGACAGTTCGAGAGTACATCAAAGCCGGCGTCGGCGCGATACACATCGAAGACCAGACCTTCCCCAAACGCTGCGGGCACACGAAAGGCCGGCAGGTTATCGGCCGCGAGGAAGCGGTCGGAAAGATTGCCGCGGCGGCGGACGTGCGCGACGACCGCGGCGAGGACTTCGTTCTGATCGCCCGAACCGACGCCCGCGGGACCGGCGACGGCTCGCTCGACGAAGCAATCGTCCGCGTCAACGACTTCCTCGACGCGGGCGCTGACGTGGCCTTCGTCGAGGGACCGACCGACGGCGGCGAACTGCAGCGCGTCGGTCGGGAGGTCGACGGCCCGCTCGTCTACAACTTCGTTGGGGACATTGGGAGTTCACCATACGTCGAGTTGGACTCCCTGCGGGAGTGGGGCTTCGATCTGGTCATCTTTCCCATCGCCGCGACGCTGTCGACTATCGCGAACGTCTACGCCGACATGGCCGCCTTCGCCGAGGATCCCGTGGCGGCGATGCGATCGATCGACGACCGATTCGCCGAACAGCCAGTCGGCAGCCTCCACGAGTTTTCGGGCTTCCCAGAGGTCGTCGAGTGGGAGCGGCAGTATCTCCCCGAGGAGGAACAGGAGAAATACGAGGGCTCGCTGGGCGACGAGGTCGACGGGGAGTGAGAGAGCCGCGATTCGGCCGCTCCGGGTCCTTTCGCATCCCTTTTACAGATCGATCTGTTATGTTGTTCTGAATGATTTCGAAGGGCTGTGAACAGTGTGCCGAGGGTGGCAAGATGGTACTCTTTGTCTACGGCTACTGTGACCAGCGCGACTGTTTCTACTGCCCGCTCGGCGAGAACCGCAAGAACGTCACCGACGTCTACGCCAACGAGCGCGAAGTGACCGACGACCAGGATATCATCGACGAGGCCAAGCGAATGGACGCGATGGGGTCGTCGATCACCGGCGGCGAACCGCAGGAAGTCCTCGAACGGACCTGCCGGTACATCGAACTGCTGAAAGACGAATTCGGCGAGGACCACCACACGCACCTCTACACCGGCATCACCGGCGGCCGGGAGAACATGCGCCGCCTCGCCGAGGCGGGACTGGACGAGATTCGCTTCCACCCGCCGTTTGAGCTGTGGGGCGAGATGCACGGTACCGAGTGGGAGGAGATCCTCCACATCGCACGCGACGAAGGCCTCACGCCCGCCTTCGAGATTCCGGGCATCCGCGCCGAAGAGGAGTTCCTGGAGTTCCTCGACGAGGGTGCTGCCGAGTTCTGTAATATAAACGAGTTCGAGATGAGCGACGGGAACTTCCGGCGGATGCAGGAGGAAGGCTACGAACTCAAAGACGGTCACATGAGCGCCGTCGAAGGAAGCCACGAGATTCTGGAGACGATGGGTGACCACGAGAAGGTCTACTTCTGTACCTCGGTGTTCAAAGACGCCGCCCAGCACCGGAATCGCCTCAAACGGATGGCGACGAACATCCGCCGCCCCTTCGACGAGGTGACCGACGACGGCACGCTCGTCTACGGCAAGACGTGGGTGTCGAGCGACCGACTCGACGAACTCGGCGTGCCGACCGACTATTACTCGACGAAAAGCGAGCACATCGAACTCGCGTGGTGGTTGCTTGAGGAGATGATCGAGGAAGGCGACCTCGACGAGGGCGAAATCGTCGAACAGTATCCGACCGTCGAGGGGACTGTCGTCGAACGAACGCCGCTGGCCTGAGCGATGTATCTCTCACACCCCGTCCGGCGGATGCGCGAGGATCCCATCGAGGACGAGGAGGTCGAACTAATCGTGACCGCTGAAGACGAGCAGGAGCGACGCGACCTCGAAACAGAGATCGAAGGCGTGGATGGCTCCGTCGAAGAGCCCCTCCAGTTCGGCGCGCTCCGCGTCGAAATCGAGCAGGAACGCATCGACGACCTCTGTGGCCTCGATGGGATCGAATCTGTCGAGACCGAACACGCCGTCGGCATGGGTGGCGACGCAGGCGAGGATGTCGAGGAACTCGGAGAGTGAATTAGAGTCCCCGAAAGACGACGAGAACCGCGAATCCGATTACTACCAGTTGCCCGCTGCCAAGAGACAGTCGGCACTGATCGAACGTAGCCAAAGGGGAAAGAGCGTGTGACAAGAAGAGGGTAAGACCCTCTATGTGAAACAGATGCCCTCGGTGGGTATATAACCGACCCAGCCGGAGTGAAAGTGAAAGTGCCAGACTGCAGCCGTGTGTGAGTCGAAGTAACAGGAAAAGCGGGTCAGACGAGCAGGGCCGGTCCGAAGACCATCACGAGGACGGCAAAGACCATGCCGATGGTGATGATGCTAGTAAAGACCGTCACGATGAGTCGGCGGTTCGGCACCGGAAGCCGAGAGACGACCGACTCCGAACTCGTCCGCAGGATGTGGCCGCCGTCGAGCGGGAAGGCCGGGATGCAGTTGAACAGTGCGAGGTTAAAATTGACCCACCACGTCCAGAACAGCAGATTGATCGCGGTGAAGACCACCCCGCCGAGCGCCGAGAGCGGCCCCTGCACAACGAAGAACGAAGCCATCTCTCCATTGAATCCGGCGAAGTTGTAGCTGACAGACGGATCGAGCAGCGTCGCGAAGGGCAGGATGAGCAGATTCGCCATGTAGACGAGAACGGAGGTCACGGCGGGGAATGCGGCGGCGTTACTCCCGTCGAGGAAGGAGAGGAACTGCTCGGCCGGATAGGTATCGACGCCGAAATCGTCAAAGGCGAAGCCGCTGTATCCATCCGCGACGATCGTCTCGGGAACTCCGAGCGTCGAATCCCCGTCGACGGTTGCGTTGAGAATCTGACGCTCACCGTCGATATACGCCTCGACAGTAACCTCGCTGCCGGGGTCACGCTCGGCGAGTGCGGATTCGTACGCAGAAGCGTTTGCGGTCCGCGTGTTGTCGATACGAGTGATCGTCACTCCGGTTCCGTCCGTCGGCGCGCCAGCCTCGGCGAGTGCCGTTCCCTCGGGGATTTCGGCAACGTACGCACCGATTGGAATGGTTTCGTTGCCCCGGTTCATCGTTTCGAGAGTGGCGACCGGCCGGTCGGCGACCGCCGACGCGAAGTCGGGTTCGGTGTCGACTGCCGTGCCGTTGACCGCGGTGATGCGGGTCAGTGGATCGGTGTTGACGATCCCATCGGCGACTCCCTCAGCATGTTCGACGATGAGCAACCGTCGGTCGACGGTGACCGATTCGGCGTCGCGTCGGTCGACTTCGACAGTTCCGGCACTGTTTGCGTCGAGTTCGGCCTCCAGTTCGGAGGCGTTCTCGATCGGTGTGCCGTCGATTTCAGTGATCACGTCGCCTTGGTCGATATCGACCGATGCGGCACCGGAGCCGTCGATTGTCGCTCCGACCGGCGCACCGGGGACGACGGCGACTGAGGCGGCAAGCGGGAGCAAGAGGACGACCGCAATCGCACAGATCGCGAAGTTGTTGGTGATACCGGCGGCGAACATTCGGGTCTGTGCGCCCCGATCAGCGGCTTGCTGGTCGTCGGGGTCCGGTTCGACGAACGCACCCATCGGGATGATCGTAAACAGCGCCAGCCCCATCGATTCGATCTCGATGTCCTCGACACGACAGAGCAGTCCGTGCCCCCCCTCGTGGACGACGAGGCCGACGAGCAGGCCAAAGACGATGGCCGGCGCGGCCGACAGCGGGAGGAAATCGTTGACTCCGGGGATCACCAGCGCGTTTTCGGGGCTCTGGAGCGTTCCGGCACCGTCGGGTTGGGCGAACACCGCGGGTACCGACAGGGCAACAGCCAAGCCGGCAATCGCCATCACGACGAGTGCGATACCGACGCCGAGATTCCCCCAGGCTCGCCAGAACCGCTTGCGCTGGGCGATCCGGTTGAGCACCGCCCGGCCGCGTTTCGTGTGGACGGTCGTGAGCGGGCCCGTGACACTGACCGAATCAGGGAGGTAGCCACGCGCACTCAACCCCATCGCAACTGCTGTATAGAGAAGGACACCGAGGAGGACCCACGTCAACAGGCCAAACATTACCTGTACCCTAGGCCGGTCCGGCAAAGAGGGTTTGGTCTCGACAGATCAGGTGCAGGCGGAATATTAACTACCCGGAGCACCCAGGCCCTCCATGGCAGAAATTCCAGCCGAATTCCACGATCTCTTCGAGAAAGCGACGTTCGCACACGTGACGACGATGTTCCCGAACGGACTCCCGCACACGAGCCCCGTCTGGATCGGCTACGACGAGGCCGACGACCGCCTGCTCGTCAACACGGAGCGACACCGACAGAAGGCCAAAAACGTCGAGCGAAACCCCGCCGTCTCGGCGAGCATGCTCGATCCCGACAACCCCTATCGGTTCCTTTCGGTCAGCGGCGAGGTCGAAAAGATCACCACTGAGGGCGCACGCGAACACATCGACGAACTCTCACAGCGGTACTTCGGCGAACCCTACCCACAGGAGATCGTCAGCGAGCGCGTCATCCTCAGAATCCGGCCGGAGCGCGTCTTCTCGGCTGATCCCGACGAATAACGACGTGTCCCAGCCTCCCGGACGCTACCGCTCGCGGCGGAGTCGTCCCACGACGAACTCCTCGTCCAGTCGGGCGAGGAACGGACCGAGTTTCGGGCCCTCGTCGTCGTCGAAGAACAGTCGGTAGCCGGCGCCGAAGAAATCCCCAACAGCGATGTCGTACTCCTCGGCGAGATCGAAAATCTCGGCCTGAATCTCGTCGCCGTCGTGACCCTCCGCGACGAAGTCGGCCAGATCATCGAGCGCCGCCGCCGTCGCGTCGTCGAACGAGGCCTCGGGCATTTCCGCGCGCTTGAGTTCGTAATCGAAGGCGTTCTCGGTGAGACGGGCCCACTCCCGGGCGCGTTTGACTCGCGACAGGGCCTCTTCGATGGCCCACTCGGGCGCATCGTCGGGAATATGACCCTCCCGGCGGGCGATTTCCTCGCGCAGTTCCGGGTCGTCGGTCATCCCCAGCACGGCCGCGAAGGTGTACGGGATGCGAATCCGGTCTTCCGTGATCTCGTCGACGAGATGCGGATAGAGGCGTTCGGCCAGGTCGCGTTCACTGTCCTCGGCGTCGACTTCGCCGAAGTACACCTGCTCCAGTCGGTCGAACTCGTCGACGAGTTGGTCGATTCGCTCGATACTGAAATCCCGCTGTTTGAGCGGTTCTTTCCCGAAGAAATACCGGAATACTTCTGGTTCGAGGATGTCCAGCACCTCGCCGACGGTGACGATGTTGCCCTCCGAAGACGAGAGCGCCTCGCCCTCCAGCGTGAACCACTCGTAGACCATCCCGACCGGCGGTTCGACGTCGACGACGTTGCGGGCGATATCGACGCCGCTGGGCCAGGAGCCCTCGGCGTGGTCCTTGCCGAAGGGCTCGAAGTCCACGCCGAGCACCTTCCACTGGGCGGGCCACTCGAAGCGCCACGGAAGTTTACCGTCGCTGAGATCGGTCGTCCCCTCGTGGCCACACCCGTCGATGGTGTCGCCGCCTGCTTCAGCGTCGGTACAGCGATAGGAGACCGTCCCGGCGTCGAGATCCACGTCGGTGATCGTCTCGGTCAACTGCCCGCAGTTGCCACAGCGGGCGAAAAACGGCACATAGTCGTCGTCGATCTTGTTCTGGTACTGGGCGAGGGTCTCGCGGGCTTGCTCGCGGTTCTCGAGAACGTGCCGTGTCACCTCCTCAAACTCGCCGGATTCGTACAGTTCGGTGTTCGAGACAAAGTCGACGTCGACGCCGAGTTTCTCGGTTTCCAGACGGAGTAGTTCGGTGAAGTGCTCGCCGTAGGAGTCACAGCAACCGAACGGGTCGGGGATGTCGGTGTACGGCTTGCCGAGATTGCGGCCGAGTGCGCCGGCGTCGATCTCACCGAGGCCGACGAGATTGCCGTCGAGATCCGCGAGGCGTCGGGGAATCTTTCGGAGTCGATCGCGGTCGTCGGCGGTGAAGACCTGCCGAACCTCGTGGCCGCGGTCACGGAGCACTTCGGCGACGAGATGACAGCGCAGAATCTCGTTGGCGTGGCCGATGTGGGGAACGCCGGAGGGTGAGACGCCGCCCTTGATGACGATCGGGTCGTCGTCGCTGCGCTGTTCGACCGCATCCGCCACGGCATCGGCCCAGAAGGCGTGGTCGGTGTCGAGCACTTCGTAGGGATCGGGGTAGTCAGCTGTCATGAGTGTCCTCCGGAATCACGTCCGTGCCGTCGTGCGTTCCCTCGACTGCCCGGGAGAGGGCAGTGGGGTCGGTCCCGTCGAGAACGACCGCGCGCAAGCCAGAACGCTGGAGCAGTTTCGTCGCCAGCAGATCGACCGGCGCGTTACTGCCGGCGGACATCTCGATATCGGAGACGACATCCACGAGTTCGGCGGGAGACAGCGAGTCGAGTTTCGTCGCGTCAGGGTCCTCGTTGGGGTCGGCGTCGTAGACGCCCGGGACGCTGGTCGCGTAGATCAACAGATCGGCGTCCGTGTACTCCGCCAGCGCAGTACCGACGGCGTCGGTGGTGTGGCCGGCGACAGTGCCGCCCATGACGGGAATGTCGCCGTGGCGCAGCGCCTCGCGGGCGCGCTCGTGAGTCTCGACCGGCGTCGGGACCGCCCGGTCTTCGAGCGCGGCGATCAACAGGCGCGCGTTGAGTCGCGTCACGGCGATACCTAACTGGTCGAGTTCCATCTCGTTTGCCCCCAGTTCTCGGGCGGCACCGATGTACTCCCGGGCCGTCGGCCCGCCGCCGACGACGGCACCGACGGTGTGACCCGCGTCTTCGAGTTCCCGGAGCACCCGGCCGTACTCGGCGACGCGGTCTGATTCGACACTCGGCGCGAGCACGCTCCCGCCGATTGAGACGATCACTTTCATTGCATCGCCGTAACCGCGATTCCATCTTAAGGGTTGTCAAGGCCAGCGAAGCCGACGTAATCGCCCAACCAAAGCAAGCAAATGGTACATGTTCGGTAGCAACAACCAGAACATTCTGCCGGATCACGGCAGTCATACGGAGATTATTCTGGATAGAACTCTCTGGAATTATCCGTGGTTTTACAATCGATAAGACAACTTCAGATAGTAGCTTAAACAATCTAGGCACCTAAGATCGGTTCGTGAAAAGTCCGTTTTACGCTGATTCAACCTGAATGCAGCCAAACCAACACGAAGCTTCCTTTCTTTATATGCCCCTGTACCGCCATGATATGAGTGTAGACATGAGCACGACACAATCCTCCGACGACACGCGGTCGAAAGAAGAACGACTACGGTCGTATCTCAAGGGGAAAGCCCAAGATGGAGAGATGTACTTCAAAAGCAAGTTCATCGCGGAGGAGGTCGGACTCTCCCCGAAAGAGATCGGAGCGCTGATGGTCAAACTCAAGAAAAATACCGTCGACCTGGAGATCGAAAAGTGGTCGTACACGAGTGCGACCACGTGGCGCATCGAACCGGCATAGTGTGTCGTGTCTGGTCCCCGCGACAACACGCCGCCCGCAACTGACGCCCACAGCCCGACGGGCCGTGGTTTTTATTGATGAACAAGCCCTAACAGACAGCGATGGATAGCAGCGCCGAGACTCCTCCCCCGGCCGAGGAGATCGCATCCGTTTTTAACGCCTACGAAGTCCGCAGGGAAGACGACACTGTCCTTTACGTCGGGGAGCCGACGATCCCCGGTCAGCAACTCGAACGGGAACTGTGGCCGCTCTTTCGGGAACGAGGATACGAACTCTCGATCCAGCGTGGCTACAAGACCAGCAACGGGATCCCGCTGTCTCGCGGCGAGTACGTCCTTGTGGCGGAACCGAACTCGATGGAACTGGACGGCATTCCCCGGACGAATCTGTTCTTGTTCGTCGCGACAATCTTCTCGACGATGTTCGCGGGCGCGTACTTCTGGTATCAGGTGCCCCTGTTCAGCGAGCCGTGGCGGGCCATCGAGGCCTGGCCCTTTGTCGTGGCCGTGCTGGGCGTGCTCGGCGTCCACGAACTCGGCCACTACGTCATGAGCCGCTATCACAACGTGCAAGCCTCGCTTCCGTATTTCATCCCCCTGCCGACGTACATCGGCTCGATGGGGGCAGTCATCAAGATGAAAGGGAAAATTCCCGACCGAAAGGCGCTGTTCGATATCGGTGCCGCGGGACCGCTCGCGGGGCTGGCAGCGACGGTCGTAGTCACGGCAATCGGATTGCAACTCGATCCGCTGCCGGCACAGGAAGCGGCAGTTGCCCAGGCCGAAACCGGTGTCCGGTTCAACCACCCGCCGTTGCTCGAACTGATCGCGCTCGCAACCGGTGCGACCGAACAACTCAGCAAGAACGCGATCCACCCAGTCGTCTTCGGCGGCTGGGTCGGGATGCTCGTCACGCTGTTGAACATGTTGCCGGTCGGCCAACTCGACGGCGGACACATCCTCCGGGCGATGGTCGGCGAACAGCAGGAACGGATCGCCTCGTTCGTCCCCGCCGTGCTGTTCGGACTGGCAGGCTACCTGCTCGTCGTCGTCGACGGGATCGATTCGGTCGGCATCTGGGCGATGTGGGGGCTGTTCGCCGTCGGTCTCGCCTACGCCGGCCCGGCTGATCCGATCAACGACGAGTCGCTGGACCGGAAACGGATGGCACTCGGCGTCATCACCTTCGTTCTCGCTGCGCTCTGTTTCACGCCCATTCCGGTCGAAATCGTCGAACTCGCCTGATCACCCGTGTGTGTAGCCCCGGTCCGGGAGTTCCTCGTCGTCGAGCGTGAGTCCTGAGCCGACAACATCGCCGATTCGCGTGAACGGAACCGAGAGTTCGTCGCGGATCTGCTCGACAGCCGAGTCAGGGACCGTACAGACGAGCTCGAAATCTTCGCCGAAGAAGGCACCCATCTCCCGTCGCTGTTCGTCTGTCTCGGCGACTTCTTCGACGACATCGGCGACCGGAAGCGGCGACTCGATTGCGAACCCGCAGTCGCTGGCTTCGGCCAACTGATGTAGTGACCGCGCGAGACCGTCGCTACTGTCCATCATCGCCCCCGCGTGCTCGGCGAGCGTTCGGCCAGCCGGGACACGTGGGCTGAACCGGAACAACTCGTTCGCCCGGTCGGTCTCCCCGCGTTCGAACAGTTCGAGTGCGGCCCCGCTACGGCCCAGTGTTCCCGTGACACAGACGGCTTCGCCCGGCGTCGCGCCCGAGCGGAAGACCGGCTGGTCGGCCCGACCGACGACCGTCGACGCGACGGTCAGTTCCTCGTGGTCGTCGAGATCACCGCCGACGTACTCCCCGCCTGCTTGTGCACAGACGTCTCTGGCGCCACGCACGAACGATTCGATCTCCTCGTACTCCAGTGAGGTCTCGGCGTAGGCCGCGACGGCAGCAACTGGCTCCGCGCCCATCGCCGCGATATCCGACAGCGACGCGCCGATTGCCCGCCATCCCGCGGTGTAGTGAGTCGTTCCAACCGGGAAATCCGTCGACCGATGGAGCATGTCTGTCGTGACTGCAAGGCCGTCGACGACCGCCGCATCGTCGCCGGCATCGGGAATCGTCCCAGCAAGCGCCCGAAGCGCCTCACGCTCGTCCATACTGACGGTACGCCGTGGGGGCACAAAAACGACCCCACCGAAACTAACAGATTTTGTATGCTCAACATATTTGTTACGAGTGGAGTGACAACAGAGCGATTGCTTGCGGTGTGTTTAAGTCCCCCGGGTGTGGTACGGTACAACGTGTAATCAGGATGAGTGGAGAGCAGGGATCGAACGAGAGAGGGGGAGTGGGGGCCCGGGCCGGAGATTATTCGCATCTCGTCGAGGAGGCTGAAGACGGTCTGTACATGCTCGACGCGGAGGGGCGCTTCGAGCTATTGAACAGCGCGTTCGTGGAGCTGACTGGCTACGCGCGCGAGGATCTGATCGGGGCAGATCCGCAGTTAGTACTCGGGGATGGAGAGGTCGAGCGGTTCAACAGACAGATCAGGTCAGCTATCGCATCCGACGAGACGTCGGGCTCGATGCTGACGACAGTGGTGACCAAGGGGGGCCAGCGAAAGCCCGTCGAGATTCGATTCAGCCTCTTGCCCTCGGAAAACGACGAGTACAACGGCCTGACCGGGGTCGCGCGGGACGTTCGCGCCCGACGCCACCGCGAGCAGAAACTCGACGTGTTGAGTCGGGTGCTCAGACACAACGTCCGCAACCGCCTCAATCTGATTTTCGGCCACGCCGCGACGCTGAAAGACGCCGACGAGCAGCGGTATCGGACCGCGGCAGACAAGATCGAAAGCGCCGCGGAGGAACTGATGGAACTGAGCGAGAAGGCCCGGACGGCACAGACTGAAGTCGGGTTCAATCCCTCGGATCACAACCAAACCGATATCACAGAGTTGATCGAGCATCTGGCCGTCCAGATCCGCCGTGAGTATCCGGACGCGAAGATCAAACTCGACCTCCCGACGGAATTGATTGTCAACGCACCCACCTCCTACCGGATCGCGATCAACGAACTCGTCGAGAACGCTATCGAACACAACCCGAACTCCCAGCCGACCGTCTGGATCCGGGTCGAGCAGACTGACGCCGCCGTGCGAACGATCGTCGAAGACGAGTGTCCGCCGATTCCCGAGAGTGACCGACAAGCGATCAACGAGGGCAAGGAGACGCCGCTGATGCACTCGCTGGGTATCGGCCTGTGGCTGGCCAACTGGGTTGCAGACACCGTCGGCGGCGAACTCGAACTGAACAGGCGGGCAGACGACGGCGGTAACTGTGCGGTGATCGTGCTGCCGCATCGCTGAAAAACCGGCTGTGAGTCGGTAACAGGGGCGCTGTCGGGCTTCACAACTGTTATATGACGCCGACAGGAAGGAATTGCCAATGACAACAGTCTACGACGTGCCTGCCGAGGAACTGATCGAGGCACTCGTCGAAGTGCTCTCCGAGGAAGATGCAGTCGAACAGCCAGAGTGGATCGCCTACACGAAATCCGGCGCGGACCGGGAACTGCCACCCGAGCAGGAGCAGTTCTGGACCCGCCGGACCGCGAGCCTTCTCCGAAAGGTCGCCGTCGACGGTCCCGTCGGCGTCGGTGCGCTCCAGACGGAGTACGGCGGCAGCAAACAGGGCTCGAACCGCTACCAGGTCCGCCCGAAACACAGCGCCGACGGCTCCGGCAACGTGATCCGAACCGCCCTCCAGCAGCTCGAAGAAGCCGGCTACGTCGAGACCGCAGAAGGTGAGGGCCGCAAGGTCACGCCCGACGGACAGGCGCTGCTCGACGACACCGCCGAGGACGTCCTCGACGACCTCGACGACCCCGCGCTCGAACGCTACGCCTGAGGCGATGACCAGCCCGGACGGCTCGACCGAGACGCCGTCGGCGCTCTCTCGGGACCTCCGGGACGGACTCGCGGTTCATCTGCCGTATGCGCTCTTTTCGGCCGTCCTCGTCTGCTGTTCGGTCGTCGCCGGGATGCTCTCGCAGTCGGTCGGCAGCGGACGGCTCGCGCGGCTGCCCTTCACTCGACTCGCGAGTTCGATTCTCACACAGGACCGCCCGCTGGTCGCGCTCATCCGGACGGATACCGAGTTCGTGTCGATGCTGGTCGTCGGCACCGTCACGCTGGGAGCGATCACCGCACTCGGTCTCGTCGCACAGGGCGTCGTCGTCGGTCTCTACGTCGGCTCGTCGATCGGGACGGTGAGCCCTGGCCTTCTCGTCGTCGCGGTAGCACCGCACGGAGTCGTCAAAGTCGTCGGGCTAGCACTCGCAGCGGCCGTCAGTTTCAGGCTCGTTCTCCGGGCACTGGCTGTCCTCGTCGGCCAACAGCCGCGCTATCTCACCAACAGGGAGTGGCGACAGACCGGCCTCGTCGTCGTGATGGCGTGGCTGACCGTGTTGCTGGCGGCAGTGATCGAATCGGTCGTGACCGTCCGACTCACGCGGCTGCTCGTCTGATTAGTCGCCGACGTTGACCGTCAGCACCGGGACCGAGCCGGATCTGACGACCCCTTCGGTGACGCTGCCGAGCATCTCTCGGGCGCTTCCGGTGCGGCCCTCGGTCGCCATGACAACGAGATCGACCTCCTGCTCGTCGACGTAGCCTTCGATCTCTTCGGCCGGGGTCCCACGTCGAACGGCGGCTTCGATGTCCTGGCCGGCTGCACGCGCCTGCTCGCGGACCCTCTCGACCGCTTTCTGACCCGCCTCGTCGAGTCGGTCGAAAACATCCTCGAACTCTGTCTCGTCGAGTGTCTCGGTGATCCCGTCGGCCTGAACGACGTAGATCGTATGGACCGTCGCATCGAACCGGTCGGCGAGGACGAGGGCGTGCTCAAGTGCCTGCGCGACGCTTTCGGACCCGTCGGTGGGAACGAGAATATCGTCGTACATGGAGCCGTGTTTTCGCCCCGGCAAGAAAGTTCTACGGCCGTCTGTCGGCCGGGTGAGAACTAGTCCCCGGCAAGTTCGACAACATCGTCGAAGAAGGACAGCGAGTCGTGGGGGCCGGGGTTGGCCTCGGGGTGGTACTGGCGGGTGATGATCCCGAGGTCGTCGTTGTCCAAGCCTTCAGGGGTGTCGTCGTTGACGTTGCGCTGTGTGACTTCGAGTTTGTCGCCCGGGTCTGCAACGGTGTAGCCGTGGTTCTGCGTGGTCATGACGACCTGGTCGGTTCGCAGGTCACGCACTGGCTGGTTGACGCCGCGGTGGCCGAACTCCATCTTCTCGGTGCGGCCACCGAGGGCGTTGGCGACGACCTGCTGGCCGAGACAGATACCCGCCAGCGGCACCTCGCCGACGTAGGTCTCGACGATTTCGCCGGCCTGCTCAAAGTTCTCCGGGTCGCCCGGCCCGTTCGAGATAAAGAGTACGTCGGGGTCGACGGCGTCGACCTCGTCCTCGGTCGCGTCGTACGGAAGCTGGTGGACGACCGCATCCCGTTCGACCAGCGAGTCGATGATCGATCCCTTCGCGCCGCAGTCGATCAGCGCAACGTCGGGACCAGAGCCGCCCTCGTTGTGAACGGTCGGATCGCGAACGGAGACCTGCGAACCGATATCGGTGTGATCGGACATGTGCTTGCACTGGCGCAGTTCTTCGAGTGCGTCTTCCTCGGTCACGTCCGGACCGGCCGCGATGCCGCATTTCATCGCGCCCTCGTCGCGAATCTCGGTGACGATTTCACGAGTGTCGAGGTGGTCGACCGCCGGCACGCCCTCGTCTTGCAGCCACTCGGCGACATCGTCGGTCATCTCGCGGGCGAGCACACCGCGGGGGTGGACGCGGTCGGACTCGAACCGTTCCTCCCGGACGCCGTAGTTGCCGATCAGGGGATAGGAAAAGGTCAGCAGCTGTTCCTCGTAGCTGGGGTCGGTCAGGCTCTCCTCGTAGCCGGTGTACGCAGTTGTAAACACCAGTTCGCCACGCGTCGTGCCCGGCGAGCGCGCGCGTGCCTCGATAACACGCTCGCCCTCGATTGCGACGTAGGCAGCAGTCATTACGAGATGCGTACGAAAGTCCCGCTGATAAGCGTTGCTTTCGAAGGTGAATTACGAAATTCGTAGCGTTGAAGTACGGGCCGGCTAAACCTACAAATCTCGATGGACGACCTCGACCGCGAGATTCTGAACATCCTCCGCCGCGACGCCCGTACGCCCTATACGGAGATCGCCGATCAGGTCGGCACCTCCGAGGGGACGATCCGCAACCGCGTCGAGCGGATGGTCGAGTCGGGCGTTATCGACCGCTTTACCGTCTCGACGCGGACGGGAAACGTCAAGGCGATGATCGAGATCACCGTCGACGTCGACGTCAACACCGGCGGGCTGACCGAACAGTTCGCCGAGTGGAAACGCGTCGATTTCGTCTGGCAGGTCTCCGGGGAGGAGGATATCGTCCTCGTGGTCGATGCCGCGGACACTGACGACCTCAACGAACTCATCTCACGGGCCAGAGAGCGCGAGGAAGTGATGGGCACGAAAACGAGGCTGATTCTCGACGAGTGGCTCGGGTGAGGGGCCCGAGTGTTACGCGTGATCGCTGGCCGCTGGTTCCGAGTTGTAGGTGTTGAGCCGGTAGATCAGCCAGCCAGTCGCGACGAGAACGGTGACAGCGAGTCCCAGCCCGATCCAGTCCGGCGGGTCGTATCTGGTGAGCGCATAGCCGTACGTACCCGTCGCGACACCGACGCCAAGCATGAAACTCCCGACGAGTCGACCGGCGACGCGGTCCGGAATCTCCGAGTCTTCGTAGCCGGCGATCAGGAATGTCCAGTTGAAAACCGCCATACAGAAGCCGAGAACGACACAGAACCCGCCGATGTAGACTGCTCCGTGTAGATCGAGCAGCAACTCTTCCATGCCGCCACGTTTTCGGTACAGTCCTATCCCAGTTGTGGTCCCGTTTCTAGCGGAGAAACTACGCGTCGGCGACCCGACGGAAGTTCTCGAACACACGGTGAGCACTCACCTCGGCCCACGAAAACCCGTTCGTCTGCCAGTCAAACGCGGCCAGTTCGTCCGTCAGATCGGCGTCGAGTTCCGGATGAAACTGGACAGTCCAGACCGGTCGCTCGCGGTGGGCCGTCCCGAAAATCTCCGCGTGCTCCGCCGCGGCGATCCGATTCAGCCCTTCGCCCATCTCGGTCACGCGGTCGCCGTGCAGCGCCGGGACTGCTGGCCCGACACCCTCGAACAGCGGCCGGTCGGCCAGATCCGCGCTGACCAGCCCGGCGGTCATCTCGCCGGGGTCGACGCTGCCACCGAGGGCGACGTTGACGACCTGGTGGCCGAAACAGACCCCGAGCGTCGGAATCTCTCGCTCGACGAGCGTCCGGATCAGTTCGATCTCATCGTCGATCCACGGGTGTTCGTGACGCTCGTAGACGCCGGCCGTACTCCCGGTGAGAACGACCGCATCCGCGCCGGTGGGGTCGAGTCGCTCTCCAGCAGGATAGTCGATCCGGCGCGCGTCGGGAAATCGGTCGGCCAGCGCCTCACAGTGGAACGTCGCCTCCTCGTCGACTTCGTTCAGGACGACAGCGACCGACGATGCCATACCAACTGAACGTGTCGGTCGGAAAAAAGTCTGTCTCGCGGTCAGTGCGGCGACCGTACACACGACAAAAACCCTTATCAGAATCGGCAGAGTACCTAGGAGAGAATCCATGAGCGTTACACTGAAAGATTTCTACGCTGACTGGTGTGGGCCGTGCAAGACGCAGGATCCGATCGTCGAGGAACTGGAAGACGACCTCGGTGATCGACTCTCCGTCGAGAAAATCGATGTCGACGAGAACCAGGACATCGCGAACGAGTATCAGGTCCGTTCGATCCCGACGATTGTCATCGAAGGCGAAGACGGCTCGGTCGTCGAGAAATTCATCGGCGTCACGCAGCGCGAGGAACTCGAAGCAGCGATCGAACAGGCCGAAGCCGCCTAATTGAGCGGATAACCGAACTTTTGCCGTCGAAGGTAGTGATCGAGCAGCGCCGTGAGCGGCTGCGCTGTCGTTACTCCTGTCGGTCGATGACGAAGGTGGTAAAGTCCCGGAGATGAGTTTCCGGTTCGGATTCCAGGTCGAGGTCGTCGAGGTGGCTCCGGGCGCTCTCAGAGAGTTCCCGCGCACGCGTATCTGCGTACTCGATTGCCCCGACGCTTTGCATAATCTCGATGGCTTCCATGATCTCCTCGTCGTCGTTGTCCTCGGCCCAGAGGATCTCTTCGAGGCGGGCCACATCGTCGGCCGGGGCCTCCTGCGCGGTGTAGATTGCCATCAGGGTCTTTTTGCCCTCGCGGATGTCGTTGCCGAACTCCTTGCCGAACTCGCCGGCCTGATCCAGCGTGTGCTGGATGTCGAGGATGTCGTCGCCGATCTGGAAGGCAATCGAGAGTTCCTCGGCGTACCGAGCGAGTTGTCGTTCGACCTCGTCGGACTGATCCGTGACGATGGCCGCGAGACGGGCGACGATCCGGGCGAGACAGCCCGTCTTGCACGCACACATCTCGTAGTACTGCTGTTCGTCGACGGAGATCTCCTTCTCGTTGTGCCAGCAGATGTCCATCCCCTGTCCGAGATGCGTGCGGTTGAGTTCGTGGGTCAGCATCTCGTAGATCGCGAGTCGCTGGCTATCCGTGAGATCGTCGCTGTACTCCTCGATTACCTTCAACGGAATAAAGTACATCGCGTTGCCGGCGTTCAGTGCGATGTCGGTTCCGTGTTCGTGATGGAGTGCCGGGCCGCCGCGGCGCATCTGCGCCTCGTCTTCGACGTCGTCGACGATGATCGTCCCGTTGTGGAGAATTTCGGGGATACAGGCGTAGGGGAGATACTCCTCGGGGTCTTCGTCCAGCGCCTCGACGATCATCAAGAAGAGAATCGCCCGCCAGCGTTTGCCGCCGCGGTCCAACAGGAGCCAGATCGGATCCGCGAGCGCCTCCTGAATGGCCGCTGGCTGGTACTTGTAGGTCGGCTCGCCGAAGAAATCAGTTAGATAGGCATCGTCGATTCGCCGTGGCAGTATCTCTTCGATCGCATCGTCGATGACCGGCCGCCACTCGGCGAGAACTTCCCGCATGTACGATGTCTCGCAAGCAGTGACCAAAAAACCACTCATACGGCCGAAGGCGCGAACCTGAGAACGCACAACCAGCCCGGAACGACTGCGGCCACAGGACGAGCCAGACGAGCGGGACCAGCGTCCTTCCATCTGATGGTAACAAATGGTATCTGAAGGTAACAGACGTAACATTTATATCCTCAGGGGTAGTACCTAAAGATAGAGGTAGTACAACAATGACAAACTTCACCAATCCGATCGAAACGACCTTCGAACTCCAGCGCCGCTCCATCGAACAGAGCCAGCAAGCCATCGAACAGAGCTTCGACGTCGGCCAGCAGATCAGCGACTCGCTGATCGCCGGCCTCGAAAGTCAAGAGCAGTTCCAGCGTCAGCTCGTCGAACTCAACCGCGACACCGTCACCAGCGCCCTCGACGCCATCGAGGGCCTTCCGGGTGCGGACGTGGCAGTCGACGACCTCCGCGAGAACATCGACGACGGCTACGACGAGTTGCTCGCCGGTCACGAGGACGCCTTCGACAGCATCTCCGAGGAACTCGAAAACGGCGTCGACTCCTACGACGACCTGACCCAGGATCTCCTCGAGACGGTCGACGAACAGCTCGACCTGATCGTCGAGGCCCACGAAGAACTCGAAGACCAGTCCGTCGAAGCCGTCGACGAACTCGCCGGCCGCGTCGAAGAACTGCAGGAGCAGGCCGACGACGTGCAAGACCAGATCGAACAGGTCTCACAGGAAGCCGCACAGGCTGTCGAAGCCTGATCCGTCCCGGTTCTCTCTAACGCGATTCTCTCTGTATTCCCCACTCACCACACGCTCCCCGATTCTCAGTGCGAAAGAAGATTCACTCCAGTTGGTCGGCCGCCTCCCGGAAGAGGCCGTCGAGAATCTCCGGCGTCGTCGGGTGATAGGCCCGGTCGGGAATCTCCCGAACGTCCAGACCGAGTTCGACGATCACCTGTAGTGTCTTGGCCATCGCGTCGGCGTGGAAGTGCAGCCCCTGATATCCGAGGACGGTCCCGTCCTCGCTATCGACGACGAGTTTGGCCAGGCCCGCAGCTACGTCCTTCGCTTTGAAGACGCCGTCGTCCTCGGCGTTCCGTGTCACGGTAACGATATCGTGGCTCGCCGCCCGCGCGCTCCGTTCGCTGTGCCCGACCCGGGCGAAGGGGTAGACGCCCAGTCCGGAGAAGATGACGTGATGATGGGTGTTCTCGTACGGAGCGAGTGAGTCTCCCTCGCTGTGTGCGAGGATGTTCTCGGCGGCCTGAAAGCCCTGTTCTTTGGCGACGTGGAGAATCGGCTCTCTCTCGTTGACATCGCCGACGACGAAGACTCGCTCGCTGTCTCGGGCCTGCATCGTATCCTCGACCCACTCACCGGTGGAATCGAGAGCGGTGTGTTCCAGCCCGAGGCGGTCGAGTGTGGGTCGGCGACCAGTGAAACAAAACAGTTGGTCGGCCTCGACGGTCCGCTCTTCTCCGGCATCGTCTGTGAGTGTGAGCCGGACGCCGCCGTCTGCCGTCGGTTCGAGGCGCTTCTCGTAGACGTTCGTCGGGATGGTTACGTCGAACTCCTCGCGATACAACTGGAGAGCGGCGTCGCCGAACTCGGGGTCGGCCTCGTCGATGGGTCTGTCGTCGTGTTCGACCACCGTGAGTTCCATCCCGCCAGCCTCGCAGAGATAGGGGACCAGTTCCATCCCGATGTAGCCAAAGCCCATCACGATGCCACTGTCAGGGAACTCGGTCGCGTCGAGCACGTCCGCGCTCGTCATGAACTCCACATCCTCGATACCCGGTGTCTCGGGGACGTTGATGGTCGATCCCGTCGCGACGACGACGTAGTCGGGGTCGTACGTCTCGCCGCCGGCCTCGATGGTCCGGTCGTCCACGAAGCGGGCAGTATCGTGGACGAAAGTCACGTCCTCGCGCTCTGCCAGGTCGTGAATGCCCTCCCGGCGGTGTTCGGCCCACCCGAGCGTGTGGTCGTCCTTGCGCTCGACGACACGTTCCAGATCGACATCCGGAATCTCACCGACCAGCCGGTCGTCGTGGCGAGCCTGGTACCGGTGAGCGCCTGCAGAGAGCACTTCCTTCGAGGGCATACAGCCGTCCAGGATGCAGAGCCCCCCGCCGGGTTCGCCGTCGTCGAACAGGAGAAGTTCGACCTCTCCGGCGAGTTCGCCCGCGACCGCCGACCCCGCACTCCCGTAGGCGCCGATAATTGCTACCTGAGTGTTCATACTACGACCTTGATAGGCGGCGGCATAACGCTACCGGGGACTGCCATCGAAGGGACGAGTGTGTATGTATAACATCGAAATCGTTATGACTTGTTAGTAGTATCCTAAATACAGATATCGATGAGTGGAGTCAGCCCGGCGGCCCGTGACGCGAGGGGCCCCAGCGGCAGACACGGGGGGAGTCGATCGGGGACAGAGCGACGACAGGCAGTGCGTGCAGTTGTGCTCGCGGGGTTGCTCGTCTGCTCGGTAGTGGCACCGTTTATCGGGACGATCACGCCTGTCGCGGCACAGAACACGGGCGGCCCCGTCGAGGGGAGCGTCGACCTCGACGTGGAGACACAGGACGGCGACCTCCAGCGCGGTGAGGAGCAGACGCTGAATCTCGCCGTCTCGAACGACGGGACGGTTCTGACGAACGGAACACACCCGACGGAGGTTCGCGACCGCGCGACCCGGGCCGAATCCACGGAGCTCAACATCACCGATTCGCCGGCCGAAATCGACGTGCGCTCGGGCGAGCAGTCCCCCGGCGACATCGACAGCGGCGAGACGGTCGTCAGCGGATTCGACGTCTACGTCGACGAAGACGCCGATCCCGGTGAGTACGACCTCGGCGTCCGCGCGGAGTACAACAACGTCACCGTCACCGAGTACGAGCAAAACAGCGACGGTGACGTGATCGCCGTCGACGAGTCCCGGGAAAATGTGACGGAGCAGTTCACCGTCACGGTCGAGGTGGAACCCGAACCAGCCTTCGAGATCAACGCCGCCGACGCCGACGTACAGGTCGACGAGAGCGGCGACTTCACCGTCGAACTGACAAACACCGGCGGCGAGGACGCCGAGGATGTGGTCGTGACCGCGGAATCGACCGATCAAGACATCACCTTCGGCTCCGGTGGTGGGGCCTCGGACCGGGCAGTCGGCCAGTGGGCTGCCGGGGAGACGAACGAACTCACCTATCAGGTGAACGCGGCCGAAGACACCGTCACGGAGCCGTATCCGATCGATCTCACCGTCGACTTCACTGACCCCGACGGCAACGACGGAACCGATAATTTACGAACGTCGATCCAGCCACAACCCCGACAGCAGTTCGTCGTCGAGGGAACCGACCACAGCGTCCCGGTCGGTGACAACGGCATCGTCGAAATCGACGTTCGCAACGCCGGCCCGCAGGATATCGAGAACGCCTCGGTGACTGTCGCGAGCGGCGATCCGGTGATCACCTTCCCCGAGTCAGACGGTGAAGCCACGTCGACGACGACGTTCGTCGGCGACTGGGCCGCAGAGACGACGGAGCGGCTGGCAGTGCGGGTTGCCGTCGGCTCCGACGCCGTCCGGCGCAACTACACCCTCGATCTGACCGTCGACGGCCGCGACGAGTCCGACTCGGAGTTGAACGAGCGAACCCGGCAGTTCGGCTTCGAGCCCGAGCCGAGACAGGTCTACACGGTCGAGAACGTCTCACACGACCTCGTCGTCGGCGACAACAGCCCCGTGAGCGTGCAGTTGCGAAATCTTGGGCCACAGAACGTGTCCGATGCGAGAGTGACACTCACTTCCAGTGACTCCGCGCTCACCTTCGCGGACGGCACGACGACGACGGAGATTTTCGTCGGCGACTGGACGGCCAACGAGAGCCGGATGATTTCGACGCGGCTGATCGCCTCCGAGGACGCCGTGACGAGTAGCTACTCCATCGAGGCCGCCATCGACGCCCAGGACGGAAACGGGACCGCGTTAGCGACTCGGACGCAGGAGTTCGGCGTCGAACCGCTGCCACGGCAGCGCTACACCATCGAGGAGACAACGCACGACGTGGCTGTCGACGACGACGGCGTTCTCCGGGTCGAGCTCCGAAACGACGGGCCGCTGAATCTCAGCGACGCCTCTGTCGAAGTGACCGGAAACGACGCCGCGATCACCTTCGGAGCTGGCGGGTCCGGGGAGGCAGTCGAGGTACAGGACACCGCCTTCGAGACTGGAGAGACCGGACAGCCATCCTCCGAGGCGTTTGTCGGTGACTGGGCAGTCGGCGAGACGAAGACGGTCGCGTATCAACTCGGCGCCAGTGAGGACGCGCTCGCGCGCAACTACACGCTCGAAGCGACGGTCACCGCACGCGACGCCGACGACGAGGCAGTGACGGCTCGCACACGGGAATTCGGCTTCGAGCCCGACAGCGAGCAGACCTTCGAGATCGACGGCACCGAAAGTACACTCCGGGTCGGCGAGGACGGCACGATCAACGGCACTCTGACGAACACCGGAAGCGAAGCCGTCGAGGGGACAGCAGTCCTGCTGAACTCCGACGCCGAGACGGTACTGCCCCGGGAGACCCAGTACGCGGTCGGCGAACTCGCGCCCGGCGAGACCGCAGACTTCGAGTTCCGCATCGGGATCAGCGAGGAAGCCGAAGCCGGACCGCGGATCTTCGAGTTTGAGAGCCGCTACCGAGACGACGGCGGCGAGAAGCGGGTCGACAACTCTCAGGACGTGTTCGTCGAAGTCGCGCCGGAACGGGACGCCTTCGTCGTTGAGTCGGTCGACGAGACGCTCGAACCCGGTGAGAGCCGGACCGTCGAGATCGAACTGACCAACAACCTCGATTACACCGTCGAGAACATTCGCGCGAAGATCTTCCCGGAGTCGCCGCTTTCGAGCAGTAACGACGAATCGTTCGTCGCCAGCCTCGAACCGGGCGAGACGGGCACCTTCGTCTTCGATCTCAGCGCTGGCGGCGACGCCGTCCCGAAGGGGTATCCGGTCTCGCTGGATGTCCGGTACGACGACGACCGCGGCGAACCGCAACTCGCAGGCACTTACGACGTGGCAGTCGCAGTTGAGGAGAGCAGCGGCGGGGGCATCTCGCTGTGGGTGTGGCTGCTCGGCCCGATGCTCCTGCTCGGCGGGGTTGGCCTGTACTTCCGGGAGACGGTCAGCACTGCCGGCACGCAACTCTCGGCGAAACTACGGGGCAGCTAGGCGATGTCCGGGCGCGGGGTCGACTATCAGCCGGTGCTCGATCTCATCAATAGCTGGGTGACCGGCCGGCCGAAGACGATCATTCTCGTCTTTCTGATCGTGACCGCACTGTTCGGCCTCGGTCTGCCCTACATCGAAGTCGACCCCGGCGAGGAGGGATTCACCGAGGGCACCGACGAACAGGAGGCCTTCGACGCGGTCAACGAGGAGTTCGATCGGCCCTTCGCCAGCGGTGAGGAGACGACACAACTCATCCAGCGCAACGAGAACGTCCTCTCACGTGAGGGAGTCTTGCGGATGCTCGAACTGTTACAACGGGTCGAGCAGGACACATCCTTGCGCGTCCGAGAGGGCTCGGCTCCTGCGGAGGGTGTCGCGACCGTGCTGGACTCCGACGCCGAGACCCGCGAACAGCAAATCAGGATCGTCGAGTCCGCAACCGACGCCGAGGTTCGATCCGCCGCCCGGACACTGCTCGAAGAGAACCCGTCGGTCACGAACTCGCTGAGCAACGATCTCAACGAGGGGGCGCCGTACGCCTCGGCGTCGATCGCCATCGTCGAACACGAGATTCCGACCGGCGACAGCGGCGAACTCGAACGCGTCCAGACGGACATGCAGGACACCGCGGATACCGTCGGCGGCGACGTGGTCGTCTTCGGGTCGGCGATTTTCGACAGCGAGTTCGAGGCGGCACTGATCGACTCGCTGTCGCTGATGGTGCCGGCGGTGATCGTCCTCATTCTCGTCTTTCTCCTCTTTGCCTACCGCGATCCGATCGATATGATCCTGGGACTCGCCGCGCTGTTCATCGCCGTCATCTGGACGTTCGGCTTCATCGGCCACGCCCGGATCCCGTTCAACCAGATGATGGTCGCCATCCCGCCACTCCTCCTCGCGGTCGGGATCGACTTCGGGATCCACGCCGTCAACCGCTACCGCGAGGAACGAGTCGAGGGAAAAGGACCAGAAGAAGGGATGGTGATCGCAAACGAGCAGTTGGTCGTCGCCTTCTTTATCGTGACAGGGACGACAGCCATCGGCTTCGGGGCGAACATGACCAGCGACCTGCCCGCCATCTTCGATTTCGGCTTCGTCGCCTCGCTGGGCATCATCTTCACTTTCCTGATTTTCGGGATCTTCCTGCCCGCCGCGAAACTGTTGCTCGACGAACTCAGACAGGGGACACGGATTCCCGCATTCGGCCAGCAGCCGCTGGGTGACGAGGACTCTCCACTCGGTCGACTCCTGCCGGTGAGTGCCCACGTCGCTAAGAAGGCCCCGTTCGTAATGCTCGCGGTCATCCTGCTCGTCACTGCGGGTGCCGGCTACGTCGGGACGGGCGTCGACACGGAGTTCGACGACGAGGAATTCCTGCCGTACGAGGACGTGCCGGCCTACATCGATGTCGTGCCGGAACCGCTGGGACCGGGTGAGTATCAGGTCCGGGGGCTGGTGACCTTCCTCGGTGACAACTTCGAGAGCGGCGAGGACAACGAGGTGACCGTCTACGTCGAGGGACCGATCTATCAGGGTCACGCCCTGGAGTCTGTCGATCGCGCGAGCGAGGACCCACCGTCGGCCATCGTCTCGGACGGACGGCAGGCCGAGTCCGAGAGCGTCATCGACGTGATCGAGGAGTACGCCGCCGAAGACGAGGAGTTCGCGGCGCTGGTCGACCGCAACGATCTGTCGGGCAACGGCGTCCCCGACCGGAATCTCGAACGGATCTACGCGGAACTGCTCGCCTCGCCGTACGAAGATGAGACACTGCAGTACGTCACCGAGGACCTGCAATCGATGCGAGTCATCTACTCCGTCGACGCCGACGCTTCACAGGAAGCGGTCACGACCGACGCCCGGACGGTCGCAGACCGACACTGGCTCGACGCCACCGCGACCGGCGATACGATCATCTTTCAGACCGTCACCGAGTTACTCTTCGCCTCCGCAATCGTCAGCCTGAGCGTGGCGCTGGGCCTCACGGCGGTCTTCCTGATCATCATCTACGGACTCTTGGAGGGGCGGGCCTCGCTCGGGCTGGCGAATATCGTCCCGATCATCTCGACGGTCACCGTGCTCGCGGCGACGATGGCACTCCTCGATATCCCCTTCAACGCCCTGACGGCGACGATTCTCTCGATCACCATCGGTATCGGTGTCGACTACTCGGTGCATATCACCCACCGCTTCATCGACGAGTACAACGCCGGTCTCGGGGCCTATCCGGCGCTCGTCCGCACACTCCGGGGGACCGGGGGCGGAATCACCGGAAGTATGATCACGACCGCAGGCGGGGTCGGTGCGCTCGTGCTGTCGGTGACACCGATGCTCGCGCAGTTCGGCGTGCTCATGGCGATCAGCGTCATCTACTCCTATCTGGGCTCGATTATCGTCCTGCCGCCGACGCTTTTGGTCTGGGAGCGACTGTTCGGGTAGTCAGGATTCGCGCTCGATATCCCGGTAAGTGTCGACCAGTTCGTCGAATCTCTCGACCTGTTCGCGCAGTTGTGGGGCGAGTTCGTTCGCCCGCTGTTTGGCGCGTTCGTACTCCTCGCTGTCGGCGAGTTCCGCGCGGGTGAGTTCCGTTTCGAGCACGTCGATCTTCGAGATCAGCGAGAGGAAGGTATCGAGGTCATCGGAGTCGTCGCGGCCGGTGTCGAGGTGTTTCGCCAGCGTGTCCTGCAACGTCTCGCTGAAAATCGGCTTGCAGAGATAGTCATCGAAATCCATTTCGAGAATGTTGAGATCGGGATCGACCGCCGTCGCCATGATCACCGGACAGTCGTAGCCGCGCTCGCGCAGTTGTGCGAGCACGTCGTCGCCGTGCATGTCAGGCATCCGGCGGTCGAGCAACACGGCATCGACATCATCGTCCATTGCTTCGAGTGCCTCCTCGCCGCCGTGTGCGATCCGCGTCTCGTAGATCCCCTCCAGCCGAAGTGCGTACGTCTCTGCAACGTCTTCCTCGTCGTCGACGATCAACACGAGGGGGGCTGACCCAGCAGCGGTGCTCACAGCGACAGCTATCAGCTATATGTAAGAAAGGGTTACGTCTGCGTCGTCAGCCCGGGTGGCGGCCGATGCTCTGGAAGGCCTCGTCGAGTGAATCGAACTCGTCGAGGAGGTCGCTGAGATCCTCCCGGAGCGCGTCGGCGCGGTCGGTAAGCCGTTCGAGTTCCTCGCTCTGTTCGCGTTCCTGTGGTGGCAGTTCCGATTCCAGCAAGGCGAGTTTCGAGGTGACCTCGAAGTACTCGGAGAGTTGCTCGTCGTAGCGCTGGATTTGAAGCTGTTGTTCGATTGCAGCGACGAGATCTTCTTTCTCGACGGGCTTGCAGAGATAGTCGTCGAATGGCATCTCGACGATATCGAGGCCGGGATCAACCGCAGTGAGCATGATGACCCGGCAGTCGTAGCCCTTTTTTCGGATCTGTTCGAGCACCTCGTCGCCGGAGATATCCGGCATTCGACGGTCGAGCAAGACAATATCTACGTCGATGTCGATAGTGTCGAGGGCGTCCTCGCCGCCGTAGGCGACGCGCGTGTCGTAGTCGCTGCGCAGGCGCAGGGCATACACGTCCGCGACCTCCTCCTCGTCGTCGACGACGAGAACGGTCGCAGTCTCGCTACCCGATGGCACATTTGGTGTTCGGTACCCCCGGGGTAATAAGTCTGTGTTATCACAGACCCACCGACGGGCAAGCTTAATCAGGACTCAACATAACTATTCGATATGATCCGGCGGTCTGAGGGACAGTTATGAGCGACGACGACTGGTTCGAGAGCGCCCTCTCCGGTGACGACGAGGACGAAGAACACTCTGAGAGCGAGGAGAATCCATGGGGTGACACCGACGATACCGAACAATCTGAAGAGAGGGAGTCACCCTGGGGCGACACCGACGATACCGAACAATCCGAGAGCGAGGACTCTCCTTGGGGTGACGCCGACGACGACAAACGCTCCGACACAGCGGACTCTCCGTGGGACGACAGCGGCGACGGCGAGACCTTCGGCGGAGAGACGACCAACGGAGCAGGCGAGGACAGTCCCTTCGGGTCCGAAGCCAGTTTCGACGAAGAGATGAGCGAGGGTGATTCGTTCGACGGCAGCGGGGAGAGCGATCCCTTCGGCGACGACGGCGGTGGGTTCGGGTCAGGCAATGGGGGCGAGTTCGGCGGCGGCGAAGAGGACCTCTTCGACGACGAGGGGTTCGGCGGTCTCGGCGGCGGCGGAGACTCCGAATTCGAAGAAGAGGACTTCGAGTCCGAAATCCCGCGAATCGATCTCGGGATCGAGGGCCTCGACAATATGATCCAGGGAGGAATTCCGGAGCGACACCTGATGACCACAATCGGAAGCGCCGGGACCGGAAAGACGACTTTCGGCCTGCAGTTTCTCCACCACGGGCTCATAAACGGCGAAAATTCCGTCTTCATCACGCTCGAACAGAGCCACGAGGCGATCATCGCGACGGCCAACGAGTTCGGCTGGGACTTCGAGAGCTACGAGGAAGAGGATCGACTCGCAGTCGTCGACCTCGATCCCGTCGAGATGGCCAACAGCCTCGACAACATCCAGGCCGAACTTCCGCGATTGATCCGGGATTTCGACGCCGACCGCCTCGTACTCGACTCCGTCTCGCTGCTGGAGATGATGTACGACAATCAGGCCAAACGCCGGACCGAGGTCTTCGATTTCACTCGGTCGCTGAAGAAGGCCGGCGTGACGACGTTTCTCACCAGCGAAGCCAGCGAGAACAACGCCTACGCCTCGCGACACGGTATCATCGAGTATCTGACCGACGCCGTCTTCGTCCTGCAGTACGTCCGCGGCGAAACCCAGGAGACCCGACTGGCCGTCGAAATCCAGAAGATCCGAAACGCCAACCACTCCCGCGAGAAGAAGCCCTACGAGATGACCGACGATGGACTGTCGGTCTACCAGCAGGCCAATATCTTCTGATACTGGTGGCTGTAAGAAACTGAGGAATTTCGACCCCATGTGGAGTCGAATATCTTTACGAATTTACAGCCACCAGTATGAGCCGCGACCGGGAAATCCATACCGATCCGGCCGATAGTGGTCGTATGCGAGTACTCGCGTTCGTCTACGATTCTGCGGATCCTACCGAGCACGTCGAGTCGGTGCTGGACCGACTGGATGCCCGCGACGAAGAAGTCGACCACGTCGATATCGCGGCGGCCGAGACCGAAGCCGACGGCCAGCGCGAAGCGATGCTGACGGTCAAAAACGCCGTCGGCATCGGAACACCTCCCGACGAACTGTACGGCGAAGACGGAACGCCTGATCTCTCCGTTGGCGCGTTGATCACCGAGAAACCGACCGGTCGGCGCTCGCTACACGTCGGAGAAGAAGCACTCGACACGCTACGGAACGACGAGTAACGGAGAGAGTAGCACGATAGAGATAATTACGAGACGTCGTCGGGTACTTCGTCGTCCTCGACGGAGCGTTTCATCGAGTCCCGGCGTGCCTTGGCATCACGGCCGGTCGCTTCTTCGAGGAAGTCGTTTTTGATCGCGACGGCTTCTTCGGCGGCCTCGACGTGGCCCTCAGCGATGACCTCCTCGGCCGGTCGCTCCTCGATATCGAGCGCGAGTTTGTCCTTTTTCGAGCCATACTCGACGGTCCCGACGGTGACTTTCGAGAAGACAGGATTGTCCGGATCCTCGATGATGTACAGTTCGCCGTCTTTGTACTCCTCGGTTCCCGAGATGGATCCGAAGTAGTCCTCGATCGTGGCTTCCATATCCTCGATACGGTCTTCGAGGTACTCGCCCCGTCGCATCTTGTACTCTCGCATAGTCGTGGTTTGCGAGGGATCGGTCTTACCTCTTTCGTGCTCAGGACAGCGCGTCACTCGGTGACGTGTTCGAGCGCGCCGCGGTGACACTCCGGACAGAAATCGCCTCGCCGAAGGGAGGATTCCGCAACCGATGTGGTAAACTCACACTCCGGGCAGTGAAACTCGCCTTCGGGGACGGTGACGGCGCTGCCGGCCGGTTCGATCTCCTGCTCGTCGGGTGTGGGGTCGACCTCGGTCTCCGGTTCCCACTGGTCGTCGCCGTCGTCGGGTTCCTCGGGCCACTGACCGGGTTCGCGCTCGGGCGTCTCTTCGGCCTCCTCCTCATCGAGAATCACGCCGTCGTCGGTCTCGGGATCGGTCTCCTCGACGCCCTCCGCGGCGACATCGGCGGCCCCCGATGGCCCCGAGCCGGTGTCCTGAATCGCTGGCTCCGCTGGCTCCTCCGTCGAGTCGTCCGAATCCGAATCGTCGATCACCTCGGCGTCGTCGACCACCTCGGCGTCGTCAACCACCTCGGCGTCTCCGACAGACTCGGACACTTCCTCGACCGATTCGGCCGGTGGGTCCTCGACAGTCGGTTCGCCCCCCTCCGCCTCCTCGTCGGCGTCGAGATCCCCAGCGACGATATCCGCGGCGGTCTCCAGCGTCGTTACTTCCTTGTTCTCGGAAACAACCCGCGTCTCCCCACAGCGTGTACAGGTCTGTGTCTCACGAATCGTCGTGACGACCTCGCTTCCGTCCTCCTCGCGCTCGCGTTCGATCTCGGAGTCGCCATATGCGTGCCCGAAGACGGAACACTTGAAACTCATTGCCATGAATATCTCATCCTGCGAACCATAAGCGTACTGCTTGTGTGAGCGACAACTGCGATAATCTATAAGACCCAGCCTCGCGTACTCTGTACTGATGCGAGCGAAGGAGGAGTACCGTGACCGTGACGAGACAGAGGTTGCCGTCCTCGACGCGCTCGCCGACCGGACGGAGACTGGAACCACGGTGTTCGATCTCCGCGCGCTCGTCGACGAGGACATCGACACCCTAGAAGAGGCCCTCGCCGAGTTGAACGAGGACGGACTGATCGAGGTGACCGAAAAGAACGGGCGAACGATGATCTTTGCCAAAGACCACGCCATCGGGAACGGTACGGCACCCGACGACGGCGGGACCGATTTCTTCGAGGAGCTCCGTCGCCGGTTCCCTTTTTAGGGAACTGTTAACACGCTGTCGGCCGTATGGCTGGTATGCGCGTAGTGTCACTGCTACCCTCTGCCACAGAGATGCTCTTTACGCTCGGGATCGAACCCGTCGGGGTCTCTCACGAGTGTGATTACCCGCCCGAAGCCGCCGACCTGCCGGCGGTCAACAGCTCCCGCATCGACGCGACGGCCGACAGCGGCGAGATCGACGATCAAGTACAGCAAGCCATCGACGACGGCGGCGTCTACGAGATCGATCGGGAGACGCTGGCTGATCTCGATCCCGACGTGATCGTCTCACAGGGTATCTGTGACGTCTGTGCTGTCGAGGACACGGAGATCCGCGAGGCGGTCGCCGACCTGGGGCTGGACGCCGAGGTGATCACGAGCGACCCCCACAGCCTCGCCGACATGCTCGACGACCTGGAACGTCTCGGACGGCGACTCGACCGCGCGGAACAGGCGGCGACCGTCAGAGCCGATCTCGAAGCCCGCATCGAGGAACTGACCGCACAGACGCCGGACAGCGGGCCGCGAGTCGCCGTGCTGGACTGGCTCGATCCGATGATGGTCGCCGGCCACTGGGTCCCCGAACTGCTCGACCGTGCCGGCGCAACCTGCGGGCTGGCCGATCCCGGCGACCGCTCGCGACCCCGCGAATGGAGCGAGATCCGCGAGTACGACCCCGAGGTGTTGATCGTCGCACCCTGTGGGTTCGGACTGGGACAGACCCGCGGGAACATGACTGATCTGACCGAGCGTGAGGGGTGGGCAGAGCTCTCGGCTGTCCAGAACGACCGCGTGTACGCCGTCGACGGCCATCACTACATGAATCGGCCGGGGCCGCGGTTGGTCGACTCGCTGGCCGCGCTCGCGAGTGCGGTCCATCCGGGGACAGTCGAAGGGCCACCCGAAGCGACGGCTCACCTCTCGACGGACCGCATGCTCACAGAACAGCCACTGGACTAGTCGGCAACGTCAGACCGGACGCGAAAGCGCTGGTAGTTGCCGTGGGAGAGTTCGAGCGAGCCGATCCACCAGTTCCAGCGCTCGACGAGCCCGTACTCCGCCGGGGCGTCCTGCAGGTTCGAGACGACCGTCTCGACGGTGAGTTCGTAGCCGAGTTCCTCCTCGATCCGGCCGGAGTCGGCCATATCGCGTGCCTGTCGGGAGACGGCACGGCGAGCGCTCTCGCTTCCGCAGAACTCGGCTTCGAGTCGTTCGACGAGGCGTTCCCGGTCCACATACGACCGTTGTCCCGCTCCTTTGTTAATCTATCTGCGCGGCAAGCAAAAAATCGGGATCGTCGGTTCGAACGTTACTCTTCCTGAACGATGATCGCACCGTGCATCCCGACGCTCTGGTGCGGGGTGCAGTAGTACGGATTGTTACCGGCCGACTCGAAGGTCTTTGAGAACGTGATATCGGAGCCCTGCTGTGCAGAACCGCTGTCGAAACTCGTCGCAGCGGAGTCTGCCGAGACGACGTTGTGTGCGCCGCCGTTGCCGGTCCACTCCCAGGTGACTTCTGTTCCGGGACTGACGATGACGGCCGGCGGGTCGAATGCGAGTCCATCGCTGCCACCACCGACATCGACGGACACCGAACTCGATCCTGTCTCGTCGACTGCGCTTCCCTCGTAGAGGTTGGCGCTGTTGTCGCTCAGATACGTGTCGACTTCGCTGGGAACGTCGGCACCGCCGCTGCTACCGTTGTCACCGTTGTCGTCGTCGCTGCCGCCGCTGCTACAGCCCGCAAGTGCGACGGTCGTTGCTGTTGCACCTGCAGCCGCAAGGAACGTTCGCCTGTCTGTCTTCTTTTGCATAACAGTATATTTGTTCGTCTCTGTAAGTAAGAGTCTCCCGATATATCCCAAAATCTGGGAATAAGGAGTTTCAGCGGCTGAACGGATCATAGTCCCGCCGTTCGTGAACTGTGTGTTGTGTGGCTGAGGGGAGTAAGCCCCCTTCTGTTCGTCGGCATTCGGCTACGCACCCGGACCAGTCGCCGGGCTACCTTATCGGTCCGGGCTTGCACCAGTGAGGGTTCGCCGTTCCAGCCGTTCTCTCCCGTCGTGCGAGACTCAGAGAGTCTCGTTTGCTCACGGACAGCGCAGCGCTACGCGCCGCGACTTCGAGGTGCGGAGCACCTCGCAACGTCCGCTCGCATGTTCGAGGTCCGGGGGACCTCGCTTCCCTCGGCGGGTTAACTCCCCGTTGCTTCGTCGGCGGATGCCTTTTGCGCGGGGTTCGCACGCCTCATCGGTCGGGGAGAGGGGTCGCGTTTCTGTTCCAGAGCCGGCGGTCTCCCGCCCCGGACTTGCGCCCGGTCACCTGCCCGACTGGTGGGGGGACTTTCCTCATGTCCCTTGTCTGTGATGCCGGGACACGGAAGCCGACCTCCCTCTGCCATCTTGCTCTACGATACCGGGGACAGTAAGGCGTTCGGTCGGGAGAATCCCACCTCGGCGGCCGAGCCAAAAGGCAATTGTCAACGATGAGAACCGGACAGAAAGGTGATTACCGTCGACCCCGAACCCTGCGGCATAATTGTGAGTCAGTTCTTGAGTCTCCTTTTCACGTGGCCAGTGCTCGGTGCGTTGGTCGCGGGCCTCGGAACTGCCTCACTCGTGTACTACCTCTCGCAATACCGGGACAGACCCGGTGCGCGGTGGTTCATGCTCGCCCTCACGGGACAGGCACTGTTCTGTCTGAGTTACGCCGTCGGACTCACGGTCTTCGATCCGGCGATTCGAGAGTGGATCGAAATAGCCGGAATCATCGGACTGCACTGGATCGGCGTCCCGTTTCTCGCGTTTGCCCTCGAATACACCGGGCGCTCGAAACTCGTCCGGTCGTGGTGGTTTCGGTCGCTGTTCGCGGTACCACTGGCCGTCACGGTCTTGCTCCCGCTGAACGACTGGCACGAACTGTTCTGGACCGGATTCACGATCGAATCAGTCTACGGTGTCGCGACCGTCTCGTACGCGTTCGAGCCGCTGTTCTACGTGACAGTGCTCGGCGGGACGACGGTCGGCGGAATCGGCGCACTCGTCCTGTTCGATACCGTCTGGAGTTACGGCCCGCTGTACCGGAGTGAGGCGCTCGCGGTCGGACTGAGTTTCGGGCCGGCCGCTGCCGGGTTGTTCGCCTGGCTGCTCGGCGTCAGGCTCGGCGGCGAAGTCAATGTCCTCGTCTACGCGTTGCTCCCGCACATCGCGCTGGACGCCTACGCCTTCGTCGGCAAGGGAATGTTCGAGTTCCATCCAGCGACGAGTCGGGCAGCGGAACGGTCGGCGTTCGAGGACCTCCAGAGCCCCGTGTTTGTCCTCGACACCGACAGTCGGGTCGTCGAATCGAATTCGGCCGCGGCCGACCTATTTGGCGTCGATCCGGAAGCAGTTGCCACGAACCACATCTCCGAAATCGTCGACAGCGAGATCGATATCGAGTCGACGACACAGCGACTCACCATCCAATCCGACGGGCGTCGACGGGAGTTCAGCGTCGAGTGCGCACCACTTTCGGACTCCGATGACAACCACGTCGGCTACACGCTGCTCTTTCAGGAGATCACCGAGGAAGTCCAGCGCAAAGAGCGGCTCTCGGTGCTCAACCGCGTGCTTCGGCACAACCTCCGCAACGAGTTGACCATCGTGCAGGGCCATCTCGGCATCGCCGAAGACCGAGTGATCGACGAGCAGGGCGAACAGAGCCTGACCATTGCGACCGACGCCGTCGACAACCTGCTGAGTACGAGTGAGACGGCACGGACCGTCGAGCGGACACTCGACAGCACCGGGACCGACCGGCAAGTCGTCGACCTCGCGACGATTTTCGAGACGATCAAAGAGATTCAGGCGGAACATCCCGCCGCCACCATCTCGGTCGAAACACCCGCGGTTCGACTCCGGACGAATCCACTCATTCTCCGGTCGGTCCTCCGGCAGTTGGTCGAGAACGCGATCGAACACGGGGAAAGCGACCCGACGGTGCGGATCACTGCCAGCCAGACCGATACCGCCTTCGAGATCACCGTCGACGACGACGGTCCCGGTATTCCGGACCACGAGCTAGAGGTGATCCAGCGGGGCGAGGAGACGGCACTGGAACACGGCAGCGGACTCGGTCTCTGGCTTGTCAAGTGGGGAACGGCACGTCTCGGCGGCGGTGTCACCTTCGAGACCGAGGAGGGAAGCACGATCACGCTGTCGTTTCCCCCGTCAATCGTCGCCGAGACAGCCGAAGAAACCGAGAACGTCGTCGCCGACGGGCCACAGCGAGAGTAGTTAACAGAGTTCGCCGAGCGCGTAGACCGTGTTCTGACCGGTGATCTCGCAGGTGACGATCTCGCCGAGGTCGGCGTACTCCTCCGCACCCGGAACGGCGACCTGTCGATACGCACTGTCGTAGCCGACGAGGCTGTCCTCGGTGCCATCTTCGACCAGCAACACTTCCCGCTCGGTGCCGACCATCGACTCGTAAGCCCCGCCGACAACCTCCATCTTGAGATCGGTCATCTCCGAGGAACGGTCCTTCTTGACCTGTCCGCCCAGCCCCTTCATCTCGGCGGCGTCGGTTCCGGGCCGCTTCGAGAACCGCGTCACGTTGATCTTCTCTGGACGAGTCTCCCGGAGCAGCGCCAGCGACTGCTCGTGGTCGTGTTCGGTCTCGGACGGGAAGCCGACGATGAAGTCCGTCGACAGCGTCCACTCGTCGAGATACTCGTCGAAGGTCTCGACGACTTCGACGTACTCCGAGACGGTATGTTGGCGGCGCATGTCCCGCAGCATCTCGTCGCTGCCGGACTGGACCGGCGCGTGCAGGAAGTTGTATAGCTTGTCGTGTTCCGCGAAGACCTCCGCCAACTGTTCGCGGACACCGTGGACACCCTTCGGGTTAGCCATGCCCACGCGAACCCGGAACTCCCCGTCGATTTCCGTACAGATCCGGTCGAGCAGTTCGGGCAGCAGGCTCTCGCCCTGATTTCGGTCCCAGCCGTAGACGCCGGTGTCCTGGCCGGTAATGCGGATCTCCTTCGCGCCAGCATGGACCAGCGCGCGAGCCTTTCGGACGTTCTCCTCGACCGATGGGGAGTCGATCCGCCCAGTCGCCTGCTTCGTGATACAGTACGAGCAGTCGCTCATACAGCCCCGAGCGATTGGGAGGATGCCGACGACGCCGTCGATGACCGGTTCGGTGTCGGGCGTCGCCGTCGGGCACTCGCCGTTGCGGACATGTTCGGGCACCTCGTCCCAGTGCAGCACTTCGGCGTCGATGTCGGCGTCGCGGAACTGCTCGCCCTGGGCCAGCGCCATACAGCCCGTGATGACGAGATCCGCCGGCGTCTCTTCGTCGAGTTCCTCGGCCCGCCGGAGCATGTTGTGCTCGGTTTTCTCGACGACCGTACAGGTGTTCAGGATTGCAACGTCTGCTTCCTCCGGTCCGTCCGCAGGGTGGTGGCCGCCGTCCCGAAGCGCACGCTCGATCTGGCGGCTCTCACCCCGGTTGGAGGTACACCCATAGGTCTCGATGTGATAGCGGGCCATCTTGTCCGTATTCGGGGATGGGGAGACTAAAACACGGCGTTTCGTGCCGACGGCGCGGTCGTCTCACTCGATCGTCGGGAGTTCGTCGGCGGCCGCGAACACGTCGTTTGTCGGAAACGACTCCGTCCAGTCGTAGGACACGAACATCCCCTCGTACCGCGAGGACGGGAACTGAAACACCACGATATCCTCGAAGAGAAACATCTCGCCGACGAACTCACCACCCTCGATGACGGCGCTGAGATTTTCCGAGGCCAGTTGGCTGGCGAGATGTTCGCGATACGTCTTCTCGAACTCCTCCTCAGTGTACGTCTCTTCGAGATCGTCCCTGATGTACTCGATCTCCCAGTCTGTATTCGCGAAGGTGACGATAATTCGCAGACCACTATCGATCTCCCGAAACGTCTCGACGAACCCCGATGTCATACGTACCAATAGTTTGCAACTAATATAAACGGTCGTGTCGTCTTCGGAGCGGGCCGAGCGCTGATTCAGTTTCGTCGGCCGTTTTCGACGGTAGAGACCAGTAATAACGTAGCTAGCGAAAGACCGGAGATTGAGAGAAAGAACGGGTGAGGGTGTAGGGATCTCGAAGCCGCAGGGGCTACGACTCGCCCTCCCACGCCATGCGGCAGTCCTCGTCACAGAAGTGAGCCGCCTCGACGCTCCCGTCTTCGATCCACGTGATGACGCGGTGTTCGGTGCTGTCGAGGATTGTTTCACCGCAGGACTCACACGCTGGGGCCTCATCCGCCGAGATGTCTTCGTTGAGATCGGACGTCGGATCAACCATGTTGACTCAAGCGATGGGTTGCCCATACTTAATCTCATATATTGGAAGACGAGAGTTGGCGCGCGAGACCGGAGAAATTGGGCGAGTTTTTTACCCGCGGCCCCCTGTGAGACGAGTATGGCATCAGACGGCACGTACGCCGGGTACGGCGGACGACACGTTCCGGAACCGCTCGAAGAACCGCTCGCCCAACTCGCGGCGGGATTCGAGGAAGCGATCGAGTCCGAACAGTTCTGGGAGGAGTTTGAGTATCTGCTCGAACACTACGCCGGTCGACCGACACCGGTCTTCTACGCCGAGACGCTCTCGGAGCGGTACGGCGCGGACATCTACTTCAAACACGAAGACCTGCTCCACGGCGGCGCACACAAACTCAACAACACGCTCGGGCAGGGACTGCTTGCCAAGCAGGCCGGCAAAGAGCGGTTGATCGCCGAGACGGGTGCAGGCCAGCACGGCACCGCGACGGCGATGGTCGGCGCGCTGCTGGATCTCGACACGACCGTCTACATGGGTCGCAAGGACATCCAGCGCCAGGAGATGAACGTCTTCCGCATGCGCCTGATGGGCGCGGAAGTCAAATCGGTCACCCGCGGCAACGAAGGACTCGCCGAGGCAGTCGACGCCGCGCTCGAAGACCTCGTCGAGAACGTCGACGACACGCACTACCTCGTCGGCAGCGCAGTCGGTCCTGATCCCTTCCCACGAATGGTCCGCGAATTCCAGTCCGTGATCGGCAAGGAAGCCCGCGAGCAGATTCAGGAGCTACACGGTGATCTGCCGGACGCCTGTGTTGCCTGTGTCGGCGGCGGCTCGAACTCCATCGGCCTGTTCGATGCCTTCCGCGACGACGAAGATGTCGCACTGTACGGCGCGGAACCCGGCGGGAAAGGGCTCAACTCCGGACACCACTCCGCGCCGCTGTCGGAAAACGCCGACAGCGAGGGCGAAGTGTTCCAAGGCGCGATGACGAAAGTCATCGACGACGACACCGAGAACCACTCCATCAGCGCCGGTCTCGACTATCCGGGCGTCGGTCCGGAACACGCCGCTCTGCAGGAAACCGGACGAGCGGAGTACCGGGCGATTACCGACGAACAAGCGCTGGCCGCCTTCCGCGAACTCTCCGAGAGTGAGGGGATCATCCCGGCCTTCGAGCCGAGTCACGCCATCGCGCTGGCGATCCAACTGGCCGAAGAAGACGAGCACGACACGATCTTAGTCAATCTCTGCGGGCGCGGTGACAAGGATATGCGCTCGGCGGCCGAGCAGTTCGATCTGACGCCCTCCTCGGAGTAGACGGAAGAAAAGTTACTCCTGAATGTGACCTTCGTCGCGGAGTTGGTCGGCTTCCTGCTTGTCGTATCGCCAGGTGATGTCGGCTTTTTCGTCCTGCCAGTCCCACGGTTCGACAAGGACAACATCGTCTTCACGGATCCAGATGCGTTTTTGCATCTTGCCGGGGATGCGAGCAGTTCGTTCGACACCGTCCATGCACCTGACGCGGACGCGGTTGGCTCCGAGCATGTCGACGACGACCGCGAACACCTCTTCGTCGTCGGGCATCCGAAGGTCCTTGCGCCCCTCGTTGTCGCTCATACGTCACGATTTAGGAGGGAGACGTATAACTTCTGCGAGAATCAATCGGCGTCGAAAGTCACCGACTTTATTATCGGGTGTGGTCCATCGATAGCCATGGGACGCATCCAGGAGGCCAGCGAAGAACTCGAAAAGATGGCCGGCAGCGAGGGTAAGTACGGTATCGGTATCGTCGCGGCGGGGTTGGCTGTGATCGCGACCGACCGCCCGAAACTCGCGGGCGGACTCGGGCTGGTGATCGGAGGATTGTGCCTGCTCACCTACGGCATGATCAGCCGGTTTATGAAGTCGATGGGGATGGCCTAGTGGTGAGTAAGCAGAACCGCTCTCGTTCTCTGACGGGATTGGAAGTTTCTTTGCTCTGCACTCAGAGCTACTGCTATGCAACGACGAGCGTATCTCGGTTGTGTTCTATCAGCGGCAATTGCTGGGTGTTCTGAACTCACTGCGCAAACGGAAGATTCGGAACCCACGGCTCAGGAAGAGGGGGACTCACAACAGTCGTATACGACGGACGATGGGATTGAACTGGCCGTCGACCGCGTCGAGACGACAGACGAGGCTGTGCTCGTGCTTGACGAGGAAACCTCACTGGTCCCGAAGGGAGAATTACAGATTCTGGTTGTCGGACTCTCCGCAGACAATCCCACAGAGAGCGCAGGACAACTCCCGACACCACCACAGTTCAGCATCGAAGTAGACGGAGAAACACAAGATCCGTACCAGGTGACGTTTCGAGATGATCCAGACGGCATCGCCTCGGCAATCGCCGAACCGGTCAGCGGATCACTGTTCCCGCCGACGACGGAGCTTTCGAGTGGTAGTGAAACGACTGGCTGGCTGATATTCAGCATTCCGACCGAGTCCGCAACTGCAACGCTTCGACTGCGAGGGCCAGAGGGGAGTGTGTCGAATGAGTGGACGGTTTCCGATCAGGAGTGAGAACGGACTAGCCCTCCGGTCGGTCGGCGCGGTGTTCGCTGATCAACCGGTCGACCATCTCCGCGCTCTGCTGGCGTTCGCGCTCTTCGGCGCGCTCTTCCCAATCTGCGATCGCGTCTTCGACCTCGGATTCCCGCGCAACGGCGAGTTCGTCCACCTCCTGAACCGTCACAAGATCCGCCGGCGCGACCGGAATCTCGTGGTCAAAGAGAACCCGGTCGGCCATGTCCGACAGTTTCCCGTTGCGCAGGACAATCTGCGGGTCGATGTCGGCAAGTAGTTCGGCGGTCGACCGCCCCGCGCCGCTGGCGTCTCGCAGGAAGACCACGTCGTCCTCGGCGAGGCCGAACTGCTCGTCTGCAGTCTCGATTGCGTCGCGGGTGAACTGCTCGACGACCTTCACCGGAACCAACCCGGATTTTTTCTCCGACACGTCGGCGAAATTCGAGTGATCGAGTTTCCACAGTGCTTTCAGCCGTTCGAGTTTGCCGTCCAGTTCCTCGACGCGCTCGCGCTCGTCTTCGAGTTCCCGCTCCAGTCGGTCGTTTTCCCGCTCCAGGCGGGTAACCTCGCGGCTCTTGCGGGTCTCGCGGCGCTGTTCGCTGCGAGCCTCGTCCAGTTTCTGTTCGTACTCGTCGATACGGTCGTCTTTGCGCTGGATGGTCTCTTCGAGCGTATCGACGTGATCTTGCAGGCGCTGGACCTGCGTTTCCAGCCGGTTGATCCGCCGTTCCTCGGCGGTCAGTTCCCGCTCGACGTGTTCGGTCTCCTCGCTGTCGTCGCTGTCGTCCTCTTTGAGATCGTCGAGCACCTCCGCCAGCGGCTCCTCTCCTGCGACGACCCGTTCGATGACGGTGCCGAGATCCTGCCGCGGCGGGGTTTCGCGGGCGATTCGCTCGAACTGGGCTTTGCGGGCGTCGTAGGCCCCGAACGCGGCCGCGATGGCGTCGCGTTCGTGGTCGTTGTCGTAGCCCTCCTCGCGGGTGCGGTGCTGTTTCACGTCGACAGGGAGGTCCCGGTCTGGCACCCAGCCAGCGGCATCGAAACTCCGGCGGATCTTCTCGACAGTCTCGGGCATCGGCGTCACGTCCGCGGCGACGATCACCGGCCGACCGCGTTCGATGATCCACTCGATCACATCCGCGGTATCTGCTGTCCGAGTGCTGATCACATCCAGCACTGCGCCGTCGGTGCTGACGATGGCGACGGCCGTCGTCGTCCCGGGATCGATGCCGACGATGATCCGGTCACGGCGCTTGACGATTGGCTCGAACTCCACGCCGTCGCGGCGCTGTCGTTCGATCTCGATCCGTACGTCGCCGGATCGCTCCGTCGAGACCGGCAGGTCCTGCGGGCGGGCCTCGACGGTGAAGATGGCGTTCGAGAAGCCGCCGTACTTCTCGGTCACGTCCCGTTCGTACTCAAGGCCGGCATCGTCGAGTTCGGACTCGACTTCGCGGGCGCGTCGTTTGACCGAGCCGTGAATCCGGCGGGTGTACCGGTCTTCGCTCCAGCCACCGCCCCCGCCGGTCGATCGCCCGCGGGCGACCTTGACTTCGGTCGTGTTCGTGAAGGCGGTGACCTCCTTGCCGACGTTGGCGGCGGCGAGGCGGGCGGCGGCCTCGGCTTCTTTCATCGGCTGTTTGCCGTAGGGAACGCCGTGGCGGGAGGCAACCCGGGAGAGCGGTTCTGGCTCCGTGCCGCCGGTGACCTGCACGAGTGTCGTCTCCGGCGGGAGCGAGCCGAGAAAGTGAACGAGGGCGTCTTTGTCCTCGGCGAGTTCGTACATGTTGTCGGTCGCGACCATCGCGGGTCGCTCGTCGTCGATCCGACGGCGGAGTTTCCGGTAGCTGACCACGTCTCGCTCGATGTTGTCGCCGTCGAAGACAACGAGTGCGTAGGAGGGGGCATCGCCGCGGACATCCCCGCTCTGAATGTCGACGCCGAAGATGACCGCATCCAGGGCTGCCGTGCGATCGCTCACAGACGGCGGTAGGGCTGGCATTCGTTTGAATGTTATCCCGCGACCCGTGCGGACCAAACCGCACGATTTAGTACGCGGAGTCTCGTGGTGGCCAGTATGAACATCTCCTACGACGACAAACTGGCGGTGCTCGGCCTGGTTGCCGGGGGATATCTGTTGATCACCCTCCTCGGGACGTTCATCGGTCTCCCCTGGGCGACGGCTGCCTCCCCGCTCGTCGGCGTGGTCCAGACCGTCGGCATCCTGCTATCGATCGTCCTCGTTGCCCTCCTCGTGCTCGTCACGCAGGGATACGATCTGGAGGACATCCGCGCGCTGAACTGAGCTATCTGTCCTCGTCGATCGGCAGTTCCGGCTCGTATCCGACCGCTTCGATCACCGCGTCCAGCACCTCTTCGACGTTCTCGTCGGTTGCGACGCTCATCACGTAGTCTGCTTCGTCTGGCGGCGCACCCTCGAATCGATCCCGCTTGTTCGCGACGGTCACCACTGGCACGTCGAACCGGTCGACGATATCCGCCCGCAGTTCCAGTTGGACGTTGAGGGGATAGCCACAGTCGCCGGAGGGGTCGAGAACGACCATCACGGCGTCGCCAGCGTGTTCGAGCGCGCTGACGGCTTGCGATTCGGAATCGTTGCGCTCCTCCGGCGGCCGGTCGAGCAGCCCCGGAGTGTCGACGAGCTGGTACTTGATGCGCTTCGCTTCGACATGGCCGATCTGAATGTCCGTCGTCGTGAACGGATAGGAGGCCTCCTCGTTGCTCGCTCGCGTGACCTCGTTGACGAAGGAGGATTTACCGACGTTGGGGTAGCCGGCGACGACAATCGTCGGCTCGTCCGGGCGGATATCCGGCAGTCCGCGCAACTGCTCGCGGGCGTCGGCGACGGCCAGCAGGTCGTCTTCGATTTCCTCGACAACGTCTGCGATGCGGGCAAACGCCTGCTTGCGGAACTGCGTCGCAGTCTCCCGGTCGCCGGAGAGGCGCGGTTCGTACTCGTAGCGGATCTCGGTAGCCTTGTTGCTCGCCCAACTCAGTTCGTTGAGATGCTGCCGCAGCGCGTCGGCGTCGACGATAGCGTCCGCGAGTTCGTAGTAGAAGGGATCGAGACGGTCGAAATCCGGCCAGTCAGAGACGACGTTCTGGAGATTGTCGGAAACGATATTCGCCGCTGTCAACAGCATCGACTGCTGGGCGTCGGTGCCGTCTTTCGCCCGGCCGGCGCGGGCCGCTCGCGAGAAAGCCTTGTCGATCAGCTCCTCGCTGCGGGGCGTCGTCGGTAAACTCTCGAATGGGTGGCTCATTGTCCATCTCTACCCGGTGAGGACTGAAAAGCGCGTCTGTTCGACAAATACAGCGAGCGCGCCGAACTCCCGGGCCGATCGACGGACACTACGCATTCGGTACCGGATTCGATACTGAGGCGGTGAGTGTGAGTCGAGACCCGCACTTTTATTCAGAGTCTTGAGAACCACAGAAAGCATATATGGGTGTCACAGAGAGAGTTCGATATGTCGACAGTATCGCCGGAGGAAGCGGTGCTGTTCGCCGGGGTCGGGACCGTCGTGGTGTTTGCGTGTGTCGTATTCCTCCGAGAGAAGATCACTCTCGATCTCTCGCGTCCCCAGTTGCTACTACTGGTGACAGTTGTCTGTCCACTGGGCACCGTCGGTGTCGCTGCTGGCATCGAGTACAACGCCAACACGATCGATTATACGGTCGACCAGTGCGGGACTCACTCTGCGGAAACCAACTTCAGCGAGTTATCGCCAGCGGCCCAAGAGGTGTTTCGCTCGACGCTTCAGGCGAACGGCGAATACACGACCCAAACGCACCCCGACGACCTCGTGCTCGAACGGGATACGGGTGCGACGAATTACATCCGGTACGAATCGGAGTGTTACGCGCTGCGCGGCTCGTACCGCGGTGATTTCGGAACGGGGTTCGTGATCTGGCTGGTGTATCTGATCGGCGGTGTCGTGACGCTCGTCTTCTTCGGTGCCACCGCACTCGATTACGCACTAACCGACCGATCTGACACCGGTCGGACGGATCGCTGATCGAGACAGAGAGCCGACGAGCGAGAGACATCGTCTTCCTTCGACAGACACCTAACTAGTTGCTACCCAACAGCTGATCAGATACTAACTAGTTATGCGCAGTATTACTACGTGTCTGTACCGTATTTTAACCTATAATGAACCCCGACGGGACCGCGAATATTCTCATCGTCGACGACGAGCGACCGCTACTGGAATCGTACGCGGCAATGCTGGGAACCAGATACGATGTTGCGACGGCCGCGACCGGCGAGGACGCCCTCGAAGCGGTCGACGAGAAGACAGACGTTGTCCTGCTCGACCGACGGCTCCCGGAGTATGCCGGCCGAGACGTACTGGCCGAGATCCGCGAGCGAGAATTCGACTGTCAGGTGCTGTTCTGTTCCGCCGTCGTCCCGGACGTGGATATCCTCGCGGCCGAACTCGACGGTTACCTGCACAAGCCGGTCGGGACGGACGAACTGATCGACACGATCGAAACCCAGCTCGACGTGCGCGAGCGTTCGGAACCCGTCCAAGAGTACCTCCGGCTCGAACGGCTCAGGGCGACGCTCGACGACGCACAGTCGCAGTCACATCTGAGTGACTCCGAACGGTATCAGCAGTTGCTCGACCAGCTCGAACAGAAAGAGCAGGCGGTCGACAGTTCACAACACACTGCCTCTGCAGTGTAGTCCGACGCCGGGCAGCGGATAGTTACCGTCGGTCGGCGAGTTCCGCCCGCAGATCATCGATGTCCATATCGTGCATCGAGAGCACGACGAGCAGGTGATAGACGATATCGGCCGCCTCGTGGGCCATCTCCGCCTCGTCTTCGTCCTTGGCCGCGAGCAGAAACTCCGTCGTCTCCTCGCCCAGTTTTTCGAGCGCGGCGTTTTGCCCTTTCTCGTGAGTGAACAGCGACGCCGTGTAGGAGTCCTCCGGAAGCGTCTCCTTGCGGTCTTCGATCACGTCGAACAGTTCGTCGAGAATCTCGTCGGCGGACGCGTCGGTCATATTGCATCCTCACCGGGAATGGCCTTCAGCGCGTCGAAAGCATCGGAGTGCGATCAGGCTTCAGCCAGCACCGTCTCGAAGAAGGCCAGATCGTGAATCCGGGAGTCGTCGGTCAGTTCGGGGTGGAAGGAGAGTCCGACGACCGGCCCCTGCCGAACGGCAACGGGGTCGTCCTCGATCTCCGCGAGCACCTCGACATCCTCCCCGACACTGTCGATGACCGGCGCGCGAATGAACACCGCCGGGAAGGGTTCGTCCAATCCGGTGACCGGCAGCGGAGCCTCGAAACTGTCCCGCTGGCGGCCGAAGGCGTTGCGCTGGACCGTCACGTCGAGCAGATCCAGTGTCTCGACGCGGTCATCGTTGGCATCGGTGCTGACGAGGATCAGTCCCGCGCAGGTAGCGAGGATCGGTTTGCCGGTGTCGGCGTGGGCCCGGATCTCTTCGGCGATGCTTTCCTGGTGGACCAGCCGAGAGATTGTCGTCGATTCGCCGCCCGGCAGGAGGAGGACGTCACACTCCGGGACGATGCCGGCGTTGCGAATCTCGACCACCTCGGCGTCTTCGCCGTGGGCCTGGGCGGCCTGCTCGATTGCCTCAGCGTGTTCGCTCACGTCGCCTTGCACCGCCACGACACCTGCTCGAACCGTCATGCACAGGAATAGGGAACGAGTGAGAAAAAGCGTCTCGGTCTCTCTGGCTGGACAGGCAGAGAGACCGAACGAGCAGCGTCAGGGTTAACATGTTCGGGCGCACTACAAGTATCTATGAGTACGACCGACGACAGTCCCCAGCAGTCCGATATCTCGGTCACCAAGACCGCTGCATCGGAGGCGATCTCGCTGCTCGAAGGCGAAAGCATGGACACCGATATCGCCGGACTGCGGTTATACGTCCAGCAGGGCGGCTGTGCCGGACTCTCCTACGGCATGCGCTTCGATAACGAACCCGAGGAGGACGATACGATCTACGAACACCACGGGCTACGTGTGTTCGTCGACCCCGCCAGCATGAACTACATCGAGGGTTCGGTGCTGGATTACGAAGGCGGCCTTCAGGGCGAGGGCTTTCACGTCGAAAACCCCAACGTCGTCAGCGAATGCGGCTGCGGCGAGAGTTTCCGCACCTAACTCTCTAGCTCGAAGGCTACCTCGACCTCTGCCTGGTACTCCCGGCCGTCTACACTCGCGAGTTCGACCCCCATCTCCTCGACTTCCACCCAGTGGACCTTATCGAGGGTGTCGTGTGCCCGCTCGATAGCGTTGTCGACGGCGGCGTCGAACGATTCTGGACTCGATCCAATCAGTGTGACCTTTTTGAATACCATGAGATTCACCTGTCTGCGCACGGCCGTTGCCGTGCCCATGTGTACCATACACCAGATACACAAAGTAGATTGGGGTACGGCGGGAGAGCGATGGGCGTTCCCCACAAGGCTATGTGGATCGAAATCGAAGGGTAGCGCAGATGCCACCATCGGACCCAGTCGTGTTGATCGTCGAGGACGAGGCGGATGTCGCGGAGACCTACCGGCTCTGGCTCGAAGACAGCTACACCGTCGAGACGGCCAAAAACGGCGACGAGGGGATCGAGAAACTCGACGAATCGATCGATGTCGTGTTGCTGGATCGGATGATGCCCGGCCTTTCGGGCGACGAAGTCCTCGAACACATCCGCGAGGAGGGAATCGACTGCCGGGTCGCGATGGTGACTGCGGTTGAACCGGATTTCGATATTCTGGAGATGGGCTTCGACGCGTATCTCTCCAAGCCCGTCAAGAGCCACGAACTCGAAGAGACGGTCGCGAATCTGCTCGAACGCTCGACGTACGACACGCTGTTGCAGGAGTACTACGCGCTCGTCGAGAAGCGCGCAACGCTCGAAGCGAGCAAAAACACGTCCGAACTCGAAGACAACGAGGAGTACGAACAACTGAGAGCACGACTGGACGACCTCCGTGAGGAACTGTCGGAGACCCTCGGCGGGATCGAAGACGACGAGGATTTCATTTCGACACTTCGCAACATCGACGACAACTAATGTACGATCTCGCCACCGTTCTCGGAACCGAGAGCCTCTCAGCGCTCGCTCCCGGATCGAGCCTCCTGCTCGCCGACGCCGGCGGGGCCGATATCGACGAGTGGCTGTTCGCGCTGCTGTTCGACGGACTGGAAAACGGCGACGGTGCTGTCGTCGTTTCGACTGATGAACCGGCGACAGCCGTCGTCGACGCGCTCGACGACCGCGGAGCAGTCGATCCACAGTCGATCTGTGTGATCGAGTGTGCCGGCGACGAACGGTCGCGGCGGACACTCGACAGCGGTGTGTTCGTCTACAGCGTGCCCGATCCCGACGATCTCACCGGGATCGGTATCGGGCTCACCGCGTGTTTCGAGCGCCTGGAAGCCGCGGGCTACGAGCGGAGTCGCGTCGGATTTCGCTCACTGTCCTCGATTCTCGACGCGGCCGGCGAAAAAGCAGCGTTCAAGTTCGCACACGTCGTCACCTCACGGCTCGGGTCGGCGGACTTTCTCGGTGTGTTCGGACTCGAACAGCCGTACGATCCCGAGTCGAAGCGGATTCTCATCGAGGCATTCGACCGAACAATCGAACTCAAAGCGACCGGTGACGGAGCGAAACGTCGAGTACAGGATCGCCAGCACAGACCGGACGCCTGGCAGGCCGTCGGCCCGCCGGGCTCAGATCGGTAGCTCGATCCGGTCGCGAGTGAACTCACGCAGTCGGTCGGCAGCCGCGCGGGCGAACCGGTCGATCGGCTCTCGGAGCCGACGACCGATACCACCGATACGACCCTGTTGATTCTCCGGATTGGTCAGCCACGCCGCTATGCCGACGCTGGCGACGGCGAGGCCGATCCCAGCGATGACGTCGGTCAGCCAATGGATCCCGAGGTACATCGTCGAGATCACGACCGAAAGCGCGAGGACGGCCGAGATCGGAAGCCAGACCGGATACTCCTTCCGGGTTCGGTAGGCGAGCAACACTACCGTGACCGCGAGCGAGGTGTGCAGGGAGGGGAAGACGTTGACGTTAGAGTTGACCTCGCTGGTGAGCAGATTCGACTCTGGCCAGTGGAGATAGAGCAGTTGGTCGACGAGATCCGGCATGACGTTTCGCGGGCCGTAGGCGATAAACAGGACGTAACAGGCCACGCCGATGATGTAATTGAGTGCGTACGCGAGAATCGCCTCTCGAACCGGCCGGTCGTCTTGCATGAGCAGGTAGGCGACGACCGGGAATGCGAGCAGGAAGATGTAGCCGTAGATGTAGGTGTACGAGAAGTACACCGTCGCTGCGGGCGTCGAGTACCCCTGCAAGACAGCGACGAACTCCCCTTCGAGCGCCCAGATCTCGTCAGTGATCTGCCAGTTGAGCAGCCACGATAGCGTCGGCCCGACCGAGCGCAAAAACGAGTTGGCGGTCAGCACGCCGCCCAGCAGGAGGATATACGGGAATAAATAAAAGAGCCTGTCAGCGGCCTCCTGGCGGAACTCCCAGACACGGTCGAGGCCGACGATCGTGACGATGCCGGCGACGATCAGGACGGTCACGACGGCACTGATTTCGGGTAGGAGTGGAATCATTGGAGGATGAAGGTGTCGTTTTCGTCGAACTCGAAGCCTCGCTTTCGGAACGCGGCCCGGGCCTCCGAAACGTTGACTTCACCATCCGAGCCAAGGAAGGGCACGACCGGATCAGTCTGATCGAAGGAGAGCTCTTCGGGATTCCATTGTGTCCCGTCGAACGGATGGGCTGCCGGCCGACCGTATCCCTCGAAAATCTCCTCGGTGACGTACTCTTTGTCGACCAGTCGGGCCAACAACCGACGGAAGTACGGATTACTAAACGGCGTGGATCCAGTATTGAACCCGATCTGATACGGCGAGTGTGATTGTTCGGTGAACTGGGAGACGCCCGACGCACCGATAATTCGCTCGATGATCGCCTCCCGAGGGTCCACGCTGGTCGCGGTCGCGTCGACTTCCCCCTGCGCGACCTGATTGACCGCGGTTTCGTTCGATGGCACCATCACGAATTCGAGCGTGTCGAAGGAGGGTTCACCGACGAACTCCTCCGGGATGCCGTCGAGGATGCCGGCACCGCGCTGGAGGAAGTGATCCTCGAACGGTTGGAGGACGACAGCCTCGTCGCCGGAGACGTTTTCGACTGCCAGCGGTCCGCTGCCGACTGGCTCCGTATTCGAGTTGACAATCGCCTCGGTCACGTTGCCGGAGCCTTCGATGCCCTGAATGTCTGCAACTTCGCTCAGATCTCGCCAGATGTGTTCCGGGAACACCGGGACGGTCAGTGCCTGGATCGCGACTTCTTCGCTGGCATCGACCAGCGAAAGTTCGACGGTCGTGTCGTCGACTGCGTGCGCGTCGGTAACGAGTCCGCTCCAGGCCTGAAATCGCGGAGATGGGACCGTCTGAGCGACCTTGCCGAGCGAGGTGTCGGCGAGGAACTCGTAGGTGAACGCAACGTCGTTCGCGGTGAGTGAGGTTCCGTCGTGCCAGCGCAGTCCTGGCCGGAGTGACACACTGAGCCGACCAGGCGTCTCCAGGCTGTACTCCGCAGCCAGCCACGGAACGAGTTCGTCTTCGATTCGACGGACGAGCGGATCGTACAGCAGATCTGTCACCGGATTCATCTGCCGATACTCGACAGACAGCGGATTGAGATTCTGGGACATCCGCGAGTCAGCAACGGCCAACTGGAGCGCGAGTTCCTCGGAAAACGGGATCGACGGAGCCCGTTCGAGTGTGAGATACGAGAGCGGATTCTGCAACGGCCGATTCTCCCAGCCTGTGAAATTATCTGTTCGGGCGGCCCGTATCTCGTCGGGGAACGCGACGGTCGCCAGCGGCTGATCACGGCAGAGGAGTTCCAGCACGTCACTGACCGCCTCGTGTCGCTGGTCGCCGGACGCACTCCGCTGTGCTTCCAGCAGTTCGTCAGCGGAGAGATCCGCGTACCGGAACGGATTCTGCCAGCCGGGTTCGGTCGCGTACACCGAGTGCAAAAGCGAGTACAGCGCCTGCGGATCGTCCATCGGCGGAATCTGGGCGACGAACAGATCGTAGTTTCCGTTCAACAGCACCTCCCGGTACAGTTCCGTCTCCGGGAGGACGTTCAGCGTCGAGTTGATTCCGACCGCTTCGAGATTCTCGACGAGATGGCGCGCCAGAAGCGTCGCCATCCGATCCGAGTCCGCCGGCGGCGCAGTGACCGATAGCGTCACCGCCGAGGGCGAATCCCGGTTGAGAATACTTCTGATCCGCTGGATACAGCCGCTCGTCGAGCCGAGCGAGAGTGCTGCTGCTCCGCCAAGCAGCTGTCGTCTCGTGATCTGCGGCCCGTTATCTGTGGCTGTTTCCATCGTCTATCTATCTGTATTTAAATCGGTGTGACGTACATAAGCGTAGTGATTACTCTCTCGTTGTGCAACAAGTCCCAAATCTCGACAGTTACGGCAAAACGGCGTCCAGAACGGCATCAGCCCCGTCTCTGACGGGATCAGTCACTGGAACACCGAGTGCCTGTCCGTATCGGTCGAGCTGTTCGTCCGCCCCGTTCCTCTCGAAGTCGGCGGTGTTGAGCAGTCCGGCGTCAACGGTCGCGCCCGAAACCGGGCCGGCCATCGATTCGTACAGCTCTGCGTAGGCCGCCGGATCCGGAAGCTCGAAGGACTCGTAGCCGCCGACGCGCTGCTGGCCTGCCACGTGACAGAAGACGAGCGAATCCGGCTGCGCGCCGTGGAGGATCGCTGCCGTCACGCCCGAGTACGCCGGGTGGACGAGCGCCCCCTGCCCCTCGACGAACAGCACGTCGTGATCGCCAGCCTGCTCGACGAGTCGCTCGGTCGCGCCGGCGGCAAAATCGGAGATGACACGGTCGATGGCGATACCCCATCCCGAGATCATGATGCCAGTCTGGCCCGTCGGGATGACTTCGGCGTCGATGCCGCGCTCGCGAGCCGCCTCGCGGAGTTCGTAGCTGGCGGTCATCTTCCCCGACGAGCAATCCGTCCCGACGGTGAGCACGACGTGGGCGTCGACCTCGCCCGCCGTGCCGGCGGCGACGGTCAGATCGTCCGGCGGTCGGCGTATATCACGGATCTCCGCGCCGTGTTCCGCGGCGAGACGCTGGAACTGTTCGTCGTCGCCGAGGACGTAGTGCAGTCCGGAGACGACATCACAGCCGCGTTCTAGCGCGGCCACCACGTCGGGCCGCCACGACTGCTCGAACCCGCCACCGATGGGTGCGATGCCGATCAGGAGGGCATCACAGTCGGGGACGTCGTCCATGCCGGCAACGATAGGGGCGTCCTGCACGTCGGGAAGGTGACCGTGGACGCGCTGGCCCGCATGCTCGCGGTCGAGGACAGCCACGACGTCGTGATCGCCGTATCTGAGGACACCGACGGCTGTTTTGGCGTCGTCAGGGAACCGCTCGTGAGCGAGGATGGCGATCCGCATATCTGTACACGCGAGAGCATCACCTGTAAATCTGACTTCCCGGCTCATACTGCCGGCTGTAAAACTCTACAAAATTCAGCCACCGAGGTGGCCGATATTTTTACGAATTTACAGCCGGCAGTATCAAAGCACGCGAAGTTGGACCCGCCAGAACTGCTCGGCGGCGTCTCCGAGCGCCTCCTCCGGTGAGCCGGTCGCGTCGACCGCACTCGTCACCGTGGCGAGATCTGAGACCTCGCCGAGGACGGAGCGCTCGCCGACGAGGTACAGCCGGTCGGCCTCGCGTTCTTCCAGGGCGGCCCGGCAGCGGTCAAGGTGGTCGTCGATCTGTTCGTCACGTAGGCGCTCGAAGCGACTCTGGGAGAACCCACCTTTGGAGTGTTGGCTCTTGAGGGCGCTGTCGAAGCCGTGGAATCCGACGCGCTCGTCGCCTTCGTAGGTGCCCATCGCGAACAGATCCGATCGAACCAGCGCGAGCGTGTATCGGCCGCGCGGCCGGAACCACTCACGGTCGATCCGGAAGCCGTCGCTCCACTCGGCGAACGGCTCCGGACTGACTGGGGGCCGCAGGCAGGCCTCGATCAGCCCCGCATCGTCGGCGACGACGAGACACGGCGCTGCCCGGGAGACGAGTGCGGCTCGTTCACCGACGGCCTCGCGAATCTTGTCGGGCAGGTCGTGTTCGTCGGATATGTACGCGGTCAGTGCGCCCTCCGGCTCGGTTTCGACGGAATCCAGCCGGTCGAGCACTTCCACCAGCCGGCGGCCCCGAAGCGTCTCCTCGCGGCGGAACTGCTGGGAGCGGTCCGCGTCGTCGAGTCGCTCGACGCGGTCTTCGAGTTCTTCGACGCGGTCTTCGAGCTTGTTTGCGCGTCGCTGGGCCTGCTGGCGGTCGGTGACGGCATCGGCACGGCGCTGTTGCTCGGCGTCGAGTTGGGCCTGGAGGCTCTCGCGGTCGGCTTCCAGTTCCTCGATGCGCTCTTTGAGTTCGGTCCGGCCGAGCAGGTCATCGAGCATCGTCAGACCGGTCGGCAGGCAGCTATTAAAATCCGATGGCCCACGGCGACCGGTCGTGCTACTGACCCGCCGTCCCGCCGGACAGTCCCAGCAACTGGGCGGCCCTGTCGGCTTTGGCGAGCAACACCTCCTGCAGTGTCGGCGGGTTCCGCAGTTCAGTCTCGGAGAGAACCGACTCGGGGACAGAGAGTGTATCCGCTGGCACCCCCTCGTCGCCATGGACGGCCAGATGTTGCGAGCCGAGTTTCATCACAAGCGGCCGGTCGAGGCGGTCGATCCCCTCGCCGTCGGCGTACAACTGTTCGTTGACCCGCTCGTGTTGGGCCTGACACATCTGGGCGTGCGCTTCCGTAGTTGGTTCGACGTACAGTCGTCCGAGGTAGTATCCATCCGAGAACTGTTCGAACATGCTATTCGTTTCCGTGTTAACGACTGTCACAGATAAGCAGTTTGGCGAGCGTTTATATCGAACGGCAATCAAGGCTGTCGATCGAAGTGCGAACGGCTGTGTCCAGCGGACAGATCTGCGGCCACGGTTCGGAGTGTACGCCAACAGCGAGTACCGACGCAGATCCAATTATAAACGCTATTGGACAGTATAATCCGGTTTAAATGCGGAGTAAACGGCCCGAACGAATATCCGGTTTTATGTGGAAACGGGCATAAGCAGAGAGTACGAGATGAGACACCGCCAGATCACAGCCCTCGGGCTCTTAGTCGTGCTCGGTGTGGCTGTTGTGGTTCCGGCTGTTGCCCTGACAGATCTCGGGACAGCGACGAGCGTTCAGAACGATACTGCGGACAACGAGACCGAATCGCCCGGCCTCGGCGCGCAGATGAGTTCGTTCGCCCAGGCCACCGCCGCCGACGCTGACAGCGGAATCGACCGCGGGCTATGGGGAGTGCAGGCGAACGAGACGACCGGCGACAACGAGACTGCCGAGTTGATCGACGAGCGAGCGACAGAACTCGAAAACCGGTTAGCTGCCCTCCAGAACCGGACCGAGCGCCTCGAACAGAACCGTGAGAATCTCACGGAGGCGGCGTACACCGCTCGTGCGAGTGCGCTGCGCTCACAGATCACAAACGTGCGCTCGTCGATCGATCAGGCCAACCAGACGGCCGCCAGTCGCGGTGTCGATACCGAACAACTCGACCGACTCCGGAACAACGCGGCGAACATGACCGGACCAGAGGTCTCTGCGATTGCACGAAACATTACAGACGCCCCGCGCGGCCCGCCCGACGGAGTTCCCGGTCGCGGCGGCCCGGGTGAGAGCAACGCCGGCCCCGGACAGGCCGGTGACCGCGGACCGTCAACTCCCAGCGGAGACGCACCTGGAAACGGGCCGGGAGAGACCGACACCACCGGCAACGGATCCGCCGACCCGGGAAATCCAGGTGAGGGCGACGCTGGACCCGGCAACGAGACGGCCGGAGATGGCGGTACTCCGGACGGAACAAACGGCGGAGGGTCGGGAAACGATACAGGTGGCCCGGATAGCTCGCCGAACAACAGCAACGACAGTGGAACAGGCTCTGCGGACGACAGAACCGACAACTCGCCCGGCAACGGCGGCCCGCCGAGCGGAGCTGGCCGGTAATTGCAGGCACAGATTTTAATAGGAGAGGTACTTACGTCGGGTGAATGGACTCCGGCGAGTTTCTGGATATTCTCGGAAATGCGAACCGGCGCCGCATTCTCCAGTTGCTCGCGGAGCGGCCCTGTTACGTGACAGAGATCAGTGATTTTCTAGGCGTCAGCCCGAAAGCGGTGATCGACCATCTCGAAAAACTGGAAGCGGCCGGACTGGTCGAGAGCCGGACCGACAGCAAACGTCGCAAGTACTTTTCGATTGCGCGACACGTCCGGCTGGAAGTGACCGTCTCACCGTACGAGTTCGGGACGAAAAGCGCCTATCCGGCCAGTTCGCGGCTCGATATCACCTCCTGCCGGCAGTTGAGTATCGATCTGGAGCACGACCCCGAGGCGACGGATTCGAGCGTCACCGCCTCGGAGATCGAACCCGACGATGTCGTCTCGCTGACCGAGGCACTCAACGATGTCGAGCAGCTAGAAAACGAACTCTCGCTGGCCCAGCGGTGGGCACAGGGGAAACTGACGGAACTGCGCGAACATCTCGAATCGGTGCTCGACGACGAGCAGAGCCGGTTGCTCGCGGATCTGTTGCTCGCACTCGCAGATGGGCCCAGCGACCTCGACGCACTCGCTCGGTCGGTCGGAGCCCCGCCGGCTGTGGTCGACGAACTCCTCGAGAAACTGGTCGACGACGGCATCATCGAAGAAGACGACGGGACGTACAGCCTCGTCGAGGACAATTAATCCAGATCGGTGGTCAGGCCCGCCCGGAGATCCCGACCGAAGTAGTGACCGACGACGCCAGCGACTGCGCCGGCGAGGATGGCGAATCCGACGAGTGTCGCTCCCGACGCGACGAGCGCGACGATCAGGTTGCCCAGAAGCGTCGCGCCGCCGCCGACGGCCGCGCCGGCCAGTGCCATCTCGACGTACCGGCGGGTGTCGGAACCGAGTCCGTAGGCGAAGCCGCCGGCGGCGATTCCGAGAACGGTGCCGGCGACCGAGAGGAAGGGAACGAAGCTAAACACGACCACGCCGACGACCGAGGCGACCAGCGCAGTCGCGAGCGAGCGCTTGGTTGCAATCGAGCCGAGTCGTGACCGAACGACGCCGCTGTCGGTGGTCTCGGATTCGCGCTCAGCCTCGCGGTCCGGACCGGCCGATCCGTCGAGGGCGTCGACGTCGACGGTCACGTCCCGGTCGATCTGGGACTCGCGTTCCCGCATACCATAGCATTGTTCGGCCAGCAACATTTCCCTTGTGTTCGGTTGCTGGCCGAGAAACGTTACGACTCCCAGATCGTCGTCACGACCGCGTCGTCGGTTTCGATGGTCTCGTACTCGTAGCCGCGGTCGTCGAGTTTCGGGAAGAGAAACTGCGGGACGCGGTCGTTGTACTGGACGAGCACGCCGCCGTCCATCTCGACCAGCGTTTCCAGGGTCTGTTTGAGTGGCTCTGGCGGGCCCAGTTCTCGAACGTCCAGCCGTTCGACCGGTGTCCCCGTCGGTGCGCCAGTCCGATCGATTGCACGGTCTTCAGTGAGCATATCGCTGGTTTCGAATCTCGGACACACCAGTACTCCGCCGAAGATGTTCGGGGTTGGTCGATCATTTGCCCATCACTCCTGATCGACAGCAGGCGAGGGGTCGGCCTCGCCGCGCTCGTGGTCGCCGGGGACACCCAGAATCCCGACGAGGGTGTGTGGGCTGTGTCGGCGGACGACCAGCAGCATGTTTGCGGTGAAGATGGACGCGCCGAGAATCACCAGCGCACCGCCGGCCGCCAGCAGTAGCGTCGGCCCGTCGAAGTAGACGCCGGCGAAGACGCCGAGTAAGCCGCCGAACAGACAGCCAAAGTCCGCAACAGCGAGGCGGTCGCTGTAGAGGTCGTCGATCATCGGTACCGGCTCGTAGCCGAGCAGGTCGCTGTAGCGGTGGACCCAGATGATGAAGGGGACAATATGATACAGCGTCCCGAGGACGACGAAGCCGATGACGCCGAAGGCGAGCAGGTGGACCGCCCCGGGCGCGGCGAGCAGGCTGTCTGCCGCCAACGGATCGACGAGCCACGCTCGCGCGGTCAGCACTCCCCACGCACCGATCATCACGACGACGACGGTATACCGTGAGAGCATCGGCGTCCAGTCGACCTGCGTCTCTAACAGTTTGCGGGCGACGATGACGCCGACCGCGAGAATCCCGGCGACGACAACCAGCCCACCGACGCGGGCGAGGGTAGCGATTTCGAGCAGTCGACCGGCCGCGAGGGCGGCGACGCCGGCCGGGTAGACCGCTGACTCGAAGCGCTGGAGGAGTCGATCGCTGCGGTGGAGATCAGTCTGGGTGAACATCGTCACCAGTTGGTAGAGCGCGCCGACGACCGTCGTCATCACCGCCCCGAACACCGCGAGCGTCGCGTGACCCTGGACGACCGCCAGTCGATTGAATCCCCACTCGAACAGCATCCCGGTCGTGAAGTCGATGGCGAGCAGCAGGCCGAGTCCCGTGGCGAGGAGGAAAAAAACGAGCGCCAGCGCGAAGTGGGCCTCGGTGATGTCGAACTCCCTGAGCGGGGGAAGTGTCCGCAAGATGTTGTAGACGAAGATCCAGAAGCCGACGAGCATCACGCTGCCCGCGACTGCGAGCAGTGTGAAATTCATCGTCAGCAGTCCCGCGACGAATCCGGCGAGTCCGCCTGCGACGAGCCAGAGCTGGGCGGCCGCGAGTCGCCGGGAGTGCAGCGAGACGGCCGACCAGACAGGGACGAACTGGGCCATCGCCCCCATGATCGTGATGCAGATCCAGCCGGCCAAAAGGACGTGCAGGTGGGCGAGTCGGACGAATCCGGACAGCCAGCCCATCGCCGTCGCCAGCCCGAGAGCCACGCCTGCAAGCAGAAAGACCAGAGCGACGACGAAATGCCGCAACGGCAGCGTCATCGGTGGCTGTTTGTCCGTCTCCAGTCCCGATGGAATTGCGCTCATACCAGCGGATACGGCTCTGCAATCCCTCCGCCTGATGCCGAAGATGTTCGGAAAAAGCGCGCGGCGGCGTCAGTTCTGGGTGCGAGTCGGCGCGAGCGAGTCGTCCAGTCCCATCGCCTCGTCAGTCGTCGCGACGCTCTCGGACTGGGATTTCGTGCCCAGCACCGCCCGGATCGCGTCGACATTTTCGGGGACAACGTCGGATTCTTGGTGGATGGCCTGGAAGAGATAGAGATCGTTGCCTTCGACGGTAATCGATTCGCCCCAGATGCAGTTCTCCCAGATGTCCGCCCGCGGCCGACCGGCATCCTGTGCGAGTTCCTTGATGGCACCCGCGCCGTCGAGACCGAGCCACTCGGGGATGACGAACGTGCGGCGCTGGTCGTCGAGCAGTTCGCGGACCTCCTCGGCGTCTGGTTCGCTCTCCAGGGAGACGTTGATGCTGTGGGTGTGCATCAGCGTCGCCGGCACCTTCAGCCCGAGCGTGTCGATAGCGAGGTCGGGGAAGATGGTGTTCACGTCCGGGCCGTGATGGGAGGGGAGTTCGAGCGGGTTCGGCAGGATGTCGTTGATCGGACCGCGGCCGCTCTGTGCGGGGTCGCCGCCCCGGCGGACCAGCGTGGCGCGGACCTTCTCGATACCATACTCCTCCTGCAGCGGCGCGACCAGTCGCGAGAGGCCGGTCGTGTTACAGGAGACGACGCGAACGAGATCCATCCCCTCGACGGTGTCGAAATTCGAGCGGGCGTTGAAACTTCCGTCGACCACTTCGGCGTCTTCCCCGCCCTGCAGGAGCGCGGGCGTGTCGTACTCCTCGTACATCTCGGCGTTGTCGGCCCCGATGCCGGAGGGACAGGCGTCGACGACGATATCGCTCTGTTCGACCAGTTCCTCGACATCCCCCGCGAGGTCGATGCCGGCCTCGGCGAAGCGCGGTTTGCGCTCTTCGACGGCCGCGTAGAGGTCGAATCCTTTCTCGACGGCACTGGTGGCCTCGAAGTTCGGTCGGGTCTTCGCGACGCCGACGACTTCCATGTCCGGCTGTTTGCGGACGGCGTCGGCGACCCGTTTTCCGATTGTTCCGTATCCGTTGATTCCGACGTGGATCATTGTGTGAAGGTGTGTACGGTCGGTGTATATCCCTTCCGGAGTCAGTTCTCGGGAACCCCCTCGCCACCGCGGCCCTCGCCGCCAGCGAATCGGTCTGCTCCCTCGTATGCGGTATCCAGCGAACGTGAGCCGTGCCAGCCCTCGATAGCCAGCCCCTCCTCGATCGAAGTGCCGAGTCCGTCGTAGACGGCTTGCCGATCCGACCGGACCGTCTCCTGTGGGAACTGCGCGATGACTTGTCCCATTTCTATCGCCCCTTCCAGCGGGTCGTCGACGATTCGGTTGACCAGCCCCCACTCCCGCGCCTCCTCGGCCTCGACGGCACGACCGGTGAGGATCATCTCCAGGGCGCGGCCGAGACCGACGATCCGCGGGAGTCGCTGGGTACCGCCGTCAACGAGCGGGACGCCGAATCGGCGCTCGAAACAGCCGAGGGTGGCCGACTCGCTGGCCACCCGGAGATCACACCACAGCGCCATCTCCAGTCCGCCCGCGATGCAGTGACCCTCGATCGCCGCGATTGTCGGCTTGGACACCTCTCGGCGGGTGAATCCCAGCCAGCCCTCCGGTGTGTCTTCGAGATCCATCGCTTTGAGATCCGCCCCCGCAGAGAAGGTCCCGTTCGCGCCATGCAGGACGCCAACGAGCGCATTATCGTCCGCCTCGAAGCGATTCCAGGCGTCGCCGAGTTCGCTTGCAGTCTCGTTGTCGATTGCGTTCTGTCGGTCCGGTCGATCGATCGTGATGGTTGCGACCGGCCCCTCACGGTCGTAGCTGACCATGGCTCTGTGCTCGGAGCAGGAGTGCAAAAAACTGGCCCTGTGGCCCCCAGACGGGGTTTCTGTCGGCGAAACGCCGCAGAGTGATTATCCGGGACGGTCGGAAAAAGAGGACACATGGTCGTGGCACAACTCATGATTGTCGGCGTCTCGGCGCTGATCGGGGGACTGATTCTCTCCTCCGCGCGGAGCCGATACGGCCGCGCGCAGACGCTTTCAGCGATCGTGACAGATCAGGGCGGGAATTCGACAGCAGCGGGAGCAGAGACGAAACCGATCGAGGGGGCAATCGAGGTCGACCGTCCGGCTGAGCCGGAGCGTCGACCGCCGGAACACTACAGCCCGGATCAGCCGACCGACGCCGCGCCCGCAGTCTGGGCGTGGCGGGTCCAGCGAGAGCGCGATGCAGAGCAGGGAGCGGATATCTGGACGACAATCGATTCCGGGCTCGCTGTCGGCGAGTTCGCCGTCCGCGAGGACTGGGATCGCGTGCGGATCGATGCCGAGAGCGTCCGTCCCGAGGAAATCGACGACCCGTTCACCGACGACCGGCTCTTTCTCGGCGATCCGGAGATCGACGAGTACGTCGAAGAATACAGCGGCTCGCTCGGTGACTTCGGCCCGCTGGAAAACGTCGAAGTCAGCGTCAGTGTCGGAACCGAGACGACGACGCCCAACAAATATCAGGCGACAGTGATCCGCGACGGCGACGAGATGCTCGCCCGCGGCCGGGTCGACGACCGCGGCGAAGAGTCGGTGCTCCGCGGCAAGGAGGGTATCGAGATGGCGATCGGAGATCTCTCGACACGTGCAGAACAGATGTACAACGCCGCACGGAACCGGGCGATTCTCGGCGCAATCGTGATCGTCCTCGGGGTCGGTGCCGCAATCGCGAGCCTCGTCTGATACTGGTGGCTATACGGAACTGAAGAATCTCGCACCCTCGTGGGTGCGAATATCTTTACGAATTTATAACCACCAGTATGAGCGGTCCTTGCCGGAACGCCAACTCGAAGGGAAATCCCTTTGCCCCGACCACACACACTGTCAACTATGAGCGACGGCGAGGACACAGACAACGCGGACGAGTCGCCCGAAGAGGGGGCGGGCGAGGAGGCACCAGCCGAAGCAGAACCGCCCGAAGAAGAACTCGCGGACCCGGACGAGTTCGACCGACGACTCGACGAGGCCGCCGAACTGGTCGAGGCCGCAGAGACCGAAGACGACCTCGACGAGGCCGACGAGACTATCGACGAGATCGAAGCCGACCTCGACGCAGCGACGCTGCCGACGCCCGAACCGGAGGTCGGCGAGGACGAAGACCCCGAGGATGTCGAGCCACCGGACCCGAAAGAAGAGTTCGAGGATCGCATCTCCGACCTGCGCGACGACATCGAGGAGCAGCGCGGCCCCTACGTCGAGGACATCACCGACGTACTCGACGGCGCGGGGACGACGATCACCACAAGCGAGTGGACCCACGAGGGCGAAGACGAGGTCGCTGAAGCGGTCTCCGCTTTCTTTGCCGACGCGAGCGACACCCTCGGCGAAGATTTCGAGTTGACCGCGGAGGAACCCGAAGCAGTCGCCGAGGAACTGGAGGCAGTCACCGAAACGATCGGCGAGACGGAACTGGATCCCGACGACGACGCCCAGACGATTGCGACCCTGCTCGACCGGAGCGAGACGCTTGAAAGCGACCTCGACGACGCGATGGTCTGGAGCGATCTGGAAGTCCGCGAACAACTCCGCCGACAGGGCTTTTACGACGTACTCGACCCGAGCGTGACGAAGGATTTCCCGCCGGAGTTGAGCGCCATCTACGTCTACGAGGCCCAGGGTGAGGTCGAACCCATCCTCGAAGCGCTAGACTCTTTCGGCTCGGATTTCATGGAGAAGGACATCCTCGACGTGCTGGAACACCTCGCCCCCGAGGAGGCCTTCGACCCCGTCCACGCGCTGGCCCAGCGCCGGAACAAACAGCCCGTCCGAATCCTCGGCCGCATCGGTGACGAAGCCGCCTGCGATACGCTGGAGGACTTCCTCGGCGGCGGCGACGTGGAACTCGAAAAGATCACGCTGCGCTCGCTGGGGATGATCGGTGCCGAACAGTCGACCGATCCCGTCGCACAGCGACTCGCCGCCGACAACCGGGAGATTCGCTCCTCGGCCGCCCGTGCGCTCGGGCTGATCGGCGACACCCGCGCGGTCGAACCGCTCGGTGACGTACTCGAAGACGACGATGCCGACGAGGTCCGTGCGAGTGCCGCGTGGGCACTCAACCAGATCGGGACCGAACGCGCACTCGAAACGGCCGCCGAGTACGCCGACGACCGCTCCTATCTCGTCCAGTCCGAGGCCGAAAAGGCCGAAAGCGTCTGATCTGACGAGCAGCCGTGTCTCCGTTTCTGTGCGCGAGTTGGTAAACAGATACTTGCAGGTCGGTTCCAACTAGGGGGTATGGTTTCGTACGACTACGTGATCGTGGGGGCAGGATCGGCCGGGTGTGTGCTGGCAAACCGGCTCGCGACGGAGACGGAGGGAGACGTGCTCGTTCTGGAGGCGGGCAAGCCCGACGAGAAAGACGAAATCGAGATTCCGGCGGCGTTTCCCGAGACGTTCAAATCCGACGTAGACTGGGAGTACTACACCGAACCGCAGGACGAACTGGCAGGCCGGGAACTGTACTGGCCCCGCGGGAAGACCATCGGGGGGTCAAGTTCGATCAACGCGATGATCTATATCCGCGGCCACCCCGCCGATTACGACGGCTGGGCCGAAGACAACGACGGCTGGAGCTACGACGAGATACGCTCGTACTTCCAGAAGGCCGAACACAACGAACGATTCGACGACGAGTACCACGGCCAGAACGGCCCGCTCAACGTCGCCGACCAGCAGGCCCCGAACGAACTCACCGACGCCTTCGTCGAGGCCGGCAAAGCGGTCGGCTACGACGAGAACCTTGATTTCAACGGCCGTGAACAGGCAGGATTCGGCCAGTACCAGGTCACACAGAAAGACGGCAAGCGGTTCAGCGTCGCCGACGGCTACCTCAAGCCCGTACTGGACCGGGAGAGCGTCACCGCGCTCACGGGTGCACACGTGACCGACATCCGCGTCGAGAACGGGAAAGCGACGGGCGTCGAGTACGAGCGAGCAGGAGGAACCGGCAGCGTCGACGCCGAGAAAGAAGTCATCGTCTCCGCTGGCGCGATCAACTCCCCACAACTGCTGATGCTGTCGGGGATCGGTCCCGCCGAGCATCTCGAAGAGATGGGGATCGACGTGGTGGCGGATCTGCCCGGCGTCGGCAAGAATCTGCAGGATCATCTCTACGTCCCCGTGGTCTACGACTCCGCAGAACCGATCACGCTCGACAACGCTGAAACCATCGCAAACTTCGGGAAGTACAAAGCCTTCGGCGACGGCCCGCTCACCTCGAACGTCGGCGAGGGCGGAGCCTTCCTGCAGACGCCGCTGGCGGACGACCGTCCGGACGTGCAGTTCCACTTCGCGCCAGCGTACTTCATCGAACACGGCTTCCGCGAACTAGATCACGACCACGGATTCTCAGTTGCGAGCCTCCAACTCCGACCGGAGAGTCGCGGCTTCGTCGAACTTGAGTCGACGGATCCTCGCGACCACCCTCGGATCGACCCGCAGTATCTCAGCGCCGAAGGCGACATCGACGTACAGGTCGAGGGACTGAAGATGGCCCGCAAAGTTATGCAGGCCGACCCGTTCGAGGAGTACAGAATCGAAGAACGCCTGCCGGGACCGGACGTGGAGAGCGACGAAGAACTGGCCGACCATGTCCGCCAGTACGGCGAGACGCTGTATCACCCGGTCGGGACCTGCAAGATGGGCAGCGGCGAGATGGCGGTGGTCAACGACCGCCTTCGGGTCCACGGCATCGACGGCCTGCGCGTCGTCGACGCCTCGGTGATGCCGACGATTACGAGTGGCAACACGAACGCACCGGTGGTCGCCATCGCGGAGAAAGCCGCAGAGATGATCATCGAGGACTGAGTCCGCGCGACCGGACCGCACCGACGACGAGATAGACGAAGGGCGTATCGAGGCCGGCGAGCAGCAGTTTGAACAGATACTGGCCGACGATCAACTCGACGACGGCGCTGGTCGGCAAGCCCTGAAAGAGAAAGAAGGCGACGGTGACGAAAATCACCGTATCGATCAGTTGACTCGTCGCCGTCGAGGCGATATTGCGGAGCCACAGCGATTCTCCACCTGTCGCCTCGCGGAGTCGAGAGAACACGAATACATCCCAGTTCTGGCTGACGAGATAGGCGAGAAGACTCCCCACGACGATACCCGTACTCGCGCCGAGCGTCTCGGCGAAGGCGCTTTGCCCGACACTCGACGCACCAGAAACCGGGGCCCAGATGGCGAGCCAGAGCAGCGCCAGCAGGACGAAATTCATCACAAAGGCGACGTTGACGAGCAGTTGGGCCGCCCGCCGGCCGTACAGTTCGGTGTAACAGTCCGAGGCGAAGAAGGTCAAGGCGTAGGAGAACACCGCCGCCGGGACGAGGATGCTGTTGCCGGTGATCGGAAGCGAGACCGGGAGGGAGACGGCAACGACTTTCGCGGCGGTCACCTGTGCCGTCACCAGCGCCGTCACGAACAGCGCTGCAATCGAAAGCTGTGGGAGGCCGAGCAGCGAACTGTCCGTGACGCGGGCGGTTTCCCGGTCAGTCGTCATCGTCTCGTTCCTCGTCGAGCCGTCCCTGTCGTTCGTCGATTTCGTCGAGCAGGTCCAGCGTTTTCCGGATCGAGGCCCGGACTGCCTCGCTGCGGTTGACGAACTTGCCGTCCTCGCCGACGTGTTCGTCCAGATCATCGAGCAGTTCCTGTGGGACTTCGACACTGATCTTGGGCATTGCTGATCACACTTACTCGCCGTGGGTCGCGAGCCTTAGCCGTGTGCAACACGGCCGGGTGGAAAACGCTGTGGATCCACTGGGATGAGAACTGGCCGAAACTCTAACACGGAGGCCGTTGACGTGTCCCTATGGCAGACTCAGAGCCAGCAATGACGCGGTTTCCGGTCCCGGATCTCGAAGACATGCCGGAAGATATTCGAGAACACATCGAGGAGGAAACCGAGCGCGCGGGCTTTATGCCCAACGTAATGCAGGCGTTCGCCTATCGGCCGCACCAGTACCGGGCGTTTTTCGACTATCACGACGCCCTCGTCGACCACTCGCCGCTCGCCCGCGAAGAAATCGAGATGATCATCGTCACCGTCAGCGGTGCGAACGACTGCCTGTACTGCGTCGTCGCCCACGGCGCCATGCTCCGCATCTACGGCGAGGACCCACACCTCGCCGAGCAACTGGCGACCAACCACCGGACGGCCGACATCAGCGACGCTCACACCGCGATGTGTGACGTGGCGGTCAAACTGACCGAATCACCCGCCGAGGTGGGCGAATCCGACCTCGAACGGCTCCGCGAACATGGATTCAGCGAGAAAGAGATCTGGGATATCGGCAGCCTCACCGCACTGTTCAACCTCTCGAACAGGATGGCAAGCTTCGCTGACATGCGGCCAAACGAGGAGTTCTACACGCTCGGGCGAGAGTAATACTCGGTCGTCCGGCAGGGAAACGCGAGCCTTCGAGCTAGTACGGAGTCTATACTTAATTCGCTGTTCGACGCAGTCGGGATATGGACGAGCAACGAAACAGACGGCAGTATTTGCAGTTATTCGGGGCAGCGTTCGTGGTCGGGGCTGCAGGATGTACCGACAGCGGTGACAACGAGACCGGCAGCAGTGACAGCCCTGACACCGAAGACGACACCAACAATGACGAGGGAGCGGATACCGACGACACCAGCGGAAACGAGACCGACGACGACACCGGCGACACTGACGAGGGAGAGAGCAACGGCGATGAACAACCAGACGGAGACGAAGAAGACACCGCACCGCGACTGGCAGAGGTGTTCACCTGGACAGATTCGTACGTGATGGAGATCGAGTCCGACGAGTTCGAGGGGACGTGGCGGTTCAACGACGGCGACTGGCAGCTCACGACAACGACCGACAGCCAGACCTCGGAAACGTACAGCATCAGTACCGACAGCGGGAGAGAGACCTATGTCGTCACGCAGGGCCAGTGTGTCAAGACCGAATCCACCGATCAGTTTGGGGACCGATTCGATCCGGAGGAGCCAGCCGACGACAGTCAGGAGTACGTCGCCAGCGGACGGACCACTATCGACGGCGAGGAGGTCTACGAATTCGACGTCGAAAACGGCACCTACTACGTCAGCGTAGACACCGGCTATCCGGTCAGATTCGAGGGCACAGACGGGACCAACGCCCAGTTTCATTCGTGGGATGACACCGAACCGATTACGCCACCAGACATGGAGTGTGTTGAGCGGTAGCTCTCACTCGGGTTCGGGACGCCGGCGCTCGCGCTGGCGGTCGAGCACCCGCGTAACTCCTTTTCCGGGTCCACCCTCGATTGGCCAGCCACCCTGTCGCCACGTCGGAGGTTCTGGCTCGAACTCCCCACAGGAGGAACTACACTGCCGCGGCGTCTGGTGGCACTCTTTCGCTCCACAGGACGGCCGGGCGACGGCTTCGGTCAGGTCGAACTCGAAGTGCCGACAATCCGACCGCATCGAGTCGATGTAGGAGCGCCAGCCGTTCTCGTAGGCTCGCTCGGCGATTTCTCTGCGTTTTTCGGCTTTCCACTCGGGGTCGGCGTACTCGAACCGGCAGGCTGAGGCGTCGTGTGCACCGCCGGTGGGCCGCTCCCGAATCCGGGTGCCGGGATCGGCGACCGGGAGACTCTGGGGTTGCCACTGCACCGAGACGGCTCCGGGTCCGCGCTGGTTGGGGTCGACGCTCAGGATCCCCGCCTCGACGGGGAGGTCTTCGAGCAGCACCGGCGCGACGCTGCTGTCGGTGTCGCTGGTCGCGACCCACACCTCGTCGGCGAGTGCGAGCGCCACGTCGCTGTGCAGTTGGTCGGTCAACTGGCGTGCGGCGCTGGCGTTGAGGTCGGGCTTGTTCTCGATAGCGACGATCCGTTCGGTCCAGTCGGGATAGCGGAAGCGACGGCGGAGTTCGATCCGATTACCGCTGGTCCGCTCCTCGATCAGATTCCGGTCGGCGGCGCGGTGGACTGCCTCGCGGACGTACCGCCACGGATAGCCCGGATATGGCAGGCAGTCCTGATACCACGCCCACTCGGCGGGGGCGTGGCGGACGACGTGGAGGAGGTCGCTATCGAGCCGCTGTGAGCCGAATTTGGCGCGCTGGCGGAGTCCGTCGGGATCGCATTCGATGACGAGGGTGTCCCAGCGGCGGTGTTTCGTCCCGAACTGGCGGGCGACGATAATCGGCCGCTCGCGCTCGCGGCCCGGCGGCCAGTGCTCTTCGGCCCACTGGCAGACGCTCAACTCGAAGGCGAACTCGCTGTCCACACCGAGTGCCAGCGCGTGTGTATGATTGAATGTATCGACTATGGGGTGTTGTTGGGTGAGAAGGGGCGATCGGATTGAACAACCAGAAAGCCCCCGCCTGTTCGAGTCGGGGGACTCGTTGCGCTCCTCGCCTTCCGGCTGCGGTGCTTACGTCGTCCGCCTTCCTCGAACAGGCGGCCACTTTCAGTCCCGCCCACGGTGGCCTGTGGCACAAGCAATAGGGTGGGACTGAAAGGGGCCGACAGCGTGCCGGCGGAGCCGGCACGTTATGAGGTGGTCGGCAGAGCCGACCACCCACGCTCCGGGAACCCCGGCGTCCGCGGCTTCGCCGCGGGCTCGGGAGACGGAGTCTCCCGGTGACGCAAGCACCTACTGGAGCGTGGTTCGAAAGACGCGAAGCGTCTTTCGTCATCACGAGAGAGCTTCGCTCTCTCGAACGACAGCGAGCCGCGGGACCGGAGCGTGTCGGGGGCTTTCTGGTTCCTCAAAACCACAGATACAGAATTCGAGACTGCTAGCGGAGAATGGTTTCTTGTGTCCGCAGTCCAACCCCCACGCATGGCAACAATCGAGCCCGAATCCCTGTTTCCGAACGAGAAGACCCTCGAAGCCGTCGCGGCCGGCAAGATGACACAGATCCACCGCGGCCAGCAGTACGCTGACGAAGGCGACACCTTCGAACTCGACGGTGATACCTTCGAGGTGGTCGACGTGACCGAACGCAAACTGGGCGATATGACCGACGAAGACGCTCGCCGCGAGGGCTCAGAAGATCTCGAAGCGTACAAGCAACGAATGGTCCGGGCCCACGGCGGGAACTTCGAGTGGGACGACAACGCAGATGTGATTCGACACCGCGTCGAACGCGTCGAATAGTCAGAGTAGCGGTTCGCTTTCGCCGTAGGTCGCGACGACGACCGCAGTCGTGTACTGGTCTGGAGCCGAATCGGCAGTGACGATTTTCGTCTCGACATCGCCGTAATCCAGGTCGCGGATGTAACAGCCGCGCTCGATCCCCGCCCGGAGCAGTTCGCCGACCGTCTCGGGATCCGTATCGGCGACTTCGTAGAAGATGCCCGAATCGTCCTCACCGCCGCCGCGGACCCACGCGAGGCCGGCCGAGGCGCGGGCGCCCGGTGGACTCGTCTGTCGGGCCAGCACCACGTCGAGAGCGTTGCCGGTCGGACCGAGATCCGGCGCGGTATCGACGAGGTCCAGCGGTGCGCCGGCCGGGATCACAGAGGAGAGCGTTCGGAGATTGTACTGGTGGAGACCGGCGTCGGCCAGCGCCGTGTCGAAAGAGGCCTTGGCGGTCGCAGCGTGGCCGGTTCCCCAGACGAGCCTGATCATACACGAACTGCACGCCCCAAGCGGTTTCAGCGTAGCGATCCGCGAAAGCCAATCAGAACGTTCAGGGCCCCGCCAGCCGACAGGGCTGGTAGTGAGTGAGGAGTCCGCCGACCCTGACGAGGAGTCTCCGCCCGACGAGCGCCCGAGTGACGACGAGTCCGCGGAGCGCCGGGAGTCGATCACCGAGGGCAGTCTCCTTCGACCGCTCTTTCAGCTCGCCTGGCCCATCGTCGTCATCCAGCTACTGCAAGTCACCTACAACGTCGTCGACACGCTGTACCTGGGTCGGCTATCGGCCGACGCTGTCGCCGCGATCAGCCTCGCCTTCCCTCTGATCTTCCTGCTGATCTCCGTCGCCGCCGGCTTTACCACGGCGGGCGCGATTCTCGTCGCGCAGTACACCGGCGCAGAGGGCGACCGGTCGGCAGGACTGGTCGCTGGCCAGACGGTCACCTTCGTCGGCCTCCTCTCGGTCGTCATCGCTGCCGTCGGACTGATCTTCACCAGACCGGGACTGGAACTACTCCCGACAGCGCAGGAGACCGGCGAGCGAATCATCCCGCTCGCGGCAGATTACATGGAGATTTTCTTCGTCGGAATCCCCTTCCTGTTCGGCTTTTTCGTCTTCACGGCCATCCTGCGCGGCTACGGCGACACCCGGACGCCGATGTACGTGATGGTCCTCTCAGTCGTCGCGAACATCCTCCTCAATCCCTTCCTGATCTTCGGCTTTCAGGGCAACCCGCTGTTGCACCTCGTCATGCTCGGCGGCGTCGAATCCACTCTCTTCGCGGCGACCGGGTTCACCGGCCTCGGAATCGAGGGCGCGGCACTGGCGACGATCATCGCGCGTGGCTCTGCGAGCGTGATCGGACTCTACCTGCTCTTCGGGACGGCTGTCGGCCCGACAGTCCAACTCGCCCATCTCCGGCCGAATCTCGAATTCATCGAGGATATCGTCAGGCTCGGCGTGCCGAGCATGATCGAGAACTCGATGAACGCGCTGGCACAGATCACGCTGGTCGCCATCGTCGTCACGTTCTCGCCGGCGGTCGTCGCTGCCTACGGCCTTGGCAACCGGATCGTCTCGCTGGTCTTCCTGCCAGCGATGGGACTCGGCCGAGCAATCGACACGATGGTCGGGCAGAATCTCGGTGCCAGCCGTCCCGACCGGGCGACACAGTCGATCTATCTCGCCGTCACGACGGCCGCTGGCGTCATGCTGCTTGTCGCCGTCGTCGCGGTTGTCGCCACCGAACCGATCGTAAGTGTCTTTCTCGGCGACGTGCCCGATGCACCCGAGACAGTCGCCAGCGGCGTCGGGTACGTCCGCACGCGCTCGGTCGAATTTGCCTTCATCGGCATTACGCAGGTCATTCTCGGCGCGTTCCGGGGTGCCGGCAACACGAAGACGGCGATGATCATTTCGATCATCACGCTGTGGGTCGGCCGGGTCGGCTCGGTCTGTCTGCTCGTCTTCGGCCTCGGCTGGGACGAGAGCGGCATCTGGGTCGGGATGGCCGTCGGGAACATCCTCGGGGCGGCCGTCGCGGTGCCGTGGTTGCTTCGCGGCGGGTGGAAGGAAGCGTACATCGACGAGACGGCCGACAGCACCACTGCGGACGACAGTGCCGTTGCCGACGGTTAACGTTCAGCAAATCGACCGAGTCCGACGAACAGGAACGCCAGAAGTAGAAAGAACGCCCCGATGCCGGCAACAAAGACGAGGACCGTCGGATAACCGTACGTGGCGACATCCAGAAATGGGTACGGATACGTGTTCGCGAGTTCGCCGCGAACGAGGACGAAGGCGGCGTACCCGGCCGGGTAGGACAGCCACTTCACTGGCCCCCGCCACGAGAGGTGACGTTTCGGCGTGACGAGCCACCAGTAGCCTACGAAGGCAATTGGAATCAGGTAGTGAAGGAGGAGATTGAGCAGGAGATCGATGCCGAGCGACCCCCACCCGCTGCGGAGCAACAGTTCGTAGACGAGGGCAACGAGCGCGATGCTGGCGGCAACCCCCGTGACGACGCCTGCTCGGCGGAAGAATCGGCCCGGTTTCGATTGGGGGGCCAGAAGCGGAAGCGTCACCGCGAGGGCGACGGCGGTGTTCGTCCAAAACGTAAAGAAACCGCTGAACACCAGCAGTTCCCACAGGAGATCCTGCACACCGCCGGTCGAGGCCAGCGAGCGAAGCAGGGACGCGCCGAGCGCGAACCAGCCAAGCAGTGCGATGGTCGCGGCGAGGAGTTTCGTTCGGTCGGTCTGCTCGATTCGTGGTGAGAGTAGTTCGGCCATGCTTAGCGAACAAAGTAGGGACTGCTGTCGGACTGGAAGCGACCGAGATCTGATATTTGCCGGTAATCCGACGCGAGCAGCGTCTGGAGTCGATCGATCAGTGCCTGTTCGTCATCGTCGGTCCACGTCTCGGGATCGTCAATCGGGACGATTAGCCACCCCGACCCGCGTAACTCCGTCGCGTGCAGGTCGTCCATCTCGGCCGCTCGGTCGGCGTCGATAGCGGTGTACGCTGCCAACACGTGTTCGGTCGCACGCCGGCCCACCGGGAGCAGCACGTGAGCCGTAATCGCCCGGAGTTCGGCGTCGAAATACGGTTCGAGATCGCGGTACGAGGACGCCGCGGGCGGGTGGCTGTCCGGTTCGCACATGTGGAGATACGAAAAGTACGTCTGTGCGGAGTCGACTGTGCCACCCTCGTTATCGACAGCCGTCAGGAGACCGCCGTCGAGAAGCGCATCGAAAAACCGCTCGGACCACGGCATATCGGTGAAAGGGATGTCTGTCGCGAGGCCGCCGTGGACGCCGGGATGATCGCCGATAACGTGAAAGTCGGCATCGGTGACGCCGTATCCGGGCACGAACCGCTCACAGGGTGGGTCCATATCGAAGGGATTCCGGGTCCGATCTGCGATGAATTCCACACATGCGGTACGACGGCAGCCATCAAGGGCATTTCGGAGCGAGATGTCAGCCCGGAACCGGCGAGAGCAATTGCCCGCCGTCGACGACGAAATACGAACCCGTGACGTAGGCGGCCGCCGGGCTACCGAGAAAGACTGCCATCGGCACACAGTCTGCTGGCGTTCCGAGCCGATCCGCCGCGATATCTTCTTTGACCAGTTGGTCGGCAGTGGCCTCGTCCATCACCTCCATCACACCCTTCGTCCTGATGACGCCGGGCGCAATCGTGTTGGCGCGGATACCGAAGTGAGCCCACTCCGCCGCGACCGACTGCATCAGATTGTGGACGCCGGCTTTTCCTGCACCAGAGTGTGCGTAGTAGGGTGCACCGCGGACGGAGTTCGTCGCGCCCATCGAGAGAATGACGCCGCCCTCGCCGCGGTCGATCATCCGCTCGCCGACCTCGAAGGTGCAGTAGGCTGTGCCGTCGAGGATCGTGCCGACGACAGACCGCCAGCCGTTAGCCGAAAGATGCTCGGAGGGCGTGAGGAAGTTCGCCCCGGCGTTGTTGATGAGAACAGTTAGAGAGCCGAGTTCCGCCTCGACGATGTCGACCATCTCTTCGACGCGGTCCGGTTCGCGGATGTCGACCGTGGTTGCGCAGGCGTCGACGCCGCGCTCCTCGATTTGCTCGGCGGTGGGTTCGAGATTGTCCATCGAGCGACTGGCGATCGCCACGTCAGCGCCGTGGTCGGCGAAAGCCAGCGCGATCTGTTCGCCGATGCCGGTGCCGCCGCCGGTGATCAGCGCCGTCTCTCCAGCGAGTAAATCCTCGGCGAAAATATCGGTGCTTGGTGGCGTCTCGGGGAAGTTCTCGGTCATCTACTCGACCCCCATGATCTCGCGGGCTTCGTCTGGCGTCGCGGGTTCGCGGTCGACCTGTCGGGCCATCTCTGCCGCCGCCCCAACGAGGTCGGCGTTGCTCTCGGCCATCTCGCCACTCGGGAGGTAGAAGTTGTCCTCCAGTCCCACACGGACGTTGCCGCCCATCGCCAGCGCCGCATTCACGAGCGGCCACTGATCGCGGCTGATTCCGATCACCTGCCACGTCGAGTCGTCGGGCAGTTGGCGGACCTGATGAGCCAGATTCTCGACGGTTGCCGGAATCCCGCCGAGCACGCCCATGATGAGGCTGACGTGGAACGGTCGGTCGAGGACGCCATCCTGCAGCAGCGGGCGAGTGTTTCCGATATGGCCGGTGTCGAAACACTCCAACTCGGGCGTAACGCCGGCCTCGTTCATCCCCTCCAAGAGGGTCGTGATCTCCGAGAACGGGTTGTCGAAGACCATATCGAAAACGAAGTCCTCCCGTTTCTCGGAGTATTTCGCGTAGTTCATCGAGCCCATATTGAGCGCGGCCATCTCTGGCTGGACTTCCTCGACGTACGCCAGTCGGTCCTCGACGGGCGTTCCGACCGCGCCGGTCGAGAAGTTGATGACGATATCGGTCCGCTCGCGGACTTCGTCGTAGATTTCCTGGTAGGTCTCCGTCTCGAAGGTGGGCGACCCTTCGGGCGTGCGGGCGTGGATGTGCGCGACGGCAGCGCCGGCCTCTCGCGCCGCGGCGGCCTCCTCGGCGATTTCCTCGGGCGTGTACGGAATCGCCTCGCACTGGTCGCGGGTCGTCAGCGCGCCAGTCAGCGCCGCCGAAATGACGACCGTCTCCGGATCGTTACCTTTCGTGGATTCCTGTCGCTCGTAGATGGACATCCTAGCGACCCCTCCAGTCAGGTTCGCTGTCGGTCAGGAAGGCGTTGATCCCCTCCTCGGTTTCGTCGCTCATCGCGATCAGCGTGATTATTTCCTTCAGGTAGGCGAGCGCCTCCCCGAAGCCCATGTCACGCTGCTCGTAGTACGCCTCCTTGCCCATCGCGATCAGGACGGGCGAGTTCGCCGCGAGCGTATCCACGAGGTCGTCCAGTTCCTCCTCAAAGTCCGCAGCCGGAACCACGTCGGTCACGAGACCGATTTCCTTCGCTCGCTCGGCGTCGACTCGCTTGCCGGTAAAGAGCAGATCGAGTACCGCCTTCTCGCTGCCCGCGCGGGCGATTGGAGCCATCGCCTGTGCCGGGAAGAGGCCAACCTCGACCTCAGGTGTGCCGAACTCGGCGTCAGCGCTGGCGATGACGAACTCGCAGGCGCTGGCCAGTCCGAGGCCGCCAGCGAGACAGTAGCCCTCGACGGCGGCGACGGTGAGCGCGTCCGTCGCGTGCATCTTCTCGATCAGTCCCGCGAGCGCGCCGAAGTTGTCGCGGTAGGCCTGGGTTCCCTGGCCGATGGGGAACTCGGTCATGTCCCCGCCGGAGCAGAAGGTGCCCTCCGCGCCGCGAATCACGACGACGCGCTGTTCGCCCTCGTCGGCGGCGTCGAGTACGTCGTGCAACCCAAGTATGACGTTCTCACCCAGCGCGTTGCGCTGGTCCGGGCGGTCGATGGTCGCCCTGACGACGAGTCCGTCGTCGCTGACCGTCACCGCGAGGTCGTCGTTCGAGAGTTGCTCAGTCATCGTCGATCCCCCGGAGTTTCGTCGACGGCGGTACCCCCACTGTTGTGCGTCCGCATAGCATACGAATGCTATTCTGGGGCAGTGAATGTAAAATATCGGTCCGTCTGTCGCGCAAAGTCACTCCAGTCGGTCCCGCAACTTCGCAACGTAAGGACTGTTCTCCCAACTTCGGTTCGAGCCAATCGTCTCCAATAGCGTTCGTGCCGCCTCCTTGGTCGTGTGCTCGTTCCGCGCAAAATCGCAGATGAATCGTGGGGTAGGGACGATCCGCGGCCCCTCTAGCACTGCGTGTACGAGTGGAAAGTTCGTGCCACCGAACTCGTCGGTCAGAAACCCGTCAGCATCGATCGCGTTCGCAAGTACGATCCCGTCGGTCTCGCCGTCGTCGAGTCCAAACGTCGGGCGGGTTTCTGGCGTGTCGGTTCGCTCGTAGGGATCCGTGATCTCGTAGTGATCGCTCGCCGCGAGGACGTTGTTCGCGGCAGCACCGTGGATGCCTCGATACTGGCTGAGTTCTCGGAGTTCGTCGAGCACTTCGGGTGGAACAGACACTGTACAAGAGGTGAGGAGATACTGGAGCGGGTCGGGACACCTGTCGGTACCGTACTCGGGGTCAGCACGCGGAACCGCCAAACTGACGAGCGCGCTCGTGTCGGCAACGGCCGAGCGCAGACGATAGCCGCTCATTGCTCGTCGGCGCTATCGGAATCTGCCGTCGTTGCGTCGCCGCCATAGAGATCGGTCTTCTCGGGAGCCGCCAGATCGAGGGGGTCGTCGTCGAGATCAGATTTGAGTAACCGGAGCCGCTGGGCGGTTTCGACACCGACGAGTTGCTTGACCATCTCGAAGTCAAGTTGGTCGTCGTAATACTTCGTCGCAACTAACTCCTGAAACGTTTCGCTGTCAGCCGTCTCCTCCAGATACTGTCGGATTGCTTCGACGAGGAGGTCCGTCCGGTCTTTGTCGAACAGATCAGCTATCGCGTCGAGGCGCTCGACGAGATACTCCGGGGACTGGAAGTGGACGCGGCGGGGATCGTCACTCGCACTCATTTCGTGTGCATATTCTGCACACAGGACAATAATCGTTGCGACAGATGCGCAAATCTTGCACACAGCTATTCCACTTTCACCGAGGTACGCGAACGCTTAACCCCGCCGCTCTGCAAATCGAGTACGAATGGCAGCGACTGACGCCAGCGAGACCATCGAGCGCCCGCTCGTCACGAAGGGGTTGCTCGAACAGCGAGCCTATCAGACCACCCTCGCCGACCGGGCAGCGGAGGAACATAGCCTCGTCTGTCTGCCGACCGGTCTCGGAAAGACGGCCGTCTCGCTGCTTGTCACGGCGGATCGGCTCTCCTCGGTCGGCGGGAAATCCCTCCTGCTCGCGCCGACGAAGCCGCTGGTTTCCCAGCACGCCGAGTTCTACCGCGAGGGCCTGGAGATTCCCGACGACGAAATCGTCGTCTTCACCGGCGACGTGCGCCCGGACGACCGCGCGGAGTTGTGGGAGGATGCCCGGATCATCATCGCCACCCCGCAGGTCGTCGAGAACGATCTGGTCGGGAATCGAATCTCACTGGCGGCGGTCACCCACTGCACCTTCGACGAGTGTCACCGCGCGACCGGTGACTACGCCTACAACTACATCGCCGAGCGCTACCACGAAGACGCCGAAAACCCCCTCGTCACGGCGATGAGCGCCTCGCCGGGCGACGACGAGGAGGCAATTTTGGAGATCTGTTCGAATCTCGGGGTCTACAACGTCGAGGTGATGACCGAGTCCGACGCCGACGTGTCGGAGTACACTCACGAGACGACGGTCAATTGGGAACGGCTCGAACTCCCCCACGAGATCACCGAAATCCGTGATCTAGTCCAGGAAGTGATCAAGGATCGGCTGGTCGAACTGAAGGATCTCGGGGTGACGGGCAAGACGGCGCCCGATGTCTCAGAGCGGGAGATCCAGAAGATCCAGGGTCGGCTCCAGCAGTTGATGGACGGCGACGACTCCGCGGGCTACGAAGGGATGAGCTATCTCGCCGAAGTCCGAAAACTCCGGACGGCGATGACCTACATCGAGACACAGAGTGTCGAGTCCTTCCGGCGGTACATGGACCGCCAGCAGGAGGCCGCCCGCTCTTCTGGGGCCTCGAAGGCCGACCAGCGGATGGTCTCCGATCCGAACATCAAGATGGCCATCCGCAAGTCCGAGGAGTACGACGATCTCCACCCGAAATTCAGGCGTGCGCGGATGCTCATCGCCGAGACGCTGGGGATCAACGACGGCGAGCGCGTCATCGTCTTCACTGAATCGCGCGACACCGCCGAAGCACTCACCGACTTTCTGGACGATCACTTTACTGCTGAACGCTTCGTCGGCCAGTCCGATACGGACGGGAGCGACGGGATGACCCAGAACGAACAGCAGGACACCCTCGACCGGTTCCGCGCCGGCGAGTTCGAGGTACTCGTCTCCACCTCCGTCGCTGAGGAGGGACTCGACGTGCCGGAGGTCGATCTTGTCCTCTTCTACGAGCCAGTGCCGACGGCGATTCGGGCCATCCAGCGGAAGGGCCGAACCGGCCGCCAAACCGAGGGCGCGGTGACGGTGTTGCTCGCCGAGGACACCCGCGACGAGGCCTACTTCTGGAAGGCTCGGCAGGATCAAAAGCAGATGAAAAAGGAACTCCGGGCGCTGAAGAGTGCGGTCGGAGAGATCGAATCTGCACTCGGTGAACAGGTCGGACTCGACGAGATCGAAGCCGAAGGGGGTGAGACCGACGACGAGAGCAACAGTGAGTCAGCGGAGAGCGCCGGGGACGATGCAGAGGCCGCAGATGACGGACAGACCGGGTTGCACTCGTTCGCCAAGGACGGGAGCGATGCCGAGTCGTCAGACGGCGAAGGTGATGACGAGCCTGAAGCGCCAGAGAAGTCCGCGGGTGAAGACGACGAGGGAATCGTCGCCGAGGCAGCAGGTGACGACGAGACGGTCGAAATCGTCGCGGACCAGCGTGAACTCGACTCGACGATTGCGCGGGATCTCTCGACGCGAGAGGGAATCGAAACGCGACTCGAAACGCTCGCCGTCGGAGACTACGTCCTCTCGGATCGCGTCGTCGTCGAGCGGAAGACCGTCGAGGACTTCCTCGACACGCTGACCGGCGGCGACCGGTCGATGTTCGAGCAGGTCGGCGACGCGGCGCGCAACTACGGTCGCCCGGTGGTGATCATCGAGGGCGGTGATCTCTACGGCGAGCGCAGCATCCACCCGAAGGCGATCCACGGCGCGCTCGCGTCGCTGACTGTGGACTTCGGCGCGAGCATCATGCAGACCGAGGGCGAGGAAGAAACGGCAGATCTGCTCGAAGTAATCGCCAGCCGCGAGCAGGACGAGGAGGGCCGGGAGGTCAGCGTCCACGGCGAGAAACAGTCCCGAACGCTGCCGGAACAGCAGGAGTACGTCGTCGCCTCGATTGCCGAAGTCGGCCCCGTCACCGCGCGGGCGCTGCTCGAAGAACTCGGAAGCGTCGAGGCCGTCATGACCGCCGAGGAGGAGGACCTGCTCGATGTCGAGGGCGTCGGGCCGGTGACAGCCGAGCGGGTTCGGGAAGTCGTCGCGAGTTCGTACTCCCCCGAACACTAAGGTGTCGTCCGACCGAACGATGGGACATGGCTCAGGCAGTACCAGATTCAGTTCTCGCGGAGACAGCGTGGAACAAGCGACGGTTGTACGCGCTGTCGAACCGCATCGGTCCGTCGGGGACCGACTACGACTTGACGCTTCCCGTCACCGCGCCGGCACACAGCGAAGAGATCGGTGAGATTCCCGAACTCGGCGAGGACGACGTCGGGCAGGCAGTCGAGCAGACCCGCGAGGCGGCCAAAGAGTGGCGTGAGTTCAGCGTCGACGAACGGGCAGAAGTACTCACGAAATTCGCGAATCTCGCCGCCGACAACCGGAAAGAACTGCTCGATCTCCTCCAACTGGAGACTGGAAAATCCCGCGCACACGCCCTCGAAGAGACCATCGACGTACCACAGAACGCCGATTATTACGCTGACAAGGGGCCGGGTATCCTCGCGACTGAATCCCGTGCGAGTGGCATTCCCTTCGCGACCAGTGCGGAGGTCCAGTACGATTCCAAAGGCGTCGTCGGGATCATCTCACCGTGGAACTACCCCCTCGTCCTCTCCTTTGCGGACGCGATTCCCGCGCTGTTGGCTGGCAACGGCGTCGTACTGAAACCTGACGAGAAGACGCCCTTTACCGCGCTCCGACTGGCCGAACTGCTCGAAGAAGCCGGCCTCCCCGAGGGCGTCGTGACGATTGTCACCGGCGACGGGCCGACTGTCGGCTCGGCGATCATCGAGCGCGTGGATTATCTGACGTTCACAGGAAGCTCGGAAACCGGCAAGATCGTCGCCGAGCAGGCCGGCCGCAACCTCATCGACTGCTCGCTCGAACTGAGCGGCAAGAATCCGATGATCATCCTCGACGACGCCGATGTGGAGGAGGCCGCCCGCGGCGCAGTCCAGGGCTCGTTCACCAACGCCGGCCAGCTTTGCCTCGCGAACGAACGAATCTACGTCCACGAAGATATTTACGACGACTTCCTCGACGAGTTTGTCTCTCAGACGGAGAGTCTCGAACTCGGCGCTGACTTCGAGTTCGACGCCGACGTTGGCTCGTTGATCGACAGCGACCAACTCGAACGCGTTCAGTCACACGTCGCCGACGCCGTCGAATCCGGGGCGACGGTCCACACCGGCGGCAACGCTCGCTCGGAGATCGGCCCGTACTTCTACGAGCCGACGATCCTGACCGACGTGCCGGCCACATCCTTGCCCGCCTGCGAAGAGACGTTCGGCCCACTGGCTGTCGTCGAGTCGGTCAGCTCTGCCGAGGAGGCAATCGAGAAGGCCAACGACTCCGATCACGGCCTCAACGCGAGCGTCTGGTCGGGTGACCGCGAGCGCGCGAAGGAAATCGCTCGGGAAATCGAGTCGGGAACGGTCTGTATCAACGATCCCTTCCTCGTCGGCTGGGCCTCCTACGACGCGCCGATGGGCGGCGTCAAAGAGTCCGGAATTGGCCGCCGGCACGGACCCGAGGGGCTCAAACGCTACACCGAACCGAAGACAATCGCCACCTCGGCAGTCGGCCCGCTCGGACCCATCCCGGGCGTCCCGGACGAACTCTTCGCCAAGGGCTTCTCGGCCGTCTCGAACATCCAGCGCCGTCTCAATCAGTTGCGGCGGTAGGCTCCGGAAGTCGGGAGAGTTATTGAGCCGGCTTCCTTCCTCTGTGGTATGTATCTCGCCGACGAGACGTGGCCAGACCTCGGCACTTATTTCGACGAGGAATCGCTCGCGCTCGTGCCGCTTGGCTCGACCGAACAGCACGGTCCACACCTCCCGGAGGGGACCGATCACATCATCGCGGAGAATTTCGCCCGGGAAGTCGCCGACCGGACAGGCTATCTCTGCACGCCGACGATCAACATCGGCGTCAGCCCGCATCACAAGCAGTTCCACGGGACGATGTGGGTCGACGCTCCGGTCTTCCGCGACTACGTCGAATCCTTCACGCGGAATCTCGCCTACCACGGCATCGACCGCGTGATCTTCGTCAACGCCCACGGCGGCAACGTCGACCACCTCCGCGAAGTCGGTCGGCGACTGCGCGACGACGGGGTCATCTACGCTATCGAGTGGATGTGGAACGACAGCATCCCCGAACTGGTCGACGACCTCTTCGAGCAGAACGGCCCCCACGGCGGCCCGAAGGAGACGGCGATGATTCAGCATCTCCGGCCCGAACTGGTCCACGACGGCGAACTGGAAAACGCCCGCGACGGCGGCGTGGCGAGCGTCGAGGAAGCAGGGACCGAGAAATTCGGCTCGATGACGTTCTACGACGCGGCCGACAACACGGGCAACGGCGTCCTCGGCGATCAGACCGACGCGACTGCCGAGAAGGGCGCGGAGATGTTCGAGCAAGCGTCGGCGCAGTTGGTGCGGCTGTGTAAGTGGCTCGACGAACAGCCATTCGAGGACCTGATGCCCGAGCCGCACGTCTGAGTTCCGATCCGGGCACAGGAGTCGAACGGTCGGCCGGTTCACCGATCCGACCGACGACAGCCAGAGAATCGAGACAAAAAAGCACAGCCGCGTAGGGCTTTTTGCTGGTAATTACTAAGCTGGTGCAGATGTGGCGTGAAAAGTTCGCTGAGCGTGTCGCCGCCTTCCTGAGCCGCCCACAGACGCGGCGACAGAAACACCTCGGGGCGTTCGAGCGCCTCGAAGAGGGGGCAGTGTCGACCGGGGTGCTCTCACAGTGGGACGGCAGGTCGGCGCTGTATCTCTGCGAAGACTGCAACACACTGAATCAGACGGGCTATCTGCTGTGCCGGCGCTGCGCTGGGCTGTTACGACGCCACCCTCGGCTGCAGCCCAGTCAGATAGACACACATCTGGATGCAGCCGAAGCCGTTCCGGACCAGGGCCGCAGTGATAGTGACTGACTCGCAGATGATCGCGTGATCGAGCGAAACTGTCGTCCAGCAGGCTTGCAGACGGCTCTGTTGGAGAGGTGTGCCACGAGGTGGACTGAGAAGTGGGCCAAGGCGCGGCGACGGGTATCGTAATGCTTTTTTCTACGACCACCATCGATTCTGTTGCCAGCCGCCTTAGCTCAGACTGGGAGAGCACTCGACTGAAGATCGAGCTGTCCCCGGTTCAAATCCGGGAGGCGGCATACCTCTTTTTACTCCCTCGGGTTTCCTCGCTCACTTCGTTCGCTGCGGGAACCGCTCAGTCGCAAAAACTAGGGGAAAAACGGCCGGACGCTCCCTGCGGTCACGTCCGGTGAAACCGCGACTCGCTTCGCTCGTCGCGGTATGCTACATTTGAGTGTGGATCGAACTGTCCCCGTCCCCGCGAGCGAAGGGAGCGGGGGCTCGGAAGACGAGCGCAGCGAAGTCTTCCGGTGGTTCACAATCCGGGAGGCGGCATTTTCCTGCGAACAACGTGAAGGAGCGTAGCGACTGAACTGTGAGCAGTGAAAATGCTCCCGAGCGGATTTGAACTAGGCTGAGGGTCTGCGAGCGTAGCGAGCAGGTTCTCAGGCGTAGGTCACAATCCGGGAGGCGACATTTCAGCACTTTTTACTTCGTCGGGTCGCCGCAAGCGACCACTCTCTGTTCACGACTTCACCGTTCGCTATCGAGGCCTCACCTCGTTCGGCCTCGCACCGCTCACGCCGAGTGAACCGCGCTCGCTGGTGTTCGCACAGATGCTCTCAATAACGCAGACGAGTCGCAGCGCCGAGCGAAGCGAGGCGACCGTCTCGGCGAGATTCACAATTCCGGAGGCAATAGTAAAATCGAGAATAGTAAAATTACGATTTAGATAATCGGAATCATAATTGTTGTCGAGCCGAAACCAGCTGTATGGCCACCCAGCGTTTCGTCAACCGCGGGGACGAACTCGGACTGCTGGAGTCGCGGTTCGAGAGCGACACCGCAGAACTGTTCGTCGTCTACGGTCGACGGCGGCTCGGAAAGAGCGCGCTCGTTCGTGAGGCAGTTCAGGATCGTACAGATGCCATCTACTGGCAGGCGACCGAGGAGACCGCAGCCGCACAGCTCGAGAACTTTGTCGGCACTGCCAGCGAGACGTTTCCCGTACTGGAAGACATTCAGCGCGACTGGGAAGCCTTGCTCCGGGCACTGGGTCGAGAAGACGCGGTGGTCGTTCTCGACGAGTTCCCGTACCTCGTCGAATCCGACGACACGCTCCCCTCGAAGATACAGCGTGTCTGGGATACGCATCTCGAGGAGACGGGTACGACGCTTGTGCTCGTCGGCTCGTCGATCAGCATCATGGAAGACAAGGTTCTCAGCGGCGGGAGTCCACTGTACGGCCGACGAACAGCAACGATCGATCTGCCGCCGCTGGCCCTCGCGGACGCCCGGCAGTTTTATCCCAGTGACGACCCGGATACAGTCATTCAGACCTGGAGTGTCTTCGGCGGCACGCCGTACTATCTCCAGGCGCTCGACCCGACTCACTCGCTGGCCGAAAACGTCCAGTCACAGATCCTCTCGGAACACGGTGTCCTCCACAACGAACCCGAGTTCCTGTTGCGGACGGAGTTCGGGATTCGGGAACCACAGACGTACTACACCATTCTCCGGGCAATTGCGACCGGAAAGCGAGCCGCCAACGAAATTGCTGGCTTCGCCGGTGTCGACTCCAACGCACTCGGCTCGTATCTCTCGAAACTCCGGCGGCTCCGACTCATCGAACGGGATATTCCTGTGACCGCAGACCCCAATTCGACACGGAAGAGTCGATATCGGCTGAAAGAACCACTGTTCCGGTTCTGGTTCCGGTACGTGTACGGTCAGCAGGGCGAACTCGTCCAACTTGGAGATGACGCGTACGAGCAGGCCGTCGAGCCGACGTTTACCGACTACATGGGGACGATGTTCGAGCGGGTCTGTCAGAACGCGCTCCCGACACTAATTCCCAAAACGTACCAGAAGATCGGATACTGGTGGCACAAGCACCACGAAATCGATGTCGTCGGCCTCGCAAGTGACGGAATGCTCGTCGCGGGCGAATGCAAGTACACCACCAGAGAGATGACCGAAGGCGATCTAGCCGATCTCGAGCGGAGTGTGTCGCAGGTGCAGTGGACGCCATCCGGTGGAACCGAGCGCGAGGAACACTACTGCTGTTTCTGTCGGTCGGGGTTCTCCGATGACCTGCAACAGGTAGCTGCGGACCGCGACGATGTGTCGCTGTTCGTACCCAGCGACATCGTCCCGAATGGCGATTCTGAGTGAAGCACGAAGACGGTTCACAATCCGGGAGGCGGCACTTCTGTGATTCTGACCGGTGAGCGAAGCGAACCGTCAGAATCCAGAATGCGACGACAGACGGATTTGAACTAGATTGAGGGTCTGCGAGCGTAGCGAGCAGGTTCTCAGGCGTAGTTCACAATCCGGGAGCCGGCATACCACTTTTTACTTCGTCGGGTTTCCTCGTGAGCCGTGGGCTTGCGGCTCCGCCACTCGCCTACCGAGGTCTCGATAAAACCAGACGAGTGCGGCGAGCATCTCTGGGCGTGGCGCACGAGTCCGAGAACTGTCGTCGAAAGCGTCTCCGGTCACTCTTCGTCGTCGTAGTGTTCGCCGAGCGCGGCCGGAATCCGGGTTCGCTTGACGAACATCAACACGAGGATGACGATGACGAAGGGGAGAATGCGGAAGATGGGTCGTGGAACGTCGAGCGCGCTGATCTGCTGGAGGCGGAACTGGAGTGCGTCGAAACTCCCGAACAACAACGCGCCGCCGACAGAGTAAATCGGGTTGTAGTTGCCGAAGAGATAGGCCACGATGCCGAGGAAGCCGCGGCCACCGATACTCGTCTCGCCAGCGCCGACGAAGCGACCGAGTTGGCCCAGCGTGAACCCGGCACCGCCGATGCCACAGAGGACGCCGGAGAGTAAGACCCCGATATAGCGCGTCCGGCTAACACTCACACCAGCCGTGTCCAGCGCACGTGGGTTCTCTCCAGCGGCACGGATGTACCGTCCGAGCCGTGTCGAGCGCAGCGTGTACCAACAGATCGGGGCACTGATGAGCATCAGATACACCATCGGCGAGGCGTCGAACAGGACGGGTCCGACGGCGGGAATCTCGGACAGGAGCGGAATCTCCCAGGTCCCGAACGTGCCGACCGAGGGGCTGTTGACGCTCTCGTAGAGCACGAGCGAGGCGAAGGGGGCGGCACCGAGTGCCACCAGCCAGACGGCGAGACCGGCGATCACCTGATTCGATTGGTAGCGGATGACGAAGACGGCGAAGGCAGCGGCAGCGCCGACACTCACGAGGATACCGACCACAAAGCCCAGCCACAGCGCCATCCGCGGCGAGACGCCGGCCTCGGTAAAGCGCACGACAGCGACGATACTACTCAGCGCCGAGAGGATGAGGAAGCCCTCGATTCCGATGTTGATGATGCCCGTCTTCTCGGCGAAGATGCCGCCCATCGCAGCGAACGCCACCGGCACTGCCACCCGGAGCACTGCGCTCGCGTATCCTGTGTCGAGCAGTGCGTCGAGTACCTGTCCACTGGTCGATTCGTCCGGGAGCACCACACTCGCGAGCACGAGCGCAGCGAGTAGTCCAAGGCCCGCGAGCAGCCACTTACCGCCCCGTCGGAGTGTTTGGTTCATTCTGTCTCACCCTCGTTGATGTCGATGACGCCACGCCGGTCCAGTCGCCGACCGAGCGCGCGGAACAGTTCCGGTGTCGCGACCAGCAGGATGACCAGCCCGCGCAGTACGCCGACGAGTTCACCGGGAATGCCCGTCTGGAGTTGCACGACTTGTCCCCCACTCTGAAGGGCCCCGAACAGGAGACCTGCGGGCAACAATCCGGCTGGACTGTTGCCGGCGAGAATGGAGACAGCAATCCCGTCGAAGCCGACTGGTGGGGCGCCAGTTTGCCACCGTCCGATCACCATCATCACGAACAACGCACCTCCGAGGCCGGCCACGATGCCAGCCATCGCCATCGAAAACAGTGTCGTGCGCCGTTCGTTCACGCCGCCGAACACTGCCGCTTTCGGCTGGGTGCCCAGCGCCTGAATGTCGTAACCGATGCGACTGCGCGCGAGCAGCCAGTAGAAACCGACGAGCACGACCACGCCGAACACGAAGACGAATATCGAGAAGTTGGCGCTGCTCGGGAACAGCCACGGCTCGAAGGTCGCTTCCTGGGGAAGTGCCGGCGTCTGTGTCCCCTGGACGGTACTGTCGTCGAAGTAGCGGTCGACGAAGACGAACGCCACCGCAGTAGCGATGAAGTTCAACAGAAGCGTCGTGATGACTTCGTTCATCTCGAAGCGGACCTTGAGATATGCCGGTATCAGGCCGTAGGCCCCACCGACGAGTGCGCCCGCGAAAAGCCCCACCGGAATGAGAACGAACCGGCCCGTCGTGCCACTCGGAACGAGTCCCGCAACCCACACGACCGCAACGGCGGACCCGAGTGAGCCGAGGACGAACTGTCCCTGCCCGCCGATATTGAACAGCCCGGCTTTGTACGGAATCGCGAAGCTCAGGCCCGTGAACAGAAGCAGCGTCGTCCACTGTAAGGTGGTCGCGCGCCCGAAACTGTTCCCGAAGGCACCGCTGAACAGAACGCGATACACCTCGACTGGATTGTAACAGAACTCGACGCCGAAGATGAACAACACCGGCGTCTCACACGTCGCGGTGTAGCCCGCTGCGAGGATGACAACCATTCCGACGCCAGTTGCGACGATGATCGCACCGAGACTCACCAGCAGTCGTTCGCTGGCGGAGAGACGAACTAACCCCGCAAACAGCCGTTCGAGCCAGTTGGAATCGTCACTCATTGTTCTGGAGCCTGTGTTTCGAGTTGTTGGCCAGCCATGAGGAGGCCGAGTTGTTCTTTGGTCACCGAGCCCGGGTCGACGACATCGACGAACGACCCGTCGTAGAGCACGCCGATACGGTCCGAGAGGTTCATCACCTCGTCGAGCGAGGCCGACACCAGCAGCGTGGCGACACCCTGCTCGCGCATCTGGAGAATCTGGTCGTGAATGAACTCCATGCTGCCGACATCGACACCTCGTGTCGGATGGGCTGCGACCACAAGTGACGGATCACGAAGGAACTCCCGTCCGACGACGAACTTCTGCTGGTTCCCGCCGGAGAGCGACTTCGCCGTAGCCGTCGGGTCCGGCGGACGAACGTCGTACGTTTCGATTATCTCCTCGGTGTGTTCGCGGACGGCACTCCAGTCGAGTTGTCGCCCGTCGCGGAACCGGTCGGCGTACTGGTTGCCGAGCACGGTGTTTTTGATCAGATCGAACTCCAAAACGAGTGCGCGTTCCTGGCGCTCACCGGGGATGTACGACATCCCCATCTCGATGCGTTCCCGCCGTGAGCGGTCGGAGATGTCCGTCCCCTGGAAGCTGACACTCCCCTCCGATGGGTCGCGGAGACCGGTGATCGCCTCGATCAGTTCTAACTGTCCGTTGCCGTCGACGCCCGCGATGCCGAATATCTCGCCTTGTCGAACACTGAGGTCGACACCGTCGACGGCCGTCACGTCCTGATCGTTCTCGACGAAGAGATTCGAGACCGAAAGCTCGACCTCGCCGGGGTCGGCTGGTTGTTTGTCGACGCTGAGGAGCACGTCACGGCCGACCATCCGCCTGGCGAGGCCGTTTTTCGTCGCCTCGTCGGCGTCGACTGTTCCGACCGTCTGTCCGTCTCGGAGGACGGTAATCTCGTCGGCGGCGGTGAGTGCCTCGCCGAGTTTGTGGGTGATGAAGATGATCGTCTTGCCCTGAGCCGTGAGTTCGTCGAACACCTCGAACAACTGGTCGGCTTCCTGTGGCGTGAGCACCGACGTCGGTTCGTCAAAAATGAAGAAGTCGGCGCCACGGTAGAGCGTCTTGAGAATCTCGACGCGCTGTTGTTGGCCGACACTCAGCCGCTCGACGGGCGTGTGAATATCGTCTTCGAGTCCAAAGTCGTAGCGGGCACTCAGTTCACGGATGTCAGCTTCGACGGCATCGTCGTCGACGCTGAGTCCCCCGTGTTTGACCGGCTCCCAGCCGAGTGCGATGTTTTCGAGAACGGTCATCGGATCGACGAGGGTGAAGTGCTGGTGGATCATCCCGACACCGCGTTCGATAGCATCCTGTGGTGTCGCGAAGTCGACTGCGTTGCCGTCGATATGAACTGTCCCTGCTGTCGGCTCGTAGAGCCCGTACAGGACGTTCATCAGCGTGGTTTTCCCCGCGCCATTCTCGCCGAGCAGCGCGTGGACCGACCCGTGCTCGACTTCGATATCGATGTCGTCGTTCGCGAGGACGCCACCGGGGAACCGCTTCGTGATATTTTCGAGATGGATTGCAGTGCTCATACCAGGAGTCTCTCGGGTACAGCGAAGCTGTCGTACATGGTTACTCAGGCACGGCGGTTGTGGTCGGCCGGCAGCAACTGACGCGTTCAGGGCAGATCCGGAACGTCGATGTTACCGTCGGCAATTTCCTGAGTGGTGTTATCGGCTTGGTCTTTAACCTCTTGTGGAATCTCGTCGCCGATTTCGACACCCCAGGGGACCTCGAACCCACCCTGACCGGCACCGAGTTCGAAGGTCTCTCCACCCTCGAACTCGCCGTTGACGACGCGTTCGACCGCGTCGATGACACTCTGGTCGACGCCTTTGATGATACTGCCAAGAATCACGTCGGAGAAATCTGAGGCCGTCTCTGACTGGCGAGCGTCGGCACCGAAGGCGAATACGCCACGGTCCTGACAGGCCTGGAACATTCCAGACCCGCCAGCGCCTGCCCCGTGCAGGAGTACGTCAGCCCCGTCATCGATCATCGACCGGGCGGTTTCCTCGACATCGCCAGGGTTGGAGAAGCCGCCAACGTACGCTGTCAACAGCTCGAACTCTTCGTCGACGCTTTTCATGCCGGCCTCGAACCCGGCCTCGAACGTCTGGACCGGCGGAACCTCGATGCCGCCGATGAATCCGAGCGTCTTCTCCGAGGGATCCGTCGAGCCAGCACCGGCAGCGAACTCCTGAGAGGAGAGCGTCGCAGCGGCTTCTCCGGCGACGTAGGCACCCTCGTTGGCCGCGTACACCCAGCTCTCGACGTTCGACTTGTCGACCGTCGCGTCGAGTAGGGCCCAGTTCTGGTCCGGGAACTCGTCGGCGTTCCCTTCCGCATCCTCGCTCCCCGCAAGCGGTGGCACCTGCTCGAATCCCAGACAGATAATGAGGTCGTAATCCGGATTCTCCGACCGGGCAAACTGCGTCTGGAAATCGTCGAACTCCCCGTTATTTTGCGGGCCAGCGTCCTCGAAAGCGATATCGTACATCTCGGCCGCTTCGTTGAGTCCGGCGTTGGCCGCGTCGCTGAACGACTCGTCACCGGTCCCACCAAGCGCGTACACCATCGCAATATGGTATTCCGCATCTTCACTGTCGCGGCTCTGGGTCGAACACCCGGCGACACTGATCGTCACGCCAACACCGCTTGCTTTCAGTACGTCTCGACGTGTGGGCATACGAAAAACTGCAATCGTAATCTCTTATAAGTTGCCTTCTCAACAGATGATACTGTCAATCGCACCTAAATTTTACACAATGCCGTCGCCTCGTGGCTTGAGCTCTGGAACTGCTGTACACGTGTTCACTCTGTTCGCCCCGGCCAGTTCGTACGTCACGAAACGGCTGTAATGCGGAGGTGCCAACCAACCCGATGCGCATGTGAACAACCCACACTATTTTGACGCATCGCCGGGGAGTATCAGACGGGCGAGAGAAACATGACAAAGTTTGAATACGAATACGAGACCGTGCTCGTGACGGGGTCGCTCGGGGGAGTTGGCCGATGGGTCGTTGATCGACTGGCCGACAACGGGACCCGTGTCGTCGGGGTCGATCTCGACCGGCCCGACGGGACCCGCCCAAACGCCGAGTTCTGGGCGGTCGATCTGACGGACAGGGGGTTAGCCCGGGAGACCGTCGACGAGGTCGATCCCGATGCAGTCGTCCACCTCGCCGCGGTCTCGGACCCGGTCTGTAATCCTGATGGCTACGTCTTCGACAACAACATTGCGAGTACGTACAACGTGTTGACCGCCGCCGGTCGTTCCGGGATTGATGTCGTTTGGACCTCCTCGCAAGCGGCCTACGGCGCGCTGTTCGCCGAATCGACGTGGACGCCGGCGTACCTGCCAATCGACGAAGCCCACGAGCGTCGTCCCGAGGATATCTACGGACTCTCGAAGGTCTGTGGCGAGGAGATCGCCCAGACGGTCGTGCGGCGGGACGGGATCTCGGTGACGACGATCCGCCCGGCGACGATCTTCGGTCCCGACAGGACGAGACAACGGCCACACCGTGACGACACGGACCTCTCGGCCGACGCCGCCGGCAGAAACTTCGGCTCGTACGTCGACGTACGCGACGTTGCCCGGATGGTCGAGGCCGCACTCGCAACCGATCACGCTGGACACGAAACCGTCCTCTGTGTGGCCGACGAGAACTACCTCGGACAGCCGACAGCGGAGATCGTCGAGGCGGTGTGTGGCACGCTCCCCGAGGAGTGTGCGCTGGAGGGGAAACAGGCCGCGCTCTCGAACGCGAAGGCCGCCGAGCTACTCGATTGGCGGCCCGAGTACACCTCTACGACTCCCGAGGCCGACGCCACCGGGCCGGACTGGCTGTGACTCGCGAGCCGGCATCCGCTACAGCAGCGTCTCCTGAATTGTCTCGATCACGTCGACGCCGTTCTGTATAAGGACGTACAGCAGCACGGCGATGACCGGAATCCGGAGGACCCAGATCCAGACAGTCGGCAGCGTGCCGTCGCCGCCCAGCCCCTTGCGCAGTTCCCGTACTGCACCTTCGGAGTAGACCCAACCGGCAAAGATAGCGAGCAAGAGACCGCCGAGGATCAACAGAACGTTGTTCGCAATCGCATCGTAGACCGTGAGATAATCGAGATCCAGTGCCGTCGGGATGCCGACGACGAAGATGAGCGCCGCCGAGCCAGCGGTGGCGTACTCCCGGCGGATACCGAAGGTATCGATGACGAAGGAGACAATCACTTCGAGGATGCTGAACGCGCTCGTCAGCGCCGCCAGCAGAAGCATCACGAAGAAGACGGCACCGACGAACTCGCCGGCGGGCAGCCCCGCGAATGCACCGGCCAGCCCGACGAACGTCGTGCCGATCCCACCCGTACCAGGGTCGACGCCCCGTGCGAACAGAATCGGGAAGACGACCAGTCCCGCGAGGATAGCGATGAACGTATCCACGACGACGATGACGAGACTATCTCTGAGCAGGCTCCGGTCTTCGTCAAGATACGAACCGTAGGTGATCATGATCCCCATCCCCAGCGAGAGGGTGAAAAACGCCTGTCCCGCCGCTGCTGGCAGGATGGAAATCGCGTCGCTGGCCAGCGTATCGAGATTGGGCGAGAGATAGTATTCGTAGCCCGCGCCAGCGCCCGAGAGCGTCGCGCCGTAGATCGCAAGGAGAATCATCAGTCCGACGACGCTCGGGATCATGACTTTGGCCGCGCGTTCGAGCCCATCGCGCACCCCGAAGGCAACGATAGCGGCCACGAGCACGACGAAGAGCAGATCGAAGGCGACAGCGTCCATCCCGGTCGAAATCTCGCCGAAGTATGCGGGCGCGTCACCGGTGTACGCGCCGGTCAGGCTTCCAATGATGTACCGGATCACCCAGCCGCCGACGACGCTGTAGTACGAGAGAATCACGAACCCCGTGAACGCTCCGATGACGCCGATAAACTTCCAGGCCCCCTGTCCGATCGTCGGGAACGCATCGACGACGTTCTGTTTCGATTCCCGGCCGACGACGAACTCGACGAGCATCACCGGCAACCCGATGAAGACGACGAGCAACAGATACACCAGGACGAAAGCAGCGCCGCCAGATTCGGCGGTGATGAAGGGGAACCGCCAGATGTTCCCCAACCCGACTGCGCTCCCGACCGCCGCGAGGATGAATCCAATACGCGTCGCCCACGTCTCACGTTTGACCATGTCCGTGGCTGAACTACCCTGACACAAATACATTACTCAAAAAGAGTGGATCTGGGAACGTGTACCGAACCTGAACGGTGATCTGCTGTGAGGAGGGCGACGATAATTCTTTTCAAGCTACCGGACGCGGGGAGAGTATGGCATTCACAGGACCACTGGCCGTCGAACAAGCCTTCGACGAAGTGTTCCGGGGGATCGAGACAGCGATTCCAAAACTGATCACGGGCGCTATCTTCGCGGTCGTGGCGTATGTCCTCATCAAGCTCGCGCTGGGCGTTCTCAGATCGGTCTTCCGGCGCTACTATTCGAGACGGGAGGCACTGGTTGTCCAGTTGCTGGTGACCGTCGTCGGGATCTTTCTGTGGTTCGGGGCGGCGCTGGCCTTTCTGTCGATTGTCGGTTTCGGCGACATTGCGGCGAGTCTCGGAACGGCGGTCGGGTTCATCGCGCTCGGCATCTCCTACGCGCTCTCTGAGATGATCGAGGATACCGTCGCCGGTGTCTACCTCCTGCAAGATCCGGATTTCGAAGTCGGTGATCGAGTCGTCGTCGACAAGACAGAAGGAACCGTCGCGGCGATCGAACTCAGAAAGAGCCGGTTCACGATGGACAACGGCGATACCGTCGTCCTCGCGAACAGAGATGTCGAAGCGGAGTGGACCAAGCGAGCCAAACAGAGCGAAGCGAGCGAGGAGGTCGAGGAGACGGGCTAGCGCGGCCAGTTGCAGTTCCCGCATTTCGTTCCGCTACTTCGCTCGACGCGATCCCTGATTTTCGGCCACTGCGCCTCGATCTGTTCTCCGTCGGGACTGGCACCGCACCCGCGCGCGCCGAGGAGATGCCAGATGTCGGATTTGTCGGTTCGGGCGACTCGCATACCGTGGGTTGGTGAGCCATCAGTAAAACCCCCACCGCTCGGTCCGCACCAACCCGGCGGACCGACAGCCGAAAAGATCGGTTATCCGCGCGTCGAGCGTGCTTCTCGAATCTCCGCCCCTTCCCTGAGTTTATCCTCACAGTTCGGACAGACTCGCGGCCGGTCGAACTGCTCCGGCGTAAATACCCTGACGTACCGTTCTGTCACGAACGACTCGCAGTTCTGGCAGTTTGGCATTCTTTCATAGGCTCTTTTCACGGATTATAAACCTTCTGTACAGGTAGGTAACCGGCAAGAATCGGCCTGCAGATGAAACGAAGGGCAATGGGGCGGACGGAAAGCGCTGAACCGCCGGCCAGCGCGGCCGTGGGCGGGACTCTCGTCGACCGACGACGGGTGGCGGACGCCGGAAAACGAATATAAAACAGTAGCTTTATCACTCGTAGAAGGCCAAGATTCATCGAGATTACTCCCGAGATGACATCGAACAAGCGACCGGAGGTAAATATCGGACTCGTCGGTCACGTCGATCATGGAAAGACGACACTCGTCCAGGCGTTGAGTGGTGAGTGGACGGATCAACACTCCGAAGAGATGAAGCGGGGGATTTCGATCCGGCTCGGGTACGCCGATGCAACGTTCAGACAGTGCCCGGGGCTGGACGAACCCGACTGTTACACCGTCGACGAGGAGTGTCCAGACGGCTCGGAGAGTGAATACCTCCGAACGGTCTCCTTCGTCGACGCACCGGGTCACGAGACGCTGATGGCGACGATGCTCTCGGGGGCATCACTGATGGACGGCGCAGTGCTGGTCGTCTCGGCCAGTGAGGAGGTCCCGCAGGCCCAGACCGAAGAACACCTGATGGCGCTGGATATCATCGGCATCGAGAACATCGTCATCGCCCAGAACAAGATCGATCTGGTCGACCGCGAGCAAGCAGAGGAGAACTACCAGCAAATCAAGGAGTTCGTCTCCGGCACAGTGGCCGAAGACGCGCCGATCGTTCCGATCAGCGCCCAGCAGGGCGTCAACATGGATCTACTGATGCAGGCGGTCGAAGAAGAAATTCCGACTCCCGACCGCGACCCCGACGCGGACGCCGAACTGCTCGTCGCCCGGAGTTTCGACATCAACCGGCCGGGGACGACGTGGGACTCGCTGGTCGGTGGCGTGCTCGGTGGCTCGCTGTCGCAGGGCCAACTCACGGCGGGCGAGGAGATCGAACTCCGACCCGGCCGCGAGGTCGAAGAAGGCGGCCAGACCGAGTGGGAGCCACTGACGACGACGGTTCGCTCGCTGCAGGCCGGCGGCGAAGATGTCGAGACGGCGACGCCGGGCGGGCTGCTCGGCGTCGGGACCGGACTCGATCCCTCCGTCACCAAAGGCGACGCGTTAGCCGGGCAGGTCGCCGGACCGCCGGGGACGCTTCCGCCGGTGCAGGAATCGTTCACGATGGGCGTCAGTCTGCTGGACCGGCTGGTGGGCAGCGAGGAAGGTGCCGGCGAGATCGAAGACATTTCGACGGGCGAACCGCTCATGCTCACCATCGGGACGGCGACGACCGTCGGCTCGGTCACCAGCGCCCGCGAGGGAGAGTGTGAGGTCACGCTCAAACGACCGGTCTGTGCCGAACCGGGCGATAAGATCGCGATCAACCGTCGAGTCGGCGCGCGGTGGCGGTTGATCGGCTACGGAACGCTACAGTGACTGTCGTTCTGGATACGAACGCGCTCATGATGCCCGTCGAATGTAACGTTCGTGTCTTCGACGAACTCGACCGACTGCTCGACGGGCCGGCGTGTCTCACCGCCCAGTCGGTGGTGACAGAACTAGAGAAGCTTGCAGACGGAGCAGGCGAGGAAGCGAAAGCCGCGAGCGTCGGATACGATCTCGCGACCGACCGCTGTGAGATCCGCTCGACCGACGCGGATTACGCCGACGATGCCGTCCTCGAACTCGCGGTCGACGAGGGGGCACACCTGCTCACCAACGACAAGCCGCTTGTAGACAGGGCACACGAAGCGGGCGTATCGGTAATTAGTTTACGCGGGAAGAATAAACTAGGTATCACTCAGTAATCGTCTCAACGGGTATCAGATATGTACAAACGGGTCACACTACGCGATACAGTCGAGGTACCGCCGGAGCATCTGGCGGAGGTCACGCCGGATCTCGTCAAGAAACTACTACAGGATAAACTCGAAGGCCGCGTCGACGAAGAAGTCGGCTCGGTCGTCTCCGTTGTCAACGTTCACGAAATCGGCGAAGGAGCCGTCATACCGAACGAACCTGGCGTCTACTACGAGGCCGAGTTCGACGCGGTCACCTTCGATCCGCAGATGCAGGAAGTCATCGACGGCGAAATCGTCGAGGTCGTCGACTTCGGTGCCTTCGTGGGTATCGGACCAGTCGACGGACTCCTGCACGTCTCCCAGATCTCCGACGAGTATCTGGCCTACGACGGCGAGAATCAGCAGCTCGCCTCGCGGGACACGAATCGAACGATCGGAACTGGCGATGCCGTCCGCGCACGAATCGTCACGAAGAGCATCGACGAGCGCAACCCCCGGGACTCGAAGATCGGGCTGACGGCCAAACAGATCGGGCTGGGCAAACACGGCTGGTTGCAGGAAGACCGGGAGAAACGACAGACACAGGCGGAAGCCGGTGAGAGCTGATGGCGGACCGACTCGTCTGCCGGGACTGTCACCGCATCCAGGACAGCGCAGAGATCGAAGCCTGCGTCGCCTGCGGATCGACCTCACTCACCGAGGACTGGGCGGGATACGTCGTCATCTCCCACCCGGAAGAATCCGACATCGCCGAGGAGATGGAAGTAACCGAACCGGGCCAGTACGCCCTGAAAGTCCGGTAATGGCCGATATCGTTGTCGAACTGCCGAAGGAACTCAGATTAGAACTCAAAGAGCCGCTGGGCCCGATTTACACTGATACCCCGACGCTCGTAGCCGATGCCAGTCAGCCGCTGATCGCCATCGGCGACGTGGTGACACACCATCTCATCAAGGGCGGTGAGACGCCGAAACTGGCGATGGTCGACGAGCGGACCGAGCGCTCGGCTGTCAGTCCCGAAATCGCTGAGACGATCAATTCTTTCGAGGGCTTCGGGACGGTCGAGCAGGTGTCGAATCCCGCTGGGACGCTCAGTGCGGAACTGCTCACCGCGTTGCGGACGGGACTCGAACGCGAGGGCTCGACGCTGCTCGATGTCGACGGCGAGGAGGATCTCGCTGCGCTGCCGACCATCCTCGTCGCGCCCGAGGGCACGAGTCTCGTCTACGGACAACCCGGAGAGGGAATGGTGTTGACAGCAGTCGAGGAGACGGCCCGACAGCGATGCCGGGACATTCTCTCGCGGATGGACGGCGATACCGCCCGCCTCTGGGACCTGCTCGGCGTCGACGCCTGAGTCAGTCCGACTCCCCCGACACCGTGATATCAGAGATTTTTGCCCCATTATCGGCGGACAGTATGACGGAGTCTTGACCGAGACGAGCAACAGCGAGGTAATCAGGATAATACGGTCCGACCCCGGGTCGGAGAGCCGTTTTCCGGGGCGAATGAATCGACACCTCACCGAGACCTGTCGACGTAGACAGCGAACTGTATCGAGCGTGCCCAGCATCCAGAACCAGCAGCAGACGAAGACAGTGAAAAAACCGGTCGCGAGTGTCACGTCTGAGGTAGCGGAAGTGGTTGCTGGTATTAGGGAGTAATGGTAGCGTTTACGGCTGTAGGCGTAGTTAAGAGGGTAGAGCGTCTATGGTGGGATAGGAAGTGTAGGCTACCTGGTCGTCGTTGGCCGGGTACGGTCGCACATATCGCACAATCATGACAGCGAGTTCAAAACATCAGGACGACGAGGAAGAGGAGATCAGAGAGCATCTGCAGGATGTCGAGGACGGATGTGGCTGTGCGGAGATCTGGGAGCACATGTCCGAAGAACGCGACGACTGAACGTGAACGGTCGCAGTCACTTGACGCGGGATGTTTTTGAATCCCCATCCCGTGTATACAGGTAATGACGGACGACGGCTCACGGAAATTTTTCAAAACAGACCGGCAGTCACCCGTCGGGAAGCCGGTTATCCGTGGCGATCCCTCGATCACCGGGCAGGATCCGGACGAGGCAGTGCAGTTCGATCCGGACGACCCGGAGAGCCTCTCGCTCGCCGCCGAGACTGTCGTGGCCTTCGCCTCGAACACAGCGGGGGCCGACGACAACGTCTTCATGCTCCGCGGAGCGGCGGCGTGTGCCGCGTTAGTTCGAGGCGAAGGCTCGTACAAGGCCGCAGCCGAGCGGGCAGGCGACGACGTGACAGTCTCCTTTATCCGCAAGTGGTCACGGGTCCACGATCTCCCGCAGTCGATTCGCCGACAGGTTGCCCGCGGACGGATCGCTCCGACCGCAGCGAAACACATCGCTCGTGTGTCGGGAGCAGCGCGACTGCATCTCGCGTGGGCCGTGCTCGATCACGATCTGACTGTGCGGGAGGTCCGCTCGATTGCCAGCGAGATCAACGACGGCACCGATGTCGCCGACGCGCTCGCAGCCCGAGAGATCACGCTCGGCGAAGTGACGGTGACGCTGGACCGGGATATCTACGGCGAACTGCGCCGCCGCGCCTCTATCGAAGACATCCCGCCCGGAGAAATCATCAACGAGGCGCTGCTCGCACAATTCCGGAATCGAAGAGAGTGATCGACCGATGACGGCCTTCTCCCTCACCCGTCGCCAGTTCGTGACCGCGACGGTCACAGGAGCCGCCGGCACGCTCGCTGGCTGTCTCTCGAACGGCCGTGATCCGGGCGAACAAGCCTCCGGCCAGCCGCTTTCCGTCCCGCTCAAAGGAGATCCCGAGGCGGCCGTGACCGTCAAAGTCTACGAGGATATCGCCTGTCCGCACTGTGCAACGTATCAGACCGAGATCCTCCCGCAGATCGAATCGAAGTATCTCGATTCGGACGAGATCCGCTACGAATTCCACGATATGGTCCTGCCCGTCGACAAGCAAGTCTCGTGGGAGGCGGCCAACGCCGCCCGCTCCGTTCAGAACCGCGCCGACGACTCGGTGTTTTTCCAGTATCTCGGCGCACTCTTCGAGAATCAGGGCGATCTTTCCCCCGAGATGTACGAACAGTTGGCTGCGGAGCTGACGGTCGAAGAGTCGGGGGTCCGGGAAGATGCCACCGAACAAGCTTACGACGAGACGGTCTCACACTACACATCGGAGGCCGAAGACGAGGGCATCGACAGCACGCCGACTGTCGTCGTGAACGGATCGACGGTCGAGTGGGGCGACGAGATTGCCTTCGATCCCGTCGCTGCAGCCATCGACGACGCCCTCCAGTAGCGCGAGATTTTCGAGGTCAGTCCTCTGTCGTATCGGCGGATTCGGCCACACTCAGCCCCGCGTCCGGGTCGCGTTCGAGAGCAGGGGAAACGTCTCGGTCGTCGGCGTAGCCGTCGAACCAGCGGACGATCCGTTCGATCCGGTCGACAATATGTCCCGGTTGTCCGCTCCGAGAGAGTTCGTGGCCCTCGTCGGGATACCTGACGAGGCGGGTGTCGACGCCGTGTTTGCGGAGGATGCGGTGGAACAGTTCGGCGGAACAGATCGGCGTCCGATAGTCGTCGTCGCTGTGCACGACGAGCGTCGGTGTGTCGATTTCGTGAGCGTGGCCCGTCGGCGAGTGCTCCTGCAGGAACGCAGGATCCTCCCACGGCGTCGTGTCGAACTCGTCTTCGACCAGTTTGTACGCCCAATCGGTCGAGCCGTAGAACCCGATCAGGTCGTAGACGCCCCGCTGTGAGACGGCGGCGGTGAACTGGTCAGTCTGACTCACCAGCCAGGCGGTCATGTAGCCGCCGAAACTGCCGCCGGTGAGAAAGCGTTGGTCCTCGTCGACGTACGGCCGCTCGGTCACTTCCTCGACGCCCGCGAGGACATCGCTGGCCGTCACCGCGCCCCAGTCGCGTTCGATGGCCTGCATATACTGTTGGCCGTAGCCCGACGACCCACGAGGGTTCGACCAGAAGACGACGTAGCCGGCAGCGGCGAGGCTCTGGAATTCGTGCCACATCGTCCCGCTCGTCGTCCACATTGCGTGGGGTCCGCCGTGGACCTCGACGACCAGGGGGTACTCCGCTTCGGGGTCGAACTCGGGCGGTGTCAGCACCCAGCCCTGCGCGGTCGCGTCGCTCGCCTGCTCGCCGGCGTCACCGACGAAGTAGCGAAGTTCCTCAGGTTCCTGAACGGCCCGATCAGAGAGATACTCGGCGTTGCACTCGGTGAGTCGGCGCTGTTCTCCGGAGTCGAGGTCAGCCGCGAACAGGTCGCCAGGGTGATCCCAACTGCTCTGGACGTACGCGATTTGCCCGTCCCGGACGTGAAAGCCAGAGATTTCGGACCACTCCTCGCGGACGACCTGCTCCGGTTCGGTCTCGACTGGCTGTGGTGTCTCCGCTGGCTCGGATCGCTCGGGCGCGTCGATGCCCCACAGTGCCGTCGCGCCCTCGTCGGGAGTGCTGAAATACAGCGTCTCGTCGTCCCAGACCGGGGCCGTTTGCCCGACCGAACGGTCGAGCGCGGCGGTCAAGACGTGCACACCGCCCTCGCCGTCGAGAAGGTGCAGTTCCGTCTGGGCCATCGTCCCCTCGTCTGGATCGGTGTAGGCGAATGCGACTCGGTCTCCGCTGGCTGCGAGTTGTGGCTGGAACGCTGCCGTCTCGTGAACGACCGCGGTGTCGCCGCCGTCGAGGTCGTACCGCCGGATTTCGGTCGCCAGCGAGTCGTCGGGGTCTGGCACGTCCCCGTCGCAGGCGAAATACAGCGTCTCGCTGTCCCCCCAGGCTGGGCTGACGTGGTCGCGGTCGGCGGTGGTCACGCGCTCGATGTCGCCGCCATCGGGATCGACGAGATACACCTGGCTGCGTTTGCCGTCGTGATAGCGTTCTGCGCTCCGGTAGACTGTCCGATCGACGACTCGGGGATCCGGCGTTGCTGGCTCGAACTCCTCGGGAACCTCGATATCCCGGTCTTGCTCGCGGTCTTCCTCGGTGACCTGCTGGACGACGGCGATTCGTTCGCCGTCGGGTGACCAGGCGATATCTCCGACGCCGCCGACGACGCTGGTCACCTGTGTGGCTTCGCCGCCGTTGGTCGGCAGGACCCACAACTGCTGGCGGTCGTCGTCGGCCCCGCGAGTCGAGGTGAAGGCGAGGCGGTCGCCGCTGGGACTCCAGCGCGGTTCGGCGTCGACCCCCTCTGCGAGCGTGAACCGCCGCGGTTCTCCCCCGTTGGCGTCGACAATGTGGATGGTCGCCTCGTATTCGTCGTCGTCTTTCGGTGTCTGGTGAAGGTACGCCACACGAGTCCCGTCGGGTGAGAGTCGTGGCGACGCGGCCTGCGTCAGTTCGTGAAAATCCGCAGCCTCGATCCGAGCCATACCTCCCTGTGCTACCGAACACCGAAAATTCTAGCGGATAGCTGTCGTCGAGACAGAACATAGGACACTCTCCATTTCGTCTGCCGGGAAGGCGGTAGGGCGATAGGTTAGATATTTGGTTTATTCAGAGACCACCTGCTGGCAGGGATATGAGCGGTGAACGGGCCTGTCAGTACGCGACTACTACCTGATCACATGTCGGGGGGCATCGTCTCTCGGTCCTCGCCCCTCAACAATTATTTCTCGTCCTCGGTGGGTCGCGCCTGAGAACGTAATGCCCCACGAGAAGAACGTTTCAAAATCAGCAGGGTCGTTTTCGTCTACGACATCTGCAGCAGCCTCTGAACTCGGATACTGTAATCGGTTCGTCACTGAGACGTCTTCTGAACTCGTTTCTCCGGTGTGTGTGATAGTCCGCTCCGGAGAACGCGACAGGGTCGCGCCGTCTGGGAGGCCGACCTGTGCTGATCCAAACGCTGGATTATCGAGATAGGAGAGCATCTCGTTCCAGTCGTGTTCGACGTCACCGAGATATCCGAGTTCATCTTCGATCACGTCGATCACTTGCTCCACGTTATCCGCGACGATGACGAGAGACTCACCAACGGCGGTATCGCCGCGATCATCGTTCCGGAATAGATCGTACCCGCGATATTCCTCCTCCGGAGCCTGTTGGTGTGATTCAAGGATCGCCTCCCGGTCGACACCCCCAGTGAAGACTGAGAAATTGCGATTTTCCTCAGACGTGGTCAAGAAACCAGTCAACTCCGCTGGATCGATCCCGAGGGAGTCTGCCGTCTCTGAAACGCTGAGTTGGTCGTAAAACCCGGAGAAGCGATCTCGTGCCCAGTGAGTGTTTATGTGAATGAGGGAAGCGTCGCTATCAGTGACGATTTCTGCGGGGATCCACTGCTGCCAATACGGGGGGACAGGCCTGACGGGTTCGTCGAGGTCAGAGACACCGCACCCTGCGGCCACGACCGCGAGTGCACCAGCAGAGGTCGCGAGAACATTTCTCCGAGTACGAGCCATGAATTCACGTAGAGTGCTAGTGAAAATAAAACCCACGGCAGCGACGGCACGGTATGAGCAAAGTGGAAGCGTTTACGAGGGTCGGGCGGTACTGCGCGTCTCCGGGGCGTTTTCACTGCTCACTGTCGTTCGCAGAAAACCGGGCCGGGAGTGACCGAGCAAACGTGAAACGTCTGGGAGGGTCGGAAGACGCGCCGCGTCTCCCGGGAGTTGAACTAGAATACGGCGACCGAAGGGAGCCGTTTCACCGGGCGCGAACGGTGCGAGACGCGACCAACGGGAGCGTCTCGAAAAGCGAGCGCCCGGCTTTTGGCTTCTAAAGTTTTCGAGGAGGGTTCCCGCAGCGAGGGCGAGGTCGAACGAAGTGAGACCTCGTTAGGCGAGCGGCGCAGCCGCGAGCCGAAGGCTCGCGAGGAAACCCGACGAGAAAAGTTTAGCGGGCCGGGAGGGAGTTGAACCCCCGACCATCTGGTTAAAAGCCAGACGCTCTCCCTAACTGAGCTACCGGCCCTCGAATACTCGTTGGGAGGTCAGTGGCTAAGTACTTACGGAACGCGATTACCGCCGCCGGCTGGCAACAAGCGCCAGTGCCAGCAGCGCTGCGACGGCCCCACCGACCGCGAAGCCGGGACCGGAGCCATCAGAACTCTCGGAGTTGTTCTGCTGGTTCTCGATCGCGTCGTCAGTGTCGTTGTCCGCTGGCGGGTCCTCGGCCTGTGAACGCGCGTCCTCCATCGCTTCGGGGTGGAGTTCCTCGGCGAGCGCTTCGAGCACGTCGACGGTCCGCGGCGCGTGCTGGCTGATGAGATCGCCGTTGAGTTGGATGACATCGGCACCCACTTGATCGACCAACCGCTGTTGGGCGAAGTCACTCAGCGGCCCCGGCGAGACGACAATATCGACACTCTTGTTGAGTACAGTCTCCTGGTTGATCTGCGGATAGCCGCTGCCGAACTGGCCTTCGACCTCGGCGGCGACGTTCTCCGCACCTGCGAAGTCGAGCAGTTCGTGCTCGAAGGCCGCGGCGTTGACGGTGTAGAGATCCTCGTCACCCTGACTGAGATCGTAGAAGACCGACGGTTCCTCGACGTTGGCCGTGGCCTGAGCCACGAAGTCGATCCGGTCGGACATCTGGGCGGTCCGGTTTGCCGCGCCGTCGCAGGCTCCGACGAGCCGACCTGTCTGGTCGACTAACGTCGTGATATCCCGAAAGCTGGTCGCTCGCGGGTAGTGATAGACCGTCACGCCCGCGTCACGGAGTTCCTGCACGGCGCTGCCGGGAATGACGTTCGGCGAGAGGACGAGGTCCGGGTCGAGATCGACGATGTGCTCAGTGTTCGGAACGTCGAATCCGCTCTGTCCTTCGACGAGAAGCTCCTCGTCGGCGGCCGCCTCACTGCCTTCCAGATAGTCGGTGTTGGCAGCAGGCATGCTGACGACCTTCTCCTGTGCGCCGATCTCCCACATGTGCTGAGCGACGTTCGGCGCGAGGACGACGACTTCTTCCGGTTCTTCTTCGACGGTGACGTTCTGTGGTCCGCCGGCCCGGTCCGGCGTGGCATCCTCGACTGTGTACGGGAAGTCACAGGCACCATCCTGCGTAACGCCGCTGCCGTGGCCCGGATGGGCGAGATCACCAGACGATTGTCCAACAGGCTGTGCACCGGCAGGCGCGGCGAGTGCCGGCCCGACCGCGAGAACGACGACCAGTGTCACGATAAGTGCGCGAATCTGCATATGCACCCCAAGACGATAGTGCAACAAGTATTTGGCTAAAGAAAATGGACTTGCAAAACAATGCGGATTGGGTTGCGGGTCCTCGTCTGGTCGGCGTCGCTGGCAGCGCTGCTGATCGGAGTGGTTCTCGCGAGCGCGACGGTCGGGCCGGTCGAGATCGGGTACTGGACCGTCGCGAAGGCGCTGGTCAACACCGTCGCGTATCCCTCCGAGGTCGGCCTGTCTTGGGCCCAGGCCGGGTTCGGGACCCACACCGTCGGGGTGCCGATCGCGGATCTGGGGTATAGCCAGCCGTTCGACCTCGCTGTTCCGGCGACCGATCAGATCATCATCCAGGAGATTCGCCTGCCGCGGATTCTGCTGGGAGCGATCGTCGGCTTTGGGCTGGCGACCGCCGGGACTGTCATGCAGGGGTTTTTCCGGAATCCGATGGCCGACCCCTCGATCATCGGCGTCTCCTCCGGAGCGGCCGTCGGTGCGGTGGCGACCATCGCCTTTCCGCTCGCACTGCCTTTCGGCCTGCAGACGGCGGCCTTCGTCGGCGCGCTGGTAGCGGCCTTCGGCGTCTATCTCATCGCGACCGAAAACGGTCAGACGCCGGTCGCGACGCTTCTGCTCGCCGGCCTCGCGATCCAGACGTTCCTCGGTGCAGTCGTCTCGTATATGCTGTTGTACTCCGGAGAGAATCTCGAAGAGGCGATCCTCTGGCTGATGGGTCACCTTCGTTTTAGCAGTTGGGGCGATGTCGAGGCGACGCTGCCGGTGACTGCCATCACGTTCGTGCTGCTGGTGGTCTACGCCCGGGATCTGAACGTCATGCTGTTGGGCGAGGAAGATGCCGACGCGCTCGGGATCGAAGTCGAGCGGACGAAACGGCTGCTGCTCGCTGGCGCGAGTATCATCACCGCCGCCGGCGTCGCCGTGACCGGCGTCATCGGCTTCGTCGGGCTGATCATCCCGCATATCATGCGGCTGATCGTCGGCCCGGACCACCGGATTCTGCTGCCGACGAGCGCGCTCGCCGGCGCGATCTTTCTCGTACTCGCCGACACCATCGCTCGTTCGGGCCCGGCAGAGGTCCCGGTCGGCATCGTCACCGCCGCCGTCGGCGCGCCCTTCTTCCTCTTCTTACTCCGCCGCAGAGAGGTGCACGCGCTATGATCGACGGCACTGATCTTCGCCACTCATTCGGCGACGTGTCGGTACTCGACGGCGTCGACATTACCGTCGAGCAAGGCGAATTCGTCGGCCTCGTCGGGCCAAACGGGGCAGGCAAGACGACGCTGTTGCGATTGTTAAACGGGCTACTCGAACCGGACAGCGGGACGGTGACACTCGACGGTACCGACATCTCGACGCTGTCTTCCAGGGAGGTGAGCCGCCAGGTGGCGACAGTTCCACAGGATAGTTCGATCGGCTTCTCGTTTACCGCCGAGCAGATCGTCGAGATGGGGCGGACGCCGCATCGCTCGCGACTGGACTGGAGCGATGAGACCGATCCCGTCGAAGAGGCCCTCGAACGGACGGAGATGCTCGACTTGCGGGAGCGAGCGGTCGACGACCTCTCCGGCGGGGAGCGCCAGCGTGTCCTCCTCGCCCGCGCGCTCGCGCAGGAACCCGACGTGCTCGTGTTGGACGAACCGACGGCGAGCCTGGATATCAACCACCAGATCCAGGTGCTGGGTCTCGTCGAGCAACTGGTCGACGAGGGGCGGGCCGCCGTCGCCGCGATTCACGACCTCGATCTGGCCGCCCGCTTCTGTGACCGACTCGTCTTGCTCGCCGACGGCGCGGTACAGGCACAGGGCGCCCCCGAGCGAGTGCTGGCCGACGGGGCGCTCGAAACGGCCTTCGAGACCCGAACAGCGGTGACGGACGATCCCGTGACCGGCACACCAAGAGTGACCGCGGTGGACGAGGAGTCGGCAACTGGGCGGATACACGTCGCCGGGCACGGACCGTCTGCCCGCCGGGTGCTTCGACGCTGCTGGCTGGCCGGCTACGACGTGACGCTCGGGCCAGTCCCCGAGGGCGACGTGGCCGCGGAACTGGCCGACAATCTCGGCTGTCCGGCGATCACGGTGCCGCCGTTCAGCGAACCCGACGCCCGCGCACGAGCAGACGCAGAGGAGTGCTGGCGCAATGCGGATGTCGTCGTCCAGACGGGCGAGAACGCTGGCGCGACAGCGCTCGACGACTCGGTGCCGACCGTTCGGACCGGCTTCGACGAGGCCGAGCAGATCCGGGCCGTTAGCGACGGCGGAACGGCGACGCTGGTCACGACCGAGGAGGAACTGCTGGCGACGGTTCGGGAACTCGGCAAATAGGGGGACGAGGACGCAGTCTCGGCCGGTCAGCCGTATCGACGAATCCCATCAGCCCCGCGAAAAGCGGGGAAGATAAGTACACGTGGGCAAAGTAGCATGTATGCGCTTTCGACGGCTCGTCGACGGCCCGTCAACAGCCCTCGCATCTGCGACCATTCTTGTCTATCTGCTAGTTGTCGTGGGTGCGACCGCCTCGCTCGCGGACGCAGCGGCGAGCTGTTCAGGCTGGCCACTCTGTACAGGCTCACTGACTGATCCCGCAGTTGCAATCGCCGTTACGCATCACGTGCTCGCGGCTGTGACCGGCATCGTCCTCTTGACAGCTGTCGTCGTCACGGCCCGCGCAGAGACGCCGCGACGGGTGACCGCGACTGCACTGCTCGCACTGCTAGTCTATCCGGCACAGATCGGATTCGGGGCACTGCTCGCGACGGGCGCTGGCTCGTCCGTCCCAGGGCTACATCTCGGCGTCGGGCTCGGGATCTTCGGCACGCTCGTACTCGCGCTGGCGTGGCAACTCGAACACGAGACCGGTGGCTCGGACGATCCAGTGTCGACCGAGGATGTCGACCCAATCGAGCAGGAAAAACCGTCCGAACCAGTGACACCGCTGGCCGAACAGCCGTTCGGTGCCCGGCTGAAAGCCCGAGTGAGTGCCTACTTCCGGCTGATGAAACCGCGACTGATGTGGCTGCTCTGTCTCGTCGCCGCCGCAGCGATGGCGCTGGCGGCCGGAACCAGCCTCGCGGTCGAAACCATCGTCTTCACGCTCGGCGGCGGCGTGCTCGCAATCGGTGCCAGCGGCACGTTCAATCACGTCCTCGAACGGGAGAAAGACAAGAAGATGTCCCGGACGAGCGACCGGCCGCTGGCGACCCACCAGATCCCGAAACGGAACGCAATCGCGTTCGGGCTGGGACTGGCCGTCCTGTCGGTGCTCGCGTTCCTGCAGTTGAACCCGCTCACTGCCGTCCTCGGGCTGACGGCAATTGTCTTCTACAGCGTCGTCTACACGCTCATCCTCAAGCCAAACACCGTCCAGAACACTGTCATCGGCGGCGCTGCAGGGTCGCTGCCGGCGCTGATCGGCTGGGCGGCCGTCACCGGACGGATCGGAGTCGCCGGGGTGCTGCTGGCCGGTGTGATCTTCGTCTGGACGCCAGCACACTTCTACAACCTCGCGCTGGCGTACAAGGAGGATTACGCCCGCGGTGGCTTCCCGATGATGCCCGTCGTCCGCGGCGAGACGACCACCCGCAAACACATTCTGCTGTGGGTCGGGGTAACCCTCGCAACGACGACGCTTTTGATCTGGTTCAGCCAACTCGGCTGGCTGGCGTCCATTACGACCGTCGCCGTCGGAGCCGTGTTCATCTGGGCGACGATCCGGCTCCACCACGAACAGACCGAGCAGGCAGCATTCCGAGCGTTCCACTCCTCGAACGCCTATCTCGGTCTGCTGTTGATCGCCATCGTTGTCGACACGCTGGCGGTCTGAGCCAACTGTTTTTTCCCGGGGGCCTGAAGAACAGGTATGACGACAGTCGAAATCGAATACTGCGTGCCGTGTGGATTTCGCGAGCGTGCGCTGGACGTACAGCGAGCGATTCTGACTGGCCTCGAAACCGAACTCGACGAACTGTCGCTCGTGATGGGCGGTCACGGAATCTTTCAGGTCCGGGCCGACGGTGACGTGATCTACGACAAAAGCGAGGACGATTTGGACGTGGACGGAATCGTCCGGGAAATCCGCGAGCGGACGCGGTAGGACATCGAACCGCCTTTTACTGGTCACGCAAAGCTGAGGTATGGACGTGGTCGCAGCCGACGGATTGACCCGAGAGTACGGCGAGACCGTCGCACTGGATGGAGTCTCGCTGTCGGTCTCGAAAGGCGAGGTGTTCGGACTCGTCGGCCCGAACGGCGCGGGGAAGACGACACTCGTTCGGGCACTAACTGGGACGACCGATGCCGAGGGCACCGTCGAGTTGTTCGGGGCCGATCCGCGCAACGTCGAGAAAGAGCGGATCGGATTGCTACCCCAGGAGTTCGACCCGCCGGATCGGCTCACCGCCCGTGAACTGATTACCTACTACCGCGGGCTGTACGACGACGGACGCGAAGTCGAGGAGCTACTGGCGGATGTCGGGATGACCGACAGCGCCGAGACCTACTACGAGAATCTCTCTGGCGGGCAGAAACGACGGACCTGTGTAGCGGCGACGCTGGTCAACGACCCCGAACTGCTGATCCTCGACGAGCCGACGACGGGGATCGATCCGGCCGGCCGTCGCCAGCTCTGGCGGCTGCTGACCGACCTCGCCGAGGCGGGCACGACGATTTTCATCACGACTCACTACATGGAGGAAGCCCAGCAACTCGCCGACCGGGTCGGACTGCTCGCCGGCGGCGAACTCGTCGCGCTGGACACGCCGAGCGAACTGATCGCCGAATACGGCGGCGACAGTCTCCTCTATATCGACGGAGAGTTCGAGGAGTCGGTTCAGTCGCTGCTCGACTACGAGACGAGTCTCGACGACGACCGCCTCACCGTTCGCAACGTCCGGCCGGAAGCGATCGGTTCGATCACCGCGACCCTCGACGAGGCGGGCGTCGAATACGAGTCGTTGACGTGGACCGAGCCTGACCTCGAAGACGTGTACCTCAAACTGACCGGGCAGACAGTCACGGCCAGTGGACAGATTCTGGAGGACAGAATATGAGCCGGGCAGGACGACTCCTCGCGACGACGCGAGCCGGCTGGCACAGCTTTCTCCGCCGCCGAACAGCCGTCTTCTTCACGTTCTTTTTCCCGGCGATCATCGTCTTGATCTTCGGGGTATTGGTCCAGACACAGCCGGCCAGCGGCGGACTGTTCACCGAACCCGCCGGCTGGTACATCGCTGGCTATCTCGCGGTCGTCGTGCTCTTTACGCCGCTGTCCCGGGTCGGCAGCGAGGTGGCGCGACACCGCTCGGGCAGCCAGTTCGAGAAGCTTGCGACGACGCCGCTCCGTCGGTGGGAGTGGCTACTCGCCCAGACCATCGTCAACACCATCGTGATCGGGATTGCCGCAATCTTGCTGCTCGGCTTGCTCTTTACCGCGACCGACGCTTCGGTGAAGGGATCAGCCGACGTGGTGCTGGTCGTGCCCTTCGTGGGAGTCGGCGTCGGGCTGTTCTGTGCAATCGGCGCGCTGCTCGGCAGTCTCGTCGACTCACAGGACGGCGTAATCGCCGCGAGCAACGGGATCGCGATTCCGCTGGTCTTTCTCTCGGAGGCCTTCGTCCCCAGAGAACTACTGCCCGCGTGGCTCCCGCTCGAACTCTCGCCACTGACCTACTTCACCCGCGGCGTCCGGGCGGTCACCTACCCCGAACCGGCCGACAGCGCCATCACGGCGGCCCCGGTCGGAACGCCGCTGCTCGACCTGCTCGTGTTGACTGGGTTCGCCGTCGTCGCCTTCGTCCTCGCGGCCTACCTGCTCCCGCGGACGGACTAGCGGTCGAGCGGTGCGCCCGCGAGGACGAGCGTCGCGCGCTCCTCGCCGTTGTTTTCGATCTGACGCTGCTGGTCAGAGTCGAGTCTGATCGCCTCCTCGGCTCCGACGGTGACGGTCTCTTCGCCGAGGTGTACGTCAACGGCCCCGGAGACCACGTAGTAGACCTCCTCCTGTCCGCCCTCGCCGTGGTCGTGTGCTTTCCCCTTGCCGCCGGGTTCGAGTTCGAGCACCGTGACGCCGAGTTCACTCGTCCCGAGTTCGTCTTTGAGAAACCACATTCCGCCGAATTCCTCTGGAACGACGGATTCTACGTCGGTTTTGTGGGCTGTATCGTATCCCATGCGAGATGCTTCGAGCGCAACCGAAATCAATCCCCGCGGTCGGCCCAGATCGTAGCATAATTTCCCTCGAGGGACATGATACTCAGGAAGGAATTTTAGATGAGAAGTATTAATATGATGCAGCAATCGTTATGCAATAGCATGACAGAGACCCGCGAACGGTTACAGGAGTGCCCGGACTGTAGCCGTCTGTTCAACACGCAGGTCAACCACGGGAAGTGTCCCGAATGTGGGGCGGAACTCACGCAGACACTGTAGGAGTCGAGGTGTTTTTTGCGCCCGGACCGTACGGACAGTCGATGGAGAGACGCGGCGGAGTGGACTACGGACTCGCCTTGTACGTAGTTGGAGTCTTCGGACTCTCGGGACTCGCAATCGGGTTGCTCGGGGGGTTGTACGTATCCCGCGTCCCGGAGTTCACCGACGCTGTCGTCGAGAATCCGCTGCTGGCAAGTCGGGAGGATCCAGTCGCAGTAGCGCTCATTCTGGGGACGCTGCTGGCAACGGTGCTGCTCGTGGGGCTGATCGTCGGCTTCGGCGCGCGGTACGGCCCCGACCCCGAGAACCGGGAGTGAACAGTCAGATCTTTGCGCCGTCTCGCCGTATCTTCTTCTGTGCAGATCGTCGGCTACGAGACGGCGGCAGTCAGCGACGACGAGGGAGCACTGCTCATCGCCGAAGACGGTGACATACGCCCCGAATCGCTCGCTCCGGGGACCGAACTCTCCTACCGTCTCGGTCGGCGTCACTGCGCCGGGACAATCGATTACGAGACGAACAGTCACACCGCCTGCGACCGCGAGCAGGCCCCGTACTGCGACCGACACACGACGCGGTGGGCGTGTGCCCGCTGTACCGGCGACTGTGACCTGCCGCTGGAAAGCTGTCGGGAGGAACATGCCATCTATCTCGCTGCCTTCGCGCCCGCGACGTTCAAAGTAGGTGTCACGCGGTCGTGGAGACTCGAAACCCGACTTCGGGAGCAGGGTGCAGACCGGGCCGCACACATCCGCACGGTCGGGAACGGCCGGATCGCCCGCCAGACCGAAGCCGAGATTGCGACCGAAATCGGCGACCGAGTTCGGGTCCCCACGAAGCGACGCGGCCTCCACAGAACGGTCGATACCGACCAGTGGGAGGCGTTGCTCGCGGAGTACGAGCCACTTGCGACGTACGACTTCGAGTACGGGCTTGCTCTCTCAGAACAGCCGATGGGCGAGACCATCGCGTCGGGGACCGTCAGAGGAACTCAGGGACGCGTGCTCGTCCTCGACTGCGACGGATCGACCTACGCCGTCGACCTGCGTGATCTCGTCGGCTACGAACTCACGACTGGCGAGACTGATCGCGCCCTGCAATCGAGTTTTTCTGCCTTCGAGTGAATTACCAGAACTTGACGCCGAGGTCGTGCATCTCCTCGTTGTTCGCTGCGAGGTTGATGAGCAGCGGCGTCAGTGATTCGACTTCCGAGGCGTTGGCGAGCGGCCCGGCGTCGAGTGCGCGCAGCGTCTCCAGTTCGGCGGTCAGGTCGACGACGGTGGATTTCGCGTCGTCATCGTCGCCGATGACCGGAACGTCCCAGTTCAGTTCGGCGTCGAGGTCGGCGAGTTTCGCCGCCGCGAGGTTGTGAAAGGCACCGACGACCGGAACATGATCCGGCGCGGCCTGTGCCGCCAGTGCGGTGACGCTGCCGACACCCGGCGGATTGTAGTGGAGTCCGTCCTCGTCGCGTTGCATCCCGACGGCGGGCGAGACGAGAACCGAGTCGTCGAGTTCGTCGCTGACTGCTTCGATCGTATCCGACAGATAGTACGCGGGGACAGCGGCGATAACGATACCCGCCCCGGCGGCGGCCTCGGGATTCTCGTGGCCGGTGACGGTGGCGTCGGCACCGCGCTCGTCGAGTTCCTCGCGGTACTCCGCGGCAGCGGATTCGGCCTTTTCGGCCTTTCGCGAGCCGATCCGTACCTCGTGGTCGGTATCGCGTGCGATCCGCAGTGCAAGTCCTTCGCCGATGTCGCCAGTTCCGCCCAAGAGTGCGATCTGCATACTCGTAGGTTGGCCGAATGGCGAATAAGCGTTGTGCGTTCGGGTGGCGTGCGTTTTATGCGGAGGGGTGGCCAAAGGACGGATATGGTCCAGTGTGAGATGTGCGGGACGGAGACGGCGAATCCAAACCGCGTCAAAATCGAAGGTGCAGAGCTCGACGTCTGTGACGAGTGCACCGATTTCGGGACGGAGATCGATACCGGCTCCTCGTCGAGTTCCTCGACGAAATACTCGACCGACAGTTCCTCCGATTCGAGTTCGTCGACAGGAGCGGGCGCCACCAATACTGGCGCGTCGACGACGAGTAGTTCCTCCGGCGGCGGCGGCCGCCAACAGGACATGTTCGACGACATCGAGGAACTCGCCCAGGATTACGACGACAAGATCAGGCAGGCCCGCGAGAGCGCCGGCATGAGTCAGGAAGACCTCGCGAAAGATCTCAACGAGAAAGCGAGTCTCATCCGCAAACTCGAACAGGGCGAGATGCTGCCGACCGACGAGACCCAGGAGAAACTCGAACGGACGCTCGGGCTCGATCTCACCGCCGGCGGCAGCACGGACGACGCCGACTGGGAGAGCGATTCCTCGACAGGCGAGTACACGCTGGGCGACGTTGTCGAACGAAAAGACTCCTAAACGCGTCTCAGGCGGTATCGGGATCTTCGACATCCAGTTCCGCGGCGAGGCTATCCAGTTCAGATTCCAGCGCAGAGATTTCTGACTGCAACTGCTCGAACTCGTCGCTTTCGGACAGTTCCGCCCGCGTCTTCTCAACTTGCAAGACGTTTCGCTTGAGCTTTTTCGAGGTGAGATCCTGCATCCGCTCGTTGTACTCCTCGAGTTTCAGCAGTCGGTCGACTGTTCCGCGCAGTTCCGCCCGCGTGACTGGTTTGACGACGTAATCGTCGATCCGCAGATCGATGATATCGAAATCCGGATTGACAGCCGTGACCATCGCCACCCGACAGTCCAGTTTCTGCTCTTCGATGGCTGCGAGCACCTCGGTGCCGGAGACGACCGGCATCCGACGGTCGAGCAGGATTACGTCGTACTCCTCGGACAGCGCGTCAAGCGCCTCTTCGCCGCCGTAGGCAATCGACGTGTCGTACTCCGGGAGATACTCGGCGTACATATCGGCGAGGTCGGTCTCGTCTTCGACGATCAGCACCCGGATCTGTTCGCTGTCCTGCACATCGTGGTCAGATGTCTCCTGGGTCACAGCTCTCGTCTACCAGACGGTTGTGTACGATCCCATATAATACCCCTGAGAGTTCCCGCGGTGGTCACGTCCAGTTGTCCAGTCCGGTCTGGACGACGGCGTCCTCGATGCGCTCGAAGCCCCGTTCGACCTCGTCGGGATCGACGCCCCACTGGTTGACGACGTACTCCCGGGCGGCGTCGACATCCGGTTCGATTGTCGTCTCGGGGTCGACATCGACCACGGCGGGATCAAGGAAGAGTTGCTGAATCCGGTCGGCGTGTTCGATCTCTTCGCCGCGAGCCTCCAAGGCAGCGAACAGATCGCCGTGTTCGGTGAGCAGTGAGACAGCCGTCTTCGGTCCGATTCCCGAGACTCCTTCGTTGAAATCAGTGCCGCAGAGAATCGCCACGTCGACGAACTGCTCCCACGTCAAGCCGTGCCGGTCGAGCGTCGCGTCGAGATCCATCCGCTCGGGGTCGCCCTTGCTGGTCAGTTGCCGCAGGGTGAGCGGCGCGCCAAAGAGCAGGGCGTCGTAATCCTCCGTCCCGGCGTAGTCGACGACTTCCTGCCGGGCCATGTGGGCACACTGGGCCTCGCCCTCGGCGGGGGCGTCGACGACGGGCACGTCCAGCAGTTCGAGCAGTTCTCGGGTGGTGTCGATGATCGTCTCGGTGAGGCGTTGCGTGCGAGATTCGAGTCGGGCGACAGCGATGGAGTCGCCACGCTCGCGGGCAGCTTCCAGATCGTCTTCGTACTGTTCGCGCTGCTCGCGGCGTTTCTCGACCTCGTCGTCTTTGAGTTCGGTGACCGCGCCGTCGAAGACGAAGATAGGGGTGAGATCGTGTTCGAAGAACTTGGGTAGGCCCTGCACGACGCCGATCAGGTTGGCGACTTCGGTGCCGTCGGCGGTCGTGTAGGCGTCCTCGTTGGTCCACTTGACCGTCGTCGTGAGATACCGATAGAGCCAGTTGTGGGCGTCGACGGCGACGGTCGACCCCGAGAGTTCGTCGAAAGGAACCTCCTCGATAACCGCGAGGTCGCGTAAATCTGCGTTTCCCATACCCGCTGTTGGGGCGTTGGTTGCTTGAATCTCCCGGGACTCATTCAGTTGGAGTCAGATTACAGAAAGTAGGTGTGCTCATCGAGACTGACAACCAGAAAGCCCCCCGAGTCGAGAGCCTCGGGCTTTCTGGTTCCTCGAAGGTAACGAGTCACAAAAACCAGAACCAGCAAACTCACAAAGCGAGAATCGGGCGATGTTTGTACACAGCGTCCGAGATATCGCGCATGGATGTCTACGGACTGATCGGGAATCCGGTCGGCCACTCGCTGTCGCCGCCGATGCACGAGGCCGGCTACGAGCAGTTGGGAATCGACGCCCGCTACGTCACCTTCGAGCCACCCGAAGATGGCGGGGCGGAGGCCGTCAGAAGCGCCGCAAACCTCGGCGTCAGCGGTCTCAACGTGACAATCCCATTCAAGCAGGACGTACTCGATGCGGTCGAACCCGACGACCTCGCGGCCAGAATCGGCGCGGTCAATACCATCGATTTCAGCACCGATCCGCCGACGGGCCACAACACCGACGCGGTCGGTCTCGTTCGCGCACTCGAACACCACGACGTGTCGATCAGCGGCCGAGCAGTCGTCGTCGGGGCCGGCGGGGCGGGACGGGCCGCTGCCTTCGGCCTCGCGGACCGGAGTGTGACCGTCGATATCGCGAACCGAACGACGGAGAAAGCGACGGCCCTCGCCGAAGAGGTGACTTCAGCAGACGCAGTCTCGGGGACAGCAACGGGACACGGACTCGACGCCATCGAGGAGATACTCGCCGACGCCGACCTGCTGGTCAACGCGACGAGCGTGGGGATGGAGGAGGATCGTTCGCCCGTCCCCGCCGAGGCGTTGCACGGCGATCTAGCCGTTCTCGATGCGGTGTACTCCCCGCTGGAGACGCGGCTGCTGAAAGACGCGCAGGCGGCCGGCGCGACGACAGTCGATGGGGCGTGGATGTTACTATATCAAGGTGTGGAGGCGTTCGAGCGCTGGACCGGCGAATCCGCCCCAGTCGGAGCGATGAATGACGCGTTACGCGGCGGCCTCGAATAGCGAGAGCGCCAGCGAGCGTCTCGAAGGAAGCTGTCGGGTCGAGGCCATCGAAATCATCACAAGAGAAACTAGTCCGTCGTTTTGAAATAATTAAGTAGTCTGCTACATAACACATCAGTATGAAAGTCTTGACGCAGATGATTCGGAGCCTGTTCGGCCTCTCCAACACGAAGAGTGAGAGCGACTCAGAACGGGAGAGCGAGATTACCGTCGAGCGCGAGCCCGACACGGAATCCGAAGACGCGGTCAAGGGCACAGACACCGCGACCGAACAGCCCAGCGACGCCGAAACGGAAACTGCTGTCGAGGAGACAGCAGACGAAAAAGAGTCTGTCGAGGAACCTGACGAGGCAGAAGACGCAGTCGAAGACACTGCGGAAGACGAAGCTGCCGTCGAAGAAACCGAAGACACGGAGACGGACACCGAGGAAGAAGCAGTCTCCGAGAAGGGCGACGAAGAAGCCGCCGAACCGGATGTCGCCGAGGACGAGGTCGAAGACGAGGAGACAACCGAGGAGGCGGGCTGGGAGTCCGTCGAAGAGATCAGCGGTATCGGCCCGACCTACAGCGAGCGCCTCGGCGAAGCCGGCATCGGAACGATCGCAGAACTGGCCGACAGCGACGCCGAGACGGTCGCCGAAGCCGCCGAGACATCCGAATCGCGCGCACAGGACTGGATCGACAAGGCGAACGACCGGCTCTGAGCGAAAACGACCGGCCCGCGCGGTCGGGAAACCACAAAGTCGTTAGTAGTTCCGCGACTACACGACGGTATGAAGCCGGAGGTTGTGACGACTGCTGCGGGCTTTGCGGCGACTGCCGCCGACGCCGCCCCGGGCGACCGGGTTCCGATCGAGGCCCGACTCACCGTCGACGATCCATTTCTTGCCTATCGCCGAGCACGGACCAACACCGGCGGCGCGTATCTCGACACCACCGGTGGACAGCGTGGCTGGGGGTATTTTGGTGTCGATCCCGGCGAGATCCACAGCGTCGACCCAGGGGAAGCATCCTCGCTCGACCGCCTCGCCGCGCTCGTCGACGGGGGAGGCCTGACACGCGGCGACTGTTCTGTCCCCTACCCCTGCGGAGCGATCGGCTGGCTCTCCTACGACATCGCCAGAGAACTCGAAGCGCTGCCTGAACACGCCGACCAAGACCGCGACCTCCCGCGGTTACAGGTGGCCCTCTACGAGACGCTCGTCGCGTGGGAAGAGCCCCGTGGGGAGACGGTCGATCTACACATCACCCACTGTCCAGTGATCGAGGATCCAGACGACGAGGACGCCATCGAGCAGGCGTACGAACAGGGGCGTGCGGAGATTCTCAGTCTGGCGGAGCAACTCCAGGACGGCGATCCAGCGGTGGGGCCAGCACCCGCCGACGCGGCGAGTGCCGCCTTCGAGAGCGACTGCGGGCGGGCAGCCTTCGGAGAGCGCGTCGAGCGAGTGAAAGCGTACATCCGCGACGGCGATACGTTTCAGGCGAACATCTCACAGCGCCTGCGCGCACCGGCAGCGGTCCACCCGGTCGCCGCCTTTGACGCGCTTCGAGCGGTGAACCCGGCCCCGTACTCGGCGCTTCTGGAGTTCCCCGGCGTCGATCTGGTCAGCGCCAGTCCCGAACTGTTGCTCGAACGCGAGCGGCGACGACTCGTCACCGAACCGATCGCCGGCACTCGACCCCGGGGAGCGACCGAGTCTGAAGACCAGCGACTGGAGACCGAACTGCGAACCGACGAAAAAGAGCGTGCAGAACACGCCATGCTGGTCGATCTCGAACGCAACGACCTCGGCAAGGTCTGTGAGTACGGCAGCGTCGAGGTCTCTGAGTATCGCCGCGTCGACCGCTACTCCGAGGTGATGCATCTCGTCTCGCTGGTCGAGGGACAGATGCGACCGGAGCACGACCTGGCCGATGCGATCGCCGCCGTCTTCCCCGGTGGGACGATCACCGGCGCCCCCAAGCCCCGAACGATGGAGATCATCGACGAACTCGAAGCAACCCGCCGGGGGCCCTACACCGGCAGCATCGGCATCTTCGGTTTCGACGAACGCGCGACGCTCAACATCATCATCCGAACGCTCGTCCGGTACGGTGAGGAGTATCACCTCCGGGTCGGGGCCGGCATCGTCCACGACTCTGATCCCGACGCGGAGTACGCGGAGACTCTCGACAAGGCCAGAGGATTGATCAACGCCGTCGACGCGGCGCTCGGCGAGCGGGCCGATCTGGAGGTGAGCAACCAGTGACTCGCGTACTCGTCGTCGATAACTACGACTCGTTCGCGTACAATCTCGTCCAGTACGTTGGGACGGTGGTCTCGGCGGAGGCGGAGGGAATCGACTCTACGGACGGCGAAGTCATCGTCCGTCGCAACGACGAGATCACCCTCGCTGAAGTCGACGAACTGGATCCGGACGCAATCGTCGTCTCGCCGGGGCCGGGAACGCCACAGGAAGCGGGCATCTCCATCCCGCTGTTCGCCGAGCGCTCGTATCCAACGCTGGGCGTCTGTCTCGGCCATCAGGCGCTCTGTGCCGCCCACGGGATCCCTGTCCGACACGCCGACTCGGTCGTCCACGGGAAGCCATCGGTTATCTCCCACGACGGAACTGGAATCTTCGCGGGCCTCCCCGGCCAGTTCGAGGTCGGTCGGTATCACTCGCTGGCCGTCGAGCGCGGGGAGTTAAGCGAGGAGTTGGTAGAGACCGCCAGAACCGACGACGAGCGGACGGTCGTGATGGGCGTCCGCCACGAGGAGCGACCCCACGTCGGCGTGCAATTCCACCCCGAGAGCATTCTGACCGACGAAGGAATAAAGATCGTCGAGAATTTCCTCGACAGCGCGACGGAGGTCAGGGATGAGTGAGTTACAGTATCACGTCGACGGCGAACTTGTCCCCGAGTCAGAAGCGACGGTCAGCGTCCGCGACCGCGGGTTCATGTACGGTGACGCGGCCTTCGAGACGATGCGGGTCTACGGCGGCGAGATTTTCGAGTGGGAGGCCCACGCCGACCGACTCCGAGAAAGTTGCGAGATGCTCGGCTTCGCCGACGCACTCCCCGGAGAGGAGGATCTCCGCAGCAGGATCGAGGAGACGCTGGCAGCGAACGAACTGACCGACGCGTACACGAAACTGTCGGTCACGCGTGGCGTCCAGCCCGGCAAACTGACCCCCAATCCCGCTGTCGACCCGACGATTGTCGTCTTCGTCTCCCCGCTGCCCCGGGGCGGAATCGACGGATCGCGCGTCTGGGACGACCCGGCGACGCTCCGGACCGTCGAGCAACGAAAAGTGCCGGATAGCGCACTGCCAGCAGGCGCAAAAACGCACAACTACCTCAACAGCATCCTCGCGCGACTCGAACTCCGCGAAAGTGATGCCGACGAGGCAATCGTCCAGTCAGTCGACGGCCTGCTCGCCGAAGGAGCGACGAGTAACCTCTTTTTCGTCGAGGGGGAGACGCTGCACACACCCAGCGAGTCAGTGCCGCTACTTCCGGGAATAACACGGAACATCGTCCTCGAACTCGCCGACGAGGCAGGGATTCCAGTCGAAACGGGGGCGTATGAACCCGACCGGCTTGCGGACGCGACGGAACTGTTCGTCACAAACTCGACGTGGGAGATTCGCCCGGTCACGAGTGTCGACGGGCGGGCGTACGAAATCGGACCAGTGACGCGGAAGTTACAGCGTCGGTTCGATGAACGCATCGAGCAGTTGTACGACTGAATCCCGGCGAGGCACGGGAACAAACAGCAGACTTTTCGTCGCTAGCACAAAGGTACGAGTGATGGAATGGCGGTGTGAGTGGTGTGGAAAGCCTCACGAAGAGAACGATCCACCGTGTGACAACTGTGGGCACGGAAAATTCGAGAAAGCGGTCGTTCGCCAGGGGAGCGCGGGCGATGCGAACTCGACGGTCGTCTGGGTCTGTACAGACTGCGGCCGAGAGCACACGAAACACTCCCCGCCGTGCAGTCGCTGTAACAACGGAACCTTAGAGCGACAGGAGAAGACGATCAGTGACGAGGATCTCACGAAGTACCCGGGAGAGGGCTCCAGCGGCGAGCGCGTGGCCCGGGAGACGACAACTGTCTGGACCTGTACCCAGTGCGGCCGAGAACACGCCAGACACACCGCGACCTGCAACAACTGTGGCAACGCCGACCTCGAAGAGACCGAAAAGCGAATCAGCGAGTCCGAGACGGCGATTCCGAGCTATCTTGATCTCGTCACGCCACAGTACGCACTCGCGCTCGGGGCGGTCTTGCTGATCGCAGCCGTGGCAATCCTCGGCTTTGCTGGCGTTATCGACGTGCCATTCATCTCGAACGGCATTCCCGACGTGGAGAACGTCCCGGGCAGCGCCGAGGAAACAGAGAGCGGGATCGAACTCGCCGAGGTCGAGACGGCGTACGTCGATGCGGTCAACGAACAGCGCGAGGCCGAAAATGTCGGTACACTCAGCCGAGGTGACCGGTTGGACGAGGTCGCGCGATTCAACAATCAGCAGCGGGTCAAAGCAGAAATCAGTGGGGACGGGCAAGTCGACGAGGAACGTGTCCGTGAACTGGTGAACGAAGAGTGCCAAGGCCCCACGTGGAGGGTCCGCAATCAGGTTCCGATCCAACAAGGTGACACGGCCGATTCACTCGTGAATAAGCTTATCGTGAGCAATGAACTGTTCGACGATCCGACCTTCGAGAACGAAGAGATCGATACGATCGGCGTCGACACCCACGCTGCAGACGGTCAACTCTATCTGATTGCGTTTCTTTGCGCCGCCAGTTAGGCCGCCGCTTCGTAAGCGTCGCGCAGTCCGTCGGTTTTCTCGATAACGCGATCCGCGCCGTCTTCGAGCGCGTCGAGCGCGTCGACATCGGCTTCGGTCTTGATCGTCAGGACCGGTTCGGTCTGGCCACCGGACTGTTCGGGATTTACGTCGTACGTTGCGGCGGTGACACCCTCTGTCTCCAGCAGCGCACCCTTCAGGACGTTCATGAACGTGTGATCCTCGCCGGCAATCTCGATGGCGAGTTCCGTCTCCTCTTTGTCGATAACCCGGAGTTCCATACCCCCATTTAGGGCTGTTCGCGCACCTCAACCTTTCGACTCGGAGATTTCCGGACAGCGAGCGTGAATACCAGCGTTCTTGTCTCCTCAACACCCCGAAAGGAATGTGAGTGAACCCGCCGTGGATTCCGAACTCGCCGTCAAACTCGCCGGGGCAGCCTTTCTCCTCCTCGGAGCGGTCTTTGCTGGCTTCGGTCTCTGGGCCGAGGAGTTTCTGATCACGGTTGCCGGTGGCTTCACCGGTGCGGCCGGAATCGTGTTGCTCGGACTGTCGCCGCGGCTGGAGGGGTGAAGACTTTTCGAGTCCCGGCGTGAAAGCGAGATATGGAGCAACTGGACATCTCCGGCGAGTTCGATGTCCACGAATATCGCCACGGACTCAAACTCATCCGGGAGGACCGCGAGACGATGCAACTGGAAAACCGGGACGGCTTCGGCTGTCCGGCCTGCGGCGAACCCTTCGAGAAACTGTTCGTCAGCGAAGCGCGAACGAACAGTTTCGGGAAGCCGACGGCCCCGTTCTGTCTCGCTCGCACCGACAGCCAACTGCTCTTGCTTACGCACTAAAACAGCAGACTTACCGCGGCCCGTCTCTCAGTGCTGAGTATGACGGTCCCCTGTGTCCGGGTTCCGCGCGAGGACGGCGAGGCGACGCGGCAGGCGCTCGCCGAGTCCGAACTCATCGACCAGCGCCGCGAAATCGTCCACGAGGACGGCCAGCTATACATTCCCGTCAGCGACCCGGATGCAGTTCCCGAGGAGTACGCCATCGTCGACTACGACGCCCCCCAGCGGGAAACACAGACCACGCCGGACGAGTTAGTCGAGTTCACCGCCTCCTACGAGCGACTCGGTGAGGTGGTCATCATCGACGAAGACGACCCCGACCGGGCGCGGGCGCTCGCCGACGCGATTGTCGAGTCGGACCTGCCCGTAAAGACGGTGCTCAACCGCGCCTCGAAGATTCAAGGCGAACAGCGGATCCGCGACTGGGACGTGCTGTTCGGTGAGGAGACCGAGGCGGTCCACCGGGAGTACGGCTGCGAGTTCGCACTGGATCTGGCCGCCGTCTACTTTTCACCCCGGCTGGCGACCGAACGCCACCGGGTGACCGAGCAGGTCGAGACCGGCGAGCAGGTGATCGACATGTTCGCCGGCGTCGGGCCCTTCGCGATTCCGATGGCCAAACGCGGTGCAGACGTGGTCGGAGTCGATATCAACGAGACGGCAATCGAGTATCTCCGCGAGAACGCCCAGCGCAACAACGTAGACGAGCGCGTGACGGCCATCCACGGCGACGTGCGGGAACTGACCGCGGAGTACGAGGGTTGGGCGGATCGGCTGGTGATGAACCTCCCACACTCTGCAAACGAGTTCGTCGAGACGGCAGTTGCGCTCGCTGGCGAGCATTGCGTGGTTCATTACTACGATATCCAGCACGAGGACGATCTGTTCGGCCCCGGCGAACGGGCGATTCGCGAGGCTGCGGGACCGGAATACGACGTGACAGTCCAGAACCGGCACACAGTCCGGTCGTACGCTCCCCACGAGTACAACATCGTGCTGGATGTCGAACTCACCCGGGCGTGAGCGGTCGGTCGTGGGCGGGCGGATTCGCAACGCTTATTGGTCGTATCGGTACTACGTGAATGTGCGTGCCGGTGTAGCTCAGACTGGCAGAGCGATTCCTTCGTAAGGAATAGGCCGAGGGTTCAAATCCCTCCACCGGCTCTTTCTGCCGAACGAAGTGAGGCTGAAGAGCCGAGCGTGTGGGATTTGAACGAGACCGAGGTTCTGCGAGCGTAGCGAGCAGGTTCTCGGGCGTCGTTCACAATCCCTCCACCGGCTTTCTGCTGCGAACAACGTGAGCAGCGAAAGCCACAGCGAGGGATTTGAAGCAGGGAGGAGCTTTGCTCCGACCGAGGTTCACAATCCCTCCATCGGCTCTTTTGTCTGAACGTCAGTGAGGACAGAGAACCGAACGTGTGGGGTTTGAACGAGACCGGACGAGCGAAGCGAGTCCGGGCGTCGTTCACAATCCGCTCCACCGGCTTTCTGCTGCCGAAAAGGCTTGACGAAGAGTAATAAGCGCTTGGAGCAGGCACTACTGGGTCGCTACGGTTCGAGCAGTTCGATCAGATTGTCGTCTGGATCCCGAACGAACAGGATCCGCGTTCCGCTTTCGGTCGTCTGTGGCTCGCTCACCGTCTCGACATCGTCCGGAAGGCTCTCGTAGGCCGCGTCGAGGTCGTCGACCTCAAGACCCAGATGCTTCGCGCCGGCCTGGTTGATCGCACCACCGGTGGCGTCGTCGCCTTCGGGATCGTACTCGACCAGTTCGACGCGGGCCGTGCCGGCGTCGAGGTGGGCAAAGGTTCCAGCAGCGCCCTCGACGCCGACGCCCGTCGCGAACTCCTCGCCCGACACCGAAAAGCGGGATCGCACGTCGAGTCCGAGCACGTCGCGGTAGAACTCGATCGATCGGTCGAGGTCAGTCACCGTCACGCCGAAGTGGTGTGCACTGGGGTCGGTCATATCGGAAAAGCGGGAGGGACCCGAAAAACGACTTCGACTCAGAGCTGACGGTTGCCACACCGATCGTGAAAGAAGGCCCAGCGCGAACAACTGTCTTCACGTCGTTCACAGTCCGCATCGCCGGCGAACCGACTGGCAAAATACCAGACCTTACTGCTGCTGTCGTTGCGGACTCTGTTGCATCGGCTGCTGGTCGATAATCTCGTCGGCGCCGAGTTGCTGTTTCAGGTTATATTCGTGATAGAGCAGTCCGATGCCGACAGCGATCGAAAGGAGCGCAATCGCGCCGGTGACCGCGGAGAGTTCGAGGAGGTAGAGAATGCCAGCCCCGAGGACGATGCCACCGAGTCCAGCAGCGAGCTTTCGCACGTCGAACTCGTGAGTGTCGGTACAGTCCGGGCAGTGCATCTGGATGCGTTCGTTGTTTTCCCGCTGGATGCGGTTGTACTTGATGAGCTGTGGTTGGTGACGGATGCCGACAGCGCAGTTCTGGCAGAGGTTCTTGCCACACTGGTGGCAGGTGAACTCGACCGGATCGAAGCGGCAGTCTTTCTGGTTGACGTCACACTCCGGTTCTGGTGGATACTCGCCGTCGAGTTGGTCTGTGTCGATGTGCATGTTACATCTCCTCCGAAATCGATTTCAAGGTGACATTCAGTTCGTCGCGCAGATCCGCGACGTACGATTCGACGACGCTCCGGTTGGCACCGCGGCCCCGGACCGTGAGGTTCGTGTCGCCGTACGCCCGGGAGACCGACCGGCGTTCTGCCGGGAGATTCTCGTCTTCCTCGCGGCTCCGCTCGACATCTGCCGAGCGAACGCTCCCCTCGACGCTGATGTTGATCTCGATTCGCGTGTCGTTTTCGAGGACGTAGCCGTTACGTAGGTGACCACTGTAGACTTCTGCTTCCTTGCCTTCCTGCAGTTGGCGTTCTTTTTCTGGCTGTTTCGCGTCCAGTCCATCGATGCCCCGGTCGTCCAACACTTCCTCGATACGACTGAACGCCTGAATCGGTGTGACCCCCTCGACGGTGACTTTCTTCGTAATCTCCGCGGTCGAACTGACAGCCACGTCTTCGGTCGGTGTGTGGAAGGTCGCGTCGATGCGGCCAGTCGCGTCGATATCCACCACGTCGGCGTCCATCCATCGGTCGTATCGGCCGAATTTCCCGATGCAGTGACCGCCAGCGTCGAACAGCGCCACGGGGGTGAGATTCGAGAACGGCCGGTCTCTGGTGAAATGAACCCGGCCGGCGATCTCCTGGAGGTCCTTTTGCGATCTGGACGGAACGTGGAACCGGACCTGTCGCGTCGAAGACCGCTGCTCTGCGGATGGAAGTGCGTAGTTGTCTCTGGATCTGATTTCGACCGTGTAGACGTTGTCTTCGGGATCGTACGAGCCATCGACGAGGTCCGACCCGGACCAGTTGTCCTCTTCTTCGTCGAATTCGTGGCCCAGTTTCACCTCACGACCGACCTCCGGATCCATCTTCAACTGGAGTGTGATTCGATGGATCGGAACGAACTCGTTGTTGTCCAGTTCGATGGTGTAATCCGTCCCGTCAACGGCAGGGTGTGCACGGGCCTGCATGTGGACCGGTGCCGAAAACGACGGGTTAGCCGTGATCCCCTCGCGTTCGAGATACTCACCAATATCCTGTGCGAGTTGGTCGTAACTCGTCTCGTACTCCCACTCTTTCCGGAGGTCACGTTTGAGTTCGTCGGGAGATTTCGACTGGAGTTCCGATGCGTGAATGGTATCGTTCAGTTCGACGGTCGGAGTCATCCCAATCGGCTCTGCGCCTTTGAACAGTAATCGACCGTAATTGAGATTGATTTCCTGTGCACTGATGCCATCTGTCGACCAATCCTCCAGAATCGCTCTGAGTTTGTCGATGATCGACGGTGAATCTGCTCTCTCGACGTACTCCAACAGTTCGGAGCGGTTCACCTCGAAGTCGATCTGGGTCTGCCCTTCGACCGCACCCGTCTCGACGTACTCCGCGCTGTTGCTCATATCAAAGTCGAGAGACATCGTCTCGTCAATTTTCACCTGTATGACATCCCGTTCACGAACGTTGGCGACGGCGTCGTCACCGACTGGGACATACATACGTATTTACTCAATAGATACTGATAAGAAACTACTGATTTAGACAATATATCCGGATAACTAAGTGCTTATCCATTTTGTTATTCGAATCATAAAATTTGAATTCGTTTAGTCACCAGAACATGGCATTCCACAGATACTTCTCCGGGAATGCGCCGGTCAATCTGTGAAATTAGACACTCACCAGACAATTCTCGCCCGGGCACCAACCGCGAGACAGAGAGGCGGCCGATTCAGCATGTGGCGGTTATCGGGAGGGGAGATCGACGCCCACGAACTCGAACCGCGCACCGTCGTGGTCGCTATCGCTCACGTCGATGGCCCAGCCGTGTGCGTCGGCGATTTCCTCGACGATCGAGAGCCCGAATCCAGTTCCGTCGGGAGTGGTCGAGTAGCCGGACTCGAAGATGTCTGTCCGCTTTTCGTCGGGGATACCTGGGCCATCATCTGCGATATAGAACCCCTCGTCGCCGGGTAACGCACCGACACAGACGGTGGCAGTCGGCCCGGCGTGTGTGATGGCGTTCCGATACAAATTCTCGAACAGTTGTTCGAGTCGAGAGTCGTCAGCGAGCAGCGTGAGTGGACTCTCGATATCGAGGGTCGCATCGGCCGTATCGACTGCCGCCCACGCTGTCGTCGCGAGATGCTTTAGCGAGACCGGCCCTGGCTCGTCGATAGTCTGGCCTTGCTGGGCGAGTGCGAGCAGTTCTTCGAGCAGTCGCTCCATCCGGTCGAGAGCGGTACCGATCTCGTCGAGTTGCTCGCTGTCGGCCTCCGTTCTGGCAAGTTCGAGTCGCGTCTGGGCGACATCGAGAGGATTGCGCAGATCGTGGGAGACGATACTCGCGAACTCTTCGAGGCGCTCGTTGGTCTCCCGGAGAGATTGCTCGCGGGCGACCCGCTCGGAGACATCCCGAATCACCCCCGCCCGGTCGAAGGCGTCCCCGTCTGGCACGGAGGTGAATCGTAGTTCTGCTGGGAACGTCTCGCCGTCCGCGGTGAGAAAGTCGTACTCGAGGACGCCGACAGCGCGGTCGCCGCTGGCGACTCGCTTCCGGATCTGTGCGACCTTCTGTTTTGTCTCCCGGGAGATCCAGCGGTCGATGTCGGTGCCGAGAAGCTCCGAGCGGTCGACGCCTTTCATCTGGGCGTACCGCTCGTTGACGTAGACAATCGTCCTGTCGGGTTCGATCGCGTAGACAGCGTCGTCGAGTGATTCGAGAATCTGTTCGTACCGCGTGACCCGTTGTTCGAGATCCAAGCGGTGCCCGACGCTTTCGACGATGTTCGTCGCCAGCCGTTCGGCAGCTGTCTCGCGTGGGAGATATCTGCTGACACCGTGTTCGGTTGCGACGCTGGCGATCGATTCGTCCCCGTCTGCAGGAACGAGGATGAACGGGAGATTTGAGTCGATCTCTCGAACGGACTGTAGGAACGTGAGACCGTCCGACTCCGGAAGTTCGTACTCGCTGACCACACAGTCGACGGATTCAGAGCGGATCGTGTCGAGAGCATCTGCCGCGGTCTGCTCGGTATCGAGCGTGTACGAATCGATCTGTTCGTCGAGCGCAGCCCTGATCTCGGAATCGGGCCGCTCACCGGCGACAAAGAGGAGACGTAACGGGCTTGCTGAAGCGGTCATCGAGAGTTGTTCTCAGCATATACCAATGAGTGCTATATAAAACTCCGTGAACCAGAGATAACGGCGGAAATCGGAAGAGACTCCACACCCGCCAGCAGTCGCCAGAAGCGGTCCGTCGACAGGAACCAAAGTGTAGACCGGCCTCTCCACGTCCCGGGTGACGAGAATGTTGTCAGCAGGGCCACTGTCCCAGACGGATTGGTTTCTACTCACTCCGACAGGAGGTCGCGGGTGATCGTCATCGCTGCCTCGGTGCAGAAACATTAGCCAGTCGGCCAATACATGCCAAAACGGTGCACCATGTCTCAGTGTGAGTTGCCTGCGGACGAATGTAGCCAGAGCGTGAATCTGGATCGTGTATAGTCTGCGTTCCCAGTACGCATACCAACGGAGACAGGTGGGAGAACAAATCACCCCGATCAGAGCCAGATCGGAGATCACTCCGGAAACTGCTTGGGGCCACCACCCGCCCACGCGAAATACTGTCAGATCAGTTGGCGAGCGAGCCTCGATCACCAGACCGCGTCGATCTAACGTCGTCAGCAGAGCCCGCGCTAGCGACCGATAGTACTGTTCGATATATCGTTATATAATATAGCGCTAACGTAGCTGTATAACGAAATCGACCGCCATATGGCGGTTGCTGTGGAGGATTATAATAGCAGTGCCCAGAGAGGGTCGAACCGCGAGCCGGTCGATATTTTACGACGTCACCACTCCCTGTCGGTCGTGGTTTCGTGGAAAATAGCCGGGGAGGGCTCCGAACCTCGGGAAGAGCAAGCTCTTTCCTGCTGCAGGTTCGCGGTGCTCACCTGCAACCTACGGGTTCGTCGCCTCCGGCGGGCATATCAGACTCATCGCTCACGATGTTCGCTCTTCGTCAGAATATGCCCGGGGAGGGCTCCGAACCCTCGATCTCCGCATGTCCCAGGTCCGAGGCGAACCTCGGGGAACGTGCCGGAGTGTGCCGCGTCCGTTAGTACCCTATGAGTGCGGCGCTATGTCCAGCTAAGCCACCCGGGCGCATGCTTCCATAATCGGGTCGTTGTCTTTAACATTCTCATTCAAACCGACCGTGTGAGGAAACTGTCAGCTACGCCAGCGCGACACCCAACCCGAAGACGACGAAAAGCCCCACGACCAGGACAGCGAATCCGATGGCGACCTGTCCGTTCGTATAGGCACTCTGCGGGGCGGTGCTCCGCCGTGGCGGTTCGCGTTCGGGTGGGGTCGGCTCTGTCGGGTCGTACTCGCCCGAATCCGTATCGTCGCTCATAATCGGACGTGGACGCCCCGAATACTTCGGTGTATCGGCTGGGCATAGAAACGCATAGGTGGCCGACTCTCCTATCGGACGGTAACCCGACATGACCCTCACCAAGCGAATTATCCCCTGTATCGATGTCGATGTCGACGACGACGGCAACGCCGCCGTATACACGGGTGTCAACTTCGAGGACCTCGAATACACCGGCGATCCTGTCGAGATGGCAAAGGAGTACAACGAGGCCGGCGCCGACGAGTTCGTCTTTCTGGACATCACCGCCTCCGCAGAGGGCCGGGAGACGATGCTCGACACCGTCCGCTCGGTGGCCGACGAGGTGTTCATCCCGCTGACCGTGGGCGGCGGCATCCGCACGCGCGAGGACATCAAGGAGACGCTCCGGGCAGGGGCGGACAAAGTCTCGATCAACACCGGCGCACTCGAACGACCGGAACTGATCGGTGAGGGCGCACAATCCTTTGGCAGTCAGTGTATCGTCATCTCCGTCGACGCCCGCCGCCGCTTCGACGAGGAAGGTGAGTATTACGCGGAGGTCGACGGCGAGTCCTGCTGGTTCGAGTGCACCGTCAAAGGGGGACGTGAGGGGACTGGAACGGACGCAGTCGAGTGGGCCGAAGAGGCCGAACGCCGTGGTGCGGGCGAGTTGTTCATCAACTCCATCGACGCCGACGGCACCAAGGACGGCTACGATATCCCACTGATGAAAGCTGTCTGTGATTCCGTCTCGACACCCGTCATCGCTTCCTCTGGTTGTGGCAGCCCCGAAGACGCCTACGAGGTGTTCACAGAAGCGAACGCCGACGCGGCACTGGCGGCCTCGATTTTCCACTTCGGCGAGTACTCCATCGAGGAGACCAAACAATATCTGGACGAGCGCGGGATTCCGGTCCGACTCTAATCGGCAGACTGCGAGAGCGGATCGAGTGACTCAGTGAGATCGAAGCCCTCGTAATCGTTTTCGACGACGCGTTCGCACTCCCGCCGGTACGTCTCGACACCGCCCGGATACGGCGTGAATACGCGGGGTTTGCCCGGCACGTTCGCGCCGCGATACCACGAGTCCGCTTCCGAGAACAGCATCGACCCAGCGAGGGTGTTCGTCTGGGAAACCCACTGCTCTGCGGCCTCAGATTGCGGTTCGATATACTCGTAGCCCTCCGCTTGCATGTACTCGATACAGTCGGTAATCCAGTCGACGTGTTGTTCGATGGAGACCGGCATGTTGCTCAGGACGGCCGGACTCTGCGGACCCGTGATGGTGAACAGGTTCGGGAACCCGTCGACGCCGAGGCCGAGATACGTCCGCGGCCCGCCCTCCCACTCCTCTTCGAGCACGTAGTCGTCCCGTCCGCGGATATCCATCGCCAGCAGCGCGCCGGTCATCGCGTCGAATCCGGTGGCAAAGATGATCGTATCGAGGTCGTACAGCGAGTCGGTCGTCCGGACGCCCTCAGGGGTGAACTCGGTGATCGGATGCTCGTCCACATCGGCAAGCGTCACGTCGTCACGGTTGAACGTCTCGTAGTAGCCGTTGTAATCCATCGGCGGCCGCTTGCTCCCGTAGGGGTGATCCGTCGGGACAAGTTTCTCCGCCGTCTCCGGATCGTCGACCTGCTCGCGAATCTTCTCACGAAGGAATTTGGAAACGATCTCGTTTGTTTCGGGATTGAGTAGCGTGTCCTCGAAGGTGTGGAGGAATCGGAAGCCGCCCTCCTGCCAGCGTTCTTCGAGGGCGGCCTGGATCTCCTCGTCGGAGAGGCCGGCCGTCGTCGGGTGTTTCATCTCGAAGGGCATCCCCAGCCACGAGAAGCGGGCGTCCTCCCAAATCTCGTCGTAATTGGCCTCGATCTCTGCCCACTTCTCGTCGGAGAGCGGGCGATTTCGCGCCGGGACGGCGTAGTTCGGCGTTCGCTGGAAGACCGTCAGGTGGCCGGCGCGTTCGGCAACCTCTGGGATGAGTTGGATCCCCGTGGAACCAGTGCCAATCACGCCGACCCGTTTGCCGTCGAGGTCGACGCCATCGTGGGGCCAGCGGGCCGTGTGATACCACTCGCCTTCGAAGGCATCGCGGTTCTTGAAGTCCGGAATGTACGGTTCGGAGAGACAGCCAACAGCACTGATGAAAAACTTGCTGTCGACGGTGGTGCCGTCGGCAGTCGTGACCGTCCACGAGCCATCGTCGAATTCGGCAGCGTCGACCTCGGTCTCGAACTCGATATGCTGGCGCAGGTCGAGGTGGTCGGCAGCGAAGCGGAGGTAGTCGAGGATTTCCGGCTGTTCGGGGTAGCGCTCAGACCACTGCCACTGCTCGCGAATCTCCTCGGAGAAGGAATAACAGTAGATGTGACTCTCGCTGTCACACCGCGCGCCCGGATAGCGGTTCCAGTACCACGTCCCCCCGACATCGTCGGCCTTCTCGAAGACCCGAACCGACAGGCCCAGTTCCCGCAGGCGATACGACATGTACAACCCGGAGAACCCGGCCCCGACGACGACTGCGTCGACGTCCAACTCGCCCCCCGTGGTATCTGATACATTCCCACACATTGATGCTCGACTGTCAGATTGGATCCGGGAAATAATAAACCTCTGGCCGAGGGGTAAGCGGACGTTCACCGGCCTGTAGTGGCCCGTGCGGCCGGAACTGGAAACAACGAAGCTTTAACATCCACTATCCTGAAAGATCAGTCAGGAGACAATGCCGGAGCGAGATCCACTATCCGGGGCGGACAATGCGTGGCGACGAATGGGGAAAACGGACAATCTGATGACGATAACCGGGATCCTCTGGTTCGACGAGAAAGTGAGTTACGAGGAGGTCTGTGACCGCCTCGAAGAGCGGTTGCTCCAGTTCGACCGCTTCAAGCAGAAAGTCGGCGGACGCAAGCGACGGGTTCGCCGACCGTACTGGGAAACCGTCGAGGACTTCGATATCGACTCACACGTCTACGATATTTCGCTGCCCGAACCCGCCACCGACGAGAAATTCCAGGAGTTTGTCGGCCGACTCATGAGCCGTCCGCTCGACGAGCGCCGGCCGCTGTGGGAGGCGTATCTGGTCGACGATGTCGACGACGGCGATGGCAACGCCATTGCGTTCCGAATCAATCACAGCCTCGGGGATGGGTTCGCGCTGTTGTACGTCCTGCTCGGGCTCGCGGACAATCCCGAAGAGATCGAGTTACCGATCGGAAACGTCCCGAGCCCACCGGGCAAAGAGGACACGGCGGCCGACGGTGGGGCCGCGACAGTACCGCCCGCGGCCGATAGCACAGTTGAGGGGGAAAATCCCAACAGTGACAGCGGACGGAGCGCCGACGAAGGCGCAGATCTCAGCGAGATTCGCTTCGGGAAGGCCGGACTGGCCGCGACGACGCTCAAAGAGATCGATTATCTGCTCAGGATGCCCGACGAGGCCGATACGTCACTTCGCGGCACGCTCGGCTCTCGGAAATGTGCCTCCTGGACCGACGAGATCGATATCGATCAGGTCAAACGGATCAAGCGAGACTACGATGCCACGGTCAACGACGTGTTGCTCGCCGTGACCGCAGGTGCGCTCCGTCGGGAACTCGAATCGCGTGGCGAGGACACCGAGGGGCTCCAACTCCGCTGTACTGTGCCGGTCAATCTCGTGCCGATGGCGGCGCGGGACGAACAGTTAGGAAACGGGTTCGGGCTGGCCTTCCTCCCGCTGCCTGTCGGCAAACGCGACCTCGGCGACCGAATCGAATTCATGCGTGAGAACGTCGGCGTCGGGAAACTCGGTGTCGAAGCCTTCCTGATGTACAGACTGCTCGAATTCGGCGGTCTACTGCCCGAATCCGGCCAAGAGAAACTCATGGAGATGTTCGAGAAGCGAGCGACCGGTATCGTCACGAACGTCCCCGGACCGCTCAATACGATCGATTTCGCCGGCACAGAAGTGACGGATATGGTCTTCTGGGTACCACAGGCCGTCGATCAGGGACTCGGAATCAGCCTGATCACCTACGGTGGAAACGTTCGGGTCGGCATCGCCGGAGACGCGAACGTGCTGCCCGACGCGGGTTCGCTCGCCGAACACTTCGAGGCAGAAATCGACATGCTCGAAGCGAAGCTCGAAGAGAAGTGACCACGCGGGCTGCAACAGATTAGCTGTCCTCGGTGGATTCGTCGGATTGTTCACCGCGGAATCGGCGGCGCTGGCGAGTGTGATCGACCGTCACCGGGAGACAGCTCTCACAGAAGTCGATCCCGAGTTCGGTGAGCTGGATGCTTCCGTAGACCGTCTTCGGCCGTTTGGCCTTCTCTATCGCAGCCTCGATGTGCGGCTGGGCGTCGAGCACCTGGTACCGCTTGAGGTTCTCGACCGGTTGCTCGGTAAAGCGGATCAGCCCGAGGCGTGCGAGATTCTGGAGATAGACGGGCGTCCGATCGGGGTGACGACAGCCGGCGTCGCTGCCGACCATCGAGAGATTTCGGGCGATGAGCCGCGAGGTGAACGGGATATACTGTTTGTCGTAGAGGTCAAGCGAGGCCTGCATCCCCTCCGTCGCCAGCAGCCGGAGAATACGGGCTTCGTCGGCGGCCAGCGCTTCGAGCATCGACGGATACGCCGGATGGAAGGCCTCGTCGCGACCGACTTCGGCCGATTTCGAGAGCAGGCGCTCCCCGCGCTGGCGGAGTTGGTCCGCGGTGACCGGCCGGTCGTTGACGACGGCGTCTTCGTGGGCGTCGAGCCACTCGGACTGTTCGTCGCCGATATCGACCCCCGATCGTCTGAGTTCGTCCAGCGTGATCGCACGGACCTCCGTCAACAGCTCCGCCGGGGAGGTCGCGTTCATCGCGGCGTACCCCATCCGCGTGCCGGTTCTGACTCCCGATTCGAGCGAGTAGCCCGTCGCCCGCTGTGTCATCGCGGTCGCCAGCCGGGCCAGCCGGACCGATTCCAGTTCGCCCTCGTCGATCTCCGCTGGATCGAGTCCCGTCGCCCGCGAGAGCCCGAATAGCTCGCCGAGCGGGCCGGTGTAGGGGTTGGTCATCTCGGTAATTGTTCCCTCGATAGCGGAGCGGAATTGCTCGACATCGGCAGGCTCGATACTCGTCGGATCGCGGACGGCTGCTTCGACGACCGAGAGCACGTCTTCTGTTCGTTCCTGATCTGAGCCGACCCCCGCGAGTGCCTGCTCGAAAATCGAGAGGATTCCGTCGACGTTCGCGTCTTCGAGTTCCCCGGGCCGGATGAGCAGTTCCTCGATCATCGAGACGAACTCGGCAATCGTCTCCGGGTCAGTCTGTGCCGGGGTGGCGATGGCCCGCTCGAAGAGTTCGATCAGCTGGTTGGTCTGCTCGCGGTCGAGCGTATCGCCCTGCAGCGCCCGCTCAACGACCGAAAAGATGCGATCGATCTCCTGCAGCGGAAGCGTCGGGGCACCGTCCTCGGCGTCGTCGCCGACAGCGGGGCCCCAGTCGTCGGCCGGCGGACCGCTCTCGCCGTCGGGGAGATCACGGCTCATGCTGCGGTCACCACCACGAGTTGAATCCAGCCCGCGGCGAAGCCGAGGACCGCGCCGAGGAGGATGAGCATCCACTCGTCTTCCTCGAAGGCAGGCCGGAGGAGTTCAACGAAGCCTTCCGGCGGCAGTTGGGTGATCCGCTCGGCCATCCAGCCCTCGATCGCGTCGCTCCGTTCGTCGTTGAATTCGGGGTCGTGCAACGGATCGATCGTCTGGTCGACGCTCTCCTCGGCGAAGGCCTCCCGGAGCCGTTCGTACTGTTCGTTGCCGGTAGTCATGCGGATTATCGGGGCTGCGAG